>NC_017910.1:693120-1386241 GCF_000262305.1 Shimwellia blattae DSM 4481 = NBRC 105725
GCTGGCATTTGATGAAGAGCCCCAGGATGTGGTCAACAAGGTGTTTAACAGCAGCCTGCGCACCATTATTGAAGGGCAGTCCATCGTCAATGCCGAGGAGATCCGCCGGGCAGCGCGCTGCTTCTGGCAGGCACAACAGCGGGATCTGTATGGCGCGGGGGGCTCGAATGCAATCTGTGCCGATGTGCGGCACAAATTCCTGCGCATTGGGGTGCGCTGCCAGACTTATAGTGACGCGCACCTGATGGCGATGTCGGCCGCCTTACTGCAACCCGGGGATGTGGTACTGGTGGTGACACACTCCGGCCACACCAGCGATATTGAGGCGGCTGTCCGGCTGGCAAAACAAAACGGGGCGCAGATTATCTGCATTACCCACAGCCACCACTCGCCGATTGCGCAACTGGCGGATTTTATTATCTGCTCACCGGCCCCGGATACCCCGCTACTGGGGCGTAATGCCTCGGCCAGGATCCTGCAGCTCACGCTACTGGATGCCTTGTTTGTGGCGGTCGCGCAGCAGGATGTGGCCCGGGCCAACCGCAATATGCAAAAAACGGCGGCAATTGGCGCGTGGTTTGCCGCGGGCTCATTGCGCTAAACAACATGAGGAAATAACCGCAGACACCTCACGAAGGTGGGGTTCACGACACCTGAAGCCAACACTCTGATAGTGAGAAAAATATGATGAATAAATATCTGAAATATTTCAGCGCTGCTGCTGTGGGCCTGCTGTTTTCTGCCTGTGCCCTGGCCGCCTCTGATTACGCGATTGTTTTAAAAACCCTGTCTAACCCATTCTGGGTGGATATGAAAAAGGGCATTGAGGATGAGGCCAGAAAACTTGGCGTCAGTGTCGATATATTTGCCTCACCGTCGGAGGGGGATTTTCAGTCCCAGCTCCAGCTCTTTGAGGATTTAATTAATAAAAAATATAAAGGCATCGCCTTTGCGCCGCTATCCGCCGTGAATCTGGTTATTCCGGTCGCCCGGGCGTGGAAAAACGGCATTTATCTGGTCAATCTGGATGAAAAAATTGACCTGGATAATCTCACCAAAGCGGGCGGCAATATTGAAGGCTTCGTCACAACAGATAATGTGGCCGTGGGCGCAAAGGGGGCGGAATATATTATTAATGCACTGGGTGAAGCAGGCGGGCAGGTGGCGATTATTGAAGGGAAGGCGGGGAATGCCTCGGGCGAGGCCCGGCGCACCGGTGCCAGCGGTGCATTTGGCAACGCCCCGCAGGTACAACTGGTGGCCAGCCAGCCTGCCGACTGGGATCGGATAAAAGCGCTGGATGTAGCCACCAATGTGTTGCAGCGCAACCCGGATCTTAAAGCCTTTTACTGCGCTAACGACACCATGGCAATGGGGGTGGCCCAGGCCGTAGCCAATGCGGGTAAAACCGGGGAAATCCTGGTGGTAGGGACAGACGGCATCCCCGAGGCCCGCAAGATGGTCGCCTCCGGCATGATGACGGCCACCGTGGCCCAGAACCCGCAGGATATCGGCGCCACGGGGCTCAAACTGCTGGTAGAGGCCGCCCGTAACGGCAAGGTTATCGCCCCGGATCAGCCACCGGTCTTTACGCTGGTGGATTCGTTACTGATCACCCGGGATGCCGCTAACGGCTGATACACCCTCCACACCACCGGGCAGCGAAGCCTGCCCGTAACAGAGGCTCGTTATGACCACGCCTTATATTACGATGGCGGGGATCGGTAAGTCTTTTGGTCCGGTTCACGCATTAACCGCGGTCGATATTGATATTTACCCTGGCGAGATCCACGCATTACTCGGGGAAAATGGCGCCGGGAAATCGACCCTGATGAAAATATTATCCGGTATTTACTCCCCCACCCGGGGCGTTATTACGGTGAATAATACGGATTACCACAAGCTGGATCATAAGCAGGCCGCCGGGCTGGGTATCGGGATTATTTACCAGGAGCTGAGCGTTATTGATGAATTAAGCGTTCTGGAGAATCTGTATATTGGCCGCCACCTGATGCGAACCCGCTGGGGAATAAAAATCATTGACTGGCCGGAAATGCGCCGCCGCGCCGCCATGATGCTATTACGTGTCGGGCTAAAAGTGCCGCTGGATGAAAAAGTCGCCAATCTGGCTATCGGCCATAAGCAGATGCTGGAAATTGCCAAAGCGCTGATGCTCGACGCCCGGGTCATTATTATGGATGAGCCCACCTCCTCATTAACCAGCAAAGAGGTGGACTCCCTGTTCCTGATTATGCAGCGGCTACGCAGCGAGGGCACCGCCATGGTGTATATCTCCCACAAGCTGGCAGAGATCCGGCGCATCTGCGATCGCTACACGGTAATGAAAGACGGCCACACCGTGTGCAGCGGCCTGACGGCGCAGATCAGTAACCGCGAAATAGTGCGCCTGATGGTGGGCCGGGAGGTGCAGTTACGCCGGGCTCGCTCCCCGCAAGGGGATGACACCGCCCCCATCGCCCTGGATGTCCGCCAGGTGACCAGCCGCGACGGGAAGCGGGTGCGCAATATTTCGTTCAGCGTGCGGCGCGGCGAGATCCTCGGGTTTGCCGGGCTGGTGGGGGCCGGGCGCACCGAGCTGATGAACTGCCTGTTTGGGGTCGAACCGCGCAGCGCCGGTGAGATCCGCCTGTACGGTGAGACCATCACCCCGCGATCGCCGCTGGACGCCCTGAAAAAAGGCATGGCCTATATCACCGAAAACCGCCGGGAAACCGGGTTCTTCGCCAATTTTTCCATCGCCCAGAATATGGCCATCAGCCACAGCCTGAAGCAGGGGGGCTACAAAGGTGCCCTGGGGCTGATTAACCGCAAGGCCGAGCGGGAGCAGGCACAGCACCAGCGCCAGTTGCTGGGGCTGAAGTGCCAGAGTGTGGAGCAGAATATTGGCGAACTTTCCGGGGGAAACCAGCAAAAGGTGCTGATTTCCAAATGGCTGTGTTGCCGCCCGCAGGTGCTTATTTTTGACGAACCCACCCGGGGCATTGATGTGGGGGCCAAAGCGGAAATCTACCGGGTGATGCGCCAGCTGGCGGATGACGGGAAAGTGATTCTGATGGTCTCTTCGGAGCTGCCAGAGCTCATCGCGGTGTGCGATCGCATCGCCGTTTTCTGCGCCGGTCAACTGACTCAAACCCTGGAAAATCATCCGGATATCAGCGAAGAGGAGATCATGGTATGGGCTCTGCCACAAGCGTAAAACAGCGCTCCCCCGGGTTTAATTTTGCCCGCTTCTGGGAGCAGTACGGCACCTTTTTTATTCTGGCGATTATCGTGACCATTTTCGCCAGCCTGTCACCGGCCTATTTTCTGACCAGCAATAACCTTACCCAGATCCTGGTACAAAGCGCGGTAACGGTGCTGATAGGCATGGGGGAGTTTTTTGCCATCCTGGTGGCGGGGATTGACCTGTCCGTGGGGGCGATTCTGGCGCTTTCGGGCATGGTGACCGCCAAACTGATGCTGGCGGGCTGGGATCCGCTACTCGCCGCCCTGGTGGGTGGGGTACTGGTGGGGGGCGCGCTGGGGGCGATCAACGGCTGCCTGGTGAACTGGACCGGGCTGCACCCGTTTATTATCACCCTCGGCACGAATGCGATTTTCCGCGGTGTCACGCTGGTTATTTCAGACGCCAGCTCCGTGTATGGCTTCTCCTTCGGGTTTGTGAATTTCTTTGCCGCCAGCGTGCTGGGGATCCCGGTGCCGGTTATTTTCGCCCTGCTGGTGGCCGGGCTACTGTGGTTTCTGACCACCTGGACCCGGCTGGGGCGCAATATCTACGCCCTGGGCGGTAATAAATCATCCGCCTTTTACTCCGGTATTGATGTGAAATTTCACATGCTGGTGGTGTTCGTGATTTCCGGTATCTGCGCCGGGCTTGCGGGGGTAGTGTCGACCGCGCGCCTGGGGGCGGCGGAGCCGCTGGCGGGTATGGGGTTTGAAACTTACGCCATCGCCAGTGCGATTATCGGCGGCACCAGCTTCTTTGGCGGTAAGGGGCGGATTTTCTCGGTGGTGATAGGCGGTCTGATTATCGGCACCATTAATAATGGCCTGAATATTTTACAGGTGCAGACCTATTACCAGCTGGTGGTGATGGGCGGGCTGATTATTGCCGCCGTGGCGCTGGACAGATTAATCAGTAAATAACATTGCCAATACAGGAGTGAATATGAAAATTTCGCCCTCTCTGATGTGTATGGATCTGGCGGCGTTTAAAGAGCAGATTACGTTTCTGGACCGCCACGCGGACTATTTTCATCTCGATATTATGGACGGGCATTTTGTCCCTAATCTGACCTTATCCCCGTTTTTTGTCGGCCAGGTCAGTAAGCTGGCTACCATTCCGCTGGACTGCCACCTTATGGTTACCCGCCCTCAGGATTATATTGCGCCGCTGGCAGAGGCCGGGGCCAGTATGCTGACCCTGCACCCGGAAACGCTCAACGGTCAGGCCTTCCGGCTGATGGCGGAAATACGCCGCCGGGGCATGAAAGTGGGGCTGATTATTAACCCGGAAACCGCCCCCGACACGATGAAATATTACCTGCACCACGCGGATAAGGTGACCGTGATGACGGTGGATCCCGGTTTTGCCGGGCAGCCGTTTATCCGGGAGATGCTCAGCAAAATCACGGAGCTTAAACACTGGCGCGCAAGGGAGGGGCTGGCTTTTGATATTGAAGTGGATGGCTCCTGCAATACTGCCACCTGGCGGCTGCTGATTGATGCCGGGGCCGATGTGCTGATTGTCGGCTCTTCGGGGCTGTTTAACCGCAGTGCGGATCTCAGCCAGGCCTGGGGGGAGATGGTGGCGGAAATCAACCAGGCGCAACAGGGGCTGCACAATGCGTTCGCCTCATAGGGTGGTGGCCGGGGTGGATATGGGGGCGACCCATATCCGTTTTTGCCTGCATAACTCTGAGGGCGAGCTGCTCTTTCGCAGCAAACAGCTCACTGAGGCGGTGATTCAGCGGGGAATTTGTGCAGGGATCACGGGCGTTCTTGCGCCGGAAATCATACGCCAGGAGGCCCGCTGTACCGGGCTGGTGGTGGGGTTTCCCGCCCTGGTCGCCCGGGACCGGCGACGTGTGCTTTCCGCACCGAACCTGGCGCTGGGCGCCTCTTCCTTTCTGGGGCTGGCCGGGGCGCTTGAGCAGACGCTGGGTTGCCCGGTGGCCTTCTCCCGGGATGTGAACCTGCAGCTGCGCTGGGACGTGGCGGAAAATCACCTTGAAGACCAGGTGGTACTGGGGGCTTACCTGGGCACCGGTATGGGGTTTGCTGTCTGGCTGAACGGTGGGCCCTGGCTGGGGGCACACGGTGCGGCGGGTGAGCTGGGCCATATTCCGCTGGGGGATCCGCAACTGACATGTACCTGCGGCAATCCGGGGTGCCTGGAAACCTTATGCTCCGGGCGGGCGCTGCGCCAGTGGTATCAGCAGGTGCCGCGTCAGTATGCGCTGGGTGAGTTATTCCTTCACGCAACGCAGGAGCCGGAAGTCCGCCAGATGCTGTTACGCGGCGCGCAGGGGATTGCCACGGCGATTAATCTGTTTGATCCGGATGTGGTGGTACTGGGAGGCGGGGTGATGGATATGGCGGGGTTCCCCCGGGAGCGGCTGACAGCGCTGATTTGCCGGTATGTCCGCAAGCCGCTTCCTGGCGCCAGCGTCCGCTTTATGGCGGCCTCCTCCTCGGCATTTAATGGCGCCCGGGGGGCTGCGCTGCTGGCCGCACAACTCCACGGGTGAGGGGAGCCTGGATCCGGTCTGTGTTTGTTTAGTGAACAGGAGCCTAAAAACTGGCAAAGCAAGGTGAATCCATCCAGAGTAAAAGACCATGCGCATCAACAGGAGGATATGAATTATGGCTCTGGCACTGGTGACTGGCGGCAGCCGGGGGATAGGGAAGGCGACAGCACTGCAACTGGGCAGAGAGGGCTATACCGTGGTGGTGAATTACCGGAACAACCATGCGGCAGCAGAAGCTGTGGTAGCCGAAATCCTCAGCAAAGGGGGGCGGGCATTCAGCCAGCAGGCGGACATCAGCAATGAAACGCAGGTAGAGGCGCTATTTGCTGCCCTGGATAAGCAGGAAGAGCCCCTGAGCGCGCTGGTGAACAATGCCGGGATCCTGTTCCGGCAATGTACGATTGAGCAACTCAGTGCCCGGCGGATTAGTGAGGTTCTGGCGACGAACGTTACCGGGTATTTCCTCTGCTGCCGTGAAGCGGTGAAGCGTATGTCCCACCGGCATGGGGGGCAAGGTGGGGCGATTGTGAATGTGTCATCGGCTGCGGCACGGCTTGGCTCTGCGGGGGAATATCTGGATTATGCCGCCTCTAAAGGGGCAGTGGATACGCTGACAGTGGGCCTTTCGCTTGAAGTGGCGGCCTGTGGGATCCGGGTGAATGGGGTCCGGCCGGGATTTATTTACACTGACATGCATGCCAGCGGCGGTGAGCCAGGCCGGGTTGACCGGGTCAGCCACAGCCTGCCTATGCAGCGTGGCGGCCACCCACAGGAAGTGGCCGAAGCCATAGTCTGGCTGCTGAGTGAGAAAGCGTCATACGTGACAGGCAGTATTATTGATCTGGCCGGGGGAAAATAGACACCGGGGGCTGTGCCCCCGGTATTAACTGACATACAGATAAATCGCCAGAAAGTGGCAGACACTGCCCCCCAGCACAAAACCGTGCCAGATGGCGTGATTAAACGGAATGCGCTTGCAGACATAAAAAATAACCCCGAGGGAATAGACCACCCCACCGGCCGCCAGCAGCGTAACCCCGCCAATTGAGAGCTTGATAGCCAGCTGATAAATCACAATCAGCGACAGCCAGCCCATGACCAGATAGGTCACCAGCGACAGCACCTTAAAACGGTGGGCGATAGTCAGCTTAAACAGGATCCCCAGTAGCGCCAGGCTCCAGATAACGATCATCAGCCCCCTGGCGAGGGGCGAATCCAGCCCCACCAGCAGAAAGGGGGTGTAGGTCCCGGCGATCAGCAGGTAAATTGCGCAGTGGTCGCATTTTTTCAGCCACACTTTCGCCCGCTGGTGGGGGATCGCGTGATACAGGGTGGAGGCGAGGAACAGCAGGATCATGCTGCCGCCATACAGACTATAGCTGGTGATAGCCGTTGCCCCGGCGTTAGTGTCCACGGCCTGGACCAGTAATAACACCAGCCCGACAATACCGAACACCAGACCGATACCGTGGCTGACACTGTTGGCTATCTCCTCGGCAAGAGAATATCCTTGTGCCATAAGTGGTTTGCGGATCATTGTACTCCCCCCGGAAAGCCGGAACATAAATTACGCTCACTAGCCTAACTGAGAATAATTCCAGTGAACACCTGTTAGCTAAAATAATATTGTGAACCGATGTAACCCGTCCGGCAACCGGCTGTGATAACTTCTCTGCAACCTCTTTTGTAACCTTCTGAATCTGAGAGATGACACCACGGTGAAGAACGATCCTCTGCAACAAACCCTGGGTTTTTTAATTGAGCTGGACGCCCTGAAACTGGTGAACCGGCGCACCCGCCTGCAACATCATGGCCGCCATGAAAACTCGGCTGAACACAGCTGGCATTTTGCTATGGCGGCCATCAGCCTGGCCCCCTGGGCCCCACCGGGGACCGATATCGGGCGGGTCGTGCAGATGGCACTGCTGCACGATATTGTGGAAATCGACGTGGGGGATGTGCTGGTTTACGATCTGGCGGGGCGTGCGGCGGTGGCAGAGCAGGAAGCGGCCGCCGCGCGGCGCATCTTCGGCCTGCTGCCAGAGGAGACCGGGGCGCGTTTTCTGGCGCTCTGGCAAGAGTACGACGCAGGCACCACCCCGGATGCCCGCTTCGCGGAGGCGCTGGACCGGCTGTTACCGGTTATCCAGAACCTGCACAATGAAGGGCAAAGCTGGCGGGAAAACAATATTGCCCTGGAGCAGGTACTGGCCCGCAACGCCCATGTGGGGGAAACGCTCCCGGCGCTCTGGCACTATGTTGAGCAGCAACTATATCTTGCCCGGGACAAAGGCTGGTTACGCTAAACCGGCCCCGGGCGATAACAGGGGAACCCGATGTGACGATGTTTACTCACGCCGCCATTGCCAGCCTTAACGGGCTGGAAATGCAGGTTTATAACTATGTGCTGAAAAATCGCGATAAGGTGATGTACATGACCATTCGCGAGCTGGCAGAAGCCGCCGGGGTATCGACCACCACCGTGCTGCGCTTTTGCCGCAAATTACACTGTGATGGCTACTCTGAGTTTCGTATCCGCTTTAAATTATATCTGGAGCAGGATGAACCGCTGAACAGCCCGTTTGGCACCAGCGAAATGATCCGCTTTTTTAAAAGTATCAGTAATGATGAATTCGAAAAGCTACTGGATGACGCCGTCGATATAATAATAAATTCGGAGCGGGTTATTTTTGTTGGCGCAGGCACCTCTGGTGCCCTGGCAAAATATGGTGCGCGCTTCTTTTCTAATGTGGGTAAATTCAGCAATCATATTGATGATCCCTATTTCCCGGTGACCAGCGACATGGCGAAAAATGCGCTGGCTATTGTGCTGTCAGTTTCAGGCGAAACGCCGGAGATACTGCGCTTTGCCAGCCAGTTCAGCCTGCACCACTGTAAAGTGCTGTCGATTACCAGCCACGATAATTCCGCGCTGGCGAAGCTGGCGGATTTTAACCTCTCCTGGCATATTCCACAAACCCGGGTGGGCGGCGTTTACGATATTACAACCCAAATCCCGGTGATATATATTCTTGAGACCCTGGGCCGGAAGTTGGCTAAAAAAACGGCCTGAAGTGGCAATAAATAACAGGGTGTTTTTTCGGTGTAACAAATTACCTGGCGGGTAATTTGTTATATCGTGACATTCTGTTTTGCTTTGTTAGACTCCGGATATCTTATATTGAATATTCTCACCAGGAGCCGGATGATGAAAAAACTGACGCTGCCAGAAGACTTCTTATGGGGGGGCGCGGTGGCTGCCCACCAGGTGGAAGGTGGCTGGGATCAGGGGGGGAAAGGCCCGAGTATCTGCGACGTGCTGACCGGCGGTGCCCACGGTGTTCCCCGGGAGATAACCCCCCGGGTAGAGCCGGGCAAATACTACCCGAACCATGAAGCGGTGGATTTTTATCACCGCTACAAAGAAGACATCAAACTGTTTGCCGAAATGGGGTTTAAGTGTTTTCGCACCTCCATTGCCTGGACACGCATCTTCCCGAAGGGGGATGAGCCGCAGCCGGACGAAGCAGGGCTGAAGTTTTATGATGATATGTTTGATGAGCTGCTGAAGTACAACATTGAACCGGTCATCACCCTGTCGCACTTTGAAATGCCGCTGCATCTGGTACAGGAGTATGGCGGCTGGACCAGCCGCAAAGTGGTGGACTGCTTTGTCCGCTTCGCGGAGGTGGTGTTTGAGCGCTACTGCCATAAAGTGAAATACTGGATGACCTTTAACGAGATCAATAACCAGCGCAACTGGCGGGCACCGCTTTTCGGTTACTGCTGTTCCGGGGTGGTGTTTACGGAGCACGAAAACCCGGAAGAAACCATGTACCAGGTGCTGCACCACCAGTTTGTGGCCAGCGCCCTGGCGGTGAAAGCGGCACGGCGCATTAACCCGGAAATGAAAGTGGGCTGCATGCTGGCGATGGTGGCGCTGTATCCGTTCTCCTGCGATCCGCAAGACGTGATGTTTGCCCAAAAATCCATGCGTGAGCGCTACCTGTTTACGGATGTTCAGCTGCGTGGTTACTACCCCTCCTACGTGCTTAACGAGTGGCAGCGCCGCGGTTTTCATATTCATATGGCCCCCGGTGATGAGCAGATCCTGCGCGAGGGTACCTGTGATTTCCTGGGGTTCAGCTATTACATGACCTGCGCGGTGAAAGCCAGCGGAGGAAGCGGCGACGCTATCTCTGGCTTTGAGGGCAGTGTGCCCAACCCTTATGTGAAGGCTTCAGACTGGGGGTGGCAGATCGATCCGGTGGGCCTGCGTTACGCCCTGTGCGAGCTCTATGAGCGCTACCAGAAGCCGCTGTTTATTGTGGAGAACGGTTTCGGCGCCTGTGACAAGGTGGAGTCAGACGGCACCATCAATGATGATTACCGCATTGACTACCTGCGTGCCCATATTGCCGAGATGATCAAGGCTGTCACCCACGACGGGGTCGCGCTGATGGGCTACACCCCCTGGGGCTGCATTGACTGCGTGTCCTTTACCACCGGCCAGTACAGCAAGCGCTACGGCTTTATCTATGTGAATAAACACGATGACGGCACCGGGGATATGGCCCGCTCGCGCAAGAAAAGTTTTTACTGGTATCAGGGGGTTATCGCCAGTAACGGGGAGGCCCTGTAAAACCGCAGGGGGCCAGGTGGCCCCCGCGTACCTTATGACTCTTCGGCCAGGGAGTAGGGCAGCTGCTGAATGGTCAGACAGCCGTCTGCGTCATCGCGCACCCGGAACACGCTGTCTGGCGCCATATCGTTGTTCATTACCACCTGCACTTCCAGGCGGTTATCTTCCAGCATAACTGCCGCCAGCACAGTACCGGTGCGCCGCCAGTTATCGCCCAGCTTCAGCTCCAGATCTTCACCGGCTTCCGGCACCCGGCTGGCGCTACCGGCCAGTGTCCACAGGGCGCGCTTATTGGCCCCGCGAAATTTAGCCCGGGCCACGGTCTCCTGGCCGGTATAGCAGCCCTTTTTAAAGCTGATACCGCCGAGTGCCTGAATATTGGTGGCCTGGGGGATCAACTGGGCGCTGGTGGGCTCGTCGATAACCGCCAGCCCCGCCTCGATATTCAGCGCCAGCCACTGGTCGCTGTTGTTAAAACGGGCGCGGTCTTTCAGGGCGCTGACCAGGGCTTCGGCCCCGTCTTCGTGGGTTACCACCAGGAAGCGCTCTTCCGGCAGGCCAAACCACAGCAGGGTGGTGTCGCCGTCGTGGGTGACCTGGGTGGTGGCATCGGGCAGGGAAGGGTACAGGCTCGCCAGCGCCTCGCGGGCATTCTGCCCGGCCACACCCAGTAATACCCGGGAGTCATCGGCACTGATGGTTACTCTGGAGAAGACAGCATATTTTTTCAGCGCGGTCAGCTGGCTTTGCTGTACGCTGCGGCGCTCTATCCAGAAAAAATCGTCGCCATGCCGGAAAATGCGTAAATTGCTCCACATTTTTCCTTTAGCATCACAGTGCGCGGTCAGCAGGTGCTGAGAGGCGGTCAGTTGCGTGATGTCTGCGGTGACTTGTCCCTGCAGGTATTTCTCGCTGTCCGGGCCACTGATAACAGACAGCGCCCAGGCTTCCAGTGAAATCAGCGTCAGAGGGAGATGCCCGGCAGCAGCGGGTTGTCGTGCAGCAAATGGGGTGAATGCCATAGAAAAGCTCCGGTTACCCAACAGATTGTTGAGCTAATGGTAAAATAGGCGCCTGCCAAAGCAAATGCTTTCAGCATGCGATTTGTGCCGTTGGCAGAGAATCCCCGGAAGATAAGGATACCGGGGCAGGTAAAATACACTTATCGGCAACATTGCCTGCAGCCGGGGCGAAAAACACGCTACACTAGCGCCCAGACCAGGTAATCACACAGGATAGATTTTATGGATATCAATAACAAAGCCCGGATTCACTGGGCCTGCCGGCGCGGAATGCGCGAACTGGATATTTCCATTATGCCGTTCTTTGAGCATGATTATGACACCCTCAGTGACGATGAAAAGCACACCTTTGTCCGCCTTCTGGCGTGCGACGATCCGGATTTGTTTAACTGGCTGATGAATCACGGTAAACCTGCGGATGCTGACCTCCAGCATATGATTGCCTTGATCCAGCAACGGAACCGGGAACGTGGTCCTGTGGCAATCTGAATTACGCGTCTCCTGGCGCGCACAGTGGCTTTCTTTACTGCTCCACGGCATTGTGGCGGCGGTAGTGCTGCTGCTGCCCTGGCCGCTAAATTATCTGCCCGTCTGGCTGCTGCTGTTGTCGCTGGTCGTGCTGGACTGCGTGCGCAGCCAGCGGCGGATTAATGCCCGCCACGGCGAGATAAAACTGCTGGATAACAGCCAGCTTCACTGGCTGGGGCGCGACTGGCTTATCCTGGGTACCCCCTGGATGAGCCGTGCCGGTATGTTGCTGCGCCTGCGCGATACAACCACCGCCCGCCGCCATCTTCTGTGGGTGGCATCGGACAGTGTTGATCAGGGCGAATGGCGCGATCTGCGCCGGGTACTGGCAGAGCAAAAATATCAACCCCCGCATTAGCGCGGGGGATTTTTTTAACTGAACTGTTCCGCCATCTCGCCGAGGATCTGCTCACACCAGGTTTGCAGCCGCTCGTCGCTCAGGTCGTACTGGTTGGTTTCATCCAGCGCCAGGCCCACAAACAGCTCGCCACCGGCAATCACCGGTTTTTTACTGGTGAACTCGTAGCCTTCGGTAGGCCAGTAACCAATAAAGTTTACCCCCAGCGGGGCGAGCTTATCGTGCAGCATGCCCAGGGCATCCAGGAACCACTCGCCGTAACCCAGCTGATCGCCCATACCGTAGAGCGCGACAATTTTACCGGCCAGGTTCAGCCCGGGGAGCTGATCCCAGATGGCTTCCCAGTCTTCCTGTAGTTCGCCAAAATCCCAGGTAGGAATACCAAGGATCAGGACATCGTATTGCTCCATCAGGGCCGGAGCGTCATCCTTAAGGTTATGCAGGGTAACCAGCTCCGGGCCGATAATATCGCGGATCTTTTCCGCGGCCATTTCGGTGTAGCAGGTGCTGGAACCATAAAAAAGACCAATTTTCATAGGGTAAAAACTCAACTCGTCTCACGCATGCCGGGCAGTGTACCAGATCATGGCACTCTTCAGGCATAATGGGCACAATCAACACAATCAGGAGGCTGCAGTGGCGCGGGAAGTCGAACAGGAAGCGGGGCAGGATCTGGCCCGTATTGAACAATTCCTCGATACGCTCTGGCTGGAGCGCAACCTGGCTGAAAACACCCTCAGCGCTTACCGGCGCGATCTGACCATGACCCTGGAGTGGCTACAGCACCGCCAGCTTGGCTTGCTGACCGCCCAGGCCTGCGATTTACAGCAACTGCTGGCAGAGCGCCTGGAAGGGGGCTACAAGGCCACCAGTTCGGCCCGGTTACTGAGTGCGGTGCGCCGCTTGTTTCAGTATCTGTACCGTGAAAAGCTGCGCCAGGACGATCCCAGTGCGCTGCTGTCATCACCCAAGTTGCCCCAGCGGTTACCCAAAGATCTCTCTGAGGCCCAGGTAGAGCGCCTGCTACAGGCCCCGGTGGTTGATCAGCCCATTGAGCTGCGCGACAAAGCCATGCTGGAGCTGCTCTACGCTACCGGCCTGCGCGTGTCGGAGCTGGTGGGGCTGACCATGAGCGACATCAGCCTGCGCCAGGGGGTGGTGCGGGTTATCGGTAAGGGCAACAAAGAGCGCCTGGTCCCCCTGGGGGAAGAGGCGGTTTACTGGCTGGAAAACTTCCTTGAATATGGCCGCCCCTGGTTGCTGAATGGCGCCTCGGTTGATGTGGTCTTTCCCAGCAACCGGGCCCGGCAAATGACCCGCCAGACCTTCTGGCATCGGATCAAACATTATGCGACGCTTGCGGGTATCGACAGCGAAAAGCTCTCGCCCCATGTGCTGCGCCATGCGTTTGCCACCCATTTACTGAACCATGGCGCGGATTTACGCGTCGTACAGATGCTGCTTGGCCACAGCGATCTGTCTACCACCCAGATTTATACCCATGTAGCGACAGAGCGGTTGCGTCAGCTGCATCAACAGCACCACCCGCGGGCGTGAGTGCCGGATTAACCCGAAAGGATGAAATAATGAAAAAAGGTGTATTACTGCTGGCACTGCTGGCAACCACAGTTTCCGGCTTTGCCCATGCAGATGACGCCGCCATCAAACAGGCGTTAAGCCACCTTGGCGTCTCCAGCCCGGATATTCAGCCCGCGCCGCTGGCTGGCATGAAAACGGTACTGACCGACAGCGGCGTACTGTACGTGACCGACGACGGCAAACATGTGATTCAGGGCCCGCTGTATGACGTGAGCGGCAAACAGCCGGTTAATGTCACCAACCAGCTGCTGCTTGGTAAGCTCAACGGGCTGGAAAAAGAGATGATTACCTATAAATCCCCCAACGAGAAACACGTTATCACCGTGTTTACCGACATCACCTGCGGCTACTGCCACAAGCTGCACGAAGAGATGAGCGACTACAACGCGCTGGGGATCACCGTGCGCTACCTTGCCTTCCCGCGCCAGGGGCTGAACAGCCAGGCCGAGCAGGATATGAAAGCTATCTGGTGTGCTAAAGACAAAAACAAAGCCTTCGACGCGGCCATGAAAGGCGGCAAAGTGGCCCCGGCCAGCTGTGCCGTTAACCTGGCAAACCACTATAAGCTGGGGATCCAGTTCGGGGTTCAGGGCACCCCTGCCATTGTGCTGAAAGACGGCACCGTGGTGCCCGGGTATCAGAGCCCGAAAGAGATGAAAGAATTCCTTGATAAACACCAGAAAATGACAGCGAGTGGTCAGTAACGGGTGGAACATAAAACACAACTTCGCCGCCGGGTCGCCAGTGACACGGCGGCCCTGCCGGATACCCTGCCGCCGCTTCTTAAACGTATCTATGCCAGCCGTGGGGTAGTGAGTGCGGCGGATCTGGAGCGCAGCGTAAAAGGCATGCTGCCCTGGCAGCAGCTTAACGGTATTGAGAGCGCCGTTAAGCTCCTGCACGACGCGCTGCAACACCAGCACCATATCATGATTGTCGGCGATTTCGATGCGGACGGGGCAACCAGCACCGCGCTGAGCGTGCTGGCGCTGCGCGCCATGGGCGGTGCCCGCATCAGCTTCCTGGTGCCGAACCGCTTTGAAGATGGCTACGGCCTCAGCCCGGAGGTGGTCGATCAGGCCCACGCCCGGGGTGCGGAAATCATCATGACCGTGGATAACGGCATCTCATCCCACAGCGGTGTGGCCCGGGCCCATGAGCTGGGGATCCCGGTGCTGGTGACCGATCACCACCTGCCGGGGGATCTGCTGCCCGCGGCCGAAGCAATCATTAACCCGAACCTGGCAGACTGCACGTTTCCCTCCAAGTCTCTGGCGGGGGTGGGGGTGGCTTTTTACCTGATGCTGGCCCTGCGCACCCATCTGCGCGACGCGGGCTGGTTTGAACAGCAGGGAATCGCCATTCCCAACCTGGCGGAGCTGCTGGATCTGGTGGCGCTGGGCACCGTGGCCGATGTGGTGCCGCTGGATATGAACAACCGCATTCTCACCTGGCAGGGGCTAAGCCGCATCCGCGCCGGGAAATGCCGCCCGGGCATTCGCGCGCTGCTGGAGATTGCCAACCGCGATGCAGCGCGGCTCACAGCCACAGATCTCGGGTTCGCCCTGGGGCCACGGCTGAATGCCGCTGGCCGGCTGGACGATATGTCCGTGGGGGTATCCCTGCTGCTGAGCGATAATCTGGCCCAGGCGCGGATGCTGGCCAGCGAGCTAGACGCCCTGAACCAGACCCGTAAAGAGATAGAGCAGGGCATGCAGAGCGAAGCCCTGGCCCTGTGTGATGATCTGGGGCACCAGGCGCAGACCCTGCCCGCCGGGCTGGCACTGTACCACCCCCAGTGGCACCAGGGGGTGGTGGGGATCCTGGCTTCCCGCATCAAAGAGCGTTTCCACCGCCCGGTTATCGCCTTTGCCCCGGCGGGTGACGGCCTGCTGAAGGGCTCCGGCCGTTCGGTTCAGGGGCTGCATATGCGCGACGCGCTGGAGCGACTGGATACGCTGCACCCGGGCATGATGCAGAAATTCGGTGGTCATGCCATGGCTGCCGGGCTGACCCTTGAAGAGGCGCAGTTTGATGCCTTCAGCGAGCGTTTTGCCGCCCTGGTGAACAACTGGCTGGATCCGGCTATGCTACAGGGAGAGATCTGGTCAGATGGCCCGCTCACGGCCCCGGAGATGACCATGGAGATGGCCGAGCTGCTGCGCGATGCGGGCCCCTGGGGGCAGATGTTCCCGGAACCGGTATTTGACGGTAAGTTCCGCCTGCTGCAACAGCGCATCGTGGGGGAGCGCCACCTTAAGGTGATGGTCGAGCCGGTCGGTGGCGGGCCGCTACTGGACGGTATCGCGTTTAATATCGATCCTGCCCGCTGGCCGGATAACAGCGTGCGCGAGGTTGAGCTCGCTTATAAGCTGGATGTAAACGAGTTTCGCGGCAACCGGAGTTTGCAATTGATTATCGACAATATCTGGCCATTATAACGCCGGATTCGCTATAAAAGGCGCAGGGGATCCGGTAGACTCGGGTCCTTACATTCCGAAATTTTCTTCTGTCATTTACGAAAGATTCTACAGACTATGTTTGAAATTAATCCGGTAAAAAACCGCATTCAGGACCTCACCGAGCGCAGCGACGTTCTTAGGGGGTATCTTTGACTACGATGCTAAGAAAGAGCGTCTTGAAGAAGTAAATGCCGAGCTGGAACAGCCGGACGTATGGAACGAGCCAGAACGCGCTCAATCTTTGGGCAAAGAACGTTCCTCCCTGGAAGCAATAGTTGACACTTTGGACCAGATGCGTCAGGGTCTTGAAGATGTCTCGGGCTTGCTGGATCTGGCTGTTGAGGCGGATGATGAAGAAACGTTCAGTGAGGCGGTTGTCGAACTGGACGGATTAGAAGCCAAACTGGCTCAGCTGGAGTTCCGCCGCATGTTCTCCGGCGAATATGACAGCGCAGACTGCTACCTGGATATCCAGGCAGGCTCCGGCGGTACTGAGGCTCAGGACTGGGCCAGTATGTTAGTCCGTATGTATCTGCGCTGGGCTGAGGCCCGGGGCTTCAAAACGGAAATTATCGAAGAATCCGAAGGCGAAGTGGCCGGAATAAAATCTGCGACGATCCGTATCGCAGGGGACTATGCTTATGGCTGGCTGCGCACCGAAACCGGTGTTCACCGCCTGGTGCGTAAAAGCCCGTTTGACTCCGGCGGCCGCCGTCATACATCGTTCAGCTCCGCGTTTGTGTACCCGGAAGTGGATGATGATATTGATATTGAAATCAACCCTGCGGACCTGCGTATCGATGTGTATCGTGCGTCAGGTGCTGGTGGGCAGCACGTTAACCGCACAGAATCCGCGGTGCGTATTACCCACGTTCCAACGGGATTGGTAACGCAGTGCCAGAACGATCGTTCTCAGCACAAGAACAAAGATCAGGCCATGAAGCAGATGAAGGCGAAGTTATACGAGCTGGAAATGCAGAAGAAAAATGCCGAAAAACAGGCGGTGGAAGAGACAAAATCTGACATCGGCTGGGGCAGCCAGATCCGCTCTTATGTTCTGGATGATTCGCGCATCAAGGACTTGCGTACTGGGGTAGAAACCCGCAACACACAAGCTGTACTGGATGGCGATCTGGACAAATTTATCGAAGCAAGTTTGAAAGCTGGGTTATGAGGAACCAAAATGTCTGAACAACAATCACAGGGTAGCACCGAAGCCGTACAGGATCTTAACAACGAATTACAGACTCGTCGTGAGAAGCTGGCGGCACTGCGCAAGCAGGGTGTGGCATTCCCTAACGATTTCCGCCGCGATCATACCTCTGACCAACTGCATGCCGACTTCGACGCCAAAGACGCAGAAGCGCTGGAATCACTGAATATTGAAGTCAGTGTTGCCGGGCGCATGATGACCCGCCGTATTATGGGTAAAGCGTCCTTCGTGACCTTGCAGGATGTGGGTGGCCGTATTCAGTTGTATGTATCCCGTGATGATCTGCCGGAAGGCATCTATGACGAATTCAAAAAATGGGACCTCGGGGATATTCTGGGTGCGCGCGGTAAGTTGTTTAAGACTAAAACCGGCGAGCTGTCCATCCACTGTACAGAGCTGCGTCTGCTGACTAAAGCACTGCGCCCGCTGCCGGACAAGTTCCACGGCCTGGCAGACCAGGAAACCCGTTATCGCCAGCGTTATCTGGACCTGATCGCTAACGACGAATCCCGTAAAACTTTCCAGACCCGTTCCCGTATTCTGGCCGGTATCCGCCAGTTCATGGTAGAGCGTGGCTTTATGGAAGTTGAAACCCCGATGATGCAGGTTATCCCGGGTGGGGCGTCTGCGCGTCCGTTCATCACTCACCACAATGCGCTGGATATGGACATGTATCTGCGTATTGCCCCGGAACTGTACCTGAAGCGTCTGGTTGTGGGTGGTTTTGAGCGCGTGTTCGAAATCAACCGTAACTTCCGTAACGAAGGTATCTCTGTACGCCACAACCCTGAGTTCACCATGATGGAACTCTATATGGCGTATGCGGATTACAAAGACCTGATCGAGCTGACCGAGTCTCTGTTCCGTACCCTGGCAGAAACCGTTCTGGGCCATACTGACGTGCAGTACGGCGAGCATGTGTTTGATTTCGGCAAACCGTTCGAAAAACTGACCATGCTGGAAGCCATCAAAAAATACCGTCCGGAAACCAATATGGATGACCTGAAGAGCTTCGACACCGCGAAAGCGCTGGCTGAATCTCTGGGCATCAAAGTTGAGAAAAGCTGGGGCCTGGGCCGCGTAACTGCGGAAATCTTTGATGAAGTTGCTGAAGAACATCTGATTCAGCCGACCTTCATTACTGAATACCCGGCAGAAATCTCCCCGCTGGCTCGTCGTAACGACGTGAACCCGGAAATCACTGACCGCTTTGAGTTCTTCATCGGCGGCCGTGAAATCGGTAACGGCTTCTCCGAGCTTAATGACGCTGAAGACCAGGCTGAACGTTTCCGCGAGCAGGTTGACGCGAAAGCTAACGGCGATGACGAAGCGATGTTCTACGACGAAGACTATGTTACCGCACTGGAGCATGGCCTGCCGCCGACCGCTGGTCTGGGTATTGGTATCGACCGCCTGATGATGCTGTTCACCAACAGCCACACCATCCGCGACGTTATCCTGTTCCCGGCTCTGCGTCCGCAGAAATAATTATCGCCTGTGGCTTGCCACACTGGCTGAACAATACCGCCCCCCGGGGCGGTATTTTTTTGTCTATAGAAAACCCCCAGCTAGGCTGGGGGTTCCGTGAAGCTTTCAGCTTTGAGCCAGTTATTAAAACCCCTTTTGATTTGTTAAAACACCTTGCGGTCTGGCAACTGCAAGAGTTAAACAAAAAATCAAAAGGGGGTCCCAATGGGGGACGAAAAGAGCTTAGCGCACACCCGATGGAACTGTAAATATCACATTGTTTTTGCCCCAAAATACCGTAGACAGGCGTTTTATGGAGAGAAACGCAGAGCAATAGGGGGGATCCTGAGAAAGCTATGTGAATGGAAAAACGTACATATTCTGGAGGCAGAATGTTGCGCAGATCATATTCATATGCTTGTGGAGATCCCGCCGAAAATGAGCGTGTCGGGTTTTATGGGGTATCTGAAGGGAAAGAGCAGCCTGATGCTGTATGAGCAGTTTGGAGATCTGAAGTTCAAATACAGAAACAGGGAGTTCTGGTGCCGGGGTTACTATGTGGATACGGTAGGCAAGAACACGGCGAAGATACAGGAGTACATAAAGCACCAGCTTGAAGAGGATAAAATGGGGGAGCAGTTGTCGATCCTGTATCCGGGTAGCCCGTTTACGGGCCGTAAGTAACGGAGTTGGATGCAAATGTCAGATCGTATGCGCCTGTTAGGGCGCGGCTGGTAACAGAGCCTTACAGGCGCATTTGAAAAACCTCCGGCTATGCCGGAGGATGTTTGTATCAGATCTAACCGGATATCGCGTGTTCGCGGCCACGCAAGATGTGCGTTGTCATTAGCTGCTCCGCCAGTGCAATATCCTGATTTTTCAGTGCGGCCACAATAGCCTGATGTTCCCCGGTAGAGGCCGTGTAATAAGCATGGCGCCGGAGAGGGTCGGGCTGGTAATACACGCGCTGGCGAATATTATCGGACAGCGCCAGGAAAACCTCATTGCTGGTAAGGGATATCAGATAGCGATGGAAGCGTTTGTCTTCCTCAAGCCAGTGGCCGTAGTCCTGATGGTCTAATGCTTCCTGTTGTCGCTGAATGCACTGCTCCAGCGGATGAAAATGTGTGTCTGTCAGATAACCTTGTAGCTGGCGTAACGTTTGCAGTTCAATAGCCAGACGTAAATCGTAGTAATCGCGGATCTCTTTCAGTGAAAGTTGCTGGATAAGGATCCCTTTACGCGGAATGATTTTTAGCAAACCCTCGCTTTGCAACTGGTGCAAAGCCTCGCGAATCGGCGTGCGGCTCATGCCAAGTTCTTCTACCAGTTTATTCTCAGAGGTATAGCTATCACGCTGATACTCACGCCTGATGATGCGGTTTTTGATGGCGATATACGCCTGATGGCTCAGAGAGTGCTCCGACATACTGCATGGTTTCCTTAACCCGCGTGGAGAGCACCGAGTATAAGAAGTTGCCCGCAGGCGGACAAGTGCCCGCAGCCAGATGTTAACACCTGACAGTCCCTCAATGTCAGGATAGTTGTCACTCCCTCTGAAAAATAATCCTGAGGGCACGGAGTGACAGATGAAACGAATTTCCCCGGAGCGCAAGGCCTCAACACTGGCAAAATTATTCCCGCCCTACAATATGACCGTCGCGGCTGTTGCACAGATGGAAGGGATCGCCGAAGCTACACTGTATCACTGGCGTAAACAGGCTAAAGCAGAGGGGAAACCGGTGCCGGGTAACAGTAAAAACAGTGAGCAGTGGCCAGCAGAAGCCCGTTTTGCCGCCATTGTGGAAACCGCCACGTTAAGTGAAACAGAAATCGCAGAATACTGCCGTAAAAAAGGGCTGTATCCTGAGCAGCTGATACAGTGGAAGCAGGGCTTTATACAGACCGGAAACCCCGGTGATAAAGCAGCGCTGAAGCAAAGTCAGAAGGAAGTTAAACAGCTTAAAAAAGAGCTGGTCCGTAAGGAGAAAGCGCTGGCGGAGGCGGCAGCGATACTGGTACTGCGAAAAAAGCTCAGGGATTACTACGGGGAAACGGACGGGGACGACTGACCCCGGCGGATGAACGACAACAGTTCATTCAGTGGATTAATGAAGCGGTGGTCTCTGGCGCAAGGCTTGCAGTCGCCTGCCGTGAAGTGGCCATCAGCCTGCGTACCTGGTGGCGGTGGCAAAAATGTCCGGAGGATGGTCGTCCGGGGGCAATAAGACCCGCCCCGGCGAATCGCCTCAGCACGGGGGAAGAGCAGCAGATACGGGATATCTGCCACAGGCCGGAATATGCCCGTCTGCCGCCATCACAGATTGTGCCCCGGCTGGCCGACAGGGGAATTTACCTGGCCAGTGAGTCGACATTTTACCGGATATTACGCCGCCATAATGAAGTCCACCACCGGGGACGTCAGTCGCGGCCACAGCGGGTGCCAGCCCCGACGACCTTTACAGCCAGAGCGCCCTGCCAGGTCTGGTCATGGGACATCACCTGGCTGCCCTGCGTGGTGCGTGGTCGCTGGTATTATCTGTATATGATAATTGACCTGTACAGCCGGAAAATCACGGGCTACGAGGTTCATGAAACGGAAAGTGGCGGGCTGGCTGCAGCGCTAATGCAGCGGACAACGCTGCGTGAGGGCTGCTGGCGTCAGCCGCTGGTGCTGCATGCAGATAACGGAGCCGCCATGAAATCGCAGACCCTGCAGATGAAGCTGTATGAGCTGAATATCATACCGTCACACAGCAGGCCACGGGTAAGTAACGATAACGCGTATGCAGAGTCGTTGTTCCGGACACTGAAATATGTACCACAGTGGCCGTCATCGGGGTTCAGAACGCTGAGTGATGCCCGGGAGTGGGTGGAGAAATTTACCCACTGGTACAACGAAGAGCACCGCCACAGCGGGATACGGTATGTCACCCCGGCACAGCGACACCGGGGAGAAGATCACGCGCTTCTGAGGCAACGGGATGAACTGTACCGTCAGGCACAGAAAACACATCCTGAGCGCTGGTCAGGCAGAACGAGAAACTGGCAACCCGAAGGTCCGGTAATGCTGAATCCGGAAAGGGGAAAACAGGCCGCTTAAATTAACCTGGGGTGACAACTACCTTGACACTTACCGCAGTCATGGCCCGCTCTGATGAATGGGGCTATTTACCAGACTGGTTTTATCATTCTCCTGTTCCGGAAGTGTAGTGGTCAACAAAAACTGGCCACCGAGTTAGAGTTTTTCCAGTATCGATTTTCTGATTCGTTTGGTGGTAATCCACCGTTATATTCGTGCGGCCTGAGTGCGCTGTAATATCCAACGATGTAGTCCGTTATGGCGTGAGTCGCATCGCTGAAGCTTACGTAACCTGTCACTGGTACCCATTCGTTCTTCAGACTCCGGAAGAAGCGTTCCATTGGGCTATTGACGCTCCTATGTCAAGAGCGGGCGATTGGCATAGGCGAGGTCCGATAAAATCAATGGATAGAGTTCACGGACGATGTAGCGTTTCAGGCATCTCAGGATCTCTTTGGTCGACAACCCTTCACCCGTTCGTCTGTTTACATAGATTTTTGTGCGCGGATCACTACGCATACGCACAAGGGCTATTGTCCACAGGGCGTTGTTAGCTTCACGTGAGCCTCCGCGGTTTAATCTGTGCCTGACAGTTTTTCCTGATGATGCTGGTAACGGATTTACACCACAGAGCGAAGCCAGAGCCGCTTCATTTTTTAAACGTTCGGGGTTATCACCTGCAACGGCCAGCAGCGTCGCAGCCGTCTGTGGGCCTACCCCAAACTGGCTACGAAGATTACTGGCATATTTGCGGGTCAGTTTATCCAGAGATTCGTCCAGTTCATTCAGCTCTTCAGTCAGGACTATCCATCGTTTAGCAAGACTTCGAAGCGTGCTACACAGGGCTATCCGTAAGGGGGAGTACTCTGACACCTCGCTGTTAATGCAGGCGGTTACGCATTCGTGTGGTTTCGATTTCCAGAGTTTGTCGCGAACATCCTGAGGGGCACTCACCAGCAGCGCACGAAGCTGATTAATCGCCTGCGTGCGGGCTTTTACTGCACTGCGTCGGGCAACACTGATAATCCGGAGAGCTTCACACGCGCCGGACTGCATTTTTGGTATGGCCTTGCTGCTCCCTGAAAGTACTGTCCGGGCTGCATTCTCTGCATCCAGAGGATCTGACTTCCCTTCAAGGCGGCGTTTTGAGCGATCTGGCCGGTTAACTTCAACAACATAAATACTATTCTTAATGAGAAAACGTGTTAACGCAGCGCCATACGTCCCGGTTCCCTCAATGCCAGCTCGTTCGAGGATCCCAAAAGAGCGAGCCCAATCAAGTAGTTCAAGATAGCCCGTTTGATTTGTTTGAATAATACGGGTGCCAAGCAGTTTACCTGCCTGACTGATAACAGCACCGACATGAACATCAAGGTGTGTATCGACACCCAGGATCACGCTTTCAGGAGATTGACAGTCATTTTGCATGGTTTGCCCCCAGATATTGGTAGCACAACCATCCCCATCGCCGGACAGGACACTCGGGATGCAGCACAAAGCTCCTATCAGGTCACAAACGCTGGGCCCGGCTATGCCCGGGAAATACCTGAATCGGACGACAGGTCAACACAAAGGCATCTGGGCCAATCCCAGCACGGGTCAGTCCGATCCGGTATTTGAAAGTATATTAGAATGAGTATCCCAGCAGTTTCCGCGCCGACTCATACTCTGTTTGATCCGGTATCGCCACAGCAACTGCCGGAACTGCCTGCTCGTATAATGACTGCCCTGATCGCTGTGGAACATCACTCCGACGGGCTTACCACGCGTTTCCCATGCCATTTCCAGCGCCTTCATGGTGAGTCTGCTGTCCGGCGAGAACGACATTGCCCAGCCCACTGGTTTTCTTGCGAACAGGTCGAGAACAACGGCCAGGTACGCCCAACGCTTACCCGTCCAGATATAGGTCACATCGCCGCACCACACCTGGTTTGGCTCTGTTACGGCGAACTGCCGCTCAAGGTGATTAGGGATAGCAACATGTTCATGACCACCACGCTTATACCGGTGAGTTGGTTGCTGGCAACTGACCAGCCCAAGCTCTTTCATTAGCCTGCCAGCGAGCCAGCGCCCCATCTGATGGCCTCTCTGAGTTGCCATTGTCGCGATGCTCCTTGCTCCGGCCGAACCGTGGCTGATGTTGTGCAGCTCAAGTACCTGGCTTCGTAATACAGCCCGTCTGCCGTCTGGCTTTTCAGGACGATTTTTCCAGTATTTGTAACTGCTGCGATGAACCCCGAACACGTGGCAGAGAGTGGCCACAGGATAACGCGCCCTGAGCTTCCCGATTATCGAGAACTGTTCAGGGAGTCTGACATCAAGAGCGCGGTAGCCTTTTTTAAAATATCATTTTCCATTTCAATGCGTTGCAGCTTTTTTCTCAGCTCGCGTATTTCGATTTGCTCCGGGGTTATCGGAGAAGATTTTGGCGTTTTGCCCTGACGCTCATCACGCAGTTGTTTGACCCATTTTGTCATCGTGGAAAGGCCGACATCCATGGCCTTCGCTGCTTGTGCAACTGTGTAATTTTGGTCGACAACCAGCTGAGCGGATTCGCGTTTGAATTCAGGACTAAAATTTCTTCGTTTCATTGGTGCACCTGTAGTGTTCTGAGGTGAGCATATCACCTCTGTTCAGGTGGCCAAATTCAGTAAACCACTACAAGAGAGTAATTCACGGTACTGACCTGTCCCAGCCATATGGCGATAAAAACGATTTTTATAAACATATAACTCTAATTCACAGGTAAAAATGCTAACGCCAGTTATCACAATCGGGCCGGTCGATCGGGTTTATTTGCTCAGCAGCGTGTAAAGCTCAGCGCGGCGATGTTCGAGGCAGGGCAAAGCCTCACGGGCTGTCCGTGTATGTTCGTAATCAATATCGCTGTAGATGATCCCTTGCTCGATTCCCATGCTATTGCGGGGTACGCCCATCGCATCACACACCAGGCTGCGGCCGCTGTAGATATTACCGGTTTGATCGCAGACTACTACTGGCAGTGTGTTTTCCAGCGCCCGGGCGCAGACCAGAGTCTGGAAATGCTGCTCCTTAAGTGGCCCGTGAACCCAGGCGGTGGGCACAATAATAAAATCAGCGCCCTGAAGCGCCAGTTCACGCGCTATTTCAGGAAAGCGAAGTTCGTAGCACACCATCAACCCGATACGCCCCAACTCAGTATTAACTACCTGAATTGCGTTATCGCCCTGAATAATATTCCGGGACTCCTGGTAGGAAAATGCATCATACAGGTGTGTTTTTCGATAGGCGTGCAGAAGTTTGCCGTGATTATCAATCAGGAGTGTGGTGTTCCAGACACGGACAGTATCTTCGGGGTTGCGCTCAAATATCCCCACTGCCAGATAAATGCCGGCAGTATGTGCGGCAGTGCAAAGCCTGGTGACGAAAGGCCCTTCAAGAGGCTCGGCAATATCCGCATAGCAGGTGGCAGAAGAGGGGGGAATAAACGCCATGAACGTTTCCGGCAGCACCAGAAGTTGCGCGCCATTCTGGCTGGCCTCCCGGATTGCCGCTTCTGCTTGTGCCAGATTAACGGCTTTATCCGTATCGGTTGTGAACTGCCCCAGCGCAATTTTCATGAGTGCGCCTCCTTCTCAAAGAAACGAGCAGCCCCGGAAATAGATGCCAGAGACTCACCGTTATCAATACGTTGCTTAATTTTGATTTCCGCATGCTGAGCTTCCAGTGCGCGTGCTGCCCATCCACTGACCTGTTCGGGAGGGATAACTATAATGCCGTCGTCATCGGCCAGGATCAGGTCACCCGGGTTTACCGTGACTCCGTCAATCGATACCGGGACGTTAATTGCACCTTCGATTCCTAAAATCCGGGTTGTGAGCGGGCTGACATTACGCGCATAAAGCGGTACGCCGATTTCACGTAGTGCGTGCAGATCAGTCACACAGCCGTCAATAATGGCACCGGCAATGTTACTGGCCCGGGCCATATAAGAGACCAGTTCTCCCCAGCAGGCCCGGTCAGTGTCACCCGACATATCAATGCAGACCACATCGCCAGGTTGTACCAGATCAAATACCTTATGTACTGCGCACGAATCCATATGAGGAATACGAACGGTAACGGCATTTCCCGCAAAGCGTTGTCCGGGAAGAATGGATGAGAGTGATTTAATAAAGCCAAAATCCGTCATGTGCCCCAGCGTTGAAGGGCAAACTTCGGCCACTGCTTTTACCAGGGCAGGCGTGATACCAGGGATACGTGGGTTTAGCGTAAACATAACGACTCCTTAAGCGTGTTGGACGGGGGTAAATAGACGATCGGGATTGATGAAGAACCAGCAGACAATCGCGAGGGCAATGGGCACGATGTTAAATAGCAGGGCGATATTCCAGCCGAAGTGCTGAGCCAGAAAACCGCATAACACCGGAGAGATCACACCGCCAAGGTTGCCCCAAAGATTCATCCAGCCGCTGACTGATCCTGAATATTGCTGGCCCTTATCTGCGGCGATGGCCCAGGAAGCCACAACGGGTAAGCCGAGAGCGCCCAGCGTTAGTGTCAGCCAGAATACGCTTATGAAAGGGGCGTGCGTCATTGCGACAGCCAGTGTGCCGATAATAAACAGGATGAAGCCTGCGATAGCCAGGTAGCCACGGGCGACCATCAGCGAACAGCCACGCTGGAGTAAACTGTCCGACAACTTACCGCCAAAAAGTACGCACAGGCAGATAGCCAGCCACGGGAAGCTGGCGGCGATACCCATGTGTGTCAGAGAGAAACCTCGAGCTTCCTGGAGATAGGTGGGTAACCAAATGAGAAACAGCGTGGTCATATATACCACGAAAAAATACTGGATCCCGACCGCCCAAAACTCACGGTTGCGCATAAACTGGCGCCACGGAGCCTTTGCTGCTGTCTCTTTCTGTGAAATTGTGCGGCCTTCGCGAATATGCTTCAGTTCAGCGTCCGAGATCCATGGATGCACATCCGGTCTGTCACGGGAAATAATGTACCAAAGTAGCGCAATAACGCTGCCCGCAGCGCCAAAAATATAGAACACCGCATGCCAGCCCCAGGCGAGCATAATCAGCACTGTTATTGTCGGGGCAATGACGGGGCCAAAATAAGATCCTGCCAGTAGCAGGCTGGCCGCCCGTGCTTTTTCATTTTTACGAAACCACCAGCTGTTAAATACCGCATTACCGGGGTAGGTTGGCGCTTCGCCAACCCCAAACAGAAAGCGTACCAGGCACAGCCAGATAAAGCGGGGCGTTGTTGCGGTTAGCAGTGTGAATAATGACCACAATAAGAGGCTCAGGCTGACAATAATCCGGCAGCCAAACCGCTCTGCCAGCATGCCACTGGGGATTTGTGCAACAGCATAGCCTAATGAAAACAGAGCACCCAGCAGGCCAAATTCGACTTTCGTCATATCCAGGTCGTGCATCATATGTTCCGCAACGATGGAGATATTAGCGCGATCCATGTAAGCGATAAGACCAATTACAAAGAACAACAGTCCCAGTCCCCAGCGCAACCGGCCGTGTGTCTGCGTTTTCTCTGTGATAACGGACTGACGGGCAATAAGGGAGGTTTGCTGATTATCCATAGCATTATCCTGAAGTTGGTTGCGCCACGATTGTTGTATTCATCTTGTATACAAGCTGGAGGCTAAGGGGAATATGCGTTAATGTCAAAAAAATGTTTGTTATTTGTGATATTGAAGGCCGGGAAAGATAACTTTGTTAGCGTTATCAGGGTATTGTCAAAAGTGAGAGGTACCAGGGCCACCGGGTGACTTCTTACATGATTTTGGCTGCCGCCTCAGAAATGTTACCATTCCTGCCCGGGTATCAGCTGAACAGGAGAAGGGAATCATGTGGAGCAAAGGATCGCAGTTAATCCTGTGGCTCAGGCGGGGCGGGTTACTGGCCTGCTGCCTGATTCTGGCGGCCTGTGCCGGTAAAGGCGGTGACGGTTATAGCGGCACCACCTGGACGGTAAAACGCGGCGATACCCTGTATCGCGTCTCCCGGGAGACGGGCACTTCTGTAGCGGAGCTTGCCCGGCTCAATGGTCTTAAAGCCCCCTATACGATTAATGTCGGCCAGAAGCTGCGGGTAAACGGCACTGCACCTGCCAGCAAGCGGCGCGGCTCTGCTGTCGCCTCCAGTAAACGCACCACCGGTGCGGTGCGTATGCCGGCAAAACCCGCCGTGGGCTGGCCGCCGGTGGGCGATCGCTGCTGGCGCTGGCCTGCCAGCGGGCGGGTGATTTTGCCCTATTCCAGCGCTGACGGCGGTAATAAAGGCATTGATATCGCCGGGAAGCAGGGCGATCCGGTTTATGCCTCCGGGGCGGGGACGGTGGTGTATGCCGGTAACCAGCTGCGCGGTTACGGCAATCTGATCATGATCAAGCACGACGAGCGGTACATTACGGCCTATGCGCATAATGACACCATGCTGGTGCACAACGGTGAAAAGGTGAAAGCCGGGCAGAAAATCGCCACCATGGGCAGTAGCGGTGCCGAATCGGTACGGCTGCATTTCCAGATTCGCTACAAAGCCACGGCCATTGATCCCCAGCGCTACCTGCCGCAACAGGGGAAAAGCCCGTCCTGCTGACGGGCAAACACCGGGCGGAGAAATAATTGGCCGCAAACGCTTAAAATACCATCACTTAGTGCGATAAGCTCTTGCCTCCGTGGTGCGAACGTTTATAATCCCTAACGCACTTCAGATGCGGGCGTAGTTCAATGGTAGAACGAGAGCTTCCCAAGCTCTATACGAGGGTTCGATTCCCTTCGCCCGCTCCAATCTCCTGATAAATCAACAACTTATGATTCATCAGTTAGTTACATTGCCCCGCCTTAGCAGGTACAACATAAACTACCCTCTGCTGAGCAGTCCATGACATCAGTATCCTGCCGGTATATTCTGGCCCATTATCACATCGTATTGCTGCTGGTTTACCTTTCCACTCAATGAGTTGCTCGAGAGTCCTCACCACACGATTTGCGGGAAGAGAAAAATCCACCTCAATGGCCAACGCTTCACGATTAAAGTCATCGATAACATTCAGCAATCGGACGGAACGACCATCCGACAGTTGATCGTGCATGAAGTCCATCGACCAGCATTCATTGCGGCTTTCAGGTACCGCCAGCGGCACGGGCTTATCCCGTTTCAGTCGTTTTTTCGGTTTAATTCGCATGTTCAGCGACAACTCGCAATAAATCCGGTATATCCTTTTGTGATTGAACTTAAAGCCTTTTACGTTACGCAGGTACAAAAAGCACAGACCAAAACCCCAGTTGCGCTGACTGTCGGTGATACGGAGCAGCCAGTCAGCAATAACCGTATTTTCTTCATTCAGTTGAGGCTGATAGCGATAGCAACTTTCGCTGACAGAAAACAACTGGCAGGCAAAACGTATGCTGACGCTTCGGTGCCTGACCGCATCCTGTGCCATCTGCTTTCGCTGCGATGGCTTCACCACTTTTTTGCCATAGCTTCCTGAATAATTTCGGCTTTGAGCCGTTCTTCGGCATACATCTTTTTCAGGCGGCGGTTTTCATCTTCCAGCTCTTTTAGTCGGGCCATCATGGATGCATCCATTCCGCCAAAGCGTGAACGCCACTTGTAGAAACTGGCATTGCTCATACCATGCTCGCGACACAGTTCAGCAACTGGCGTTCCGGCCTCAGCCTGCTTGAGGATGGCCATGATCTGGCTGTTGGTAAAGCGTGATTTTTTCATAGAGATCTTCCCGGTTCAGATTACGAGAAAATTCTACTTATGAACACACCGGTTTTTCGGGGGGATTACCAGGTTATTTTGAAAAGTTGTGCGGAGTTGCTGGCCAATGCGGAACAATCGGTGCCGCAGCAATTCCGGAAACACGGAACACAGGAGTCCATTTGGACTGAACTGGGGGGATTACCGTCTTTTTGAGTGACCACTGCATTTTGAAAATATCACGCCTTGACGCAGACTGCCTGGGGGCAGTCTGCTTACTGATTTACCGGACTAAGTAAAGATAGTGCAGATGTTTCTCATACTGATCGAGGATGTCGTGAATTAACTGCTCCTGGTTCCAGCTCATGACATCATAATTCTGTCCACCTTCTTTGAGGTATACTTCAGCCCGGTAATATTTATGGTACTCCTGATTCTGGTCGTCATTATCCAGACCATCCAGCGCAAACGCTGGCGTGTTATACCCTTTCAGGCGTACTTCATAAATAAAGTTCAGCTCGTTACCAAGGTCAACTTCCAGGCGGATACGGTCATCCTCGTGGTTACTGATATGGCTGGTTGTGCTTTGTTTTCTAAGCTCCTCTTCTACCTGACTCATCGCCGGAAAAATCACTTCATCCATGTAACGTTTGACCAGAGAACGTTTGGGCATGTAGGCGATATTACGTAAGCGACGTTGCCAGGGAATTGGGTTACGGGCAGCCGTTGGCGCAATGGTTGCCAGATTCTGACTTTCTTTTTTGGTTAAATCCCGCTTTAACGCCTTTAAAAGGCCGTAAACTGAGATTAACAGTACAATAGAAAATGGAAGCGCACTGGCAATTGTCACGGTCTGAAGCGCACTTAATCCACCCGCTACCAGTAGTGCGATTGCGACCACCCCCATCATAGCCGCCCAGAAGATACGCTGCCAGACAGGGGCGTTACTGGAGCCACCTGCTGCCAGTGTATCAACCACCATTGCACCAGAGTCTGCGGATGTTACAAAGAAAATCACCACCATGGCCATTGCCACAAAAGACAGTATTGTTGAGAAAGGAAAATGCTCAAGGAAATTAAACAGTGCCAGTGCGACATCGTGCTGTACCGTGGTGGCCAGGTCACGGGCACCTTCCGCTGTAATCAGGTGGATAGCGCTGTTACCAAATACGGTCATCCACAGCAGTGTAAAACCGGCCGGAACAAACAGAACGCCGGTCACAAACTGACGGATAGTACGCCCCCGTGAAACGCGGGCAATAAACATCCCGACAAATGGTGACCAGGAAAGCCACCAGCCCCAGTAGAGTAATGTCCAGCCCCCCAGCCAACTGCTGGAGTGCCCGGATGTCGGTTCATAGGCATAAAGGTTAAAGGTTTTACTGACCAGCTCTGAAAGATAGCCACCGGTATTTTCTACGAAGGACTTTAGTAACAGGACTGTCGGGCCCAGTAATAAAACCAGAATTAACAGTAAAACGGCCAGACCAAGATTCAGCTCAGAAAGAATACGGATGCCTTTATCCAGGCCGGATACCACGGAGATCGTCGCCAGGGTGGTAATTACTATAATCAGTGTGACTTGCACTGCTTCATTAACCGGCACGCCAAACAGATGGTTGAGCCCGGCATTGACCTGCAATACGCCGTATCCCAGGGAGGTCGCTACCCCGAAGACCGTACCGATAACTGCAAAAATATCTACCGCATGCCCGATGGGTCCATATATTCGGTTGCCAATAATGGGAAATAGTGCTGAACGCAGGGTTAGTGGTAGCCCGTGTCGGTAACTAAAGAATGCGAGGATCAGTGCCACAATGGCATAAATTGCCCAGGCATGAAGTCCCCAGTGGAAGAACGTTAACCTGAGCGCCTGCTTAGCGGCTTCAACAGTTTCAGGTGTTCCAACCGGGGGGGATAGATAGTGCATTACCGGCTCTGCAACCCCGAAGAACATAAGGCCTATCCCCATACCAGCAGAAAACAGCATGGCGAACCATGAGTGGTAACTGAAGTCCGGCTCTGCATGGTCCGGCCCCAGTTTGATATCCCCGTAACGAGACAATCCGAGAAAAGTAACACTCAGCAGAATCAATGCCACAGCCAGTACGTAAAACCAGCTGGCATTCGTGAATATCTGATTCTGCAGCAGGCTCAAATGACGGTCCGCAGTCTCAGGATACACAGCGGCAAATGCCACAATCAGAACAATAAATAGAGCAGAAGTGTAAAACACCGGTTTATTCAGATTACTGGATACAGGCTTTTTTTTAATCGTAGAATCATTCATAAGCATCGTCTTCCTGGCAGTTAGATGATAGGCCCTGTTTGTATATTGTAACAAACATGTGTCGGTATGGAGATGTGCGGAGTTGCTATTGACGTGATGTGATGAAAGCTCCTCCCAAAGTAGCCAGAGTCATATTTTTACTGACTGCGATTAACCGGTAAGTGTCAAGGTAGTTGTCACCCCAGGTTAATTTAAGCGGCCTGTTTTCCCCTTTCCGGATTCAGCATTACCGGACCTTCGGGTTGCCAGTTTCTCGTTCTGCCTGACCAGCGCTCAGGATGTGTTTTCTGTGCCTGACGGTACAGTTCATCCCGTTGCCTCAGAAGCGCGTGATCTTCTCCCCGGTGTCGCTGTGCCGGGGTGACATACCGTATCCCGCTGTGGCGGTGCTCTTCGTTGTACCAGTGGGTAAATTTCTCCACCCACTCCCGGGCATCACTCAGCGTTCTGAACCCCGATGACGGCCACTGTGGTACATATTTCAGTGTCCGGAACAACGACTCTGCATACGCGTTATCGTTACTTACCCGTGGCCTGCTGTGTGACGGTATGATATTCAGCTCATACAGCTTCATCTGCAGGGTCTGCGATTTCATGGCGGCTCCGTTATCTGCATGCAGCACCAGCGGCTGACGCCAGCAGCCCTCACGCAGCGTTGTCCGCTGCATTAGCGCTGCAGCCAGCCCGCCACTTTCCGTTTCATGAACCTCGTAGCCCGTGATTTTCCGGCTGTACAGGTCAATTATCATATACAGATAATACCAGCGACCACGCACCACGCAGGGCAGCCAGGTGATGTCCCATGACCAGACCTGGCAGGGCGCTCTGGCTGTAAAGGTCGTCGGGGCTGGCACCCGCTGTGGCCGCGACTGACGTCCCCGGTGGTGGACTTCATTATGGCGGCGTAATATCCGGTAAAATGTCGACTCACTGGCCAGGTAAATTCCCCTGTCGGCCAGCCGGGGCACAATCTGTGATGGCGGCAGACGGGCATATTCCGGCCTGTGGCAGATATCCCGTATCTGCTGCTCTTCCCCCGTGCTGAGGCGATTCGCCGGGGCGGGTCTTATTGCCCCCGGACGACCATCCTCCGGACATTTTTGCCACCGCCACCAGGTACGCAGGCTGATGGCCACTTCACGGCAGGCGACTGCAAGCCTTGCGCCAGAGACCACCGCTTCATTAATCCACTGAATGAACTGTTGTCGTTCATCCGCCGGGGTCAGTCGTCCCCGTCCGTTTCCCCGTAGTAATCCCTGAGCTTTTTTCGCAGTACCAGTATCGCTGCCGCCTCCGCCAGCGCTTTCTCCTTACGGACCAGCTCTTTTTTAAGCTGTTTAACTTCCTTCTGACTTTGCTTCAGCGCTGCTTTATCACCGGGGTTTCCGGTCTGTATAAAGCCCTGCTTCCACTGTATCAGCTGCTCAGGATACAGCCCTTTTTTACGGCAGTATTCTGCGATTTCTGTTTCACTTAACGTGGCGGTTTCCACAATGGCGGCAAAACGGGCTTCTGCTGGCCACTGCTCACTGTTTTTACTGTTACCCGGCACCGGTTTCCCCTCTGCTTTAGCCTGTTTACGCCAGTGATACAGTGTAGCTTCGGCGATCCCTTCCATCTGTGCAACAGCCGCGACGGTCATATTGTAGGGCGGGAATAATTTTGCCAGTGTTGAGGCCTTGCGCTCCGGGGAAATTCGTTTCATCTGTCACTCCGTGCCCTCAGGATTATTTTTCAGAGGGAGTGACAACTATCCTGACATTGAGGGTAACCCTGAGTATGTGACAGATAGAGGCTACCGGATACGCGCCCTGAGTTTCCCGATTAACGCGAGCTGTTTTAGGGGGCCTGATATCAAGAGCTCCGTGGCTTTTTCTTTAGATCACATATTTCGATTGACTCCGGGATTACTGGAAATGACATCAGATATAGCCAGATCTCCCTGACGGTTTGGAAGAGGAGTGTAGCCAGCGCCTGTTACCATGACTGCCCCGGATACTCTTCAGTTGCACATTTGTGTTAAATTAAAACGAACAGAATTTTTGTTTTTGTTGTTGGTTTTTATTTTTTTATCATTTAATAACAATTAGTTGTGATGATATTTCCACTTTGACAATAAAATCATTTGTTCGTTTTTATTTGTTGTTTTACTTTTATTCAGAACAGGTGGGGTGTGGTGATTACTGATTCACTGGCACATGATGTGTTAACTCTGACTGAGTTTTTCGGGCTGTTCAGTTTCCTGATGCTGTTTATATACCTCCTGCCCGTAATGCGCTAACGGCCCGCAATGGTCTGATTCTGAGTGATTTGCAGCCTGGGGTGATTGTAAATGGGGACGGGGGGAACTGAATATGGCGGAAATACTCGTGGTTAAATTTGGTTGTTGCATTGTTTCTGGTCCAGCCTGTAATGCCTGTAACCGTATAGCAACCCATAATTTGTCCGGAAACCTGCCCAGACCACTTTTTTGTACAAAATAAGGAAGATAGCTATGCAACAAAACCAGTGTTATCTGGAGGATACTTATCGCTTTAATACAGTAAGCAGTGTCATTGCTACCGGCGTTGATGGGGGAGGGCAATGGATTGCTTTGCAGGATAATATTTTTCATCCGCAGGGGGGTGGGCAACCTGCAGACACCGGGTGGGTTAATAAGATCCCGGTGGTGGTAAAAAAACACCCATCAGGCTTAGTGGTTCTTTATCCGCAGTCTTCTTTTTCGCCGCCTGTAGGAACAAACGTTGCTTCAGCGGTATCGGCAGATACCCGTGTATACCACGCCGCACTGCATACAGCCGGGCATTTACTGAACCGGGAAATGCGTCAATTCGGGTGGATAGCTGTCCGGGGGCACCATTTCCCTGGCGAGTCCCGGGTTGAATTTAGCGCCGTAGAGAGTTCTGCCATTCCGGCCGAACGCTTAGACGCGACTGATATTGAGAGCATCATTTGCCAGTGTATTCAGCAGGGGGCGGCAATAAGATGCTGGTTCGAGGGGGCCACACGTCTATGTCAGATTGATCAATCAGAGCCTGTGCCTTGTGCCGGAACGCATACGGATGATTTGGCAAGAATTAATGCGTTTAGCCTTAAAGGAATAAAGTTTAAAAAGGGTACGCTGCGGATAAGCTATGACGCCGGGCATGCCCCGTTAGGGGAGTATTATGTCTGATGATTCTATTCTGGCGCCGCGCAGCCGACTTTGGGTCATTGACTTCGGGTTATTAATCGTTGCCCTCTCCTGGGGAGCAAGTTACTCCCTGATGCAGATTATCATTCAGGCGGGCGTCACGGTTCCTCTGTTTTTAATGCTAAGATTTGCGCTGGCTGTTCCTTTTATGTTTGTCGGCGCTCGCGTCCGCTTAAGCAGCATTACCCGTGGCGAAGTGGTTAATGGAGTCATGTTTGGTGTACTTCTTTATGCCATCCTGACATTTGAAACATTTGGCGTTCAACACACTTCGGCGACGAATGCTGGTTTCCTGATTGCGTTATCGGTGGTGTTGGTACCATTTTTTGAGCGTTTTCCTGGCAAGAGAAAACAAAGCAAATTTATATATTTTACCTGCTTTATGTCCCTTGCCGGTGGCGGAATGTTGAGCTTTACCACCAGTGGGAGTATTGCGTTCAATCAAGGCGATCTTCTTATCTTATTAGCTGCACTGATTCGCGGCTTTCAGATATTTATGTTTGGCAGGCAGACCGCCGGTAAGGATTACTCATTAATCAATATCACATTAATTGAATTACTTGTTGTCGCGGCCCTTGGGTTGTCCACCGTTATACTGACTGAACCTGCATCATTGCTATATATCCCTGAAATATCTGTTTCGATATGGGGCTTCATTATATTCCTCAGTCTGCTGGCGACTGCGTTTGCATTCCTGATGCAGATGTATGCAGCTAAAATGACCAGTCCGACCCGGGTCGGGTTAATTTTGTCCCTCGAACCGGCCTTTGCGGCAGTCTTTGCTATCACCATCATGGGGGAAATGCTCAGTGTCCTGCAAGCGACGGGAGGAGGGCTTATTATATGTGCGGCTCTGTTGGGGCGTCTTGCTGAAGGGAGGCGTTATAAATGATCATTAACGTGTGGATTCACCACCTGAATAGCACGATCATAGCCGGGCTATCCTTGTGTACTGTAAGACATGATAACTGTCGCACTTACAGGATCATCGGCACAAATATACGCATGTTTCACATCACCTGAAAAGGCATAGAAATCCCCGGGCTGCAAAATAATGCTTTCACTGTCAGATATTTTCAGAAGCAGTGTACCGAGGTGGACAATGATATGTTCATGTGTCCCTGATATATGCGCCGGACTATTGATTATCACCCCTGGATTCATTTGTAAGTGCCATATCTCGGTGATGTTTCCCTGGCCGATGCGGAACTTCATTACCTGGGAGTAATCTCCCTGATAGTCGGTATTTTTTTCAATATAGGGGTAGCGTTTGTTATTGTTACCGAGCAGATCACCTAATGTGAGTCTCAGTGCGCTGGCTATAGCGTCCAGTGTGTCTACGCGAGGATTAGAACCACCGGACTCCAGCGTGGAAAGGGTCGCTTTGGAGATGCCGGAAAGTTTTGCCAGCTCATTGAGTGAAAGATTTCGGGCTATTCGCAACTGTTTTACGTTATTACCGATGTTAGTGTACGTTTTTTTTAAGCGCTCGCGCTGCTGTGCATTGCTCATCGTTGAATCTTCATTATCAGCATGAAATTAGCGCCATATTAACATTGAAGAGGGGGAAATGCTGAGTGTTCTGGGGGACCAGACAAGATCTACAGAAATCACGGTTACGCCCGGTGCTGACCACATTCGCCAGCACCGGGCGTTTATCTCCCTGTAAACCGGTCTAAGCCATAAACCAGTAATAGAAGAGACCCACTTTTAACCCCAGAATCACGATGTAGGCACAGCAGTATTTCATAGTGCCGGACATAATCTGGTCGGCCTGATCTTCCATTTTGGTGGCGGAAACCGCGATGGCGATACTTTGTGGCGAAATCATTTTCCCGCCGGTCGCGCCAGAAGTATTGGCCGCCGCCAGCCAGTTTGGATCAATATCTAATTTCCCGGCCGCAATGGTCTGTAGCTTGCCGAACAGGATATTAGAGTTAGTGTCGCTGCCGGTGATAAAGGTCCCCAGCGCGCCAATCACCGGGGCGAGGAAGACATACGAACTACCGGTCAGATCGACAATAGACTGGGCAAGCGTGGAGATAATACCGCTGAGATCCATCACCGTGGCCAGCGCAACGATCGCCATAATCGCCACGATAGAGTTCTTAAGCTGGAGGATCGTTCTGACAAACACCTCCAGCATACCACGGGCAGAGGCACCCTGAATAAAGCCGCCAATAATGGTCGCAAAGATTATCAGCATCCCTGGGGTGGTGATCCACTCCGCTTTCAGCGCCAGGGTCTGGCCACTGGCCAGGGTGAAATGCAGCACCGAGGCCCACTGAGACGCCGCCGCTTTTATTGTCGGGAATAAAGGCGAGCACAGCAGAATAAAGACAAAAATGAACAGGTAAATAGAGCCCACCCGGAACAGCACCATTGGGGAGCGCGGTGTTGTTTCACGGTTATGGCTGGTCTCGATCCGCCACTCGGGGTCTGTTTTCCCTTTGCGCAGGCGGCTGGCAATCGCCACAACAAACAGGCTTACCAGGCTACCGGCAAAAGCGGGTAACTCAGCGCCAAGATGTATCGCAACAAAATACTGCGGAATCAGCGTGGTGATACCGCACAGTAACGTAATAAGAAACACCCCGCGGATAGCTTTCAGCCCACCACCCACGATACACACAATGACAAACGGCAGCAGAATATTAAACAAAGCCAGCTGCAGAATAATGGTCCCGCCCAGGGCATAAACCGGCAGATTCACCTGCTCAGCCAGAATAGAGACCGGAATACCCACTGCGCCGAACGCCGTGGGCACGGTGTTTGCCACCAGTGATGCAATCGCCGCTTTCAGCGGGCTAAACCCCAGGGCAACAAGGATACCGATCGGAATCGCAACGGCAGTACCGTACCCGGCAGCCGCTTCAAGAAACCCGCCAAAACACCACGAGATCAGCAGCACCTGAATACGCTTATCATCACTGATACTGGCGAGGGTATCGCGCAGAATATCCAGCGCTTTGGTCGCCTGCATCACGTTATAGCTGAAGATAGCGCCGAGGATAACAATCACGATGGGCCATAATCCTTTGAGCGCACCATAGCCAATTGAGGCCTCAAGATCCTGTAGCGGCATACCCCAGAATATGACTGACAGCGCCGACGTGAACGCCAGTGAAATCAATACTGAATAGTGGATGGGCATTTTCAATTTCAATATTAAAAACACCATAAGTAATAAAGGGGTGAGGGCTAGAGCAAACATAAGATATCCGTTCATTACTATTCCTGATTGACTTATGTAACCTGGTTTATATTTGTGAGTGGGGAAAGTAACTGATTGATAAAATAAAAACTGCAAACTAAATCGCTTCAGTACAATAAAAATATTTGTGTTAAATGCTTTGAATAATAATGTTATTTCAAAGTTAAATATCATTAATTTTAAATGGTTAGCTACCCATTCTGGGTATTTTAAAATAGGTATAAAGTGGTATCCGGAATAAACTGAACAATAGTCTTTTGAGAACATTTGCTGACAAATATCGGCGAGTTGTAAATTTAATATAAAAATGTGAGCAGTGCCGAAATAAATAAAATGAAGTATTGCATACAGATATTAATTGCGAGAGTATATTTTTGTCATACAAATAAAGTCATGACCGTTTTCGAGTGTCCGGCGATAAGGAGCAGAAATCAGGTGCGGGGAGCCGCCCTCCATGAACACACTGATAATAAGACCTTTTTACCGTATTGACGTAACTGGCTGGCCCCGCTCGTGCCCCTGCCAACGTGTCCCGGGTGGTGCAGGCCCGGCTAACGCACGGCAAGGGGCGATAACCACGAGATTATCAGCACGGCCTACGGGGCTGCATAAAAATGAAGCAATGGAGCACTGATTGTGAATGTTAATTTCTTTGTCACCTGTATTGGCGATGCACTGAAATCACGGATGGCACGAGACTCCGTACTGCTGCTGGAAAAACTGGGCTGCCGCGTAAACTTCCCTGAAAAGCAGGGGTGCTGTGGTCAGCCAGCCATTAACAGCGGCTACATTAAAGAAGCGATCCCGGGGATGAAAAACCTGATCGCCGCCCTGGAAGAGAACGACGACCCGATTATCTCACCGGCAGGCTCCTGTACCTATGCGGTAAAAAGCTACCCGTCCTATCTGGCTGATGAACCCGCATGGGCGCTGCGTGCGGAAAGGGTTGCCGCGCGTATGCAGGATCTGACGTCCTTTATCGTCAACAAACTTGGCGTAGAAGACGTAGGCGCCAGCCTGCAGGGCAGGGCGGTGTATCACCCGTCCTGTAGCCTGACACGCAAACTGGGCGTGAAGGATGAGCCGCTCAGGCTGCTGAAAAACGTGCGCGGGCTGGAGCTGCTCACCTTTGCCGATCAGGATACCTGCTGCGGGTTTGGCGGGACATTCTCCGTCAAAATGGCCGAAATCTCCGGCGAGATGGTGAAAGAAAAAGTCATGCATCTGATGGATGCCCGCCCGGAATATTTGATTGGTGCCGACGTAAGTTGTCTGCTGAATATTGGTGGCCGCCTGCAGCGTGAAGGGCAGCCGGTCAAAGTGATGCATATTGCTGAAGTGCTGATGAGCCGCTGAGGGGAAAAAGATGTCGATAAAAACCAGCGATACAGAATTTAAAACACGCATCCGTCAGCAAATTGAAGATCCCGTTATGCGCAAAGCCGTGGCGAATGCGCAGGAGCGTATCGGGGCAAATCGCCAGAAAATGGTGGATGAGCTGGGCCACTGGGACGACTGGCGTGACCGGGCCTGCCAGATTCGCGACCATGTACTGAGCAACCTTGATGCTTACCTGTACCAGCTCTCTGAAAAGGTGACGGAAAACGGCGGCCACGTCTATTTCGCCCGCACCAAAGAGGAGGCCAACCGCTACATTTTACAGGTCGCCAAAAGTAAAAACGCGCGCAAGGTGGTGAAGTCCAAATCCATGGTCACCGAAGAGATCGGCGTGAATGCGGTATTACAGGAGGCCGGGATTCAGGTGATCGAAACGGATCTGGGGGAGTACATCCTTCAGCTGGATCAGGATCCCCCCTCCCATGTGGTGGTCCCGGCCATCCATAAAGATCGCTATCAGATCCGCCGCGTACTGCATGAGCGTCTGGGCTACGATGGCCCGGAAACCCCGGAAGCGATGACACTGTTCATCCGCCAGAAGATCCGTGAAGATTTCCTCAGTGCTGAAATCGGTATCACCGGCTGTAACTTTGCCGTGGCGGAAACGGGCTCTGTCTGCCTGGTCACCAACGAAGGCAACGCGCGGATGTGTACCACACTGCCGAAAACGCACATCGCGGTGATGGGGATGGAGCGTATCGCGCCGACATTTGCCGAAGTAGACGTGCTGATTACCATGCTGGCGCGAAGCGCAGTAGGCGCACGCCTGACCGGCTACAACACCTGGCTTACCGGCCCGCGTGAGGCGGATAACGTTGACGGACCAGAAGAGTTCCACCTGGTGATTGTGGATAACGGCCGCTCGCAGGTGCTGGGCTCTGAGTTTCGCGATGTGCTGCGCTGCATCCGCTGCGGGGCCTGTATGAACACCTGCCCCGCATACCGCCATATTGGCGGACACGGGTATGGCTCTATCTACCCCGGGCCTATCGGTGCGGTGATCTCCCCGTTACTCGGTGGCTATAAAGATTTTAAAGACCTGCCTTACGCCTGTTCACTGTGCACGGCCTGCGACAGCGTCTGCCCGGTGCGTATTCCCCTGTCAAAACTGATCCTGCGCCACCGCCGGGTGATGGCCGAAGGGGGCATTACCCCGAAAGCAGAGCAGCGGGCGATTAAAATGTTCGCCTGGGCCAACAGCCACCCCGGGCTCTGGAAGGTCGGGATGACGGCCGGTGCCCATGCGGCAAGCTGGTTTATCAAAGGCGGTAAAACGCCGATCCGGATTGGTGCGCTGGGTGAGTGGATGGAGGCGCGCGATCTCCCTGATGCTGACGGCGAGAGCTTCCGTAGCTGGTTTAAGAAACATCAGGCCCAGGAGAAAAAGAATGGATAACCGTAGTGAATTTTTAAACACCATCGCCCGCTCCCTGGGCCGCCCGCTGCGCCGGGAACCGCAGGCAGATGACGCACCCGTTAACAACTATGCGAACGAGCGGCTGACAGAGCTGAGCCAGCAGCAGCGCTGCGATGCCTTTATCCAGTTTGCCAGCGATGTCATGCTGGCGCGCTGTGAGCTGACCTGCGAGGCAGAGGCCCCGCAAGCCGCGTTACGCCTGTGTAGCGAGCTGGGCGGTAAACCAGTGGTGATAAGCGGCGACAAGCGGCTGGCGGAACTGGGGATCACCGGGCACCTGCAACAGGCGTGCGGGGCGGAAGTCTGGGATCCGGCCCGGGGGGAGGAGAATATTACCCTGGCCGAGCAGGCAAAAGTGGGCGTGGTGTACGCGGAATACGGCCTGACAGAGTCCGGCGGCGTGGTGCTGTTCTCCGCACCGGAGCGCGGGCGCTCACTCAGTTTGCTGCCGGAGTCCTCGGTTTTTGTATTGCGCAAGAGCACCATCCTGCCGCGGGTGGCGCAACTGGCGGAAAAACTGCACCAGAAAGCGCAGGCGGGGGAGCGTATGCCATCGTGCATTAATATCATCAGCGGCCCCAGCTCGACGGCGGATATTGAGCTTATCAAGGTCGTTGGGGTACACGGCCCGGTGAAGGCGGTCTATCTGATTATTGAAGACTGCTGAGACACCCCCTCAATGGCCGCTCCGCTCATCAGGGCCGGGCGGCCAGCATTCACACTCACCCCAGCAGTGCGCGGTCAATTTTGGCAACGATTTTGCGCAGCGCAGCCGGTGCCTGGCAGGTGGACATCGGGCGGTGCAGCTCACCGGGAAAGATAACCGCCAGCTCACCGGGCTGAAGGTGGATCTGCGTCTCGCCGGGGATTGCCGGGCAAAAGCCGATATCGTGGGCTGCGTTAAAGGGCTCGCTCAGGGTCGGCTCTGGCCCGGCGACACCGGCCCCGATCACTTCATGGCCTTCCAGCACAATATGAACATCAAGATACTGGCGGTGAAACTCAGGCTTCTGGCTTGCCAGCGGCCTGGTTTCCCCCTCGACTACGTTAAAAAACATCTGATCCCCCTGAACCTGATAGCGCCCGGCGGGTAAATTCTCAGGGCGGTGTTCAAGAATGGTCGTCAGCATCTGGCGCAGGGCGGCCGGGTAGAGCGGGTTACGGGCCGCCGTGGCTAAGGCATCAATAATCATTTTCTATATCCTGGTTTCGGGTGGGTGCGCGGTCAGCGCAACTGGTGAACACACTGGCGGACGATGCTTTCCACCGGCGGGGTAATATCTACCGCCAGTACATCCGGCTCGTCCGGCCCGGGGGTTTCGAGGGTGGAAAACTGGCTTTGGAGCAGGGCCTGGGGCATAAAGTGGCCTTTACGCTGACACATGCGCGCCATCACCTGTTCAAAATCACCGTGCAGCCACAAAAACCGCACGTGCCGGCTCCCGCTGCGCAGCCTCTCCCGGTAGCGCTTTTTCAGGGCCGAGCACACCAGCACCCCGGTTTCGTTTTTTTGCTCCAGGCTGTAGATAACATCGGACAATCGGCCCAGCCAGGGCTGGCGGTCGTTATCATCCAGCGCCTGGCCTGCCGCCATTTTGTCGATATTGGCGCGCGGGTGAAGGTCGTCCCCGTCAATAAATTTGGCCTCCAGGGCCCGGGAAAGCGCCAGCCCCACGGTCGATTTCCCGGTGCCGGAGACACCCATAATGATAATGCAGCGACCCGCCATCTTATCGCCCCTCACACCGCTACCAGCATGCCGCCATCCACAAACAGCAGATGACCATTCACAAAATCAGACGCCTTAGACGAAAGGAACACTGCCGCGCCGATAAGCTCCTCAGGCTCCCCCCAGCGGGCGGCGGGGGTGCGCTTACATAGCCAGTCGGTAAAGGCGCTGTCTTCAACCAGGGACTGGGTCATGGCGGTTTTGAAATACCCCGGGGCGATACCGTTGACCTGGATGTTATAGCGCGCCAGCTCCACGCACATGCTGCGGGTGAGCATTTTCACCGCCCCTTTTGTTGCCGCATAGGGGGTAATGGTGTCGCGGCCCAGTTCGCTCTGCATCGAACAGATATTGACGATTTTGCCCTGCTGGCGGCTGAGCATCCGCCTGGCCACCGCCCGGGAGACTAAAAACACCGCCGTCTGGTTGACCGCCACCACCGCGTTCCAGTCACTGACCGGGAATTCGGTGAATTTATGGCGCCGCTGAATACCGGCGTTATTAAATAACACATCAATGGGCCCGATACCGGTTTCGATATTCTCAATGGCCTGTTCAACGTCCTGCGGATCGGTCACATTAAATACCGCCACATGGGCTTTATATCCGGCCTCTTTTAAACGGGCGGCGGCTTTTTCAGCCCGCTCACCTGAAATATCATTAATAATGATTTCCGCACCGTATTTTGCCAGGCCCTGAGCCATGGTAAATCCAATACCCTGGCCGGAGCCGGTAATTAAAATGCGTTTATTCTGCAAGCTAAAAAGATCATTCATGGCGAAGCCCCGTTTTTGCGCAGTGATCAGCGGAAATAAATATCCCCGTGCGGATACTGATAACCCGTGATAATGGTGAATATATGCCAGCCCGGCATTGTGTTGCGCTAATAACCGGGCCGGGCCGTGGCGAATTAACGTGTCGTCTATCTCACGTTTTTTACCCGGGTGAAACTGTGATCGCGATCACTCAAAATGATGTTACGAAACGGCGTTACTTTCCCTGTGATCTGGCGCGGGAAATAACCGGGTTTTCCCCCGTTGCGGGCGGGTGTGGCGATTTCTATTTACCCCGGCGGCAGGCATAATGAGAGGCTCCTTCCCGTTCACTTCTGGCAGAAACAATGAAAGTGCAGCGCATAACACTGAATGATATTGCCACCCTGGCGGGTGTAACAAAAATGACGGTCAGCCGCTATTTACGCACCCCGGAAAAAGTAAAACCGGAAACCGCCCGGCGTATTGCCAGTGTGATTGAAGAGGTGGGCTACCAGCCGGATCCGGATAACCCGGCGATCAACAGTAATGCCATTGAACGCATCGGGGTGCTGGTGCCGTCGTTTAATAACCAGATTTTTGCCGATCTGCTGGCCGGGGTAGAGAGCGCCGCCGCGGCCCGGGGCTACCAGACACTGGTTGTGAATTACGACTACGACCGCCAGAAAGAAGAAGAGCAAATCGCCACGGTGCTGGCCTTTAATGTGAAAGCGCTGCTGCTTACCGAAAGCGTGCACAGTATCCGTGCCGAAAAATACCTGCGCACGGCCAGGATCCCCGTTGCGGAAGTGATGGGGCTTGCCAAAAACCCCGGGCGCATCAACGTGGGGTTTGATAATTTCCGCGCCGGTCTGGATATGACCCGCATGCTGCTGGCCAGCGGCAAACGGCAGATCATTTACTTTGGCGCCATGTCCGACCTGCGTGATGAACAGCGCTACGCCGGATACTGCCAGGCCATGAGCGACGCAGGCTTAAGCGCCGGGCGCATTATGCCGGGTAAGATCTCCTCCGTAACGATGGGCACCGGAATGATGACCCTGGCGCGCCAGATGTACCCGCAGATGGACGGCATCCTGTGCACCAATGACGATCTGGCGGTGGGGGTGCTGCGCGAATGCCGCGCCTGCGGGATCCAGGTGCCGGAGCAAATGGCGATTGCCGGGTTTCATGGCCTGGAGATCGGCCAGGTCACCACCCCGCGGCTGGCCAGCGTACTGACCCCGCGTTTTGATATGGGTAAAATTGCCACCGAGCTGCTCATCAAGAAAATCAACGGATTACCGGCTATCGAGCGGGTCGATCTCCACTACCAGTTATCGATGGGGGAAACCATTTAACTGCGGCGATATCCCTGATGCGTATCAGGATTTTGCCCGCCAGATCACGCCCGTGGTAACACGCTTTTTTAACACTATCTGGTGTGATGTGGATCGCAAAAATAAGCGGGGAAAACACGTTTGATACAGGGCATACGCTACTGGCATTTCAAACAGGACCGCTCCTATGCACACAGACACTCAGCACCACACACAGCCCACGGTATTACTGGTCGCCCCGGTAATGGACGCACTACAGACCGCGCTGGACGCGCACTACCGGGTCCTGCGGCTCTATGAACAAACCGATATTCCCGCTTTCCTGGCCCATTCCGGTGCCGCTATCCATGCGGTGGTCACCCGGGGGGATGTCGGCATCCGCCGGGAAATCCTCGAACAGCTGCCCGGGGTGGGCGCGATCGCGGTCTTCGGGGTCGGCACAGACGCCATTGATATGGCTTACGCCCGGCAGCGCAATATCCGGGTGGCGATCACCGCCGGGGTACTGACCGACGATGTTGCCGATCTCGCCATGGGGTTATTGCTGGCCGCCAGCCGCCGCCTGTGCCAGGGGGACCGCTTCGTCCGCGAAGGGAGCTGGGAGCACAGTGCGCCGCTGCTGGCCAGCAAAGTGAGCGGCAAGCGGATCGGCATCTTCGGCATGGGCCATATTGGCCAGGCCATTGCCCGCCGTGCCCGGGGGTTTGATATGACCATTCTGTATACTGACCGCCAGCGCAACAGTGCGCTGGATTACCAGTGGTGCGCCGACCTGCACACCCTGGCCCACGAAAGCGACTTTCTGGTGGTGGCCGCCTCCGGCAGTGCGGAAAATAAAGGCATTATCGATGCCAGCGTCTTTAAGGTGATGCCCGCGCACAGCTGGCTGATTAACATTGCCCGGGGCAGCCTGGTGGATGAAGCGGCGCTGATAACGGCGTTACAGCAGCATGTTATCGCCGGGGCGGCACTGGACGTATTTGAAAACGAGCCCCATGTTCCGGCGGCCTTCTTTGCGCTGGACAACGTACTGCTCCAGCCCCATGTTGCCAGCGCCACAGTTGAAACCCGCCAGGCCATGAGCGCATCGGTACTGGCTAATCTGGCCGGTTATTTTAATCACCAGGAGATCCCCGGGCTGATTAAATAACGGTATTTTCTCTCCAGTAATATACAGCATATTCTTGCTGGCTATTTTAACCGGCTGCCACCGGTTTATTCCGGTGGCGGTGAAATATAACCGGGAAATTAATATGAACGATAAAATACCAGGGACCCGCTGGGTGCGGGTTATCGCGCCGATTCTTATTGCCTGTATTATGTCATTTATGGATCGGGTAAATATCAGTTTTGCCTTACCTGGCGGTATGGAGCAGGATTTAGGTATTACCAGCCAGATGGCCGGTGTCGCCAGCGGAATATTTTTTATTGGTTATTTATTTCTCCAGATACCCGGCGGGCGAATTGCAGTTTATGGCAGCGGTAAGCGTTTTATTGCCTGGTCGCTGGTGGCCTGGGCTATTGTTTCCATCGCTACCGGGTTTGTGACCCATGAATATCAGCTGCTGACCCTGCGTTTTATTCTCGGGGTGTCTGAAGGGGGCATGCTGCCGGTGGTGCTGACCATGGTAAGCAACTGGTTCCCGGAAAAAGAGCTGGGCCGGGCGAATGCCTTTGTCATGATGTTTGCCCCGCTGGGCGGCATGCTGACGGCCCCCGTCTCCGGGGCGATTATTGCCGCCCTCGACTGGCGCTGGCTGTTTATTATCGAAGGGCTACTGTCGGTGGTGGTGCTTATCATCTGGTGGCTGGTCATCAGCGATCGCCCGGAAGAAGCCCGCTGGCTACCGGCCAGAGAGCGTGAATACCTGCTGGCCGAACTGGGCAGAGAACGCCAGGCCCGCCAGGAGGCCGAGCCCGTAGCGAATGCGCCGTTAAAAGCGGTGTTCCGTAACAAGGGGCTGATGCGCCTGGTGGTGCTGAACTTCTTTTACCAGACTGGTGACTACGGCTACACCCTGTGGCTTCCCACCATTCTGAAAAACCTCACCGGGGCCAGCATGGCCGGTGTCGGGATGCTGGCTATCCTGCCGTTTATTGCCACCCTGGCCGGGATCTATGTTATCTCCCTGTTCAGCGATCGCAGCGGTAAACGCCGCCTGTGGGTGCGAATCTCCCTGTACAGCTTTGCGGCTGCGTTGCTTGCCTCGGTGCTGCTGCGTGACCATATTGTGGCGGCTTACATAGCCCTGGTGGTGTGTGGTTTCTTCCTGAAGGCGGCCACCAGCCCGTTCTGGTCGATCCCCGGGCGTATTGCCGCCCCGGAAGTGGCGGGCAGCGCCAGAGGGGTGATCAACGGTCTGGGTAACCTCGGCGGCTTTTGCGGGCCGTACCTGGTGGGGGTGATGATTTATCTGTATGGCCAGAACGTGGCGGTGTGCGCCCTGGCGGCCTCACTGCTGCTGGCGGGAACCATGACATTTTTGCTGCCAAAAGGGTGCGATCTGTCTGCAACGGATAGCCATAAAACACCGGCCCCTGATGCCGCGCCCAGACATATTTAACCGGAGCCCCACATGACACCAGAACAACCCACCCTTGAGCAACAGATAGCGCTGTGCGACGCTCAGCGCCAGCGCACCTGGCTTAGCCACTTTGACAACCACGATGCCTGGGCGCTGGGCAATACCCTTTACCAGGCGGCCCGGGAGGCCGGTTACCCGATGGCGATTGATATTACCGTTAACCGCGTCTGCCTGTTCAGCGCACTGCTGCCCGGGGCCAGCGGTGAAAATATTGACTGGGTGCGGCGTAAGCGCAACCTGGTCGAGCTGCTGGGCATCAGCTCCTGGGAGGCGGGGCTGATGCTGGAGCAGCGCCAGACCACCCTGGAAGCCCGCTACGGGGTCAGCTGCCGGGATTTCGCCCCGTACGGCGGCAGCTACCCGCTCCAGCTGACCGGCTGCGGCATAATAGGCACCGTTACGGTATCCGGCGCCCCCCAGCGGGATGACCATAATCTGGTGGTGCGCACCCTGTGGGCCGCCGCGGGCCAGCCGTTATCTCAGTGGCAGCCGGTGCCCGCGCGTTAATGGCCGGGCGGGTCTGACTGCGGGGGGCGTGTTGCTGCCCCCCATATCATTACATTTTATTATGATAACTTAATGAAATTATCACGCATTGACATATCTGCGGCCGCCATTGTATAAAACCCCTCACTTGATAATAAGTTTCATTCTCATTAGTAATTTCTCCAGGATTCAGCAAATCATTTTAATTAAGGACCGCGTTTAATGAAAAAGGCCATTTTCGCGTCGGGCATGCTGCTTGCGTCGGTGAGTTCTGCTCTGGCAACCACATACCCTCTGACGATTGAAAACTGCGGGTATACGGAGACATTTACCCGCCCGCCTGAGCGCGTGGTGGCGCTGGGGCAAAATACCGTTGAGATCCTGCTGTTGCTGGGGTTGCAGGATAAGGTGGTCGCCAGCGCATACTGGCCAACGAAAGTGCTGCCGCAACTGGCGGCGCAGAACGCCGGTATCAAACTGCTGACGGTCGAAATCCCCACCCTTGAGGCTATCCTCGCACCGGGTCCTGATTTTATTCCCGCCCAGCTCCCGCTCTTACTGGGGCCGGAAAGTAAAGTCGCAAAGCGTGAAGATCTGGCAACCGCTGGCGTAAACAGCTATCTGTCGCCCGGGGTGTGCGCCACGGAAAAGGCCCCGGGGGATATGTACGGCAACCGCCATCAGCTGTGGGATATGAGCTGGCTCTACAAAGAGATTGAAGATTTCGCCACCATTTTTGATGTGCAGGCGCGCGGGGCGGCCTTAGTGGCAGATTTCAGGCAGCGCGAAAGCCGCCTGCGTGCAGAATTCAGCCGGAATAAAAAAGATCTCTCCTTTGTGTTCTGGTTCTCAAGCTCATCGCCGTCTGCGGATGCCTATGTGGGCGGTAAAAACAGCGCGTCCGGGTTTATTGCCGGTGTTCTTGGCGGCCATAACGCCATTACCGCTGAAGCCGAATGGCCCACGGTCAACTGGGAAAGCATTATTGCGGCAAATCCGGATGTGATAGTGGTCTCCAGCCTGGATCGTAACCGCTGGGCGCTGGACAGCGCGGAAGAGAAAATCAAATTCCTCAAAAGTGACCCGGCCGTCAGCCAGCTGGAGGCGGTGAAAAAGGGCCACATTGTGGTGATGGACGGCCAGGCGATGAACCCGACCATCAGAACGCTGTTCGGTGCCGAGCAGGTGGGGGAACAGCTCAGAAAACTGGGGCTGAACTGATGGCCGCCGCGTTTGCGGCGCGAACCACGTTAGGCCTGGCGTCTGTCATCCTGCTGTTGCTGGTGATTGCGCTGGGTGTCAGCGTGGGGGAGCTGCCTATCCCGCTGCAAAGCGTTTATTACGCCATCAGCAATAAAGCGGGGCTGAGCGCAGTGCCGCTTAACCGTATTTATGAAAGCGTGATTTGGGATTTCCGCCTGAGCCGCGCGCTGGTTGCCGCATGTAGCGGCGCCGGGCTCGCTATTAGCGGTGCCGTACTGCAAAGTTTGCTGAAGAATGCGCTGGCAGAGCCCTATGTGCTTGGTGTTTCTGCCGGGGCCTCTGCGGGGGCCGTTTCGGTGGTGGTCCTGGGGATTGGCACGGGGGTTGTGTCGCTCTCCGCCGGGGCATTTGCCGGGGCGTTTGGCGCCTTTGTTTTTGTCGCGTTGCTGAGCCGTGGCGGCAACGCCCGCACGATTCTGGCCGGTGTTGCCGCCTCCCAGCTTTTTAATGCCATTACCGCCTATACCATCAGCACGTCGGCCAGTGCGCAGCAGGCGCGCGATGTGATGTTCTGGCTGCTGGGCAGCTTCAGCGGTGTCAGGTGGCCGGAGTTTCACCTGGTGCTGGTGGTGGTGCTGGCCGGGCTTGGGGTGTGCCTGTATTACGCCCGCGCGCTGGATGCCTTCACCTTTGGTGAAGATGCCGCCGCCTCGCTGGGGATTGCCGTACCCCGGGTGCGCTTTATCCTCTTTACGATTACCGCGCTGATTACCGCGACCATTGTCAGTATGGCGGGCGCGATTGGCTTTGTCGGGCTGGTGGTGCCCCACGTTATGCGCTTCTGCTGTGGCCCGCTGCACCGCCGGTTGCTGATTGCCAGCGCACTGACCGGGGCGATTCTGATGGTGCTGGCGGATATCGCCTCCCGGCTGCTGATTGCGCCGCAAAGCCTGCCGGTGGGGGTGGTCACGGCGCTTATCGGGGTGCCGTTCTTCGCGATGATGATTTACCGCACCGGGAGGCCGTGATGAGTATTGTCGCTGAACACATTACCTGGCGGGCAGGTAATAAGGTGATTGTTGATGATGTGTCGCTGAGCGTTGCCGCCGGGGAAACGGTCGGGCTGATTGGCCCTAATGGCTGTGGTAAATCTTCGCTGTTGCGGGTTCTGGCGGGCCTGCGCCGCCCGGAGAGCGGCCGCGTAACGCTGGATGGCAAAAACATTGCCCACATGGCCCGAAAGCAGCTCGCCCGCCGGGTGGCGTTTGTGGAGCAGCACAGTACGACAGAGTCCGGTATGCGGGTGCGCGATGTGGTGCAGCTTGGCCGCATTGCGCACCATTCCCCGTTTGCGGGCGGGCACCCGCACGACGATGAGTGCGTAACCGCAGCGCTGCAAAAGGTGGATATGCTGGAAAAAAGCGGGCAGCCCTGGCCCGGCTTGTCGGGCGGGGAGCGCCAGCGGGTCCAGATAGCCCGGGCGCTGGCGCAAATGCCCACGGAAATTCTGCTCGATGAGCCGACCAACCACCTGGATATCCACCACCAGTTACAGCTTATGCAGCTGATTAGCACGCTGCCGGTAACCAGTATCGTGGCGATTCACGATCTTAACCACGCCGCCATGTTCTGTGATTCACTGCTGGTGATGCACCAGGGGAAAATTATCGCGACCGGCACCCCCGGGGATATCCTCAGCGAAGCGCTGCTGTGGGAGGTGTTTCGGGTCCGAACGAAAATTGAGATCTCCCGTTTCCACGGCAAAAAGCATATTCACTTTATGGTTTAGCGGCGTCTGCGCTGAAAGTACCCTGCCAGTTAATATATCTGTTTTTCCGAATATGAAAGTTGCTTTTATCACCCTGCGGCGTATCCTGTCTGCATATGAACAGGAGGTATGATGCCACTCACGTCCCTGCAACTTTTCAAAAACCTGTCTGATGAAACCCGCCTGGGCATTGTGTTACTGCTCCGGGAGATGGGGGAGCTGTGCGTGTGCGATCTCTGCACGGCGCTGGACCAGTCGCAACCGAAGATCTCCCGCCATCTGGCGATGCTGCGGGAAAGCGGGCTGCTGCTGGATCGCAAACAGGGCAAATGGGTCCATTACCGTTTATCCCCGCATATGCCCTCCTGGGCGGCACAGGTGATTGAGCAGGCCTGGCTAAGCCAGCAGGCCAGCGTGCAGGCCGTTGCCCGTAAGCTGGCCTGCGGTTGTTCTGCTGGCGGTAAGAGCGTCTGCATCTGAAAAATTTAACTTAATATATCTGGTTTAACGAATATGAGGTATTGAGGATGAAAACATTAACCGTCTTTGATCCGGCAATGTGTTGCAGTACCGGCGTGTGCGGCACCGATGTCGACCAGGCACTGGTGGATTTCTCAGCCGACGTGCAGTGGCTGAAAGGGCGCGGCGTGCAGGTGGAGCGTTACAACCTGGCGCAACAGCCGATGCGTTTTGTTGAAAACGAAACGGCCCGGGCCTTTCTTGAGGCCTCCGGTGCCCAGGGGCTTCCGCTGTTATTACTGGACGGCGAAACCGTTATGGCCGGGCGCTACCCGAAACGCCCGGAGCTGGCCCGCTGGTTCGGCATTCCGCTGGAAAAGGTGGGCTTAGCCCCCCAGCGCGGCTGTGGTGGTAATACATCCTGTTGTTGAGCATGTCAGGAGGACAGATGAAATTCTTACAGCATATTCCGCCTTACCTGTTTTTTACCGGTAAGGGTGGGGTGGGCAAAACCTCCATTTCCTGTGCCACGGCTATCCGCCTGGCAGAGCAGGGTCTGCGGGTTTTACTGGTCAGTACCGATCCCGCCTCGAATGTCGGGCAGGTTTTTGGGCAGACTATCGGCAACCAGATCCTGGCGCTCAGTGCGGTGCCCGGCCTGTCTGCGCTGGAGATAGACCCCCAGGAGGCCGCCCGGCAGTACCGCGCCAGAATCGTTGACCCGATAAAGGGCCTGCTGCCTGATGAGGTCGTCAACAGTATCAGCGAGCAGCTCTCCGGCGCATGCACCACGGAGATTGCGGCATTTGACGAGTTTACCGGCTTGCTGACAGACTCCCGTCTGCGGGAGCGGTTTGATCACATCATCTTTGATACCGCCCCCACCGGCCACACTCTTCGCCTGCTCCAGTTGCCCGGCGCCTGGAGCAATTTTATTGAACATAACCCGGATGGCGCCTCTTGCCTGGGGCCGATGGCGGGGCTGGAAAAGCAGCGCGAGCAATATACCCATGCGGTTGAGGCGCTGTCTGACCCGGCGCGCACCCGCCTGGTGCTGGTCGCGCGGGCGCAAAAATCGGCGCTTGCGGAAGTGGCCCGCACCCATGGCGAGCTGGCCGCAACGGGCATTAACAACCAGTATCTGGTGGTGAATGGCGTGCTGCCTGAATCTGAAACCGGGCATGATCCACTGGCCGCCGCCATATGGCAGCGGGAGCAGGTGGCGCTGGCGCACCTGCCTGCCGGGTTATCGGCACTGCCTGTTGATATGTTACCCCTCCAGCCGGTCAATATGGTTGGCGTTCCGGCCCTGAAAGCGCTGCTAAGCCCCGGCGCTGCGGCCATTACCCCGGCGGAGGCTGAACCCCACCACTTAGTGGAGGAGGCGCCGCTCTCAGCCCTGGTGGATGAGCTTGCCCGCAGTGAACACGGCCTGATCATGCTGATGGGCAAAGGCGGGGTGGGGAAAACCACGATGGCCGCCGCCATTGCTGTCCGGCTGGCAGATAAAGGATTTGATGTGCATCTCACCACCTCAGATCCCGCCGCACATCTGAGCGCAACACTCAGCGGTAGCCTCAGCCATTTGCAGGTCAGCAGAATAAACCCGCAGGAGGAAACCGAACGCTATCGCCAGCATGTCCTTGAAACAAAGGGGAAAGAGCTGGACGAAGAGGGGCGGCGACTGCTGGAAGAGGATCTACGCTCACCCTGTACCGAAGAGATTGCCGTGTTCCAGGCGTTCTCACGGGTGATCCGCGAGGCGGGTAAGCGGTTTGTGGTTATGGATACGGCACCGACCGGCCACACCCTGCTGTTGCTGGATGCCACCGGGGCGTATCACCGCGAAATTGCCCACAAAATGGGGAGTAAAGGCCACTTTACCACGCCGATGATGCAGCTTCAGGATCCGGCGCGGACCAAAATAGTGCTGGTGACCCTGCCGGAGACCACCCCGGTGCTGGAGGCGGCAAACCTGCAGGCGGACCTTGAGCGGGCGGGGATCCACCCCTGGGGCTGGATCATCAATAACAGCCTGGCGATAGCGCAGACGCACTCACCGCTGCTTTGCCAGCGCGCCCGGCAAGAACTGCCCCAGATAGAGGCCGTGAAGCGCCAGCACACCCGCCGCGTAGCGCTGGTTCCGGTGCAGGCAGAAGAGCCCACCGGCGTTGAAAAACTCAGGGCACTGGCAGGTTAATTTTTTGGCATACAGGGCGGTAAACCCGCCCTGTCAGGAGGATATATGTTACTGGCAGGCGCTATTTTTGTCCTGACCCTGATTCTGGTTATCTGGCAGCCGAGGGGGTTAGGTATCGGCTGGAGTGCGGCACTGGGCGCGCTACTGGCGCTGGTTTGCGGCGTGGTGCAGATTAGCGATATTCCCGTGGTGTGGCATATTGTCTGGAACGCCACCGCCACCTTTATTGCGGTGATTATCATCAGCCTGCTGCTGGATGAGTCCGGCTTTTTCGAATGGGCTGCGCTGCACGTTTCCCGCTGGGGAAATGGCCGGGGCCGCCTGCTGTTTACCTGGATTGTGCTGCTGGGGGCGGCGGTTGCGGCACTGTTTGCCAACGATGGCGCAGCGCTGATTCTGACCCCTATCGTTATTGCCATGCTGCTGGCGCTGGGGTTCAGCAAAAGCACGACCCTGGCATTTGTGATGGCCGCCGGGTTTATTGCCGATACGGCCAGCCTGCCGCTTATCGTCTCAAACCTGGTCAATATCGTGTCGGCGGACTTCTTCTCTCTGGGATTTACGGACTATGCCTCGGTCATGGTGCCGGTGGATCTCGCCGCCATTCTCGCCACCCTGGCGATGCTGCATCTGTTCTTTCGCAAAGATATTCCCCCTGCCTACGATCTGGCCCTGCTGAAAGCCCCCGCGAAGGCCATCAAAGATAAGGCCACTTTCAGAACCGGCTGGGTAGTGCTGGCGCTGCTGCTGGCGGGTTTTTTCATCCTTGAGCCGCTCGGTATTCCGGTCAGCGCCATTGCGGCGACCGGGGCGGTTATCCTGTTTGCGGTGGCGAAGCGCGGGCACGCCATTAACACCGGCAAAGTGTTGCGCGGCGCACCCTGGCAGATTGTGATTTTCTCACTCGGTATGTATCTGGTGGTCTACGGGCTGCGCAACGCCGGGCTCACGGAATACCTCTCTGGCGTGCTGAACCTGCTGGCGGAGAACGGCCTGTGGGCCGCAACCTTTGGCACCGGGCTTATTACCGCGTTTCTCTCCTCCGTGATGAACAACATGCCAACGGTGCTGGTGGGGGCGCTCTCTATTGATGGCAGCACCGCTTCCGGCATTATCAAAGAGGCGATGGTCTATGCCAACGTGATTGGCTGCGATCTGGGGCCGAAAATCACCCCGATTGGCAGCCTGGCAACACTGCTCTGGCTGCATGTGCTGGCTCAGAAGAACATGACCATCACCTGGGGCTACTATTTCCGTACCGGCATTGTGATGACCCTGCCGGTACTGTTTGTGACGCTTGCCGCGCTGGCGCTACGTCTTTCTGTCACCCTGTAATGAGACACTGATATGAGCAACATCACTATCTATCACAACCCGGCCTGCGGCACGTCGCGCAATACGCTGGGGATTATCCGTAACAGCGGCGCAGAGCCTGAGATTATTCACTACCTTGATAACCCGCCCTCGCGGGAGGTGCTGGTCAGGCTGATTGCCGATATGGGGATCCCGGTCCGGGCGCTGCTGCGTAAGAATGTTGACCCCTACGAGGCCCTGGGGCTCGCGCAGGACACCTTTACCGACGATCAGCTACTCGATTTTATGCTCAGCTACCCCATTCTGATTAACCGCCCGATTGTGGTCACCCCGCTGGGGACCCGGCTGTGCCGCCCTTCGGAGGTGGTGCTGGAGATCCTCCCCGGGGCGCAACAGGGGGCGTTCAGCAAAGAAGATGGTGAGCAAGTGGTGGATGAAGCAGGCCAGCGGCTGAAGTAAGCCGGGCAGGCAGCGCCGCCCGGCTGGGTAACCCGTGTCGGCGTTACATGGTCGAGAAGACGTTCATGATAACGCCGCCGGAGATAATCAGCGCCATGGCGATAATTGCCGCCAGATCCGGCTTCTGCTTATAGAGGATCATCGAGCAGATAGTCACCCCCACAATACCGAAACCGCACCATAACGAGTAGGCCACGCCAACCGGGATGGTGCTCATTGCACGGGTAAGGGCGAAGTAGCACAGGCCATAGGCGCACACCACCAGCACCGAAGGGGCCAGTTTGCTAAAGCCGTTGGTCTTTTTGATCATTGACGTGCCGGTGATTTCGGAGCCGATAGACAGCGCCAGCCATACAAATCCGAGATTAAGCATAAAGGTATCCTTTCCTGTTAGTTGGCGATTTCTTTGTTCATGGCAGCGACAGGTGCCTCGGGGGCGGCCTCTTCGCTCTCTTCAGAACCCATTTTTGAGAACAGATTCATAATCACGATACCGCTGGCGATAACCGCCATGCCGATAATTGCTGCGGTATCCGGGTGCTGGCCGTAAAACGCCATCCCGAGTGTCGACACCACCAGAATGCCGGTGCCGGACCAGGTGGCGTAGGCCAGGCCTACGGGGATATCTTTTACCGCCCGGGAGAGCGAGTAATAACAGGTGCAGTAGAGCGCCACCAGCAGCGCAAGCAGCATCATTTTGGTGCTGCCTTCACTGCTGCCGAACATTTTTAGTGTCGACGTGGCCGAGGTCTCCGAGAGGATAACCAGCAGCATCCATAACCAGCATTTTGTTTTAGAAGACATATTTAAGCTCCAGGGTCAGTGTAGGATAAGGTCACAGCTTTCTGTTTTTTAAAAAATCCATTGCCGCGTCGGTCAGCCGGGCGTGCGGTGCCGTTGCAAGGGCCGGGTTATTCACCAGATCCGTCACGGTGAGATAACCGCGCGGCTCGTGACTTGCGACCCCGGCCGTGGCCGGGTCTGCCAGCCTGGCGAGCAGCGCATTCATGGTGCAGAGCTCCACGCCCGCCGCTTCCAGACGCGCCAGCATATTTTGCAGGTGCCCGGCGTAGGCGCTGTCGGCCCGGGCGCCGCGCAGCTGGTTGAGCTCGCTGTGCGGATCGCAGTGGTAGCGCAGCGCCAGCACCGGAATACCGGCCAGCAGCGCATCGTGCAGCCGCCTGGCGACCGGGCTGTTCAGGGTGCCGTCCAGCAGGCTGGCGGCCAGCGGATAGTCGAGAAACGGCACCAGCACGGCCCGCCAGGGGGCCGGGGGCAGGGTATCCTGCCAGGCCCGGGGCGGTAACAGTTCGCCCGCTTCCTGCCAGGCGGCGGCATCGGCCAGGCCCGCTTCGGCGGCAATGCGCAGCGGATACCCGCAGCCTGCCAGGCGCTGGCGGATTTCCGTGCGGTAGCCCTCTGCGGCCGTGACCATCACCAGCACCGGTGGCGTCAGGCGCTCAATCACCCGTGCGGCCAGGCGTTCTATCTGTTCGTCGGTCATGGCGGGCCTCCGTTAGCCGATGAGCGTCACCTGCGCGCCGTTTTTCAGACCGGCGGCGTTGGCTTCTTCGGTATCAATGTGGAACTCCAGCGCGAAATCATCGCGCACGCGGACCACCACTTCGTCAAAGGTCAGCTGGCGCTCCCCCTGGCTACGCACGCTCACCTTCTGGCCGTTGCAGACATTCAGCAACCGGGCGTCCCGGGGCGACATATGAATATGGCGCCAGGCGCAGATCACCCGGGAATGCAGCTCAATATGCCCGGCGGGGCCAATCAGCAGGGCGCTGGCGGCGTTGTCCAGCTGGCCGGATTCACGAAGCGGCGCCTGAATACCGAGGGCAAAGCAGTCCGCGCGGGAGACCTCCAGCTGGGATTCCGGCCGGGCAGGGCCGAGCACGCGCACACCGGTCAGCGAGCCCTTGGGCCCGACAACGGTCACGCACTCCTTAGCGGCGAACTGCCCGGGCTGGCGCAGGGGGCGCAACGGGGTCAGGCTGTAGCCTTCACCGAACAGGGCTTCAACGTCCCGCCGGGCAAGATGCACGTGGCGGTTGGAAATGCCCACCGGGATCGCCGGGGAGCTGGCGCTCAGGCGGGCGGTGATTTTTTCGCGCAGCAGGGTGTCTATCATGCTTTTTTCCCTTTCTTATGGGCCTGCGCCGGGTTTTTCTCTTCCTGGTCGGGCTGGGGGGCCCCGGGGGTGACCGGCTCTGGCGCGGCCACGGCAGCGGGGGCGGCGGGTGCGGCCGCGCTTTTCGCCGGTGGCGGGTTGCCTTTAAGGCTGCTCAGCGCGTTAACCACGCTGGGCTCCGGGCGGGCAATCACCAGGGAGCGCACTGTGTGCCCGGCCCCTGCCACGGCCACGCCGCGCTCAATGGCGGTGTGAATGGCGCTGATCTCCCCTTCAAAACAGACACTGACCAGGCCCGAACCCACCTTGCGATAGCCAATGCAGGTGACCCCGGCGGCTTTACAGGCCGCGTCAACGGCCTGAATGGCGCTGACCAGCCCTCGTGTCTCAATGACGCCTAAGCTTTTCATTCTCGGCTCCTGTTAATGGCGGACTAAGCGAATATCAAAATCAAATTGCCGGAAGAAGGCCTCCAGCTGGTCCAGCTCTTGCGGTGCGTAAGACGGATCCCCGCTCACCGGGTAGGGCATATCCAGGCGCTCATATTTTTTGCGCCCCAGCTGGTGGTAGGGCAGGATGTCAATGCGGCGGATATTTCCGCGCTTCGCCAGCTTTTGCACGTAGGTTATCGCGCCGGTGATGGCGTCGAACGAATCGTTGTAACCGCGAATCAGCGGCATACGCACAATCACGCTGGCACCGGAGTCCACCAGCCATTCAAGATTGCGGCGGATCCCCTCATTGCCGATACCGAGCATCCCCTTGTGCTGTTCACTGTCTATCTGTTTGAGATCAAACAGGAAGGTGTCGGTTACCGGTGCCAGTTTCTGGTAGTTGGCCAGCGGCGTGGTGCCCTGGGTCTCCACGGCGGTATTGATCATCATTTTTTTGCATTCGCTGAATAAGGCGACGGCAAAATCGGTTTGCAGGCTCATTTCACCGCCGCCGATGGTCACGCCACCGCCGGAGGAGATATAAAAGTCATAGTCCTGCATGATTATCTCCATCAGCTCGCTGACGGTGACATCCCGGCCCATGATGTCCAGTGCGCGCCGGGTGCAAATCTCTTCACACTTGCGGCATCCCACACAGGTTTTGCTGCGGTCGACAACGTGCTTCATGACGCCGTTCTCAGCCACCTGAGTGTGCACCCCGGCCGGGCAGACACTGGCACACTCGCCGCAGTTAATGCATTTGTCGTGCGAGAACATTACCTGAAACTGCTGAGTCAGCCCTTCCGGGTTGGCGCACCAGGGGCAGCGCAGGTTGCAGCCCTTAAAAAACACCAGTGTGCGGATGCCATCGCCGTCATAGATGGAATACTTCTGGATATTGAAAATGCGCCCGGTTAATTCTTGTGTTGCTATCACGCGTGCCTCCCGCTCCCCCGGGCGGCCCGATAGCCAGCCCGGGGGAGAACCTCCGGTTATGTCAAATGCGGCAGTCAGAAATTAAAATTTCTCAATCACCGTGCGGCTGATGATTTCGTCCTGCACCTCTTTGCACAGCTCAACGAAGTAGGCGCTGTAACCGGCAACGCGCACGATAAGGTCGCGGTATTTCTCCGGCTCCTGCTGCGCCTTTTTCAGCACTTCGTTATCCACATAGCTGAACTGCATCTGGCCGTTGCCGAGGATAGACGCGGTACGCAGCAGCGTAATCAGACCGTGGCGGCCCTCCTGGGTATCCAGCAACCCTTTGAGGAACTTGAAGTTATGCACCATGCCGATGTTCATGGTCTCCACGTTCATCTTGCTGACCGACTTGATAATCGCCGTCGGGCCTTGTTTATCCGCGCCCTGGGTCGGGCTGATCCCGTCAGAGAGCGGCATCCACGCCAGGCGGCCGTTGGGGGTGGCGTTGGTCAGCTCACCAATTGGCGTGTTGTTGGAGATGGACAAGGTGCCGTGGCTGAGGGTGGAGTAGAGCATCTGGTATTTGCGGCACTCTTTCTCGGTCCACTCGGTAATATCCAGCGCATACTGGTCGGCATAGTTGTCGTCGTTGCCGTATTTCGGCGCGTTCAGACAGTCGCGGCGCAGCGCTTCATAGCCTTCAAAGTTCGCCAGCAGCGCATCGCGAATCTGTTCGAGGGTGTATTTGCGCTCGTCGAACACCAGCTTGCGGATGGCCGCCATGGAGTCCACATAGGTCGCCAGCCCTGAGAAAATCAGCCCCGGCCCGTGGTTGACCATAGCCCCCCCGGCGGCAACGTCTTTGCCGCTCTCCATGCAGCCTTCCACCAGCAGGGACATCAGCGGTTTGGGGGCCACATCGCGGTGAACACGCTGGCTGATAACCGTACCAATGGCCGACAGGCGCACGATATGGGCAATCTGCTGTTTTACGGCCGCGTCGAACGCTTCAAACGTGTTCAGGTTTTGCAGCTCACCGGTATCCAGCCCCTGGTAGCTGTCAAATAGCACCATCCGCCCCCGGTTGAGCACAAACTCAATGGCGATAGGCCACTGGGTGTAACCGGTGGAGGTCCACTGGTAGATACGCCCGGATTTCTGGGGCTCCACGCAGCCCATCAGGCAGTAGTCGCGGGCGTCTTCAAAATCGAAACCCTTGCGCAGCATCATTTTGATGTGGGAGTCGTCAAAGTGGCAGGCCGGGAAGCCCATACCCGCTTTCACCACGTCGACGATTTTTTCCATATATTTCTGGGGCGACTGGTTGTGGATACGGCAGGCCAGCGACGGCTGGTACACCTTCACAAAGCGCACGGCATCCATAATCAGGTAGGTCAGATCGTTACAGGCATCCCCGCCGCTGCGCTTCTGGCCGCCAACGGTCAGGTTGATAAACGGCTGATAACCGGCGAAATATTTGGCCCCCAGCTCGCTCGACATCCACATCAGTTCGGCGCATTTGATAATAAACGCCTGTAACAGCTCCAGGGCGGACTCCCGGGTGAGGCGGCCTTCGCGGATGTCGGCTTCGAACATCGGGTAGCAATACTGGTCCACACGGCCCAGGGAGAGCCCGGTCTGGTTCTCTTCAATTTCAAACAGCGATTCGACAGTCCAGATACTCTGCAACGCTTCCTGCAGGGTTTTCGGCGGGTTTGCCGGGACATTCTCGTTCACATCGGCAATGGTCAGCAGCTCGGCCCGGCGCCGGGCGTCTTGCTCTTTCACCGCCAGTTCGCGGGCGTGGGCGGCAATGCGGCGGGCGTAACCCATGACCCCTTCGCAGGTTTCGATTGCCGCTTTGTAGTAGTAGATACGGTCGATATCTTCCGGGTTTTCCATGCTCAGGCAGGCCAGGTGCGCCTCGGCATCGGCTTTAATGCCGTTCATCCCTTTGGTGAACAGTAAAACGTCATAGCCCGGGCAGGTGTCGCCGCCGCCGTTGATCTGGTGGTAGGAGAGATCGCTGACAAAGGTCTCGCCGCTGAAGGCCCAGACCCCGGCTTCACGGTACTGCGCTTCGCAGATCTCATCCAGTGAGCGGCCTTCCCAGAAGGGGACAATCTCTTCGCGGATGGTTTTTTTATCCGCTTCGCTGATGTCGAAGGGATCCTGTGCCCGGGTGCTCATGGTGTCGAGCTCGTCGCGGACCCAGCGCCAGGCGATATCCGGTGAGAAGGCACCCGCGCGCGGCTTGCCGCACGGATGGCCGACAATAAGCTCATCGTCCTGAATCAGAATCGGCGCGGTTTCGCAGGCGTGGCGGAAGGCTTTGGCGCGCAGCAGAATGGTCGGCATGCCCGGGTTGGCTTTTACCACCTCGGTAAAGGCCAGGGCGCGATAGATAGACACGCTCGGGCGTACCGTCAGGTAGTGGTCACGCAGGCGCTGCATGCGCGGCGTTAAGCCTTCCATGACCGGCGTACTCCCGGTACTGGCGGCAAATGGCGCACTGGCGGGCTGCTGCACGCCGCTAAACAGCCGCACCGGCAGGTTCAGGGCGCTGAGGTTACGCTGGGCGCTGATAAACAGGGCGGAGAGTTCGTTGGTGGCGGCGTTGTCGAGGCTGGCACCGTGGATCATGGCATCAAGCATCGGGTAGCCGTCGGTGGCGCAGGCGGCGCGGACTTCACTTAACTGGGCCAGTTTAAACCACAGGCACTCGACTATCTCATAGGCCTGGTCGGCGGTCAGTGCGCCGCTGCTGATATCGCGCTGATAGTAAGGCAGCAGGGCCAGATCCGCCCCCTGCGGGTTCACCGCGTAGCTGCCGTTGTCCAGCTGTAGCGCCAGCTGGAACAGATAAAACGCCTGGCAGGCTTCTTTAAAGTTGCGGGCCGGGTGGGCCGGAACATGGCGCAGCATGGCGGCGCTTTCTGCCAGCTCGGCTTTGCGGTAAGCATGGGTTTGCCCGGCGGCCAGCTGTTCGGCGCTGTTAGCCAGGTTCTGCGCCAGCGCCAGCAGCGCGTCGCAGGCGTAGACCGCGGCGCGGCAACCGTTCACCTCATCCATGCCGCTGCGGCTGACGGCGCTCCCCAGGGCGCGGGCTTTCTCTTCCAGCTGATGTTTGATAGCCAGAACGCCTTTTTCCACCACCAGTTTGTAGTCTGGTGAGTCCAGCTCGCTGTTGAGGTTAAGAAACTGAAAGACCGACGGGCGGCGGGTGGCGCTTTCATCATGGAAAATCGCCCCGTGCGGTTTGCGGGTCTGGTCGCCAACGATAAGCTCATCGGCGCTGACGCTCAGCGGCAGCTGGCGCATCAGCTCAAAGAAACGGCGCGCCGGTTTCACGGCGGCGGGGATCCCGGCGATATCGCCATCCAGGGCGCTGAGCACGGCGGCATGTTCGGTGCACAGGGTGCTGGCGTGTGAGAGTAAGCGGTCTGCCAGCACTTTGACGCGCGGCGTTAAGCTGTAGTGTGCCATGTAAGGTTCTCCAAATCTTGTTGTCAGTGGCCCTGTACGGGGGTGCCGGACCAGGCCTGGCGATAAAGCCCGGTTAAGGCGTTGGCGTCTGGCGTGCGTGGGTTGGTCGGGGTGCAGCTGTCCCGCAGCGCCTGGCCTGTCATCTCTGGCAGGCGGCGGTTGAACTCCGCCGCGTCAATGCCGGTGTCGGCAAGGGTCGCCGGCATCTCAAGGGTCTCTTTTAAGGCCTGAATGGCGACCAGCAGGCTGGCGACCCCCTGGCGCGGCGTGCTGGCGGGCAGCGCCAGCAGGTGGGCCAGACGGGCATATTTGTGTGCCGCCGGGGTGTCGCACTGGCCGTGGAAATCGGCGTTCCATGCCACCACTTCTGCCATCAGCAGGGCGTTGGCGCGGCCGTGGGGCACGCGAAATACCCCGCCCAGGGCGTGGGCCAGGCTGTGGGTGATCCCCAGCGACGCGTTGGTAAACGCGATACCCGCCATGCAGGAGGCGTTATGCATTTTTTCGCGGGCCTGCAGGTCGCGGCCGTTACGCCAGCAGGCGGGCAGATAGCGGAATACCTGCTGGACAACGCTCTCTGCCAGCGCGTCGGAAAAGTCGCTGGCCGCGCGGGAAACGTAGGCTTCCAGGGCGTGGCACAGCACATCCATACCGGTGTCGGCCGTGATGGCCGGTGGCACAGAGGCCACCAGCGTCGGGTCGAGAATGGCGATATCCGGCAGCAGTGAGGGATCCACCAGGACCAGTTTTTCCGCCCCGGCTTTCACAACCGAAAAGGCCGTGACTTCCGAGCCGGTGCCGCTGGTGGTGGGGATAGCCACGAAGCCGGGGCGCGGGCGATCCTCACGGGGGCGGGTTTGCGCCAGGGTGAAAATAACCGCTTTGGCCGCGTCGATAACCGAGCCGCCGCCGAGTGCGATAACCAGATCCGGGTAGTGGCTGTCCATCAGCGTCATGCCGCGTACCACGGTGGCGATATCCGGATCTGCCACCACATCGTCCCAGACTTGCCAGGCGATGCCGCGTGCGCTCAGCAGGGCCGTTACGCGCCCGGCAAGGCCAAATTTCACCATGGCCTGATCGGTCACCAGCAGCACGTTGCGGGCGGAGAGCTCGTTCAGCACCGAGAGGGCGTCCTGGCCGAAGCAAATCCGTGGTTTTAGTAAAAATTCACTCATGGGGTTATTCACTCCTCAGGCGTCCCGAAACACGTTCTCGACAATGGCGACCACCGACATCGCCTTGTAGCGGTCTTTATTGAGCGCGAAATACTCCTCCGCCAGCACGATGTCGTGCATTCCTGCGCCAACGCTGTCGACGGCGACCCAGGTCTGGTCTTTCATCGGCTGCTGGTTGTCATCTAACCGGGTGACTAACAGCAGGTTGCTGCCGCGCAGTTCATCGCACTTTTGCGTGGCGACCACATGGCCGGTTACCTTTGCGAGAATCATTGTTTTATCGCCTTATATCAGGGTGTTATTTACCAAGGCGTTCCAGTACCTGGCGGATAACACGTTCCACGTTTTGCTCGTTGATGTCGTTTGTCGCCTCAGTGGCGGCGCCTGCTGTGGCGAAGCGGTCATCGCTGCCGGTGGCGGCGCTGATCGGGGCCGTGAAGCGCGCGTCATCAAGAATGCTGGGCTGCGGGCAATGTGCCGGGGCGGCCATGGCGGGCTGGGGCTCCGGGCGGCTGCCTGGTGCGCGCAGCTCATCAACCGAGCGCACCCCGTAGCCCACTTTGCGGATATTGAGCAGGTTCAGCGGGCCGACGTTGTCTGAGCTTGAGCCACCGCCTACCGCACCACAGCCGAGGGTGAGCGCCGGGGAGATGTTGGTGGTCGCGCCAATCCCGCCCAGCGCTGCCGGGGTATTGATCAGAATGCGGTTGACCGGTTTTTCAAGGCAGAACTGGCGGATAACGTCCTGGTTGCGGGTGTGGATCACCAGGGTATGGCCGAGCCCTTCATTGGTCAGCAGCTCTACCACGCGGTGGCAGGCGGCTTTCCAGTCCTCTTCCACATACAGGCCGAGTACCGGGCACAGTTTTTCACGCGAGTAGGGGTTTTTCGGGGATACGGTGGACTGCCTGGCGATCAGCACTCTGGTGCTGGCCGGGACACTAAAGCCCGCCATCTGGCTCAGGTGCAGCGCGGTTTTGCCCACCACTTGCGGGTTGATGGTGCCGTTGGCGCGCAGCAGCAGTGCCGCCATTTTCGCCGCCTCGTCGTCGTTCATGAAGTAAACGCCCTGGGCTTCCAGCTCCCGGTGTACTTCGTCGTAAATGCAGCGCTCCACAATGACCGACTGCTCAGAGGCGCAGATAACGCCGTTATCGAAGGTTTTGCTGGTGACGATATCTTTCACCGCCTGGTGAATATCGGCGCTGCGCTCAATAAACGCCGGGCCGTTACCCGGGCCTCCGCTGATGGTCGGGGTGCCGGAGGCATAAGCCGCGCGCACCATGCCTTCACCGCCGGTGGCGAGGATCAGCGAGACGTCTTTGCTGTGCATCAGTTCGGAGGTGGCATCGAGCGTCAACTGGGTGATGCCGTCTACGCTGCCTGCCGGTGCGCCTGCCGCCTGGGCTGCGCGTTTGACGATTTCAATCGCTTTCAGGCTGCACTGGCGCGCCCCCGGGTGCGGCGAGAAGATAATCGCATTACCGGCTTTGAGGGCAATCAGCGCTTTGTAGATAACGGTGGAGGTCGGATTTGTTGAGGGGACCAGCGCACAAATCACGCCCAGCGGCACGCCCACATCCATCACTTTTTTTACCGGGTCGTCATGAATGATGCCTACGGTCTTGATATCTTTGATGGCGTCGTAGACGCGCAGCGACGCGAAGCGGTTTTTCAGCACTTTGTCCTGCCAGTTGCCAAAACCTGTCTCTTCCGCGGCCATTTTCGCCAGCGCTTCGGCGTGGTGCGCTGCTTCCTGGGCCACGTTTTTCACGATGGCGTCGATTTGCTGCTGCGAAAAGGTGGCCAGAATCGCCTGCGCCTTTTTGGCGTTGCGCACCAGTTCCCGCGCGTTCTGCCGGGACTGCAAATCGTTATCCAGTTCAATCATGAGTCTATCCTTCATCAGACGAAAAGAGTGGGGACGGGGCGTGCCCTGTCAGGTCATGCTTTGTGCTGCGCCGCGATTTTTTCGATATCGTTATGCGGGCGCGCAATGACGCGGGAGGTGACGACTTCGCCAATGCGTTTCGCCGCTTCCACGCCGGAATCCACCGCGGCGTTCACCGCACCGACATCGCCTTTCACCATGGCGGTGACCAGGCCGGAGCCGACATTTTCATAGCCGATAAGCTCCACATTGGCGGCTTTACACATGGCGTCTGCGGCTTCAATACAGGCCACCAGACCTTTGGTTTCGATAAGACCAAGCGCTTCTTTCATCAGGTTTCTCCGTTAGTCGGCAATTTTGTAATGCGAGACGATTTTGTTGATGTCGTTGTGCGGGCGGGCGATAACCAGTGAGGTCACCACTTCGCCAATGCGCTGGGCTGATTCCACCCCGGAATCCACCGCCGCTTTCACCGCGCCGACATCGCCTTTCACCATGGCGGTGACCAGGCCGGAGCCGACGTTTTCATAGCCGATAAGCTCCACATTGGCGGCTTTACACATGGCATCTGCCGCTTCAATACAGGCCACCAGACCTTTGGTTTCAATCAGACCTAATGCATCACCCATTTGTGTTCTCCTGGCCCTCAGGCCTTGTGTTTAATGACGATTTTGTTGATGTCGTTATGCGGACGCGCAATCACCAGTGAGGTCACCACCTCGCCAATGCGCTGGGCAGATTCCACCCCGGAATCCACGGCCGCTTTCACTGCGCCGACGTCGCCCTTCACCATGGCGGTGACCAGGCCGGAGCCGACGTTTTCATAGCCGATCAGTTCGACGTTGGCGGCTTTACACATGGCGTCTGCCGCCTCAATACAGGCCACCAGACCTTTGGTTTCGATAAGCCCCAATGCATCACCCATCGTGATTTCCTCCAGAACAGGTTTTGTGGTTCGGGAAAACCGTCCGCGTAACGGCATCAACACGCGGAAGCGGCGTTCGGAATTCACTATAGGGGATGGCGGGTGAAGTGAAATATAAATCCGTAAACGGCACTGTTTTAGATTTTAATTCTGAAATTTAGCCATTTTTAGCGCTGTATTTATGTGTCTGTGCTGTTTTTGCGGATGGTATTTGTGTGGCGATAAGGCGTTTTTTCAGGCGTTTTACGAACGGGGAAGTAATGTTAACGGGATGCTAATTTATTGCCGAAGTGGCGTAACATACCCGCCAGATAAGTGTGGTTATGGTCATGTTTTGCGGTGCAGGGCTAAATGCAAAACGTGCGCTTTCCTCCCGGGGAAAATAGCAGGGAAAAGCGCAGTGTGAGCGGGGACTCATTTTCCCCGCCGGGGGCTGGCGGGGTTAATCGAGGGTGCTGCCGGATTTCAGGGTGCAGATATAGAGTGGCGAATTGATGGAGCTTAACAGGATGGCCTTGTCGTTAAGCTTTTGCGCGTTAAGGAACAGACCGTCGTGGCTGTCGGACATCTCGCGCATGAAGTAGTCGAAGATGACATCGGGTGATTCGTCAATTGACGAGGCGCTGGACGCCCACTTCCTGATGCGGTAGTGGCGCTCGGTCGCGGAGATACGTTTGCTGCTGTAGTCGAACTGCACGTAGCGCTGCAAATAGCGGTGACCGGCGGCAGAGTCGGTATAGCCTTCCACCACCATGGAGCCGTGGCCGCTGGCGCCGAAGCTGAAATGGATATTGCCGTTGACGTTCTCTTTCCCCATGTCTTCAAAACGCATGATGGCTTTGGTGGAGCAGCTCATTGCGCCATCGCTCGGGTCCGGCAGCAGGCGCCAGGCGCTGAAGCTGGCCGCGGCGATAAACACCAGGGCAGAAAGGGCGAAAAAGGAGCGGGGGGCTAATTTCATTGCGGCTTCCAGGCATAGTAAAAGTAGTTATCGCAATAGCTAAACGGGTTGTCTTCGTGCATGGCGCAGTGGGCGAGGAACACCCGGCCAAGGCCGTTGGTCTCCAGCCGGTCGCCGTAGAAGAAGACGAAACGCTCCCCGGGCCTGCCGCCGATGCGCAGGCGCTGGCGCACCTGGTCAAAATTCCTGACGTAAGCATTGGCTGAGACTGAGCGCAGCATCTCGTCACTGGCCTGTAGCTCGCACTGGCTGTGGCTGATGTGTGTCAGGCTGATAGGGCGCGCCACCCGTGCGCTGACAAGCGTAAACACCACCAGCAGCAACGCCATGATCAGCAGGCAGCCACCGGCGAGATACCAGCACCTGGCGCGGGAGTGCCAGCGGGCGGCGGGCGGTGTCCGGGGTTCTGCTGCGTCTTGCGCCACCAGCGGCTCTGGCGGGGCAGCCGGGGCGGCCGGGGCCACAGGGGCAGGCGGCGCGTCGGCCAGTATTTCGATGCTGAGATCCTGGTTGAGTTGCAGCATGCCGCGCGACACGGTGACGATAATGTTATCGATATCGTAGTGGCGGAAGGTTTTTCGCAGCATGCTCAGATACTGGTTGAGATTGCTGTTGGAAGAGGTCAGCCCGTTATCGTCCCAGACTTTTTTCAGCACCTCATCGCGGCTGACAACGCCGGTGTGGCGCAGGAAAAAATAGAGTAGTGCGCTGGCAGTGATGGATAGCTGGCTATCCGGTTCATCGCTGTCAGGTAGCGTCAGTGTGCCGTCCGTTGCATCATAAATAAGACGGGCATTGATGTTGTAGCGCATCGCGGCCTCAATCTACGTGCTTCACGTGGGAAGCGTCATTTTTGTCAGATTATTCACCAGTGACTGGCGGTGTTCACGGCTCATCGTGCGTCCTTCGGTGAGCTCTGATAACCAGATACCATCGGCGGCATAGCGCACCAGGGTGCCGGTCGGGCCGTTGTCGAGTGCATCCCCCCGGGCCAGGTGCCCCAGCATCCAGTCGCGCCAGCATTTGCGCAGTACCGGCTCGTCTGGCATGGCCAGCGACAGTACCATCAGCTGGCGGCTTTCGTGGGTGCCGGTGAGCGCCGGGTTGGAGAGATAGCGTAAATAGGCGCGGGTAAAGCGCCCGTGAGTGATGTTGTCGGCGGCCATCAGCTCGCCTATCGCCTGCTCCATAATGTCCAGCAGCCGGGTGAACAGGGCGAAGATCAGCGCCTGTTTATTCGGAAAGTGGTACAAAAGCCCGCCCTTACTGACCCCGGCCTCGCGGGCGACAGCATTGAGCGAGAGCGCGGCAATACCGTCGCGCCCGGCAATCAGTGCTGCGGACTCAAGCAACTGGCGGTGCAGGCGGATAGGGTCTTTTTTACGGTGCTGGGTTTCCGTGGTCATGGCGAAATCATACCGACCAGACGGTATGATTCTTTTTGATCACTATCAATATGAGAAGAAGCTGACCGGGCGGGATAGCGTTATTGGGCGAAGGCTCACAAACTGCTTATCCGGGGGGGCTTACCGGCAGCCATGAGCATTTACCCGGCACTTTTTATCTTTATTTATAATTTGATCTGGCCCGGATTTTTATCCTGTGACTGTCGGAATTTTATGATAGCCATCACTTTATATTTTTTATGACCGGTAATTATTTTCTGGTTAATTGTTTTAGTGGTATGCAGAACCATTTTTTTATATTAACCGGCACCCGGTGGCGAATGTTACCCTGCTAAAAGATGAATATCTTTTAAAAATTGTCACGGAGTGAACCATGGCTATTAAAATAACGCCGGAAGAGTTTAATGTGCTTATCCGGCGGCTGAGCAAAAATCAGCGTGTTTTTGCCCCTTCAGCAGAGTTTCGCGGCGGGCGGTTTTCTGATACAGATAATGTTATTTATCATGAGATTAGCGACTGGGGAGAGCTGGTATGGAAAGAAAAATCCCATATGTCGCCCAATACGATCCTCGCCCCAATCACTGAGACCCTTTTCTACTTTAATAAAGACACTATCCAGATAGCCGATGTCGACACCACGCCGGTAGTTATTTTTGCCCGCGCCTGCGATATTAATGCGCTTTCCCGTCTTGATTATATGTATTTAACGAATGGGAATAATTCCGATTACAGTTACCAGCGTATTCGCGAACATATTCACATCATTTTAATGGAGTGTGAAGCGAGTTTTGAAAACTGCTTTTGCGTATCCATGGGGACCAATAAGACCGACAACTACAGTGCGGCGATGCGCTTTAGTGACGCAGGCGCAAGCGTCAGCCTGAATGACACCTTCCTGGAAGAGGCGCTGGCCGGGCTTGGGGAGCCGGTTGACTACACCCCCGGGTTTGTCAGCGAAAACCCGGTGAAGGTCGCCACCCCGGATAGCCAGTGCGATGACCCGCAAAAAATCCGCGAGATTCTGATCAATCACCCCCTGTGGGAGGAATACCATAAGCGCTGCATCAGCTGCGGGCGCTGCACTGTCAGCTGCCCTACCTGCACCTGCTACAGCGTCTTTGATGTGGCCTATGAAGAAAACCCACAGCGCGGCGAGCGCCGCCGCCAGTGGGCCAGCTGTGTGGTTCCCGGCTTTAGCGATATGGCAGGGGGGCACGGCTTCAGGGAGAAAGCGGGGGAGCGGTTGCGCTACCGCGCACTGCATAAAGTGAACGATTACAAGTCCCGCAACGGCATTGAACACATGTGTGTGGGCTGTGGACGCTGCGACGATCGTTGCCCTCAGTACATTAAGTTCTCTCTTATTATCAACAAGATGACTGACGCAGTCCGCCAGTCTGTGGATAAGGAAGCCTGATTTATGTCGCACTGTTCCTGTCAGTCTCACAAGCAGCACAGCCTGTTGCCCGCTGTGCACCGTATTCTCTCTATTACCCGGCATACCCCTCTTGAGTGGAACTTCCGCGTTGCGGTGGATTACCCGGCGCAACTGGGGCAATTTGTTGAAGTCTCCCTGCCTGGCGTGGGTGAGGCGCCGATTTCCGTTTCGGACTGCGGCGAAGGCTGGATGGATCTGCTGATCCGCAAAGTGGGCCAGGTGACTAACGCGCTGTTTACCCTCAAAGAGGGCGACAATGTCTGGCTGCGTGGTTGTTACGGCCATGGCTACCCCCTGGATGCTTTTAAACACAAGCCGCTGCTGATTGTGGCCGGGGGCACCGGGGTTGCGCCGGTCAAAGGGCTGATGCGCTATTTCGTTGAACACCCGGATGAAATTGCCAGCATGGATATGATCCTGGGTTATAAAAACCGCGACTGCGTGCTTTATAAAGAGGAGATGGCCGGCTGGTCGGGCAAACATAACCTGATCCTCACCCTCGACGAAGGCGAAGCCAGCGACGCGTACCAGATTGGCCGGGTAACCGACCGGTTACAGGAGCTGGTGCTGCGCTCGCCGGAAACGATGCAGGCCATCGTGGTGGGGCCGCCGGTGATGATTAAATTTACCGTACAAATGCTGCTGGAGAAGGGGTTAACCGCAGAGCAGATCTGGGTGGACTACGAACGCCGGATGGCCTGCTCAGTAGGGAAATGTGGCCATTGCCGTATGGGGGATATCTACGTGTGTGTTGATGGCCCGGTATTTAACTACGCCACCGCGCAGGCATTCGCGGACTGAGGAGCACGCCATGAGCATTGATGTTGATATTATTAAAGCCCGGGCGAAGAACGAATATCGCCTGTCGAAAGTACGCGGCGAGGCGATGGTCAGCGTGCGTATCCCGGGGGGGATCCTGCCTGCCCACCTGCTGACCGTTGCCCGCGATATCGCCGAGACCTACGGTAACGGGCAAATCCACCTGACCACCCGGCAAAAGCTGGCGATGCCCGGCATCCGCTATGAAGATGTGGACAAGGTGAACGCGGCGCTGGAGCCGTTTATCCGCGAAATCGAAATGGAGCTCTGCGAGGTCGACGTCGCCGATCCTAAAGCGGGTTATCAGGCCATTGGCGGGCGGAATATTGTGGCCTGCCAGGGGAACCGCATCTGCCAGAAGGGCAATACGGACACCACCGGCCTGGCTTACCGGCTGGAAAAGCTGGTCTACCCCAGCGACTACCACCTGAAAATTGTGATTGCCGGTTGCCCGAATGACTGTGCGAAGGCGTCAATGGCGGATCTGGGCATTATTGGCGTGGCGAAAATGCAGTTCCACGCGGATCGCTGTATCGGCTGCGGGGCGTGCGTTAAAGCCTGTAGCCACCATGCGGTTAACTGCCTGGCGCTGAAAAACGGCAAAGCGGTGAAGGAAGCCTCTGCCTGTATTGGCTGTGGCGAGTGTGTGCTGGCCTGCCCGACCCTGGCCTGGCAGCGCAGACCAGAGCAGCTCTGGCAGGTTCGCCTGGGGGGCCGCACCAGTAAGAAAACCCCGCGAGTGGGGAAAATTTTCCTTAACTGGGTCACTGAAGATGTTATCCGCCAGGTGATTGTTAACCTGTTTGAATTTGAAAAAGAGATGCTTGACGGCAAACCGGTGTACCTGCACATGGGGCACTTAATCGACAAGGGCGGATACCTGCGCTTTAAACAGCGGGTGCTGGACGGGGTAACCCTGAACCCGGATGCCATGGTCGCTGAGCGTATCTACTGGGCGGAAGATGAATCGGTCGCGCGGATCCACGTAAAACCGGTCGCGTAACGGCGGATACCCGAAGGTAAACCACACAGGGGGGCATTAGCCCCCCTTCCTGTTTCTGGCGCCCGGCAATTTATATCAGCCGCTATCTGCGCATTTGCCGCGTAAATAAGACTATATCCTGGTCATTACCCGCCAGGAATTTAATGAAAAGTGAATATTCAGCGGATATGGCCGGTTAATTTGTGAAACCAGTCACGCGAACAGGGCGTATTTTTATTCTTCTGTGACGGGAATATCACTATCACCTGTCTGCTCATCTGCCTGTTGGTCGATCAACTACCCGGACTCCCCGGATTGTTATGATGATGAAAATTAACCAAGGGGAAGAGATATGCCACTACTATTAATTGCATGTGCCGCCGGAACCCTATTTCTGGGTGGCTTTGTTCAGGGGATGGTTGGCTTCGGGCTGGGAATGGTTTCGGTGCCACTTCTGTCTTTATTCCTGGATGTCAAAATGGCGATACCGATAGCCACCGTTTTTGGCTGGCTGATTACTATTCCGGTCTGTATTAAGATGCGCCAGTATATTAATTACAAACTGGCCTTTATTCTTTATATCCCGGCGATTGTCGGTATCCAGTTTGGCGGCGAGTTACTTAAAAATGTTAACTCCGCATATATTCTGCTGGCCATGGGGGCGGTGCTCATCCTTGTTGGCGGCTCGACGTTGATTAACCGGCCTATCCGCGTGAAAGGCGGCTTGCCTTCGGCGATAACCTGCGGGCTGTTATCCGGGGTGCTGGGCGCGAGTGCCGGGGAGTCTGGTCCGCCGATCATTACCTACATGAACTGCCTGAAAGATAACGCGAACCGGATAAAAGCCACCACTAACTTCTACTTCTTTATGGCGATGCTGACCGTTATCTTCAAACTGTTCAGTAACGGGGTAATTACCCACGATGTTGGCGTTATCACCGCCTGGTCGATTCCCGGAATGCTGATTGGCGGATTTATCGGGATGTATTTCTTCGATTACGTGCAGCAAAAAAATATCGATGTGAAGAAAATCATGAACTTTACCATTCTGATTCTCGGTGCTGTCATTGTGTTAAAAGGGTTTTCCCACCTTTAAAACGTTAATATTCAGGTGATGTATATGAGCAAATTTATCGTTATTGCTGATGATTTTACAGGTGCGAACGACACCGGTATGCAGTTTTTCAACCAGGGGTGCAGTGTGAGCGTCTCTCTGGATAAAACCCATACCGAAACCCAAAGTGATATTACGGTTTACAATACCGACAGCCGCAGTATGCCGCCCGATATGGCAAAACAGGTGATTACCAGCGTCACCACCCATTGCGCGATTGATAACGCCACGTTTATTTATAAAAAAATAGACGCCACCTTCCGGGGGAATATTGGCGCGGAAATTGACGCACTGCTTGGCAGTACGCCGTTTCATTTTGCCGTGCTGTGCAGCGCGCTGCCGGATAAGCAGCGCACCGTGGAAAAGGGGAAGTGCCTGTACCGTGGCCAGGGGGTTACCCGCAGCGAGTTTGCCACCGATCCCAAAACGCCGGTGGTCAGTGATTCCATCGCTGAGATTATTGCCTGCCAGTCCGCGCTGCCGGTGCAGTGTGTGGATGCCGCAGGGCTGGCGGCGGCCATTTGTCAGGCCCGGGCGCACCCGGAGAATAAGGTGATTATTGTCGTGGATGCGGCCACGAATGATGACCTGGCCCGTATCGGTAACACCCTGGCGGCCACCCTGGATGGGGGGATTCTGATTGGCTCATCCGGGCTGGCCGCGCACCTGCCTGCGGGGATGTACCTTAAAAAGCCAGACTACCCAAGCCTGGTGGTGGCCGGGAGTATCAGCCCGGTGACCATTAACCAGATCGCCCGGGCAGCAGAAGAGGGCGTGGCGACGGTGTATTTTGTCGACATCAGGGAGATCATGACCAACCTTGATTATATGGATCAGTGTGTTACTGATATTCTCGGTATTCTGAATAAAGGTGAAAACTGTATTATACAGTCGTCAAAATCAGCCGCAGAGCGGTTTAACATTGATGCCAACTGTAAATTATATGAAATGTCGCGCTCTGAATTTGCTGACTATATTTCCGGATTTTTAGGTAATCTGGCCTCATCCATTATTCACCGGTGCCAGTTATCCGGGGTGCTTTTTACCGGCGGGGATATTGCCATCTCCTGTGCTGCGGCGCTGGGCAGTAAAAGCTACACCATAAAAGGTGAAATATTACCTTGTATTCCGGTAGGTTATCTTGACGGTGTCGGCCGGGTGTTTATTGCCACCAAGGCTGGTAGCCATGGCGATGATGATGCTATAGTGAACGTTATTGAATTTTTCCGAAAAGAATATCACCGCTAAATATTCAGGGGGGAGCATGTCATCACATAATCAGACGCTCCGGCATCAGCGAAAGATTTTGCAGCTCCTGTATGAGAACACATCATTAAGCGTGCGCGAAATTAGCGAGCGGTTAAATATATCCGGCAGTACCGTGCGGCGTAATCTTGCCGCGCTGTCTGCCATGTATTCCAATATAAAGAAAGTGCACGGTGGTGTGGAGATTGATGCCTTTGTCAGCCACCGTAACCACAACAGAAATGCGGTTGATCCTCACCTTATCACGCGTGCGGCGGGCAAGGTTACCCCGGGTGACCTTGTCTATCTTGATAGCGGCGAAACCGCACTGCTGCTAGCCGAGGCCATTTGCCAGTGCAGTATTACCGTGGTGACGATAGACCTCAAAATCGCCTCGCTAATGAAAGACTTTAACCGCACTGTGCTTATTGGCGGCAGCATGGAGCGTAACTGCGATTTTACCACCGGCCCGGAGGCGCTATCCCAGCTGGCGCAATACCGGTTTGATGTCGCCTTTATCTCAACCAACTGTTTTGATCTGGTCCACGGTGTTACTGCCCCCCATGTGGATAACGCACGGTTAAAACAGCAGGTGCTGGCCCACAGCGCCAGAAAATACCTGATTGCCGAAGGCCACAAGTTCAATAAATTCTCCCTGCACCCGGTGGCCGCCCTGCAGGATTTTGACGCCATTATTACCGATGGCACGATCCCTGAGTTAACGCTGGAGATGCTGGAGAGCTGCGCTGTCACGCTGGAGTAGGGGGGATAGCTGGCGGGCAGCCTGGGCCACCCGCCGGGGAAATCAGCGCTGGTGTTTCCAGGGCTGATTTTCTGTCAGCCACGGCAGCGCGTCTTTTTTACGGCTCATGGCGTTTTTCAGCACGACCGGCTGGTCAGCACTTTCCCAGGAGTAGTACAGGCGGGAAGTGGCGGTGTCGATTTCAGTCAGCATCAGCACGGTTGGCTGGGCGCTCTGTTTCAGGGCGCGGACAGTCTGCTGCATCTGCTCGCTGTTGGCGTTATGGCTGGTGATCTCCAGCTGGGCGACTTTGACGGTCTGGTCATCAAACTGGTAGTTTTTCGCGTCTTTATCCAGCAGCTCTGTCGGGGTGTAATCGCTGAGATCGGTCTTGGCATCCAGCAGCTGGCGGGTAAAGGTGGCGCGATCAATGCTGGCAATGGCAAACAGCACATCCACCGCCTGGCGATCCAGATCTGTGGTGGTAGACGAGGTCAGCGCAACGGTATCGCTCAGAATGGCGCCCAGCATCAGAATGGCCTGCGTGTTGGAAACTGGCATATCGGATTCCAGCATAATTTGCTGCCACAGTACGGTGCAGCAGCAGCCCAGCGGTTTCACACAGATATCCGCCGGCTCTTTGGTCATGACGGTACCCAGGCGGTGGTGATCGATGATCCCGCGGATCTGGGCATCAGCCAGGGTCGCAGGCCCCTGCTCAAATTCACTGAAATCCACCAGCCAGACATCGCGATCGGTGAGATCGTCGGTGAGCAGCGCCGGCGCTTTTACGCCCGCCTGCGCCAGGACAAAACGGGTCTCCGGGTTGATCTCGCCCAGACGAAACGCCTGGCTCTTCTTACCGCGAAACGCCAGCCAGTCAGCCGCCACAATGGCAGAGCAGATGCTATCGGTATCGGGGTTCAGGTGGCCAAAAACATACAACATATAAAATCCTGTCAGGTCAGTGCTGCGCAGCGGGCAAGTCCGCGGCGCCTCGTAGCAAAAAACAAACAACGGGCCGTCAGGGCTGACAACCCGTATGCAAACAGCGTAACCATAGGCGATCCGGCCTGCCGTTGTCTGGTTTTTTTCTCAGGAAAAACCGTTACTGGATCAACATTTCGCCTGTTTTTTCCGCCCCCCTCAGGAAGATTCCGGTTGACGACTGCCGCTGGCATTCGGGCCCCCTTTGCGGGGGCTATATGGCGAAGTCGGGGCGTTTCAGGGTCAGGCGGATATCCTGAATATTGAGCTGCTCAGACAGTGTCCGCAGGATAAGCAGGTAGCCGATAAATTCGCCATCGGTGGGGAACTCCCCCGGCAGGCGCTGGCTACCGGCGGCCACGGCGGCCACCCGGTTAAAAACCTGCTCAATATTCTGGCGGGTAAGACGGGCTGACTCGCCCGCAACGGAGGCAATCTCTTTGAGAAAATGGTCCGCACAATTAAAGCGCAGGGTGCTGTTATGTAGCTGAGGGGCCGCCCGGATAGCCTTGTCAATGTCACGGCGGGCTTTTTCCACTTCAGTGGCCAGGGGAAGCGAGTGATGAAAATAGCGTGCACTGAGAGAGCGATACCCCACGGGCAGCGTGACGGCAGGCCCGGTAAACCGGGTATGATCGGCACCAATACTGAATGATTCAGCGTTCATAATGCCTCCTGATAATAAGCAGTAAGCGGCGTGGCGTAATGGCCGCGGATGCCTGGATAAGCTGAACTCCTCTGATAGTCGCTGTTAATGCCAGTGTAACACCCACAGCGAAGGGGGGAAGGGAATACGCATTTAATGTGCCCGGGCGTAAGGCGGGGCACACAAAAGGCACCGCCGGAGGGGGGCTCCGGCGGCTATCGGCAGATTACTGCACTTTGGTGACTTTTTTCACATCCAGCTCAACAGAGTTCCAGTCCTTATCAATTTCACCCTGTAACTCAACGGTATCTTTCGGGGTGATGGTCTGGCCGTTCCAGCGTTTCTGGTCGATATCGACATTTATCGTGCCGGTGGCATCGCGGAAGATATAGTCATCGCCGCCAATGCGCTGTTCAATATTGCCCTTCAGCGTTACCCAGGTGTCGTCGCTCATGGTTTTGGCTTTTTCGACGGTCATCAGCCCGGCGCTGGGGCCGTTAAAGCCCCCGGTGGTCTGGCTGTGGGTCGTCTGGGTTGCGGGTGCGTTCGGATCAACAAAACCACCGTTTTGTGCCAGAACCGGGGCACTGGCTACTGCCAGAATGGCAAATAAAGCAGCTGTTCTTTTCATCAGTATTTTCCTCTCGCTTTCCGGTAAGTCCCGGAATCTGTAATCGGTATATTGTTGCTGTGGAGTGGATTACACCAGAGAGTTCTTAACAGAATCTTAAGTATCCGGCCAGGGGGAGTTTGTTTTTTAAAACTGCAGGATCCCGGGCATCCGGCGGGTAATCTGCTGTACAAAGCCCGGGGCAGAGGGTTAGATAGAGCCCAACAGAACACACTACAAGAGATATGACCATGCGCGTGCTGCTCATTGAAGATGACAAGTTGATCGGCGACGGTATCAAAGCCGGCCTGGTAAAAATGGGGTTCAGTGTTGACTGGTTCAGTGAGGGCAAACAGGGGCTGAATGCCCTGGATGCGGCCCCCTATGATGCGGTGGTGCTTGATCTCAGCCTGCCGGGGATGGACGGGCTGGACATTTTACGCAGCTGGCGCAAAAACGGGCACGATGAACCGGTGCTGATCCTCACCGCCCGGGATGCACTGGAGCAGCGGGTAGATGGCTTACAGCAGGGGGCGGATGACTACCTGTGCAAACCCTTTGCGCTGATTGAGGTGGCCGCCCGCCTGCAGGCGCTGATTCGCCGCCGCCACGGGCAGGTGCAGGCCCTGTTAACCCACGGCCAGATAGCCCTGGATCCCGCAAGCATGACGGTAACCTGCGCCGGGCAGCCGGTCCACCTGAAGCCCAAAGAGCTGGCGCTGCTGGAGCTGCTGATGCGCAATGCCGGGCGGGTGCTGCCCCGGGCGCTTATCGAAGAAAAAATCTATGCCTGGAATGATGATGTCTCCAGTAACGCGGTTGAGGTGCATATCCACCATCTGCGTAAGAAGTTTGGCAGCGGGTTTATCCGCACCGTGTACGGTATCGGCTACACCCTGGGAGAGGATGAATGACCGCGCTGACGCGTAGCCTGCGGCTGCGTTTAATTATCGGGTTTATTCTGCTGGTCACCCTGGCCTGGAGTGGGGCCAGTTTTCTGGCGTGGAACCAGACCCGGAAGAACATTGATGAGCTTTTCGACTCCCAGCAAATGCAGTTTGCCAAACGGCTCACGGCGCTGGATATCGGCGGGCTTAACCAGCATAACCCGGAGCTGCCGCGCAGTAAGAAAATGGTGCGCCACAGCCGCGGTGAGTTTGACGACGATGCCCTGGCATTCGCCATTTTTACCCGTGACGGGCAGATGGTCCTGAACGACGGGGACAACGGCCCGGATATTCCCTGGCACTACCGGCGTGACGGCTTTACCGAGGGCAAACTGCGCGATGACAACGACGCCTGGCGCATGCTGTGGCTCACCACCCCGGACGGCAAATACCGGGTAGTTGTTGGCCAGGAGTGGGAGTATCGCGAAGATATGGCCATCGATATTGTCCAGGCCCAGCTGGTGCCCTGGCTGGTGGCCCTGCCGGTGATGATTATCCTGATTATCTGGCTAATCAACCGGGAGTTTGCCCCCCTCAAGCGGCTGGTCATCCGCCTGCGTATGCGCCAGCCCGATGACCAGAGCCCGCTGCCCCCGCTGCCGCTGCCCGGTGAAGTGCTGCCGCTGGTCGAGGCGCTCAACAGCCTGTTTACCCGGACCGGGGAGATGCTGGTGCGGGAGCGGCGCTTTACCTCTGATGCGGCCCACGAGCTGCGCAGCCCGCTGGCGGCGCTGAAAGTACAGACAGATGTCGCCCAGCTGGCCGGTGATGAGGCCGTAATGCGTGAGCACGCGCTGGCGAACCTGAGTGAGGGGATCGATCGCGCCACGCGCCTGGTGGATCAGCTGCTGACCTTATCCCGGCTGGATTCCCTCTCCGGGCTGGAAGATGTGCAGGATATTGCCCTGCAGGATGTGCTGCAAACCGGCATTATGGATAACTACCACAAGGCGCGGGCCAGCGGGGTGGAGCTGGTGCTGGATATCCGCCAGGCGCCGCCGCCGCGCCGGGCTCAGCCGCTGCTGATGGCGCTGCTGGTGCGTAACCTGCTGGATAACGCCATCCGCTACAGCCCGCGCGGCAGCACGGTGCGCATTACCCTGGATACGGATTATTTCAGTGTGGAGGACAACGGTCCCGGCGTCAGCGATGAGCACCTGCAACGCATTGGGGAGCGCTTTTTCCGCCCGCCCGGCCAGGAGAAGACCGGCAGCGGTCTGGGGCTGTCGATTGTGCAGCGCATTGCCGCGCTACACGGGATGCGTGCGCAGTTCAGTCACGCAGATCAGGGGGGATTCCGGGTCGAACTGCGCTGGTAAGGGGCAGGATTCCGGCCCGGAAGGGCCGGACAGTCACTCCTGGCGGATGGTCGGCGGCCAGGACTCGAACAGATAGCCGTCAAAATTAATATCGTCCACGTCCGACATGGCCAGCAGGCGGTTTTTCACATTCTCCAGGTGCTGCCACATGGCCAGCCGGGCGGCCCGGGCATCTTTTTTGATAAGCGCGGCCAGGATCTGCTGGTGGTCGACCAGCCACTCCTTGCGGTATTGGGTATCTTTCAGGTGGCGATGTAGCTGGATCCACATGGGGTTATTCTCCCGCCACTGCCAGGACTGCTTAAACAGCTCCACCAGCATGGTGTTGTGGGTCGCTTCGGCAATGGCCAGGTGGAAGGCCTGGTCACCCTCTTCGTGGCTGTCTGAGGCCAGATCCTGTTGCTGCATATGCAGGGCGGCGCGCATTTTCATAATATCGTCGCGGGTGGCCTGCAGGGCGGCAAATTCGGCGATGTTGCTCTCCAGTAACTGGCGGGCCTGGAGCAGTTCAAAGGGCCCGGCATTATTGCACTGGGGGGCCGTGGTCCGGGCCGGGCTTCCGGCCGGGTCTGTCGGGAGCCGGGTAATATAAATCCCGGCTCCGCGCCGGACATCAATAATCCCTTCCAGCTCCAGCATAATCAGCGCTTCGCGCACCACCGTACGGCTGACCGCTAACAGCTCGGCAATTTCGCGCTCGGGCGGCAGACGATCGCCTGTCCGGTAGGCTTTATCGATGATCATCGCACGCAGCAAGGCGCCGACTTCCTGATAAGGGCGTTGTTGAGGTGTGGAGGGTTTCATGATGGCGTCACCTGGTTAACGAAGGGCAGGGCGGGGCCGGACTATAGCACCGGGCGGCGGGTATTGCCATGAGGGCGCCCGCCACACCGGATAAGACCACCGGCACCCGGCACAGGCCGGGCACTGGTCAGGGTGATTACGCCAGGGCTTCTACCGTGGCGCGGGCACCGTTTTTCAGCAGATCCAGATATGCGTGGGTCACTGCGGCTACAAACTGCGCATTCGCCGGTAAATCCTTGCTGAAGATAGTTTCAATGGCCAGCAAAGCGCGGACCCGGGCTTCCGGCTCCTGATACTGCTGGTGGATTTCCCGGTAGCGTGCCGCCAGCGGGTCGACCACATCAATCGCGTTACCCTGCTCATCAACACCGCTGACATAGCGCATCCAGCCGGCAACCCCCAGGGTCAGGTGGCGGAAGTCATCACCGTTTTTCAGGTGAATACGCACCGGATCCAGCATGCGCTGAGGGAGCTTCTGGCTACCGTCCATGGCAATCTGCCAGGTGCGGTGGCGCAAAGACGGGTTGGTGTAGCGCTCAATCAGTAAATCAGCATAACCGACCAGATCAGTGCCCTGCGGCATGGAGAGGGTTGGCGCCTGTTCGTTAAGCATCAGCGCGCGGGCCGCCTTGCGATAGGCCGGGTTGGTCATGGTATCGGAGATGGTCTCATAACCGCCCAGGTAACCCAGATAGGCGAGGAAAGAGTGGCTGCCGTTAAGCATGCGCAGTTTCATCATCTCAAAGGGCACTACGTCGGCCACAAACTGTGCACCGGCTTTATCCCAGTCCGGGCGGCCATTGACGAAGTTATCTTCAATTACCCACTGGATAAACGGCTCGCAGGCGATAGCGCAGGGGTCAAACACGCCCAGCTGATCGGCCACCTGCTGCAGGGACTCTTCAGTCACGGCCGGTACGATACGGTCAACCATGGTGCACGGGAAGGTTACATGTCCGGCAATCCAGGCCGCCAGAGCCGGATCCCGGGCCTGCGCCAGGCCGAGTACCGCCGCTTTGGCCGCGTGGCCGTTTTCGCGCAGGTTATCGCAGGACATCACGGTAAAGCCCGGCAGTCCCCGTTCCCGGCGCATGGCGAGGGCTTCAACAATATAACCAATGGCGGACTTCGGCTGCTGCGGGTGAGCCAGGTCGTGCTGAATAAAGCTGTTGTTGAGATCCAGCTGGCTGCTGGCGGCATCAATGCAGTAGCCTTTTTCGGTTACCGTCAGGGAGACAATGGCGGTTTCCGGGCGCGCCATGGCGTTGAGGATCCCGTCGCAGCCGTCAAATTCCGGGTGCAGAGCCTCTTTCATGGAGCCAATCACTTTCAGCGCTGTGCTTTCGGCACCGCGCTCGGCCACGGTATACAGCATATTCTGGTCTTTCAGGGCCTGGATCAGCCGGGCATCGTTACCGGGCATCAGGTTCACTTCGCAGTAACCCCAGTCACTGTCGGTGGTTTCCAGCAGGCGGTGGGTATACAACGCCTGGTGAGCGCGGTGAAAAGCGCCACAGCCCAGGTGAACAATACGGGAGACCAGACGGCTGTTGTCCCACTGGGGGCGGGCAACGGAAAGAGTAGCGTTAGCGACGTTCTGTACCATGACAAACTCCTGAGTTTCGCCCCTGCCCGTACATCAGGACAGTCACGAAAATAAAGTAAAGGGGAGACAGAAAGCGGGGGCGTGGCCCCCGCAGAGCTTATTTGCTGAAGAAAGCGCGCTGGATAGCCAGCTCAACACCGCGCACTTCGGCCAGGCCTTTCAGGCGGCCAATGGCGGAGTAGCCCGGGTTGGTTTTCTTTTTCAGATCATCAAGCATCTGATGCCCATGGTCAGGGCGCATCGGGATAAGGTCCGGGTTACCGGCTTTTTCACGGCGGTGCTCTTCCTCAACAATGGCTTTCACCACTTCATACATATCCACGTCGCCCATCAGGTGCGCCGCTTCATGGAAGGTTTTCGGGTTATCCTCACGCAGGGTAGAGCGCAGGTGCGTAAAGTAAATCCGCGGGCCGAACTGCTTGATCATATCGACCAGGTCGTTGTCGGCACGCACCCCGTAAGAGCCGGTGCACATGGTGAAGCCGTTTGCCTGGCTGTTCACCGTGTCGACCATCCACTGCATATCTTCAATGGTGGAGACAATACGCGGCAGGCCGAGGATCGGGCGCGGCGGATCATCCGGGTGAACCGCCATACGCACACCCACTTCATCGGCCACGGCGGTAATCGCTTTCAGGAAGTAGGCGAAGTTTTCCCGCAGTTTGGCTTTGTCGATATCTTTATAACGGTTCAGGTGTGCGCGGAACTGATCGAGGGTGTAGCCCTCTTCGGCACCCGGCAGACCGGCGATAATGTTGCGGGTCAGGCGGGCAATGTCCTCTTCGCTCATGGCGGCGAAGCGCTCAGCGGCCTGGGCAATCTCTTCTGCGGTGTAGTCCGCTTCGGCACCCGGGCGTTTCAGAATGTGCAGCTCAAAAGCGGCAAATTCGATCTGGTCAAAGCGCAGGGCTCTGGAGCCATCCGGCAACTGGTATGCCAGGTCGGTACGGGTCCAGTCCAGCACCGGCATGAAGTTGTAGCACACGGTGTGGATCCCACACTGGGCCAGGTTACGCAGGGTCTGCTGGTAGTTCTGGATCCACAGATCATACTGGCCGCTGTGGGTTTTGATGTCTTCATGGATAGGCACGCTTTCCACCACTGACCACTCAAGGCCTGCGGCCTCAACAATGGCCTTACGCTTCATGATCTCCTCAACGGACCAGACTTCACCGTTAGGGATATGGTGCAGGGCGGTAACTACGCCGGTAGCACCAGCCTGACGAACATCAGACAGTGTGACGGGATCGTTAGGACCATACCAGCGCCAGGTTTGTTTCATCTTGCCTTCCTTCTTCAGTGATGCCTCCGGAACGTGCCAGAGACCAGGTAATGGGGGCGGTATACCCGCTTAAGCATAGTGGGTGCCGCGAATGGGGTCTAACATCAACCAATTTAAAAAAGTTGTCAACCAACTTTGCTGAATTGGTCAACCAAATGACGGGTTGATCAAATTTTTGGTATGCCACTATCCGGCAGGCAGGAATATTTCCCCGTGGATGTCCGCGCGTTTTGCCTGGCGGATCACTGCCTGTAGTGCGGGCAGTTGACACAAAAAATATCCTCCCCAGTATCTGGTTCCCGGAGCCTTAGTGACGGAAACCTGTATGCCAACCATGAAAGATGTTGCCGCCCTGGCCGGGGTCTCAACCGCGACCGTCTCGCGGGTGATAAACCAGAATGCCTGGGTGGAGCCCGCCACCCGCGAGCGGGTTGAGAAAGCCATGCGCGAGCTGAACTACCGGCGCAACGCCGCCGCCATGGCGCTGGCGACCCGCAGCGGTGCCATGCTGGGGCTGCTGACCGGGAATCTGGCCGATCCGTTCTTTGCCCGCCTGGCCCGGGGGGTGGAAGAGGTTGCCCGCAGCCAGGGGGTACGCCTGATGGTCAGCAGCGGGGGCCACCAGGCCAGTATGGAAAAGGCCGGGCTCGACTTTCTGATTAACCAGGGCTGCGAGGCGATAGTGGTGCACGCCAGCCGACTGGCAGACGATGAGCTGCTGCGTTACGCCGCCCACACCCCGGCGATGGTGGTGGTCAACCGCTATATTGCCGCCTTGTCCCACCGCTGTGTCTGGCTGGACAATCGCAACGCCGCCTACAAAGCGACCCGCCACCTGCTGGATCGGGGCCACCGCTGCATCGCCTGTGTGACCGCGGATCTGCCCATTGATGACCGCCAGCAGCGCCTGGCCGGGTATCAGCAGGCGCTGCGGGAGGCGGGGGTCACCCCGCAGCCCGGCTGGGTGATAAGCGTCCCCTTTAATGAAGAGGGCGGCGAACGGGCGGCCCGGCAACTGCTGGAGAGCCCGTCCCCCTTTAGCGCAGTGTTCACCTTTAACGATGTAATGGCCGCCGGGATCATGCGGGTGCTGCACCAGCACGGGGTGCAGCTGCCGCAGCAGCTCTCCCTGGTGGGGTTTGATGATGTGGTACTGGCCCGCTACCTGTACCCGGCCCTGACCACGGTACATTACCCGGTCGAGCGTATGGCCCGCCGGGCGACCCAACTGGCGCTTCAGCTGGCGGACAACGGGACACCAAAGCCCGGGCACAACGGGTTTTGCGCAGAGCTGGTGCTCCGCGATTCGGTGGTGACACTGGCCCATGGCAACCGGAAATAGCGTGACGCCCTTCGCAATTTTCGCTGCCATGTATGCGGTTACATGGCGGCCCACAGGGGATCACATTTGCCGCTGAAAGGACTCACTACCCTGTGGGCACGACATAACCTGGAGTTCCATCATGAATGCGACACAACACGATAAAAAAACGCTCTCGTTTGGCGTGGCCCTGGTGCCCATTGCCGCCATGCTTGGTTTGCTGATTGTCGGCTATGGCGTTATGGGGTTGCGGATAGAGCCACTGTTACTGTGCGCCGCGGCCGTAGCGGCGGGCATCGCCTGGTGGCAGGGCTACCGCTGGGACGACATTATCGATTCGGTGGTCGGTAAGCTGGCGAAAGCGATGCCGGTTATCATGATCCTGATTTGTGTGGGCGGGCTTATCGGCACCTGGATGTTCAGCGGCACCATTCCCTATATGGTGTACTGGGGGCTGAAGCTGATAAGCCCGCAATATATTCTGATTGCCGCCTTCTTTCTGACCAGTGTGGTCTCTGTCTGTACCGGCACCTCCTGGGGCTCTGCCGGTACGGTCGGGGTCGCGCTGATGGGGGTCGCAGCAGGGCTGGACGTTTCACTGGCCGCCGCCGCAGGCGCGGTGGTCTCCGGCGCCTACTTCGGGGATAAGATCTCCCCCCTGTCAGACTCCACAAACTTTGCCGCGATCGTGGCAGATACCACCCTGTTTGAACATATTCAGCACCTGCTGTACACCACTATCCCGAGTTTTTTGCTGGCGGCGGTGGTCTATCTGGTGGCCGGGCACAGCGGCATGATCGGTGATGTGGCAACCCCGCAGCGGGTGACGGATATCGTCAGCGCACTGGAGGGGCTGTATTACTTTAATATTGTGCTGTTGCTGCCGCCGGTGCTGGTACTGTGGGGGGCTATCCGTAAAAAGCCGGTGATCCCGCTGATGCTCAGCGCCTGTGTGCTGGCGATTATTCTCGGGGTGGCGTTGCAGGGGCTGAGCCTGCGCCAGGGGCTGGATGCATTTATGGATGGTTTCAGTATCACCATGTTCCCCGGGGAAACGGACGCGATTATCGCTGATGTGCCGCGCCTGCTGAACCGCGGGGGCATGTTCTCCATGATGAGTACCATTCTGCTGGTGTTCTGCGCCTTCTCGTTTGCCGGGGCTCTGACCCTGACCGGTGCGCTGAACATTATTATCAGCCGGTTGCTGACGGTTATCCGCAGTGTGGGCGGGCTGATTGCGGCAACCATCGGCACCACGATTCTGGTTACCGGTGCTACCAGCGACGGTAAGCTGGCGCTGCTGGTGCCGGCGGAGCTGTTTAAAGATGCCTACCGGCGGATGGGGCTGGATACGAAAAACCTGTCGCGCACCATTGAAGATGCGGGCACGGTGATTGAGCCGCTGCTGCCCTGGACCTCTGCCGGGGTGTATATGGCCACCACGCTTGGGGTCAGCACGCTGGATCTGCTGCCCTGGGCGGTGCAGTGCTATGCGGCCATCTTCTTTGCACTGATTTACGGGGTGACCGGTTTTGGTATTGCCCGCTTACCGGCAACGGATAAAGCACAGGCCGTGCCGGATGCGGCCCCGCTGGTCGCCCGGGAACAATAAGGACAGTGATGATGACGGTAACGGATTTTGAACAGCCGGTAGTGCGCCGGGGAACCGCTTCAGTAAAGTGGGACTTTATGGAGCGGGTGGTGGATAACCCCCGGGGCGAATTGCTGCCCATGTGGGTTTCGGATTTTGACTTTCTCTGCCCGCCTGCGGTGCGCACCGCCCTGGAGCAGCGTATCCGGCACGGGGTCTTTGGCTACAGCGACCGTGACGACGCCTACTACCAGGCGGCCACAGACTGGTTTGCCCGCCGCCACGGATTGTCGGTAGCGCGCGAGTGGTTTACCAGTGTGGAAGGGGTGGTGCCGGGCCTGGCGCTGCTGGTCCAGATGCTTACCCGCCCGGGTGAAGGGGTGGTGGTGCAGGGGCCCTGGTATGGCTCTTTCGGGAATGTGGTGCAGCTTAATCAGCGCCAGTTGCTGGAAAACCCGCTGGTGCAGGGGGAGGATGGCATCTACCGGATGGACACCGGGGCCCTTGAGGCGCTGTTTCGCCAGCAGCGGGTGCCGCTGATGATCCTGTGTAACCCCCATAATCCCACCGGCCGCTGCTGGTCTGAGGATGAGCTCACCCGGCTGCTTTTGCTGTGTGAGCGCTATGATGTCACCCTGATTTCTGATGAGATCTGGGCCGATTTGCTGCTGCCCGGGGCGCGGTTTACCTCGCTGCTGGCACTGGGGGAGCGCTGGCATTCCCGGGTGATTTGCGCCACCTCGGCCAGTAAAACATTCGGTTTATCTTCCCTGCGGATAGCGAATTTCCTCATCCCCGATGAGGGGCTGCGCAACGCTTTTCAGCAGCGGCTGAACGCCCACGGGCTGGATGTATTTAACGCCCTCTCCCTGACGGCGGCCACCGCCGCGTGGCAGCACGGGGAGCCCTGGCTGGATCAGCTGCTGGCGTATCTGGCGGATAACCGGCGCTGGTTCTGCGAGCAGGCGGCGCAGCGTCTGCCCTGGGCGCGGGTGACTCCCGCCCAGGCCACCTATCTTATCTGGATGGACTGCCGCGCCCTGGGGCTGGAGGACAGCGCCCTGAAGCAGGCCATGGTTGAGCAGGCGGGGATTGTACCGTCGATGGGCAGCAGTTTTGGCCCCCGGGGCCAGGGGTTTATCCGCCTGAATCTGGGCTGCCCGCGGGAGTATCTGGAGCAGGCGATGGACGGGCTGGCGCGCCTGTTGCCCGGGTAAGTTAGCGGCCTTTACGTTAACAGGCACCGGTTTCCCGGTGCCTGTCTCGCGGCGTGGTTAGCCCCAGCCGTGCTCCAGCAGTTGCAGTGTCTCCTGGCGGGCCGTCTGCCAGATGGCCTGCATGTCGTCATCGCTGCGCTGGTAGTGGCCGCCATAATTACCGTCGCCAATATACTCACGCACCGCACTGGCCGGGAGCTGGGATAACCGGGCCACATCCAGCGCCGGTTTTTCGTGGGCGGGTGGGGTCACCCCGGGGATCCGGGTCCAGGGGAAGTTTTCCATCCACGAGGCGTGGCTGGCGTTCTGCGCGTAATGGCGCACCAGCCGGAGGGTGTGCGGGGCAGACCACCAGTTATGCAGCTGTACCCGGGCATCCGGGTGCTGGTTCAGCCAGTTGTGGATTTGGGCCTGAACCGGGCTGTTTCCCCCGTGGCCATTGATCAGGAAAATACGGCGAAAACCGCTGGTATACAGGCTGGTGAGAATATCACTGAGCAGGCGGTTGTAGGTGTCAGGCTGCAAATTGATCGTGCCGGGATAGGCGCAAAAATAGGGAGCCATCCCGAACGGCAACCCGGGGTAGACGGCTACCCGGGCAAGCTCTCCCACCTCACCGGCCAGGCGCGAGGCCAGAATATAGTCGGTACACAGGCTGAGCCAGGCATGCTGCTCGGTGCTGCCCAGGGGCAGGATCACCCGGTCATCCTGCTTCAGGTACGCTTCCAGCTGGAACCAGTTTGTGGCGCAAATATCCATGTTATCTCCTGTCTGATGGGTTATTGCGCCAGCAGGCGCAGTGCCGGGGCCAGCTCGTTGTGCAGGTAGTCCGGATCCGGTATGTGGCTGTACTCCAGCATGATCCCGCAGGCCGGGTACTGCTGGATCCCGGTATGGCAGCCGGTGCTGTAAATTGTCACTGCGGCGCGGTGTAGCAAGTCGGCCAGCGCCGGATCATCAAGGGTGGTGGCATGAAAGGCGCAGGCCTGGCGGGCATAGCGTTTTACCCCCGCCAGCATCACGGGCAGAAAGCGGGCCGAGTGGGCCACCAGCAGTAGCGGCTGATCGCGGGTAATATTGCCCAGCTTCTGGCGGGTCTGTGGGGCGGGGATAAGCCAGGGGGCATACACCGGGACCCGGCGCCCCAGCCGCTGGCGCAGCCGGGGAACCTCATGGGGCAGGGTCAGGTACAGCCCGTAGCGGGAAAGAGTGTGGCTGTCCAGCCGGGTAAACTCGCTGAAGGTGTAGCTGTCTGCCTGCAATGTCATGCCCAGGGTCTGGCGGATGGCCGCCAGATAGCGCTGATTCATGCGGTTAGAGTTCCCCACATAGGCCACCGGGCAGGTGAGCTCAAGGGTGTTTTGCGCGTGGCGCGTCAGCAGGCGCTGGAAAAAATCCTCCGCCAGGTTCAGTGCCTGCGCGTCGCAAAGTAACTGCAGAAAACGCAGGCGCAGCCCGTCCTGCGGGCTGCCGGGCTGCTCGTACTGGCGGTCACGCACCACGTAGGTGCCTTTACCGGGGATGGTCCTGATAAGCCCCAGGGCTTTAAGGGTGCTGTAGGCATGGCTTACGGTAAGCTGGGCCACCCCAAGCTGTTTACTGAGCACCCGCACCGAGGGTAAAAGCTGCTCCGGGCGCAGGGTGCCCGCCATGATACCGTATTCAACCGCGCCAACGATTTGCGCCTGAATCGCCACCGGCAGCTGTTTATCAATGGTGACCGGCATGATGGCCTCCGGGGGAGGTTAACAGCGCAAAGTGGCGCGCCAGGGTCTGGGGCGAGGCGGGGCGGGTCACCAGGCTTACGGCTACCATCACCAGCATGGTAAAGGCCCAGCAGACAATCAGCGGATCAAACCCGAAGGTGATGTGCGGATACCACAGGCTTACGCAGACATAGACAATCTCGCCCAGGATCACGGCGCTGATGGCCGCCGCCCGGGTGGCGCGCTGCCAGTACATGCCGAGGATAACCGGCGCTACCCAAATCCCCAGCCCGCCAAAGGCAAAGCGAATCAGGGAGAAGATACTGTCTGGCTTCATAATGCCGATAACCATCGCGACGACCCCCACCGCCACGGTAAATAACCGCGACAGGCGCAGGATCTGCTGCTCACTGGCACGCGGGTTAAACAGGTTCTGGTAGATATCCCGGGTAATGCCGCCGGTACAGACCACCAGCAGGGCGGAGATGGTCGACATCCCGGCGGAGACGATACCGGTTATCAGCAGTGCGGAAACCCAGGGGGAGACATTCTGCTGGAGGATAAGCGGAACAATAAAGTCCGCGTCGCTGCCTTTCAGCCCGTGGATAAAGGTGGCCGCATTGACCCCCGCCCACTCGATAAGCGTGGCGGAAAACAACATGCCCAGGGTGCCGAGGAGCACCGCCTTAAACATGGTGCGGTAGCTGTTCATGGTAAAAAACTTGGTGAACAGAGTCGGCTGGCCGATGGTAAAAAAGCTCCACATCACAATCATTGAGGCATAGGTCTGCCAGGGGAAATTGTTGTTGGTGCCCGGATGGGTCAGGTGGCCGGGTAGCGTGTCGCCAAGGGTGCGGGTAATGGCCTCAATCCCCCCACCGGCCTGCACAGAGACCAGAAAGGTCACCACGGCGGTGGCGACCATCAGCGCCCCCTGGAGGACATCGGTCATCATGGCGCCGGTCATGCCGCCGGTCATACAGTAGAGGATAACAATGACCCCCATCGCCACCACGCCCACCCACTCAGGCAGGCCGGTGAAGGTGTGCAGAATCACCCCGGCGCCCACGGTTTGCGCCCCCATCATCGCCAGCAGAAAGGTCACGCACATCACGGCGTGGATGCCGCGAATGGCGCTGGATTCGTAGCGGTCAGACAGGTAGTCGCTCATGGTCAGCATCTGGTAGCGCCTGCCCAGCTGGATAAGTTTCCGGCCCACAAACAGCACCGGAATAATCATCGAGAAGGCCAGCCCCGGCACCGAAATGCTCATACCGGCAAAGCCGGTGCTGTAGGTCATGGCGGGCACGCCCATAAAGGTGCTCATGCTGTACTGGCTGGCAAAATAGGCAAAACCGCCGACTACCGCCCCGGCTTTGCCCCCCATGACCAGAAAATCGCTTAAGGAGCGGGTAGACCTGGCGGCCCGCCAGCCGATGAGCCCCAGCAGCAGTAAAAAGAGTGTCAGCGTGGTGTAAAACGGCACCGCTTCCGGTTGTAAAACGAGATTGCTGCTGTTCATCAGGCTTCCTCCCCGGGCAGATCCTGGTATTCAGGGCGCTGCAGACACTGCCAGGCGAAGAGCGCTATCAGCCCGAACACCAGGGATGCGTGGATAAGCCAGCCGTAGATAAACACCGGCACACCCAGCCACCCGGCGATATAGTCGGTACTGAAAAAGACGGGGAAGGGCAGAATAATCAGCAGATACATTGCCAGAAAAATGGCGCTCCAGCGCCGTTCAAAACCATTTGTTGTGATGTCCATGTACAGCGTCCATTAAGAAGAGAGGCGGATCGGTTCTGCTCTTTTGCAGAGTGGCAGCCATGTATAGCGGCTGAGGAAAAAACGGACAATCCGCAAAATATCGAATGGCGCGGTCAGGATAACCACCGTATCAGTAGCGGCCCGGAGAGGGCTCCGGGCGGGGGTGTCAGAGTTCTGACCAGCTACGCAGCAGGTTGTGGTACATGTTCAGCAAAGAGAGGGTTTCTGCGCTTTCGCCGTGTCTGGCGCGCAGGGTCTGGAGCGTGCTGTCCAGTTCGTACAGCATGGCCCGCTGCTGATCGTGGCGGATCATCGACTGGATCCACAAAAAAGAGGCCAGGCGCTCCCCCCGGGTTACCGGTGTTACGCAGTGCAGGCTGCTGGCCGGGTAGAGCACCAGATCGCCCGCCGGGAGCTTAACCCGCTGCTGGCCGTAGGTGTCATTAATGACCAGCTCGCCGCCGTCGTACTCCTCAGGCGCGCTGAGAAACAACGTGGCGGACAGGTCAGTACGCATCCAGCCCGCAGAAGGGTGGCTGCGCACGGCGCCATCCACATGAAAACCGTAGGTTTCCCCCTCGCGGTAGCGGTTAAACAGCGGTGGTGAAAGGGTGCGCGGCAGGGCGGCAGAAAAAAAGTGCGGGCTGGCATCCAGCGCCGCGACAACCTGCCCCTGAAGGTGCTGATACAGCGGGGTGGCGGTATCCACCTGCTGGTTATGTTTCACCCGGGCGCCCTGCTCGCCGGTGGTGGCCCGGCCGTCTGTCCAGCTGGCGTTTTCCAGCTGATGGCGTACTTCATCAAGCTGCCCGGCAGTAAAGAGCCCGGGAATGTGGTACATCATGGTCGTCTCTCCGGGGATGGCGCGTGCTGCGCCATCCCGCTGGTGGGTTAAAAGTGTACGTTGGCGGTCACCAGGAAGGTGCGCGGTTCGCCGGGTTTATAGCGGTAGCCGCTCTTGTTAATGGAGGCCACATAGTGGGTATCGAACAGGTTATAGACGTTCAGCTGCAGATCCAGATTGCGGTTGAGGCGGTAACCCACTTTGGCGTCGCCCACCCAGTAGCCTTCGGTAAAGGAGGGAGTGCCTGTGGCGCCATCGGTGCCGCGTTTCATGCCGCCCACATAGCGGGCGCCACCGCCGAGGGATAACGCGTCCGTGACCTGATACTGGCTCCAGAGGGTAAAGGCGTGCTCCGGGGTATAGGGCAGGCCGCTGCTGCCGTCCTGGGCTGTATTGGCACCGTTTTTGATGCTGGCGTGTTGCAGGGTGTAGCCGCCGATAACCTGCCAGTTCCGGGTAATGTTCCCCTGGGCGCTCAGCTCATACCCTTCCACGCGTTTTTTACCGTACTGGGACCAGGTGCCGTCGTCATTGGCTTCAACTTCATTTTCAATATCGGTGCGAAACAGGGCCGCGGTCAGCAGCAGGCGCTGATCAAACAGCTGCCATTTGGTGCCTATCTCAGTCGTTCTGGCGCGCTGGGGGCGGAAATCGGTGCGGTTGGCGCTATTACCGCTGCCGGACTGGGCAAGGGTAAAGTTATTGCCGCCGGGCGGCTGTTGGGAGATGGCATAGTTAATATAAACGTTGCCCTCGCGGGTGAGGTGGTAGAGGGCCCCGGCCTTCCAGTTCAGCAGATTACCGCTGTCCGAGGTGTCCACGGTTTTGACCACGCTGTTTTTCGCCACCCCGTCCGGGCAGGCCACTGCGCCGCGCCCGCTGCCGCCGCACAGGCTTGAGCTGTCATACCGGGTGCGGTAGTGATCCAGGCGGATCCCGCCGTTCAGTTCGAGATCGCGGGTCATTTGCAGGGTATCAAACAGATAGATGCCGAAGGTGTCGGTGCGGCCGTTGGCGTTGGCGCCGTTGCGATCCAGCCCGGCGGTTTTCACCTTACTGGAGGGGGCGTAGATATTCACCGGCGGCGCACTGAGCGGGTTCACGCCGTAGTTGGTCTGGGTTTCCCGGGTAAATTCTACCCCGGTGCTGATGTCGTGCCCGATCCCCCAGGTGCTGAAAGTTGAGGTGAGGTTGGTCTGGTTGGTGAGGATGCGGTTATTCGCATCCCGGGTGTTCATGGTGCGCGCCATCTTCCAGCTGCCCACATCGTTCGGGTCACCCATGGTGATGTTGCTGTCGCCGGCCATAAACGAGGTCAGAATATAGTCCTGTTTCGTGCGCGACCAGCGGGTGGTATTACGCAGGGTGGTGGAGGCTGTCAAATTATGCTCGAAGCGCATCGTCGCCGTGTCGGTGGTGGCGTTGTCGTAATCTGAGTCGGTGCCGTAGAAATTGCTGGTGTTCACCTTACCGGCGCTGTTGAGGGCGGCAGTACGGGCTGAGGGGGCGGAATAGCCCGGCAGGCCGATGGTGGGGATATTGCCGTCCGGCGTGTTGTGCTGGTGAACATGCAGGTAGTTCAGGTACAGGCGGGTGGGGGTATCCAGGCCAAAGGCCAGGGACGGGGCCACCCCGTAGCGCTCGCTGGTGATATTGTCGCGCCCGGCATCGTGGGTTTTCTCGCCCATCAGGTTCAGGCGCCAGGCGGTGGTGTCGTTAATGGCCTGGTTGGCGTCCAGGGTGGCGCGGCGCAACCAGGCGCTGCCGGTGCTGACGGTGGCATCCAGTCCGGTGTCGGTGCGCGGCTGTTTGCTTATCATATTAATGGAGCCGGTGGGGGCGCTGCGGCCGTAGTCGCTGCCGGAAGGGCCCTTGATAACCTCCACCTGTTCGGTATTGAACACATCCCGGGAGACGGTGCCCGTGTCGCGAATGCCGTCCACGTAAATGCTGTTAGAGGTATCCATGCCGCGCATGTAGATGGCATCGCCCGTGGAGGTATTGCCGTTTTCCCCGGCATAGAAGGCGCCGACGCCGGGCACGTTTTTCAGGGCGTCTGTGAGGGTGGTGGCCCCCTGATCCTTAATAACCTGCTCCGGGATAACCGTCATGGTGCGGGTGGTATCGGCCACCGGGCGGCTGAACTTCGGATCTGCCGATTGTTTTGGCCCGTAAAGGGAGGGCAGGGCCGATTCTACAATCAGGGTGTCGCCGGTGTTGTTCTCTGTGTCGCTGGCCCCCCGGGCCTGAGTCAGGGGGGTAAAGCCAATGCATAAGCCGGTGAAAAACGTCAGCGAGCCGCGGCTGCTGAACGGAGAATTGCGATGTTTTTCCATATCAGTGAGTAACTTATTTTTTATAATGGGTCCCCGGTCACCCAGCGTGCCTCCCTTCTGATGAGGGCGTGAAAGGCGCAGATGAAACGCTGTGTTAACCAATAAATGCAAATGATAGTGATAGTCGTTATCATTCGCGATGCATTATTTACCATCCATTAAATAAAAAATAAATACATTTGTTTACAAACTGACGGAAAAAGGCGTGCGGGGCAGGTATGCCTGCCCGGAAAGACGCCGCGTTTCTGGCGCGCCGGGCAGGCTATGTTTACTCAGGCAGGCGGTTTTTAATCACTGATTAACCGGGATGACGGCCCCTTTGTACTGGGTGCGGATCCAGGTCTGGACGGGCTGGGAGTGCAGCACTTTCACCAGGGCGACTATCTCTTTTTTCTGCTCGTCGCCGCGGCGCACGGTAATGATATTGGCGTAGGGGTTATTTTCGCCGCTTTCTACCGCGATGGGATCGTGCACCGGATCAAGGCCCGCGTCGATTGCGTAGTTGGCGTTAATCACGACTGCGTCGCCTTCGTCGTTGTTATACATCTGGGGCAGCAGGGCGGCCTCGACATTGGGCAGGAACTGAAGTTTTTTCGGGTTACCGACAATATCGCTGATGCGGGCGCTGACCTTATCAACCCCGGGTTTGAGGGTGATCACCCCGGCTTTTTCGAAGATAGCCAGGATACGGCCCTCTTCTGACACCGCATCACGCATAATGATTTTGCCACCGGTGGGCAGATCTTTGAGTGATTTGTATTTTTTAGAGTAGATCCCGATAGGCTCTATGTGGATGGCACCGGCGCTGACGAAGTCGTAGCTTTTATCGCCCGCGTGATCTTTGAGTACGCTGTTCAGATACGGAACGTGCTGGAAGTAGTTCGCGTCGATATCTTTACTGGCCAGCGCAGTATTGGGCAGGATGTAGTCCTGGAAGGGTTTAATCTCCAGGGTGATGCCCTCTTTTGCCAGAATGGGTTTTGCCTGTTCAAGAATTTGCGCGTGGGGAACGTTGGAAGCGCCCACAATCAGGGTTTCGGCCCAGGAGGCGAAGCTCAGGGCGCTGAGTGTGGCGGCGGCGATCAGTGTCAGTCTCTTTTTCATGATGGGGTTTCCCTGTTGTTATTAGCGTTTGTCCAGCAGCGTGGTGACCACATCGCCGCAGAACTGGATGATAAATACGATAAGCAGGATGACCATCGTCGCCACCAGGGTGACGTCGTTATGGTTGCGCTGGAATCCTTCCAGATACGCCAGATTTCCCAGCCCACCGGCCCCGATAACCCCCGCCATGGCGCTGTAGCTCACCAGGGCTATCAGGGTGACGGTGATACCGGATACCAGCGCCGGGGAGGACTCCGGCAGTAATACCCGAAAGATTAATGTGCTCAGCCGGGCCCCCATGGCGCGGGTGGCTTCAATGACGCCTTTATCCACCTCGCGCAGGGCCAGCTCCACCAGCCGGGCATAAAACGGCGCGGCGCCGACAATCAGCGCAGGCAGGGCCGCGTTCACCCCGAGAATGGTGCCCACCAGGGTTTTGGTAAACGGAATAAGCAGCACAATCAGAATGATAAACGGGACAGAGCGGAACACGTTGACCAGCAGTGAAATCGCGCTGTAGAGCAGCCTGCCGGGAAACAGGCCGCCCCGGGCGGTGAGAAACAGCGCCAGCCCGAGCACGATCCCCAGCACAAACGTGGCAAGGCCGGACAACGCCGTCATATACAGGGTTTCCTGAGTGGCGGCCCACAGGGCGTCCCATTTCAGGTGCGGGAACAGTGAATCAGCCATGGCGTGTCACCTCGCACCCGATATTGCTGTGGTGGAGATCCGCAAGGATCTGCTCCAGCTGTGTGGTCGTGGCATTAACATGCAGCCATAACTGGCCGAACACCCCTTGTGCGGTCTGGGTCATTTTGCCGTGCAGAATATTAAACGGCAGCCCGTATTTCAGGGTCAGGGTGCCCACCACCGGCTGGTGGGTATTCTGGCCGGTGAAGGTCAGCCTGATGACGGATCCTGGCAGATCGCTTATCAGCGCCGGGTTGAGGGTTTCCGGCGCCAGGGGATCATTAAGCTGGCCGACAAACTGGCGGGTAATGGGCTGCTGCGGGTGGCTGAAGAGCGCCAGCACGTCGCCTTCTTCCACGATATGGCCATTTTCCATGACCGCGACCCGGTGGCAGATTTTGCGCACCACGTGCATCTCGTGGGTGATGAGGACAATGGTTAACCCGAAGCGGCGGTTAATATCCAGCAGCAGTTCGAGGATCTGATCGGTAGTTTGCGGATCAAGGGCGGAGGTTGCCTCGTCGCACAGCAGAACATCCGGGTTATTGGCCAGTGCCCGGGCGATCCCCACCCGCTGCTTCTGGCCGCCGCTTAGCCGGGAAGGGTAGGCATGCTCCCGCCCGTTAAGGCCCACCAGATCGATAAGCTCCGCCACCCGGGCCCGGATCCGGGCTTTAGGTACGCCGGCTATCTGCATGGAAAAGGCGATATTCTCGCTGACGGTGCGCGACCACAGCAAATTAAAGTGCTGGAACACCATGCTGATTTTCAGCCGCGCCTGGCGCAGGGTTTCACCCCGGGCGGCGGTGATGTTCTGGCCGTTGATGGTCACACTGCCGGAGGTGGGCTGTTCCAGCCCGTTCAGCAGGCGGATAAGGGTGCTTTTACCGGCTCCGCTGTAGCCGATAATCCCGTAAATCTGCCCCTGGTCGATGCGCAGATTGACATTCCCGACGGCGGTGATCCGGGCTGCCCCCTGGTGAAAAACTTTCGAAACATTACTGAGTTCAATCATCCTGTCTGCTTACCCGTTTTTTACCTGTCGATATCTGTTTAGATGCTTTAACGTCTGGAGCTATAGACGTCCAGATGGTAATTGGCGGGAGAGCTTTTTCCAAAGAATAAAATGACGCGTGATAGAACGGAAAAGTATAAGTGCGGGCGGTAAGGGGGCGTCAGCAGCGGCAACCCGGGGGATTGCCGCTGTGGTGGGGCAGAACGCAGGGGGGCGGATTACTCCATATAGTGATCGAGAATCGCGTGCTGATGCAGATTACGGTTGGCCCAGCTCACCGCCTGGGTGCGGTTTTTCACGCTGATCTTGCGAAAGACATTGTACAGGTGGGTACGCACGGTATTTTCGCTGATAAACAGCACCCGGGCGATATCCTGATTGGTGGCCCCCTGGCGCAGTTCATAGAGAATTTCGCATTCACGCTCGGTGAGGGAGGCTTTAGCTTCGGTATCCTGCTCCGGCACCCGGGCATACAGGGAAGGGTGCATCGCGCTCAGGCTGACTGACTGGTCGCCGGATATCACCGCCCGGATAGCGTTCAGCATCTGGCCTTCGTTGTCGTCATAGCGGAAAATACCGTACAGGGATGTCCACTGGGCTATTTCGCTCAGTTCATATTTGTGGGCGCTATTAATCAGGAACAGATGTGGGTTATTACATTGCTGCTTAATAATATCCTGCCAGTAACTATTAAGTTTTTTATTTGATAATGTAATGTCAAACAAAATAGCTGAGCTGGACGCCAGTAATTCTCCATCAGGGGAATTAATGTTTTTAATGATTACCTCAACGGATAACGCCTGGCGCAGATATTGCGCGAATGTGTTGGCCTGCACGGCCGGGCGGGTGATCAGGATAATCCTTTTATCCTGAGCCTGTCGGGATGACATATCAGACATTCTAAACTCTCCTTAGTTTATTTATGCTCATCTGAGAGAGGTGTTGCTCACCTCAATATTTATTTTCTTCTCGGCTTATACATTAATCCGTCTAATGTTTTTGGGGCGTGAAAGAGATTTATTATTATGCTGCGCTGTGTGCGACTTTCAGAGTACATCCCGATGCCACGTTATGTCAAAACTGTATTTAAAATAGGCGCTCATTTACTCTGTATAATATGCTTTTACATGACTGACCATATCTATTTGTGCGGAAATGATCACCGGGGCAGAGTGCGCAGGGCACCCCGCCCCGGAGGCGCTATTCGCGGGGGGCGTGCTGGCGTTGCTGCTGCCAGGCGGGGACATCATCCAGTTTAATATTTTCCGGTACGGCGCGGTATTTTGCCGTGGCGACGCGCTGCGCCCGGTAAATACTGGTATAGCCGGAAAACAGATAGCTGATCACACAGGCCAGCCCGGCATAGACCCCCATGCCTGAGCCAAACAATTCGATAGCCATAAACGTGCAGGCCAGCGGGGTGTTGGCCGCCCCGGCGAAAACCGCCACAAACCCGGCGGCCGCCAGCACCTGAAAAGGCATATGCAGCAGTGGTGCCAGCGCATTCCCGAGGGTCGCGCCGATATAAAACAGCGGGGTCACTTCGCCGCCTTTAAATCCGCTGGCCAGAGAGGCCACCGTAAAACCCAGCTTGGTGATAAATTCGTGGGCGGGCAGGGGCTGCTCAAAGGCGCTGACAATCGTCGGAACCCCGAGGCCCAGATAGTGCTGAGCGTGGCATAGCCAGGCAACCAGCGCAATGAGTAGCCCGCCGATAAAAGGGCGCAGCGGGCCATAGGGAACGGCCCGTTTAAATGCCCGGCCCAGGTGGTGCGTCAGCATGGCAAACAGCCTGCCGGTGGCACCAAAAGCGATACCGGCCACCGTCATGGCGGCCAGCCCCCATAAGGTGACCGGCGGCAGGGCGCCTACCGGATACAGTGTGTGGTGCACCCCCCAGGCCAGGCTGACCTGGTCGGCAACAATGGCCGCCACAAAGCAGGCCAGCAGGGAACCATAGCGGATACGGCCAATCGCCATCATCTCCAGGCCGAATATCGCGCCCGCCAGCGGTGTACCGAATACAGAGGCAAACCCGGCACTGACGCCTGACATCAGCAGGATGCGGCGATCCTCGGCGGATAAACGCAGCAGGCGCACCACCTGATCGGCCAGGGCGCCGCCCATTTGCACGGCGGTGCCTTCCCGGCCAACGGAGGCACCGGTCAGGTGTGAGACCACCGTAGCCCCCATTACCAGCGGTGCCATACGCAGGGGAATGGTTTTCTGCGGGGCGTGGACTTCGTCAATTAACAGATTATTACCGGCCTCAACAGACTGACCGGCGTGCAGATACACCCAGCCCATGGCAAAACCGGCAAACGGCAACAGCCAGATCAACTGCGGGTGCGCAAGCCGTGTATCGGTTGCCCACTCCAGACAATAAAGAAAAAGTGCCGATGCACTGCCCGCCAGCGCCGCAACCAGCGATGCCAGAAACAGCCATTTTATCAGCCAGGGGATCAGGGTCGGATCGGGAAGAAGATCCAGAGAGTGTCTGCGGAAAGTCAGTTTCATAGTGGTCCGGGTGACAACAGTAATAGTCGGCCTGAACCGGGGCAGAAAGGGCACAGATGCACCTGCACCTTCCTGTACCGGACAGGAATCATGCAGGCATCATCAGCCTTCGCAAAGGCGGTTTGTTACACGGGAGGAATGCCATCTCCGCCCGGAATCATACCACCATCAAAGTTTTTATTGAAACTATTATCACGCTTGTATTTTTTTGTGAGCTGGCATCAGTGATATGCGGGGCGGCCTGGCGGCTTATCTCGTTTTAATCTCAGGTGATGTTTTTTTGCTCTGTGATGTTCTTCACCATTTTTTAAACAATACGAAAAATTTTAATAACAATATTTTACTATGTCCGCCGTCATGTACGGGGGAGAACAGAGAATGAAAGATGTGGTGATTGTCGGGGCGGCCCGGACTCCCATTGGCTGCTTTCAGGGCGGGCTGGCAGGCCACAGCGCAGCAGAGCTTGGCGCTGTGGTGGTCAAAGCGCTGCTGGCGCGCAGCGCTATCGATCCGGCGCTGGTGGATGAAGTCATCCTCGGCCAGGTGCTGACCGCAGGGGCCGGGCAAAACCCCGCCCGGCAGACCGCCGTGAACAGTGGCCTGCCCTGGTCTGTTTCTGCCATTACCATTAATGACGTGTGCGGCTCCGGGCTGAAGGCGCTGCACCTGGCCACCCAGGCTATCCAGTGCGGCGAGGCGGATGTGGTAATCGCGGGAGGCCAGGAAAATATGAGCCAGGCCCCCCATGTGCTGACCAACAGCCGCAAAGGGGTTCACCAGGGGGATGCCCACCTGATCGACAGCCTGGTACATGACGGCCTGTGGGATGCGTTTAATGACTACCATATGGGGGTCACGGCGGAGAATCTGGCCCGGGAGTATGGCATCAGCCGTGAGCTTCAGGATGCCTATGCGCTGGCCTCTCAGCGTAAGGCCCGGCTCGCCATCGACGGCGGGCGCTTTCGTGACGAGATTGTCCCGGTTATCCGCGAAACCGCCCATGGCCCCCAGGTGATAGATACCGACGAGCAGCCGCGCCTTGATGCCAGCGAAGAAGGGCTGGCAACGCTGCCGCCCTCTTTTGATCTGCTCGGGAGTGTCACCGCCGGTAATGCCTCCTCTATTAATGATGGTGCCGCCGCAGTGATGATGATGAGCGCCAGCAAAGCGCAGGAGCTGGGCCTTACGGTGATGGCGCGGATCCGCGCCTTCGCCAGTGTGGGGGTCGATCCTGCGCTGATGGGGATTGCCCCGGTGTATGCCACCCGGCGTTGTCTGGAGCGGGTAGGCTGGCGCCTGGAAGATCTGGATCTGATTGAGGCCAACGAAGCCTTTGCCGCCCAGGTGCTGTCGGTAAATAAATTACTGGAGTGGGATGAGCGCAAAGTGAATGTGAATGGCGGCGCCATTGCCCTTGGGCATCCGATAGGCGCTTCCGGTTGCCGTATTCTGGTCTCACTGGTTCATGAGATGATCAAGCGCGAGGCCAGCAAAGGTCTGGCAACGTTATGTATCGGCGGCGGCCAGGGGGTGGCGCTGGCGATTGAGCGGGGCTGAACCCGCCCGCCCGTTGTCCCCATAACGGGCGGAAATTCTGAGACTTAACCCCCTGCCTGCTATAACCATTCACGTAATTTATTGATAGTTAATTAATTTATTTTTTATTCACCGCCCGGGCCCGTGCGCGATACTGGCCTTCCTGCCGGTATTCGTGATCTGCGATGCATTTTTATATATTGCTTCCGAAAAAATGAAACATTGTTTTGATTTATGTTGAAATCGCGTTTTATTGCGCATACCATTTTATCAACAGGCAGCGGAACCGATATTCCGTATCGTGAATTACGACATTAGTGAGGTTCAAGATGGACGTTCGTCAAAGTATTCATAGCGATCACGCGAAAACCCTCGATACGGCGGGGCTGCGCAAAGAGTTTCTGATTGAGACCATCTTCACGCCAGACGAATACACCATGGTGTATAGCCATATTGACCGCATTATCGTCGGCGGTGTAAACCCGGTACACAAAACCGTGACGGTGGGCAGTGAAGTGGGTAAACAGCTGGGGGTCAGCTATTTCCTGGAGCGCCGTGAACTGGGCGTTATCAATATCGGCGGCCCGGGCACCATTACCGTTGACGGCACCTGCTATGAAATTGGTCACCGGGAAGCGTTATATGTGGGTAAAGGCGCCAGAGAGGTGTTATTTGCCAGCGTTGATGCCGCTAAACCTGCGCGTTTTTACTATAACTGCGCACCGGCCCACACCACCTATCCGACGAAAAAAGTCACCCCGGCAGATGTTGCTCCGGTCACCCTGGGCGACGATCTCACCAGCAATCGCCGGACCATTAACAAATACTTTGTGCCGGATGTGCTGGAAACCTGCCAGCTCAGCATGGGGCTGACAGAACTGGCACCGGGCAACCTGTGGAATACCATGCCGTGCCATACCCATGAGCGGCGCATGGAAGTTTACCTCTATTTCGGCATGGATGAAGACACCTGCGTCTTCCATATGATGGGGCAGCCCCAGGAGACGCGCCACATTGTGATGCACAACGAACAGGCGGTTATCTCTCCCAGCTGGTCTATCCACTCCGGGGTCGGGACGAAAGCCTACACCTTTATCTGGGGCATGGTCGGTGAGAACCAGGTCTTTGACGATATGGACCACGTAGCCGTTAGCGATCTGCGCTAATCGCCGGATAATTTATTGACGCACAGCCCGCGCCTGAGCGGGCCTGATATAAAGGAAAGTGACATGATTCTGGATTCTTTTTCTCTGCAGGGCAAAGTCGCTATCGTGACTGGTTGTGATACCGGCCTGGGTCAGGGGATGGCAATTGGTCTGGCTGAAGCCGGTTGCGATATCGTAGGTATCAACATTGTCGAGCCGACAGAGACGATTGAACGCGTGACCGCACTGGGCCGCCGCTTCCTGAGCCTGACCGCCGACCTGCGTAAACTGGACGAGGTCCCGGCACTGCTGGAGCGCGCTGTGGCTGAGTTTGGTCATATTGATATTCTGGTGAACAATGCTGGCCTGATCCGCCGCCAGGATGCGCTGGAATTCAGCGAAAAAGACTGGGACGACGTGATGAACCTGAACATCAAGACGGTGTTCTTTATGTCCCAGGCGGTCGCGAAGCAGTTTGTGGCTCAGGGCCACGGCGGCAAAATCATCAATATCGCGTCTATGCTCTCTTTCCAGGGCGGTATCCGCGTGCCGTCTTACACCGCTTCCAAGAGCGGCGTAATGGGCATCACCCGCCTGATGGCGAACGAGTGGGCGAAATATAACATTAACGTTAACGCCATTGCCCCGGGCTATATGGCGACAAACAACACCCAGCAGCTGCGTGCGGATGAGAAGCGCAGCAGCGAAATTCTCGACCGTATTCCGGCGGGCCGCTGGGGGCTGCCGGATGACCTGAAAGGCCCGGTGGTCTTCCTGGCCTCTGCGGCATCTGATTATATCAACGGTTATACCGTAGCAGTGGATGGCGGCTGGCTGGCTCGCTAATACTGCGTTACGGTTGTAATTATTCTTCGGTTTATTTGCCCTCTGGCCAGAGGGCTTTTTTTATGCCCTTTACGCGACACTGGAAAATTACCTGCGGTAAACAAAACAGTTTCAGCGGCTGAAATGCCGCTGAATGTCAGTTAATGGCCGCGAGGGTGTTAAACCCCCGCATAAAGGCAATCGGCGGAAACGCAGGTGCGGCTCAAGGACTGGCTGCCAGGATGGCAGCCAGAAGGAAGGTTGAGGCATGGATGCCGAATCCTGACTGGTCCGCCAGAGCAAGCCGGAGTTGCAGCGAACCGCGCAGCGGCGATTGACCGCGGGCCGGCGAGGTCTCCAGGAGGGGGCCGGCCCCCCCTCCTGGAACGCGACCGGGTTCAGGTGTAACAAAGAAATGCCGGGGGACGGGGAGCGGAACCGGCTCACCGCACGAACATATTCCGGATCATATTGCCAGCACTAAAGGGACTACCGGCACCGGCACCCTTAAATGCGATGGCCTTTTATTATGGCCTTTGCGCAACACGCGCCGTGTTACTTAAGAAAATCCTCCCTGACCGGGGTGAAGGTATCAAGCAGGGTCCCCGCTTTGATACACACGCAGCCGTGCATAATATTCGGCTGCTTGTAGAGCGTATCCCCGGCGGTGACGTGGTGGGTCTCATCGCCAATCGTGAATTCAAACTCACCGGACAGGACATACGTGAGCTGCTCATGTGGGTGGCTGTGCATCGGGCCGATGGCTCCGGTGTCGAAATTAACCTGTACCGCCATCATGCCACCGGCGTGGGCGAGAATACGGCGCGACACGCCCGCCCCCAGATCGTCGAGTTCAGTATCTTTAATAAAGGTAAACATCGCGGCTCCATTATAGTAAAACGGCGTTTTAATTTTAAATGTTAGCCGCAAACCGTCATGCTGACAGCCCGGCAGCCCGAATTTGCCGGGCCTGTCACATTCAGCCCTCTGGTGGCTGCCAGGGGCGCAGGGCCGCCGTAATGCCGGGCATCTGCTGGCGAAGATGCTCTGTAAAGGTATCGACCAGCGCTGAGGCGGGGCGGTGACGGGGGCGAATCAGGCTGACGGTAAAGGGAATGGTAATACTCAGCGGCCGCACGGCCACCTGCCCGCTGCCTTCGCCGCTGCCCCGGCGGGCGTAATCCAGCGCGGTCAGCGGGTTTACTACGGAGATCCCCACCCCGGCCTGCACCATGGCGCAAACCGAGGCGGCGCTGTGGGTTTCCACCACCATGCGACGGCGCACCCCCTGCTCGTGGAACATGGTGTCGAGCAACTGGCGGTAACTGTCGCTGCGCGAGAGGCTGATGTAGTTTTCCCCGGCGAAATCCTCCGGTACCAGGCAGGATTTCCGGCACAGAGGGTGATCGGCAGGCAGCACGCACACTTCGCTGAGGGTCAGCAACGGGTAGCGCTCGGTCCCCGCCGGGGTGGTGAGGGTTTCCGTGATCCCCAGGTCATAGCGCTGGGCGGAGAGCCACTCTTCCAGCACCGGGGACTCTTCGGGCACGATATTCAGGCTCAGATCCGGGTAGCGGCGTAAAAATGGCCCGATAAGCGGCGGCAGAAACGACTGGGAAAACACCGGCAGACAAACCACAGACAGCTCCCCCTGGCGGAACTCCCGCAGGCTTTCCGCAGCGCTCAGGATCCGGTCCAGCCCGTACCAGGAGCGCTGCACCTCTTCAAATAACCGCAGCCCCTGGACTGTGGGGTGCAGCCTGCCGCGGCTGCGGCTGAACAGTGTCAGCCCGATCAGCTTTTCAAAGCGCGCCAGCTCGCGGCTGACGGTCGGCTGGGAGGTATGCAGCAGCGCCGCCGCCTCCGTAAGGTTACCGGCGGTCATCACCGCGTGGAAAATTTCAATATGGCGTAAGGTAATCGCTGGCATAGTTTCCTCCGAAATCCATATCAGTTTTGCATAGACTGTGCAGAAAGAGATATTTTTTATTGCTTATCCGCCAGGGCAATAATAGAGAAAACCACAATACTTTCCGGAGTTGCCATGCCCCGTTGCCCTGAACACCCCGAGAGCGCATTCACCGCTGAGAACCTGCTGGCCCTGCCGGGCCGTTTTGGCTGCCCGGTCTGGGCCTATGATGCCGCTATCATCCGCCGGCAAATCGCCCGGCTGCGGCAGTTTGATGTGATCCGCTTTGCCCAGAAGGCCTGCTCGAATATTCATATTCTGCGCCTGATGCGTGAGCAGGGGGTGAAGGTGGACTCGGTCTCATACGGTGAGATTGAGCGGGCCCTGGCGGCAGGCTATGAGCCGCACAACGGCAGGGATGAGATTGTCTTCACCGCTGATGTTATCGACCAGGAGACCCTTGAGCGGGTGGTGGCGCTGGCGATTCCGGTGAATGCCGGATCTGTCGATATGCTGGCCCAGCTGGGGGCGCTGTCTGCGGGCCACCGGGTATGGCTGCGGGTGAATCCCGGGTTTGGTCACGGCCACAGCCAGAAAACCAACACCGGGGGCGAAAACAGCAAACACGGCATCTGGCATGAGGATTTACCCCGGGCACTGGCCGTGATCCGCCAGTATGGTCTGAAGTTAGTGGGTATTCACATGCATATCGGCTCCGGGGTGGACTATGGTCACCTGGAGCAGGTGTGCGGGGCAATGGTTGACCAGGTTATCAGCTGCGGGGCAGATCTGGAGGCGATTTCCGCCGGGGGCGGCTTGTCCATTCCTTACCGGGAAGGCGACGAGCAGATCAATACTGAGCACTACTACGGGCTGTGGAACCGGGCCCGGGAGCAAATCGCCGCCCATCTGCAACACCCGGTCACGCTGGAAATTGAACCCGGGCGTTTTCTGGTGGCCGAGGCCGGTGTGCTGGTCACCCAGGTGCGCAGTGTCAAAGCCATGGGCCGCCGCCATTTTGTGCTGGTGGACGCCGGGTTTAACGATCTGATGCGCCCGGCCATGTATGGCAGCTACCACCATATTTCCGCCCTGGCGGGGGACGGGCGCAGCCTGAGTGAGCAACCACTTCTGGAGACGGTCGTTGCCGGGCCCCTGTGTGAATCCGGGGATGTGTTTACCCAGCAGGAGGGGGGCACCGTAGAAACCCGCCTGCTGCCTGCGCTACAGCCCGGTGATTACCTGGTGCTGCACGATACCGGGGCATACGGCGCGTCGATGTCGTCTAACTACAACAGCCGCCCGTTACTGCCGGAAGTGCTGTTTGATGGGGGCGAACCGCGCCTGATCCGCCGCCGCCAGACCATTCAGGAGCTGCTGGCGCTGGAGGCGGTATAACGGCGCGCCGGGGTAATGCCGCAGGCGGTGTTACCCCTCAAGTGGCGGCATCACCGAATGGCGGCGCACCAGAGTGGGGCTGAACAGGTGTGTGGTGGGCGGCTCCGGCAGGTGCTCGGCCAGGGCAAGGGCAAGCTCCGCCGCCTGGGTCGCCATGGTGACTATCGGGTAGCGGATGGTGGTCAGACGCGGGCGCACATAGCGGGAGACCAGGATGTCATCAAACCCAATCAGCGAGATTTTACCCGGCACATCAATGCCGTTATCACTCAGTACCCCCATCACCCCGGCGGCCATGGAGTCGTTATAACAGGCCACCGCGGTCACCGGAATTCCCCGCCCCAGTAGCTCGGTCATGGCCTGTTCGCCGCCGGTTTCGTCCGGCTCGCCAAAGGTGACCAGCCGCTGGTTGCGTGGCAGACCATGCTCTTCAAGGGCATCGTAATAACCCTGGAGGCGATCTTCCGCGTCGGAAATCGGGTGGTTGGAGCAGACAAAGCCTATCTGGCGGTGGCCTTGCTGGATCAGATGCCGGGTCGCCAGCCAGCCCCCGTAGCGATCATCGAGCGCCACGCAGCGCTGCTCATAACCGGGAACGATCCGGTTGATCAGCACCATGCCGGGGATCTGCTTTAGCAGCGGAATCAGATCCGCATCGGGGATCATTTTGGTGTGCACCACCAGGGCAGAGCAGCGGTGGCGCATCAGCTGCTCAATGGCCTGGCGCTCTTTTTGTTCATTATGGTAGCCGTTGCCAATCAGTAAAAAATTGCCGGTACGGTAGGCCACCTGCTCAACGGCCTTTGCCATGGCGCCGAAGAAGGGGTCCGACACATCGCTGACCACCAGGCCAATGGTTTCGGTATTTTGCTGGGCCAGCGCCCGGGCATTGGCGTTGGGGTGGTAATTCAGCTGCTCCATGGCGCTACTGACCGCGATACGTGAGGCTTCGCTCGCTTTCGGGGAGCTGTTGATGACTCTGGAGACCGTTGCTACGGATACCCCCGCCAGTCGGGCTACATCTTTTATTGTCGCCATTACCTGTGTTGTCTCCGTGGTAAGCGCTTACACTCCAGCTAGTGTCACGGAAACCAGGCGGGTGTTCAAGTGCCATGCTGCGCTGTGTCTCAGAATGCGGGTTCCGGGCCGGGTATGTAAGCGCTTTCCCGGGCTGAAAAACGGGCCGCAATTAAACATATTAATTTCAATAGAAAATTTTTGCTTACATTTTGCGAAGCGCTGTTGCGATTATCACATGGCATGAACAAAAGCCCCACTGGTAGAGTTGAGATCCCAGAGGTATTGATAGGTGGTATCGGCACTGTTGATGTCGATAACTGTAGTTACACCAGCCTGCGCGGATGCGCAGGTTTTTTTTGCCCTTTTCCCGCCCCCTGCTGCGAGCAAACGCAGATTTTCACCGGTAAATAAACCGCCTGGCTCGCGCCGCTGCCCGTAGTACGGTAATCTGCCTGCCACTACTGAGCTCGCAAAGGGAGTTGTCATGGGGTTTGCCATCTTTCGTCAGCTATTTCGCCTGCTGTTCCGGGTCCGTGTTTCAGGGGATGTCAGTGCGTTGCATCAGCGGGGGGTGTTAATCACCCCGAATCATCAGTCGTTTCTGGACGGGGTACTGCTGGCGCTGTTTTTGCCGGTCAAGCCGGTTTTTGCCATCTACTCCTCCATCAGCCAGCAGTGGTTTATGCGCCTGCTGGCCCCGTTTGTTGACTATGTTCCGCTGGATCCCTCCCGCCCCATGTCCATTAAACACCTGGTGCGCCTGGTAGAGCAGGGGCGCCCGGTGGTGATTTTCCCGGAAGGGCGGCTGACGGTGACCGGCTCGCTGATGAAAATCTACGACGGCGCCGGGTTTGTGGCGGCAAAGTCCAGGGCAACAGTGGTGCCGGTGCGTATTGAAGGGGCGGATGTCACCTTCTTCAGCCGCCTGAAGGGGCTGGTAAAGCGCCGGATGTTTCCGCGCGTGTCGCTGCATATTCTGCCGCCCACCCAGATTCCGATGCCGCAAGCCCCCCGCGCCCGGGAGCGCCGCCGCCTGGCCGGGGAGATGCTCCACCAGATTATGATGGAAGCGCGCATGGCTGCCCGCCCGCGCCAGACCCTGTATGAAGCCCTGCTGGACGCCAGACAGCGCTACGGCGCCCGCAAGCCCTGCCTGGAAGATATTAATTTCACCCCGGACACCTACCACAGCCTGCTGACCAAAACGCTGTTTGTTGGCCGGATCCTCGAAAAATACAGCCGTCAGGGGGAGACCATCGGGCTGATGCTGCCTAACGCGACAATCAGCGCGGCGGTGATTTTCGGGGCCATTTCCCGGGGGCGGGTGCCCGCCATGATGAACTACACCGCCGGGATAAAAGGGCTGACCAGCGCCATCACCTGCGCCCGGATAGCCACCGTGTTTACCTCCCGCCAGTTTCTGGAAAAGGGTAAACTCTGGCACCTGCCCGAGCAGCTCACCCAGGTGCGCTGGGTATTTCTTGAAGATCTGAAAGCCGATGTCACCCGGCGCGACAAACTGTGGATCTTCGCCCATTTACTCTGCCCCCGCCGGGCCCAGGTGGCGCAAAACCCGGAAGATGCGGCCATGGTGCTGTTTACCTCCGGCTCTGAGGGCAACCCGAAAGGGGTGGTCCACAGCCACAAAAGCCTGCTGGCGAACGTTGAGCAGATCAAAACCATTGCTGACTTCACCGCCCGGGATCGCTTTATGTCGGCCCTGCCCCTGTTCCACTCCTTTGGCCTGACTGTCGGGCTGTTTACCCCGTTGCTGACCGGGGCAGAGGCGTTTCTCTACCCAAGCCCACTGCACTACCGGATGGTGCCGGAGCTGTGCTACGACCGTAACTGCACGGTGATTTTCGGCACCTCCACATTCCTGGCGAACTACGCCCGCTTCGCCCATCCTTATGACTTCTTCCGGGTGCGCTATGTGGTGGCCGGGGCCGAGAAGCTACAGGAAAGCACCCGCCAGCTCTGGCAGGATAAATTTGGCCTGCGTATTCTTGAAGGCTATGGGGTCACCGAGTGTGCACCGGTGGTCTCCATCAACGTGCCGATGGCGGCAAAACCGCATACGGTGGGGCGGATCCTGCCGGCGATGGATGCCCGGTTAATGGCAGTACCCGGCATTGAACAGGGGGGCCGCCTGCAACTTAAGGGGCCCAATATCATGAAAGGCTACCTGCGGGTAGAAAACCCCGGCGTGCTGGAGGTGCCACAGGCCGCTGGCGTCAGCGGGGTGATGGAGCCCGGCTGGTACGACACCGGGGATATTGTCGCCTTCGACGAGCAGGGTTTTTGTACCATCCAGGGGCGGGCCAAACGGTTTGCCAAACTGGCCGGGGAGATGGTCTCCCTGGAGATGGTCGAAACGCTGGCGCTGGCCGTCTCTCCGGAAAAACTTCACGCCACCGTGGTGAAGAGCGACCCGGTGAAAGGCGAAGCGCTGGTGCTGTATACCACCGATGCAGAACTCACCCGGGAGGGGCTGCTCCACCAGGCGCGGGCTACCGGCGTGCCGGAGCTGGCGGTTCCCCGGGATATCCGCTACCTGAAACAGCTGCCGGTGCTCGGCAGCGGTAAACCGGACTTTATCTCACTCAAAGCGCTGCTCGACAGCGGAGAAGACAGGCATGCATAACCAGGCTGCCCCTGACGACGCTATCTGGTCCCGGGGAATGATGGCGGTGATCGCCGCTCAGTTTTTATCGGCATTTGGCGATAACGCGCTGCTGTTCGCCACCCTGGCAGTATTAAAGCAGCTGGTTTACCCGGAATGGAGCCAGCCGGTACTGCAGATGGTTTTCGTGGGCGCTTATATTTTGTTTGCGCCCTTTGTGGGGCAGTTTGCCGACAGCTTTGCCAAAGGCCGGGTCATGATGCTGGCCAACGGGCTAAAGCTGCTGGGGGCGGCGGCTATCTGTGCCGGGCTGAACCCGTTTCTGGGCTATACCCTGGTGGGGATCGGGGCGGCGGCTTACTCCCCGGCGAAGTACGGCATCCTGGGGGAGCTGACCACCGGCTCACAGCTGGTTAAAGCCAACGGGCTGATGGAGGCCTCCACCATTGCGGCGATTCTGACCGGCTCCGTGGCCGGTGGGGTGCTGGCAGACTGGCACCTGCTGGCGGCCCTGGGGGTATGTGTGCTGGTGTATGGGGGCGCGGTGGTCGCTAACCTGTTTATCCCGAAGCGGCCTGCGGCCCGCCCGGGGCAGAACTGGTGGCCGGGCCCGATGGTGCGCCGCTTCCTGGCGGCCTGCCGCACCCTGTGGCTGGATGGTGAAACCCGCTTTTCGCTGCTCGGGACCAGTCTGTTCTGGGGGGCCGGGGTCACCCTGCGCTTTTTACTGGTGTTATGGGTGCCGGCGGCGCTGGGCATTACGGATAACGCCACCCCGACCTACCTTAACGCCATGGTGGCGATAGGCATTGTCGCCGGGGCCGGGGCGGCGGCGAAGCTGGTCACCCTGGCGAATGTCCGCCGCTGTATGCCTGCCGGGGTGCTGATTGGCGCGCTGGTGGTGGTGTTTGCGCTGCAAACCCAGCTGCTGCCTGCTTATGTCCTGCTGGTGCTCATTGGGGTGTGTGGCGGCTTTTTTGTTGTACCGCTCAACGCCCTGTTACAGGAGCGCGGTAAGCGCAGTGTCGGGGCGGGTAATGCCATTGCCGTGCAGAACCTTGGCGAAAACGCCGCCATGCTGCTGATGCTTGGCGGCTATTCCCTGGCGGTGAAAACCGGCGCACCGGCAGTAGGGATTGGGATCGGGTTCGGGGTGCTGTTTGCGGTGGCCATCGCGCTGCTGTGGCTGAAACCCGGCCGCCGGGGGTAGGGCGCTTTTTATCGCTTATTCTGCTGGCTGCCATTCCGGCAGCCAGCTCCGCGCCAGTTTTTACGGTCAGCCCCGGCTCAGGGGGCCGGGTAGGTGTGGATCTGGTGCACGGCTTCCAGCTCTGCCAGCACCTCTTCGCTGAGTGTCAGATTCAGGCTTTCAACGTTGGTCTGCAACTGGGCAAGGCTGGTTGCCCCCAGCAGGGTGCTGGCCACAAATTTCTGCTGGCGGACAAACGCCAGCGCCATCTGGGCCGGATCCATATTGTGCCGCCGGGCAACGGCCACATAGGCGGCCACCGCCTGTTGTGACTGCTCACCGCTGTAGCGGGTAAAGCGGCTGAACAGAGTATTGCGGGCCCCGGCAGGCCGGGCGCCGTTGAGGTATTTGCCGGTCAGGGTGCCGAAGGCCAGGCAGGAGTATGCCAGCAGCTCCACCCCTTCATAACGGCTGACTTCCGCCAGCCCCACTTCAAAACTGCGGTTCAGCAGGCTGTAGGGGTTCTGAATGGTGACAATGCGCGGTAGCTCGTGCTTGTCTGCCAGGTGCAGGTAGCGCATCACGCCCCAGGCCGTTTCGTTAGAGACCCCAATATAGCGAATTTTCCCCGCCCGCTGACATTCCGCCAGCGCTTCCAGCGTCTCCAGCAGGGTGACCGGCGGCATGTCGTCGGTCCAGCTGTAGCCCAGTTTGCCAAAGCAGTTGGTGGCGCGCTGTGGCCAGTGCACCTGGTAGAGATCCAGATAGTCGGTCTGCAGTCGTTTGAGGCTGGCGTCCAGCGCTTCGCGGATATTGCGGCGATCCAGCATCTGGCCCGGGCGGATACTGGTGTCATTGTTGCGGGAAGGGCCGCTGACTTTAGAGGCCAGCACGACTCTCTCGCGCACGCCGCGTTTCTTCAGCCAGTTGCCCACGTATGTTTCGGTAAGGCCCTGGGTCTCCGGGCGCGGGGGCACCGGGTACATCTCTGCCACGTCAATCAGGTTGATGCCCTGGCTTATGGCGTAATCCAGCTGGGCATGGGCCTCAGCTTCACTGTTTTGTTCCCCGAATGTCATGGTCCCGAGGCCAAGAGTGCTGACCTCAAGTGTACTGTGAGGGATATGATGATAATGCATAGCCAACTCCCTTTCGTGTTATCAGTTTTTGTTGTGTTCGCCCGTGGCGGGCTTGTGGCCGCGGGGAGTAATAACATGGCAGAGGAACCCGCAAAGGGGAAGTCTGTGGGGGAAAAAAGCGGCCTGAAGGGATAAAAAAGCCCGCGATGTCATCGCGGGCTTTAGGGGTTATCGTTCAATAATTTGTGAAATGTCATTACGGTTTATTTGTAGTTCATTGCCCTGCAGATCGTGATAGCGGATAAGGCCGGTATCGTTATCCAGCTGCGGTTTTCCGGCGGTGAGGATCATTCGTCCGTCTTTGGTTGCCATCACATAATCACTGCTGCAACCTGATACGGCGAATACCATTCCCACGGCTGAAATCGCAACAGCCCAGTTCTTCATCAGCAAGCCTCCTTCTTTCTGGTGGGTGAGTTTCCGGAAGAAATCCAGTTATCAGTATGAACCGGAAGATAAATAGGGGGAAAGGGGTATTATCTGAAATCGCACAGAAGGGTGGAAAACGCCGCCCCTGGCGGGGCAGCGTGGCGGGATTTACAGGGGATTTTTTTTATTGCGTACCAGGTTCAGCCCTTCTACCGCCATAGAGAAGAACATGGCGAAATACATATAACCCTTGGGCACGTGAATATCGCAGCTTTCAAGGATCAGGGTAAAGCCCACCAGAATCAGAAAGGACAGGGCCAGCATCTTGATGGAGGGGTGACGCTCCACAAAGTCACCGATAGGTTTCGCGGCAAACATCATCACGCTTACGGCAATCACTACCGCCGCCATCATAATAAACAGATGATCAGACAGCCCGACTGCGGTAATCACCGAATCGAGGCTGAAGATAATATCCAACAGCATTATCTGCACGATGGCGCCAAACAGGGTATGGACATTGGTCTTAACCCCTTCTTCTTCCCCTTCGATGGTTTCGTGGATCTCTTTGGACGCCTTCCAGATAAGAAACAGCCCGCCGAGCAGTAAAATCACATCCCGGGCGGAGAAGTCCATACCCGCGATGCTAAACAGCGTAATCGTCAGGTGGGAGAGCCAGGCGATACTGGCCAGCAGCGCCAGGCGCATAACCATGGCCGCCAGCAGCCCCAGACGGCGGGCCTTGTTTTGTTGTGCCCGGGGGAGTTTTGCCACCACCAGGGTAAGAAAAATAATATTGTCTATGCCGAGAACAATCTCCAGCACTGTCAATGTCCCCAGCGCCAGCCAGGCGTTAGGGTCAGTTACCCATGCAAATAACATCTGAAATCCTGCCAAAACGAAAAGCGTAATTATACGCGCATGCAGCCAGCCGACAAACGGACGACACTATTTATTCTCCGGGCTGAAAAAGTGGCGGGCCAGCAGCGCGCCGGTGAAGTTTTTCTTCAGGTAGAATCCCCGGGGCAGGGTGAGGATCGGCTCGCCACTGGCGCCGATGGCCTCGGTCAGTGCTTTGCTGTTTGCCGCCTTGGGGCGCAACTGCATCACTTCCCCGTGGCGGGCGGTGATACGCTCGACCTGGCCCAGGACAATTAAATCCATCAGCTCTTCCCAGTCCCGGCGCAGCTGTTCATCCTCTTCGGGGGAGGGGCTCCACAACAGCGGCGCTCCGACCCGGCGCTCCGCCAGCGGGATCTGGCGCTCTCCTTCTACCGGCACCCACAGCACCCGCTGTAATTTATGCCTGACGTGGCTGCTCTCCCAGGTGACCCCCGTATTGCCGGTCAGCGGTGCCACACAGACAAACGTGGTTTCCAGCGGGCGGCCAGAACTGTCGATGGGGATAGTTTTTAGCTCCACGCCAATGGCGGCGAAATCCTGCTCGGGTTTACTGCCGGCGCTGGCACCCAGCCACATCTCCAGCAATACCCCAATCCAGCCCTTATCGCGGCGCAAATCATCCGGCACCGGCAGCCCGGCCAGCGCTGCCAGCTCACCCAGGCTGTAGCCTGCCAGCGCCTCGGCCTGGCGGCGCAAGACCTGTTCGCTTTGTGGGGGGGTAAGGGGAATTTGCAGTGAGGCTGGCATATCGGTTCCTGAATTATGAGACGTACAAAAAACGACCAGTTAATCGGCGCCCGGTAAGCAGGCGCTGAGATTTACGGGATAACTGTATTAATGGCATGATTTTTATTATTTTTTTGGCAATCTCCGGCGGAAATATTTTTTCTGCCGCTGGGTTTTCCAGTTCTGGTCACTGACAATGAACAGGATCTTACACCAGTTTATCCACAGAAAAATGGGATAACTGTGAAAACTGACAACTACTGGTTCGATTTACAGCCTTGACGAGTGACGAAAGTCTATTTTTCGACGGTTTTGTGATTAACTTACTGGCACAATCTGTGGATAAAAACGGCGCTGTCTGATCTTTGAGCAGTGCGACGATCCTTGCTGTGACAGATATCACAACCGGTGTCTTTACGCCGTGATTAACTAAATTAATATATTGAATCTTAATGTATTTATCAGTAGCTTTTGAGAGGTGTGCTGGCGTCATACTAAAGTTTTCCCTGGTTCATACTGCGGTTCTGCACAATGATATCCACAGAAAAAGTGAATAAAACCCGCCATTGCGATCATCAGCTGTTTATAACTAAGGTGACTTTTGTGAGTTATTTAAATGTTATTCCGCTGAGCGGGAATGAGAGAGTGGTTTACCGCCTTACGGGAGTGTGAAACAATCGTGATTATTCCAGTTTTATTTTGAGGTAGTCCCGTGATTGACGATGATGGCTACCGCCCGAATGTAGGTATTGTAATCTGTAATCGGCAAGGGCAGGTGATGTGGGCCAGGCGTTTTGGGCAGCATTCCTGGCAGTTTCCCCAGGGGGGGATTAACCCCGGGGAGTCACCCGAGCAGGCCATGTATCGTGAATTATTTGAAGAGGTGGGGCTGCAGCGCAAAGATGTGCGTATTCTGGCCTCTACCCGAAACTGGTTGCGTTACAAATTACCGAAGCGTTTGGTGCGTTGGGAAACAAAGCCGGTATGCATCGGCCAGAAACAGAAGTGGTTTCTTCTGCAGTTGCTCAGCAATGATGCTGATATCAATATGCAAACCAGCAGTACACCAGAGTTTGACGGCTGGCGTTGGGTAAGTTACTGGTATCCGGTGCGCCAGGTGGTGTCGTTTAAACGTGATGTCTATCGCCGGGTAATGAAAGAGTTTGCCGGTGTCGTGATGGCGGCACAGGATGCGGCATTGCCGCGCAACACACCCGCGGCCTACAGAAGAAAAAGAGGATAAGCCACGCACAATATGCTCACTCCGTTGCGGGAAATAGTCGAGAAAGTTGCCAGTGCGCCCCGGCTGAATGAGGCGCTGAATATTCTGGTTAATGACATCTGCGCAGCTATGAATACGGACGTCTGCTCCGTGTATCTGGCCGATCACGCCAGGCACTGTTATTACCTGATGGCAACCCGGGGGCTGAAAAAGCCCCGTGGGCGTACGGTTACTCTCGCATTTGATGAAGGTATCGTTGGGCTGGTGGGTCGCCTGGCGGAGCCTATTAACCTTGCCGATGCGCAAAAACACCCCAGCTTTAAATATATCCCCAACGTAAAAGAGGAACGCTACCGGGCCTTCCTCGGGGTGCCTATTATCCAGCGGCGGCAACTGCTCGGGGTGCTGGTAGTACAGCAGCGCGAGCTGCGCCAGTACGACGAAAGCGAAGAGTCCTTCCTGGTGACTCTCGCCACCCAGATGGCCGCCATCCTCTCCCAGTCCCAGCTTACGGCCCTGTTTGGTCAGTACCGTCAGACCCGGATCCGGGCGCTGCCCGCCTCACCCGGGGTGGCGATTGCCCCTGGCTGGATGGACGCGACCCTGCCCCTGATGGAGCAGGTGTCTGAAGCCTCCACCCTGGATACGGCCAAAGAGCGCGAGCGGTTATCCACCGCGCTGGAAGAGGCCGCCGCGGAGTTTCGCCGCTACAGCAAACGCTTTACCGCCAGCGCTCAGAAAGAGACGGCGGCGATTTTTGACCTCTACCTGCACCTGTTATCCGACAGCCGGTTGCGCAAAGCGCTGTACGCCGGGGTGGATAAAGGCGCCGTGGCGGAATGGGCCGTTAAAAAAGTTATTGAGGATTTTGCCGAGCAGTTCGCCTCCCTTACGGACAGCTACCTGAAAGAGCGGGCCGGGGACTTACGCACCCTTGGTCAGCGGCTGCTGTTCCACCTGGATGACACCATCCAGGGGCCAAACACCTGGCCGGAGCGCTTTATCCTGGTGGCGGATGAGCTCTCCGCCACGACACTTGCCGAACTGCCCCAGGATCGTCTGGTCGGGGTGGTAGTTCGCGACGGTGCCTCTAACTCCCATGCGGCGATTATGGTGCGCGCCATGGGCAAGCCCACCGTGATGGGAGCCGATATGCAGCCCTCGCTGCTGCATGAGCGCAACCTGGTGGTGGATGGCTACCGGGGAGAGGTGCTGATTGATCCGGAGCCGGTGCTGCTGGTGGAGTATCAGCGCCTGGTCAACGAAGAGCATGAGCTCAGCCGCCTGGCGGAAGGCGAGGTGGATCAGCCCGCCGTGCTGAAAAGCGGCGAGCGGGTGCAGATCATGCTCAATGCCGGGCTGAGCCCGGAGCATGAGCAGAAGCTCGGCGAGCGGGTGGACGGTATCGGCCTGTACCGCACCGAAATCCCGTTTATGCTGCAAAGCGGCTTCCCCTCGGAAGAGGAGCAGGTGGCGCAATATCAGGGCATGTTGCAGATGTTCCACGACAAGCCCGTCACCCTGCGCACGCTGGACGTAGGGGCAGACAAGCAGCTGCCCTATATGCCCATCAGCGAAGAGAACCCCTGCCTGGGCTGGCGCGGGATCCGCATTACCCTCGACCAGCCGGAGATTTTCCTGGTCCAGGTGCGGGCGATGCTGCGGGCCAACGCCGCCACGGATAACCTCAGCATTCTGCTGCCGATGATAACCAGCATCGACGAGGTGGACGAAGCCCGGCGTCTTATCGATCGCGCCGGGAAAGAGGTGGAAGAGATGCTGGGCTACGCTATCCCCCGGCCCCGTATCGGGGTGATGGTGGAAGTGCCCTCAATGATCTTTATGCTGCCCTACCTGGCAAACCGGGTGGATTTCGTCTCGGTAGGCTCCAACGATCTGACCCAGTACCTGCTGGCGGTGGATCGCAACAACACCCGGGTGGCAAACCTGTACGACGGCCTGCACCCGGCGCTGTTACAGGCGCTGCACCTGATTGCGGAGCAGGCGCGCAAGTATCATCTGGACTATAGCCTGTGCGGCGAGCTGGCGGGCGATCCGATGTGTGTGGCGCTGCTGATAGGCATGGGTTACCGCACCTTGTCGATGAATGGCCACGCGGTGGCGCGGATTAAATATCTGCTGCGCCATATTACCGTGGAGGAGTCCCGGGAGCTGCTGACGCGCAGTCTTCAGGCCCAGCAGGCTTCAGAAGTGCGCCACCAGGTGGCGGCATTTATGGAGCGGCGCGGCATGGGGGGGCTTATTCGCGGTGGCCTGTAATCACCTGCCAGACCCGTCATTTCGCTAATCTTTTACATTTTCAGCCCGGTATCCCTACCGGGCTTTATGCTATGATTCGCAACTTTGGGAGCGTACCGCATGCAGTACGCAGTCAACCCTGTGGCGTGAAAACCGCAGGATAACAAAGAGTTGTGGTGACGGATGACGAATTCTTATCTGCATTTCCCCGAGTTTGATCCAGTGATATTCTCCATCGGGCCCCTTTCCCTGCACTGGTACGGCCTGATGTATCTGGTGGGATTCGTATTTGCGATGTGGCTGGCCGGGCGTCGGGCCAGTAAACCCGGCAGCGGCTGGACAAAAAACGAAGTGGAAAACCTGCTGTATGCGGGCTTCCTCGGGGTGTTCCTCGGCGGGCGTATTGGTTACGTGCTGTTTTATAACCTGCCGCAGTTCCTCAGTGATCCGCTCTACCTGTTCAAAGTATGGGATGGCGGCATGTCGTTCCACGGCGGCCTGATCGGAGTTATCATCGTGATGATGATCTTCGCCCGCCGCACCAAACGCACCTTCTTCCAGGTCTCTGATTTTATTGCGCCGCTGATCCCCTTTGGCCTGGGGGCCGGGCGTTTAGGGAACTTTATTAATGGCGAGCTGTGGGGCCGGGTGGATCCGAATTTCCGCTTCTCAATGCTGTTCCCGGCGTCGCGCGGTGAAGATATCGCCCTGTTGCCCGGCCACCCGGAGTGGCAGCAGCTGTTTGATACCTACGGCGTGCTCCCGCGCCACCCTTCCCAGCTCTATGAGCTGGCCCTGGAGGGGATTGTGCTGTTTATCATCCTGAACCTGTATATCCGCAAGCCGCGCCCGATGGGGGCCGTTTCCGGGCTGTTCCTGATTGGTTACGGGGCGTTTCGTATTATTGTTGAGTTCTTCCGCCAGCCGGATGCGCAGTTTACCGGCGAATGGGTGCAGTACATCAGCATGGGGCAGATCCTTTCTATTCCGATGATTATTGCCGGTATTATCATGATGGTCTGGGCATATCGCCGCCAGAACCGGCAGCAGAATGTAGCGAGTTGATATGAAACAGTACCTGGCTTTAATGCAGAAAGTGCTTGATGAGGGCACGCCGAAAAACGACCGCACCGGTACCGGCACCCTGTCGATTTTTGGCCACCAGATGCGCTTTAACCTGCAGGACGGTTTCCCGCTGGTGACCACCAAGCGTTGCCACCTGCGCTCAATTATTCATGAGCTGCTGTGGTTCCTGAAAGGGGACACCAACGTGGGCTACCTCCATGACAATAACGTCACCATCTGGGATGAGTGGGCCGATGAAAACGGCGATCTCGGGCCGGTATACGGCAAACAGTGGCGCGCCTGGGCAACGCCGGATGGCCGCCATGTGGATCAGCTCACCACCGTAATGAACCAGCTGAAAAACGACCCGGACTCCCGGCGCATTATCGTCTCTGCCTGGAACGTGGGGGAGCTGGACAAAATGGCGCTGGCCCCCTGCCACGCCTTTTTCCAGTTCTACGTGGCTGACGGTAAGCTCTCCTGCCAGCTGTACCAGCGCTCCTGCGACGTGTTCCTCGGCCTGCCGTTTAACATTGCCAGCTATGCGTTGCTGGTCCATATGATGGCCCAGCAGTGTGATCTCGACGTGGGGGATTTTGTCTGGACCGGCGGGGACACCCACCTGTACAGCAACCATCTGGATCAGGCCCATTTACAGCTCAGCCGCGAGCCGCGCCCGCTGCCGAAGCTGGTGATTAAGCGTAAACCGGCGTCGCTGTTTGACTATCAGTTCGATGATTTCGAGATTGACGGTTACGACCCGTACCCGGGCATTAAGGCACCGGTCGCTATCTGAGCCGCCTTTTTGCTGAATACCTACCGGCCCGCAGGGGCCGGTTTTTTTTGCGTGCGGGCCTGCGGATATTCTGCACGCGCCTGCAACCCGGCCACTTTTTCTGAACCCTTCCCGGCTTATGTCCATAAGCCACTGGTGGCCTGCTGCCCGGCTTGCCACACTCCCCCCATGACAGATAACCAGCAAGGCCACAGCCTGATGGAGCTATTGATCGTGATGCTGATAATTGTGCTGACCGCCACCGGGGGGTACAGCTGGTATCAATGGCAGGGGCACCAGCAACTCCGGCACAGCGCCAGCGCGCTACGGGACTTTTTACAATACCAGCGCGACCGGGCTAACGGCTTTAACCAGGAGATTGTCCTGCGTATGGGCCGTGGCCCCGGCGGTGACTGCGTGGTGGCGGGAACCGCCGGGCACATACCTGCGTGCGACACCGCCGGTATTCACGGTTACCGGCCACAGTCTGCGGGGGTGAAACTGCTCGCGCTGAGCCCCGGGGTGGCCTTTTTTGGCCTGCGCAATACGGCCTGGCCGGGGCATGTGGTGCTGGCGGGCCGTGCGGGCCAGGCCCGGGTGGTGATTTCCGCCTTTGGGCGCATCCGTCTGTGCTACCCGCCACCGGGCGGGCGCTGCTGATGCGGGATAGCGGCTTTACCCTGCCGGAACTGCTGCTGGCGGTGGGTATCGGCAGCCTGATTATGCTGGGGGCCATGCGCTTTCTTCCTGCGCTACAGCACGGTGTGCTGGTCTCAACCCAGCACCACCAGGCCCGGGCGCTACTGTGGCAACTGGCGCGCAGTATCGGCAAAAGCGTGCGCCGGGCCGGTTACTGCAATGGCGAATGCCCGGGCCCGGGGCTGAGCGTCTCCCCGGCGGGGGATTGCCTGATAGTGCAGTGGGATATGAACAGCAACGGGCGCTGGGAAACCGCACCGGATACCCGGGCGGAGCAGCTGGCCTACCGGCTTTCGGGAGACAGCCTGGAGACCCGGCGCGGTGCGGCTGACTGCCGCGGGCGGGGGTGGCAAAAAATGAACGACCCGGCAGCGCTGCGCATTACCCGCTTCCGGGCCTGGCCGCAGGCAAACAGCCCGCTGGTGGCGATAGCCCTTTCCGGTGTACCGGTGACTACACCGGCGGCAGAGGCGGTACATATCCTGTATTACGCGCTGCGCCATAACCCGGAGAGCCGCCCCGGCACGCCGCCGCAAGCGGCAGAACAGGGCGGCCCCCGGTGACCCCCCCGCGCCAGCAGGGGGGCATATTGCTGATGGTGCCGCTGCTGGTGCTGGCGGCGGGCAGCATAATGCTCCAGGGCGGGGGCCAGGTGCTGGGGAATCAGGCCACCCGCCTGCATAGCGAGCGCCAGATGCTTATCTGGCAGCAGCAGGCTCATAACGCCCTGGCCTGGGGGCAGCAGGTGAGCTGGGTGCCGGGGGAGAGATGGCAGTGCCGGGAGCTGCCCGGCGAGCCCGGGCAGGCCTGCCTGTTACAGGTGGCCCCCGGAGATGTTCTGCTGGCCGGGCGGGGGGCCGCCGTGGGGGAGGGGGCGCAAATGGTGTTCTGGCAGCGCGGGCGCGTTATCCGCGGCCAGGTGGTGTTTCTGCCCCGGGGCTGGAGCGACTTCTGCCCGCTGGGGGCAGAGCGGTGCCGGTTACCATGAGCCGCCAGGCCCAGCGCGGCAGCAGCCTGCCCGAGGCGCTGGTCGCCATGCTCCTGTTGCTGCTGGTGGTTACCGCACTGGCCGGTTACCAGCGGGGAGTCTACCGGGGGCTGGCGCACTGGGAGGAGGGCTACCGGCTGTGGCTGATGCTGGAAGGGCAGCGGGCCTGGCCGCCTGCGCCGCTGCCGGAAGGCTGGCAGCGCCAGGAGCAGCGCACGCCCCGGGGGGCGTGTGTACACCGGCAGATCACCCTGCGCTCACCCCAGGGCAGACAAGCCCGGGTGTCCGCATTACACTGTCGCTAATGTTATTCATCAGGAGCGTTTATGCTGCGTGTTTACCACTCCAACCGGCTGGATGTGCTGGAAGAGATCATGGAGTTTATCGTTGAGCGCCAGCCCCTTGCGGATCCGTTCGCAGCAGAGGTGGTACTGGTACAAAGCACCGGGATGGCCCAGTGGCTGCAAATGACCCTGGCTCAGCGCTTTGGTATCGCAGCAAATATCGACTTCCCCCTTCCGGCCAGCTTTATCTGGGATATGTTTGTCCGGGTGCTGCCCGGGATCCCCAAAGAGAGCGCATTTAACAAAGCCGGAATGGGCTGGAAACTGATGACGCTACTGCCAGAGAAGCTGGCACAGCCGGAGTTTGAACTGCTGCGTCACTATCTGGAGCAGGACGACGACGGCCGTAAGCTGTTCCAGCTGGCCTCACGCATTGCTGACCTGTATGACCAGTACCTGGTCTACCGCCCGGAATGGCTGACACAGTGGGAAAACGACCAACTGGTTGACGGCCTGGACGAAGCCCAGCGCTGGCAGGCCCCCCTGTGGCGTGCCCTGGTGGAGTACACCGCCGCGCTGGGCCAGCCGGAATGGCACCGTGCCAATCTGTACCAGCGGTTTATCAGCGCGCTGGAGTCCGGCGGTGCACCGCCGCCCGGGCTGCCGCAGCGGGTCTTTATTTGCGGTGTGTCGGCACTGCCGCCGGTTTACCTGCGGGCGCTCCAGGCGCTGGGCAACTATGTTGATGTGCACCTGCTGTTTACCAACCCCTGCCGCTACTACTGGGGGGATATTCGCGACCCGGCGTTTCTTGCCCGTTTGCTGAGCCGCCAGCGCCGCAAGCATAACCAGGACCAGACACTACCGCTGTTTAAAGACAGTGACCAGGCTTCTGCCCTGTTTGATGATAACGGCATCCAGGATGTGGGGAACCCGCTGCTGGCCTCCTGGGGGAAGCTGGGCCGCGACTACTCTTTTTTACTCTCTGAGCTGGAGCAGTCCCAGGAGGTTGATGTCTTCGTTGATATCCCGCGGGACAATATGCTGCACGGGCTACAGGCGGACATTCTCGACCTGCAGGATAGCATGCGCCCGGGCCTGACCGAGGCGGAATTTCTGCACAGCACGGGCAAATACCGGCTTGATCCCGGGGATCGCTCCGTCACGTTCCACGCCTGCCACAGCCCCCAGCGGGAGGTGGAGATCCTGCACGATCGCCTGCTGGCCATGATGGATGAAGACGCCACCCTGACCCCGAGAGACATTATCGTTATGGTGGCGGACATTGACAGCTACAGCCCGTTTATTCAGGCGGTGTTTGGCAGCGCAACGGGGAACCGCTGGCTGCCGTTTGCGCTCTCGGATCGCCGCGCCAGCCAGGCACACCCGGCGCTACAGGCGTTTCTGTCGTTACTGACCCTGCCCGAAAGCCGCTTCACCGCAGAGCAGGTGCTGGCCCTGCTGGAAGTGCCGGCGCTGGCCAGCCGCTTTGCCATTGATGAAGAAGGGCTGCGTAATCTGCGCCAGTGGGTCAGCGAATCCGGCATCCGCTGGGGTATGGATGACGACAACGTCCGGGAGTTTGAACTGCCGGCCACCGGGCAGCACACCTGGCGCTTTGGCTTAACCCGCATGCTGCTGGGCTATGCAATGGAGAGCCGCAGCGGCGAGTGGCAGGAGATCCTGCCTTATGACGAGTCCAGCGGTCTGATTGCGGGCCTGGTGGGGCAACTGGCGGATCTACTGATGCAGCTTAACACCTGGCGCAAACGGCTGACGGAACCACGCCCGCTGGATGCATGGCAGCCCCTGTGCCGGGAAATGCTGGAGGCGTTTTTCCAGCCAGATGCGGAAGCAGAAAGCGCACTGGCGCTGGCAGAGCAACAGTGGCAGGCGCTGATCCGCCAGGGCATGGAGGCCGGTTACCGGCAGCCGGTTCCGCTGACCCTGCTGCGGGATGAGCTCTCCCGCCTGCTGGACAAAGAACGGATCAGCCAGCGCTTCCTGGCAGGCCCGGTGAACTTCTGCACCCTGATGCCGATGCGCTCCATCCCGTTCAGGGTGGTATGCCTGCTGGGAATGAATGACGGTGTCTACCCGCGCACCCTCTCGCCACTGGGGTTTGATTTAATGAACAGCAAACCGGTGCGCGGGGATCGCAGCCGCCGGGATGACGACCGCTACCTGTTTCTGGAGGCGATAATCTCCGCCCAGGAGCGGCTGTACGTCAGCTATATTGGCCGCTCAGTGCAGGACAACAGTGAGCGCTTCCCCTCGGTGCTGGTGCAGGAGCTGCTGGATTATCTGGCCCAGAGCTATTACCTGCCCGGCGACGAGCAGGAAAACTGCGACACCAGCGCCAGCCGGGTGCAGCAGCATCTGGTTGAGCTGCATACCCGCACCCCGTTTGATGCGCGCAACTTCCGGGCCGAAGATCACCAGCAAAGCTACGCCCGGGAATGGCTGGCCGCGGCCTGTGAACAGGGCGAATCCCAGCCCGGGTTTATTCAGCCCCTGCCACCCCTGGAGCAGGATGAGCTGAGCCTTGAACAGTTACAGCGCTTCTGGGCCCACCCGATCCGCGCCTTTTTCCAGATGCGCCTGGGGGTGAGCTTCCGCCTGGAAGAGACCGAACTGCCGGAAGATGAGCCGTTCTCCCTCGACAGCCTTGAGCGCTACCAGATAAACCAGGCACTGCTCAATACGCTGATCGACGGGGAAGATCCCCAGCCGCTTTTTCGCCGCTACCGGGCTGCCGGGGCATTACCCTACGGGGTATGGGGGGAGCTGGGCTGGGATGACCAGCTACTGGAAATGGAGCAACTGGCAGCCAGCGTACAGCAGGAGAAAAGCGCCACCCACAGTATGGAGGTGGATCTGGAGGTGTCCGGGATCCGGCTTACCGGCTGGTTGCAGCAGGTACAGCGTGACGGGCTTCTCAGATGGCGACCGTCGGTGCTGAATGTGGCCCACGGTATGCAACTTTGGCTGGAGCACCTTGTCTATTGTGCGTGCGGAGGCCAGGGAACGAGCCGCCTGCTGGGTCGCAAAGAGAGCCGCTGGTGCTTTCCGGCGTTACCGGCAGAAGAGGCGCAGGCATTCCTGGCCCAGTGGGTTGATGGCTACCGGGAAGGCATGTGCCAGCCGCTGGTGCTGTTACCCGCCAGCGGCGGTGCCTGGGTTGAAGCCTGCTACGACGCGCAAAGCGACACCATCTTATGGGACGATGACACCCAGCGTAAGGCGCGTAGCCGGTTATTACAGCGCTGGGAGGGCAACCAGATGGTTGAAGGGGAAGGGGCCGATATCTGGCGCCAGCGCCTGTGGCGCACCCTGGAGCCAGACTATTACGAGGCGATTATCCATAATGCGCAGCGTTATCTGGTGCCCCTGTTTCGCTATAACAGTATGCAGGAATAAACTGGACAAAATTTGTTCATTGCAATACGGCCGCCAGTGCGCTATCCATAGCCGGGGCCGAAAGCCGTGATGATATTCGCGTTACCGTTGTTCTGGTGAGGTTTATTAATGCCAACATGCAGCACCTGGTTGAAGTCGATTTTTCTGTTAGCCGCCCTCTGGGCGCCATTAATTCAGGCAAAAACCTCCTGGACCCCCCTTCAGGAAACCATTCATAAAAGTGATCAGGATCCCCGCCAGTATCAGGCCATCCGGCTGGATAACGGCATGGTTGTGCTGCTGGTCAGCGATCCCCAGGCGGTAAAATCCCTCTCGGCGCTGGTGGTGGCGGTGGGGTCACTGGAAGATCCGGACACGCACCTCGGGCTGGCCCATTACCTGGAGCACATGACCCTGATGGGCTCCCGCCACTACCCGCAGCCAGACAGCCTGTCTGAGTTTCTGAAAATGCACGGTGGCAGCCACAACGCCAGCACCGCCCCGTACCGGACTGCGTTCTACCTTGAGGTGGAAAACAGTGCCCTGGCGCCCGCCGTAGACCGCCTGGCGGATGCGATAGCCACCCCGGTGTTGTCCCCGGACTACGCAGAGCGCGAGCGTAACGCCGTGAACGCGGAGCTGACCCTGGCCCGCTCCCGGGACGGGATGCGCATGGCCCAGGTGAGTGCGGAAACGCTCAACCCGGCGCACCCCGCCTCGCGCTTTTCCGGGGGGAACCTGGAAACCCTGCGCGACAAACCGGGCAGCAAACTGCACGATGCGCTGGTGGCATTTCACGATAAATACTACTCCGCCGGGCTGATGAAGGCGGTCATCTACAGTAATAAACCCCTGGCTGAGTTAGCCGCTATTGCAGCCCGCACATACGGGCGCATTCCGGATAAAAAAATCCGCCGCCCGGTAATCGACACCCCGGTGGTGACGGAGGCCCAGAAAGGCATCCTCATCCACTATGTGCCTGCGCTGCCGCGCAAAATGGTGCGTATTGAGTTCCGCATTGCCAATAACAGCGCCCAGTTTCGCAGCAAAACGGACGAGCTTATCAATTACATGATTGGCAACCGCAGCAAGGACACCCTGTCGGACTGGCTGCAAACCCAGGGGCTGGCCGACAGCGTGCGTGCGGATTCTGACCCGGTCGTTACCGGAAATAGCGGCGTTATGGCTATCTCCGTCTCCCTGACTGACAAGGGGCTGGCCCGGCGTGATGAGGTGGTCGCGGCTGTGTTCAGCTACCTGAATATGCTGCGTGAGAAGGGCATTGATAAGCAGTATTTTGACGAGCTGGCACACGTGCTGGATCTGGATTTTCGCTACCCGTCCATTACCCGCGATATGGACTACGTAGAGTGGCTGGCTGATACCATGCTCCGCGTACCGGTGGCCCACACCCTGGACGTGGTCAATATTGCCGACCGCTACGACAGCAAAGCCATTGGCGAGCGCCTGGCGATGATGACCCCGCAAAATGCGCGTATCTGGTACATCAGCCCGGACGAGCCCCACAACAAAACCGCCTATTTTGTGAATGCCCCCTACGCCACACAAAAGATCCCGGCCGCCACCCTGGAAAAATGGCGCCAGGCCGCAGGCCAGATACAGTTACAGTTACCGGCGCTGAACCCCTATATTCCTGATGATTTCACCCTCACCACCCCGGGCAAAACCTACACCCACCCGGAGTTGCTGGTCAAAGAGCCGGGGCTGCGGGTACTGTATATGTCCGGTGGCCGCTTTGCGGATGAGCCCAAAGCCGATGTCACCGTGGTGCTGCGTAACCCCGGCGCGATGAACAGCGCGAAAAACCAGGTGATGTTCGCCCTGAATGACTATCTGGCCGGGCTGGCGTTGGATGAGCTTAGCAACCAGGCTGCCGTCGGGGGGATTTCGTTCTCGTCGAATGCCAATAGCGGGCTGATGATCAACGCCAACGGCTACACCCAGCACCTGCCGGCGTTGTTATCTGCCCTGCTGCAGGGTTACTTCTCCTACACGCCGACGGACGCCCAGCTGGAGCAGGCAAAATCCTGGTATCTGCAGATGCTCGACTCCGCGGAAAAGGGCAAAGCCTATGATCAGGCGATTATGCCGGTCCAGATGCTCTCTCAGGTGCCGTACTATTCCCGCCCCGAGCGGCGGGCGCTGCTGCCTTCGATAACCGTGGCGGATCTGCTGGCCTACCGGGAAAAACTGAAAACCGGCGCCAAACCGGAGTGGCTTATCGTGGGGAATATGGGCGAGCAGCAGGCCCGGACGATGGCGGCAGACATTAATGCGCAGCTGGGCACCCGGGGCACCGAATGGTGCCGCAATAAAGATATTCTGGTAGATAAACCGCGCAAGGTTATCTTTACCCGCACCGGCAGCAGTACCGACTCGGCCCTGGCGGCGGTCTTTGTTCCCACCGGGTATGACGAAAATACCAGCAACGCCTACACTGCGCTGCTGGGGCAGATTATTCAGCCGTGGTTTTACACCCGCTTACGTACCGAAGAGCAGCTGGGGTATGCGGTCTTCTCCTTCCCGATGGTGATAGGCCGCCAGTGGGGGCTGGGATTCCTGCTACAGAGCAGCGATAAGCAGCCTGCCTATTTATGGGCGCGCTATCAGGCGTTTTTCCCGACGGTGGAGCAGCGCCTGAGGGAGATGGATGAAAAAACCTTTGCCCGGATCCGCCAGGCGGTCATTGACCAGATGCAGCAGCCGCCGCAAACCCTGGCGCAGGAGGCCATCCGCTACAGTAAGGATTTTGACCGGGCTAACCTCCGCTTTGATTCCCGTGATAAAGTCATCGCCCGGCTAAAACAGCTCACACCGGCGGGCGTTGCTGACTTTTTCCACCAGGCGGTTATCGCGCAGCAGGGGATGGCAGTGCTTTCGCAGGTTTCCGGCAGCCATAACGGTAAGCAGGAATTTGCCCAGCCCCCGGGCTGGGAGCAAGCCGGTGATGTTGGCAAACTTCAGCAATCCATGTCCCTGGTAAGAGAGAACCAATGACCGAACAAACCGCGCAGACCCTTGATCCGCTGACCTTACCGCTCACCGGCGCAAGGCTTATCGAGGCGTCTGCCGGTACAGGGAAAACTTACACCATCGCCGCCCTCTACCTGCGCCTGCTGCTTGGCCTGGGGGGAGAGGCGGCCTACCCGCGACCCCTGGGGGTGGAAGAGCTGCTGGTGGTGACCTTTACGGAGGCCGCAACCGAAGAGCTGCGCAGCCGCATTCGCGACAATATCCACGCCCTGCGCATCGCCTGCCTGCGCGGCCAGTCCGACAACCCTTTGTTTCTGAGCCTGCTTGAAGAGATTCGCGATCGGGAACAGGCCGCCAGAGTGCTGCTGCTGGCCGAGCGCCAGATGGACGAAGCGGCAATTTTTACCATTCACGGCTTCTGCCAGCGGATGCTGAACCTCAATGCGTTTGAGTCCGGCATGCTGTTTGAGCAGCAACTGCTGGAAGATGAGCATCAGCTGCGCTACCAGGCCTGTGCCGACTTCTGGCGGCGCCACTGTTACCCGCTTAGCAAGCCGGTGGCTCAGGCCATCAGCACGGAGTGGTCCGGGCCCCAGGCGCTGCTGCGGGACATTAACCGCTACCTGCAGGGGGAGGCCCCCCGGCTGCGCCAGCCGCCAGCGGAAGGGGAAACGCTCCCGCAGCGGCACGCGCGCATTATTGCCACTATTGACGCCATCAAACAGCAGTGGCGCGCCGCAGCCCCCGATATTGCCGCGATCATTGCGGATTCCGGGGTGGATAAACGCAGCTTCAGCAGCCGTAACTTACCCAACTGGCTCAGCCTGGTGGGGGAGTGGGCCGCCCGGGAGACCACCGACTACCAGGTGCCGGAGGCGCTGGGTAAATTTGCCCAGTCGTTTCTTGATGAGAAAACCAAAAAAGGCGAGCCGCCGCGCCATGGGCTGTTCAGCGCTATTGATGCCTTCCTCAGCGAGCCGCTCACCCTGCGGGATCTGGTGATTGCCCGGGCGATGGCCGAAATTCGCTATAGCGTGGCCCGGGAAAAGCGCCGCCGGGGTGAGATGGGCTTTGACGATATGCTCAGCCGGCTGGACGATGCCCTGCGCCAGCCCGCCGGTGAGGCGCTGGCAGATGCCATCCGGGCCCGTTTCCCGGCGGCGATGATTGATGAGTTCCAGGATACGGACCCCCAGCAATACCGTATCTTTCGCCGTATCTGGCTTAACCAGCCTGCGGCCACGCTGCTGCTGATAGGTGACCCTAAGCAGGCGATTTATGCCTTTCGCGGGGCGGATATCTTCACCTATATGACCGCGCGCAGCGAAGTGACCGCTCACTACACGCTGGAGACAAACTGGCGCTCCGCACCGGGAATGGTACACAGCGTTAACCGGCTATTTGGCCAGCTGCCACACCCGTTTTTGTTTCGCCAGATCCCATTTCTGCCGGTCAGCGCGGCGAAGAAAAACCACCGCCACCGTTTTACCCTCAACGGCAACGTGCAGCCCGCCATGACCCTGTGGCACACAGAGGGTGAGGGCTGCGGGGTAAGTGAGTACCAGCAAATCATGGCCCGCCAGTGCGCCAGAGAGATCCGCGACTGGCTGAGTGCCGGTGCGCGCGGTGAGGCGCGCCTGTGGTCGGGGAACGATTCGCGGGCGGTGCAGGCATCGGATATCACGGTGCTGGTGCGCAGCCGTAACGAGGCGGCCATCGTGCGCGATGCGCTGGGCTTGCTGAATATTCAGTCTGTCTATTTATCTAACCGGGACAGTGTATTTCTGGCCCCGGAAGCCCGGGAGATATTGTGGATCCTCCAGGCGGTGCTGGCACCGGAGCATGAGCAGGGGCTGCGCAGCGCCATGGCGACCAGCATTCTCGGGCTGGATGCGCGGGCTATTGATGCACTGAGCCAGCAGGAGAGCCAGTGGGATGCGCTGGTGGAAGAGTTTAGCGCCTACCGGGAGATCTGGCAGCGGCGCGGGGTGATGCCGATGATGCGCGCCCTGCTGGCGCAGCGCCATGTGGCGGAAAACATTCTCGCCAGCCCCGCAGGGGAGCGGCGCTTAACCGATATTCTGCACATCAGCGAACTGCTCCAGGAGGCGGCCGCCCGGGCAGACAGCGAGCACGCCCTGGTGCGCTGGCTGGCTCAGCATATTGAAGAGCCGGATACCAGCGCCGCCAGCCAGCAACTGCGCCTGGAAAGCGACCGGCATCTGGTGAAAGTGGTCACTATTCATAAATCCAAAGGGCTGGAGTACCCGCTGGTCTGGCTGCCGTTTATTGCCAGCTACCGCCAGGAGACCCGGGGGCTGTATCACGACCGGCAAACCTTTGAAACCCTGCTGGATCCCGCCGATGATACCCAAAGCCTGGCGCTGGCCGAAGAGGAGCGCCTGGCCGAAGATCTCCGCCTGCTGTATGTGGCCCTGACCCGCTCAGTCTGGCACTGTAGCCTCGGGGTGGCGCCGCTGTTTCGCGGCAACCGCAGTAAAAAAGGGGCAACGGATTTTCACCACAGCGCCATCGGGCTGCTTATCCAGCAGGGGCAGGCGATGGATGCAGCGCAACTGGCTGAGGCGCTGCTGGCCCTGAGTGATGACGATATTCACCTTCAGCCCACCGCCGAAGGCGATGAGACCCCCTGGCAGCCGCCGCAACCGGACAGCCCGCCCCTGGCGGCCCGGGAGCCGGGCCGCCAGATGGCGGATAACTGGCGGGTGACCAGTTATTCCGGGCTACAGCAGCACGGCCGCCGGGCCGCCCTTGACTGGGTGCCGCGCCTGGATGAAGACGCCGTGGGGGAGGCACTGGCCGTGCAGGAGACGCCAGGCGTGGAAAACCGGCTGACTATACACCATTTTCCGCGCGGGGCCTCGCCGGGCACCTTTTTGCACGGGCTTCTGGAAGCGCTCGACTTCACCCAGCCGCCAGACCCCCAGTGGGTGCTGGCGCAGTTGCTGGAGTCCGGCTTCGATGGGCAGTGGCAGCCGGTGGTGATGCACTGGCTGGAGCAGCTGCTTATCGCCCCGCTTAATGAACAGGGATTGTGCCTGGCGGAGCTGGCACCGGCAGATAAGCGGGCGGAGCTGGCGTTTTACCTGCCTATTGCCTCGCCGCTACAGGCCCGCCAGCTTGACCAGTTGATTCGCGCCGGGGATCCGCTCTCTGCGGGCTGCCCGCCGCTGGATTTCCGCCAGGTTCAGGGCATGCTGAAAGGCTTTATTGATCTGGTGTTTCGCCACAACGGGCGCTACTACCTGCTGGACTATAAATCCAACTGGCTGGGGGAAGATGCCAGCGCCTATACACCGCAGGCGATGGCGGGCGCCATGCAGGAGCACCGTTACGATTTGCAGTATCAGCTCTATACCCTGGCGCTGCACCGCTTTTTGCGCCACCGGATAGCGGATTACGACTATCAGCGCCATTTTGGCGGGGTTATCTATCTGTTTTTGCGCGGGGTGGATCCGGCCTCTGTGGGTCAGGGCGTCTACACTGCCCGGCCCTCTCTGGCGCTGGTTAACGCCCTGGACGCGCTGTTTGCCGGGGATCAGCCGAAGGAGAACCCATGAGCATCCGGGCACTGTTACAGGACGCGGTCGCCTGCCGCTGGTTACGGGCCCTGGACGCCCAGTTCGCCATGATGATTGCCGGGGAGCAGCAGCCCGCGCTGATGCTGGCCGCCGCCCTGGTGAGCCGCGATGCGGGGGAAGGGCATGTCTGTGTACCGCTGGCGCGCCTGGCCCCGGACCATATCGACGCCGGGGCCCAGCGCCCGCTGGTGGAGGCACTTTTCCAGGCCGCCGGGCAGCCGGAAGACTGGCAGCAACAGCTGCTGGATTCGCCCGCCGTGAGCCAGGGGGAGGAGGCCACCCCGCTAAAACTGCACGCCGGGCGGCTCTATCTTAACCGGATGTGGCAGTACGAGCGCCGGGTGGCGCAGTTTTTCGCCGAACAAAACCAGGCGCTGGCGGTGGATCCGCAGGCGCTGGCCGGGGTGCTGGATAAGCTGTTTGCCCCTCAGCCCGACACCGACTGGCAGAAAGTGGCCGCCGCCGTGGCCCTGACCCGGCGCATTGCGGTGATTTCCGGCGGGCCGGGAACCGGCAAAACCACCACGGTGGCAAAACTGTTAGCCGCGATGGTTCAGCTGGCGGACGGGCCGCTGCGGATCCGCCTGGCCGCCCCGACCGGTAAAGCCGCCGCCCGGTTAACCGAATCGCTGGGCGGTGCGCTGCGCCAGCTGCCGCTCAGTGAAGCCCAGCGTGCCAGCCTGCCTGCGGATGCGGGTACTTTGCATCGCCTGCTGGGGGCCCAGCCGGGCAGCCAGCGTTTTCGCTACCACGAGGGTAACCCGCTGCATCTGGATGTGCTGGTGGTGGACGAAGCCTCGATGGTGGATCTCCCCATGATGGCGCGGCTGATTGCCGCATTACCGGCACATGCCCGGGTGATTTTCCTCGGCGACAGGGATCAGCTGGCGTCGGTGGAGGCCGGGGCGGTGCTGGGGGATATCTGCGCCTGGGCGGCAGAGGGCTACACCGCCGGGCGGGCCGCAGAGCTCGGGAGAATCACCGGGTATACCCTGGAGCCGGGCCCGGGTGAGCAGGGGGCGGCGCTGCGCGACTGCCTGTGCCTGCTGCGCAAAAGTTACCGTTTTGGCAGTGACTCCGGCATCGGGCGGCTTGCCAGCGCCGTTAACCAGAGCGACACCGCCGGGGTGCGCCAGGTGCTGGCCGCCGGGTATACGGATATCTGCCACCAGGTACTGCAGGAGAGTGACGACTATAACCAGATGATCCGGCAGGCGGTGGCGGGCTACGGGGATTACCTTAACGGGCTTACCACAGGGGCGGAGCCCGGTGCGGTGCTGGAGGCGTTTGGTCAGTTTCGCCTGCTGTGCGCCCTGCGCGAAGGGCCATTTGGCGTCAGCGGCCTGAATGAGCGCCTGGAGCAGGCGCTGTTTCGCCGCCAGTTGCTGAGCGCCCCCACCGGTGGCGGGCGCTGGTATCACGGCCGCCCGGTGATGATTAGCCGTAATGACAGCGCACTGGGGCTGTTTAATGGCGATATCGGTATCACCCTGGCCACAGAGCAGGGGCTGCGGGTCTGGTTCCGGATGCCGGACGGGGCGATTAAGTCGGTACTGCCGGGCCGCTTACCGGCCCATGAAACGGCCTGGGCGATGACGGTGCATAAATCTCAGGGGTCGGAGTTTGATCACGCAGCCCTGGTGCTGCCGGACCGGCTGGTGCCGGTGGTCAGCCGCGAGCTGGTCTACACGGCGATAACCCGGGCGAAGCGGCAGTTGTCGTTGTACAGCGATACCCGCCTGCTGGTGCGGGCGATTCAGACCGGCACCGAGCGGCGCAGCGGGCTGGCTGAGTGGTTCAGGGCCGCAGAGCCCGGAGGGTAAACCGGCGGCCCGTGGTGCTGGCCGCCGGGCGCTTAGCTGAGGTCTGCCATCAGCACTTTGGAGCGCCGCTGGTAGTTGTACATCTGCTTTTTGCTTTCCGGCAGCAGTTCAATATCCACCGGGGTGAAGCCCCGCTCCTGGAACCAGTGAATACTGCGGGTGGTCAGCACAAACAGCTTATCCAGCCCGGACTGCTTCGCCTGGTTTGCGATACGCTCCAGCAGCAGCTCCCCCCGGGACGAGCTGCGGTAGTCCGGATGCACCGCCACACAGGCCATTTCGCCGATTTTCTCTTCCGGGAACGGGTAGAGCGCGGCACAGGCGATGGTGGTGTTATCGCGCTGAATAATAGTGAATTTATCGATTTCCATCTCCAGCTGTTCCCGGGAGCGACGCACCAGAATGCCCTGCTGCTCCAGAGGGGTTATCAGCTCGAGGATCCCGCCAATGTCATTAATGGTGGCCCGGCGGATCTGCTCGGCGCTTTCCATCACTATCTGGGTGCCGATACCGTCGCGGGAGAAGAGCTCCTGCACCAGGGCACCGTCATCCTGATAACTCAGCAGGTGGCTGCGGCGTACCCCGCTGCGGCAGGCTTTCACCGCCCCGCGCAGAAAGCGCACCGTGCCGGAATTATAGTCGCCGCTGGCTTCCAGCTGCTCCACTTTGGCCTGGGCATCGCCCGGGAACAGCTCCGGCACAATATTCCCCGCGTTGTCTTCGACCCCCTGTACGGAGCAAAAGCCAATCAGCTTTTCGGCTTTCAGCTTGATAGCCAGCTGGGTGGCAACCTCTTCGGAGGTGAGGTTAAAGCTCTCCCCGGTGACTGAAACCGCCACCGGCCCCAGCAGGACAATCGCGCCGTTATCCAGCTGGCGATGGATAGCCTCTTCGTCGATACGGCGGATGCGCCCGCTGTGGCAATAGTCCACCCCGTCATCAACCCCGAGGGGCTGGGCGATAATAAAGTTTCCGCTCACCACATTAATATGCGCCCCCTGTAACGGGGTATTGTTAAGGCTCATGGAGAGCCGCGCGGTGATATCCAGTTGCAGCAGGCCAGCGGCCTGCTTCACCAGATCCAGCGTTCTGGTGTCGGTCACCCGGATATGCTTGTGGTACAACGGTTCATGGTGGTGGGCTGCCAGGTTGGCGTCAATCTGGGGGCGGGCGCCATAGACCACCACCAGGCGGATCCCCAGGCTATGCAGCAGGCCGATATCGCTGACGATACTGGCGAAGTTCTCATGCTCAATGGCCTCTCCGCCGAGCATAATCACGAAGGTTTTGCCCCGGTGGGCATTTATATAGGGAACTGAATGGCGGAATCCCTGCACCAGTTCGGTCTTACGCTCCTTCACCACACTATCACCCCTCAATGAATTATTATTCGAATAAAGTGTATTTTTATTCTGTTTTTGCCATGAGTGCAAGTGTGATTTTTCACCAGGTGATGAATTAATCTGGCGTTGCCGGGGCTGATGGTATGTGAATGTTTACTGTTTTTAAGGTGACACTGTCCGCCGGTTTGGTTAAAGTTTTTGACCAAAATTTCCGTTTTGATATTTATTGTTGCACGCCGGTATTCAGGAGAAGTATGTCAGACACCCCTTCAGCTATCAGTCGTCGTCAGTTGCTCCAGGGGGCAGGAGCGATGTTATTACTCAGCGTGAGTAAGGCGGGCTTTGCCGCCAGCAGCCAGGTGATTGCTGTGCGCGTCTGGCCGTCGTCTACATATACGCGGGTAACCCTGGAGTCTAACCGCCAGCTCAGGTATCGCCAGTTTGCGCTCAGCAACCCGGAGCGGGTGGTGGTGGATCTGGAAGGCGTGCACCTGAATGCGGTACTCAAAGGGCTGGATAACCTGATCCGGTCTGACGATCCGTTTATTAAATCTGCCCGGGTCGGGCAGTTTGATCCGAAAACCGTGCGCCTGGTGTTTGAATTAAAACAGAATGTCACGCCGCACCTGTTTGCGCTGGCGCCTGTGGCGGAGTTTAAAGAGCGCACGGTGATGGATCTCTACCCGGCCAATACTAATAACGATCAGGATCCGCTGCTGGCGCTGCTGGAAGATTACAACAACGGCCAGCTGGAGAAAAAAGTGCCCGCAGAAGGGCCCAAGCCCGGCAGGGCCGGGCGCGACCGGCCTATCGTGATCATGCTGGATCCGGGCCATGGCGGTGAAGATCCCGGGGCCATTGGTAAGCACCATACCCGGGAAAAAGATGTGGTGCTCCAGATTGCCCGCCGCCTGCGCACTCTGATTGAGCGCCAGCCCAATATGAAAGCCTATATGACCCGCAACGAGGATGTTTTTATCCCCCTCAAAGTGCGGGTGGCGAAGGCCCAGAAGCAGCGGGCAGATCTGTTTGTCTCTATCCATGCGGATGCGTTTACTGATCGTTCAGCGCGCGGCTCTTCGGTTTTTGCGCTGTCTACTAAAGGGGCCACCAGTACCGCCGCGAAGTATCTGGCCCGGACCCAGAACGCGGCGGACTTAATTGGCGGGGTGAGTAAAAGCGGCGATCGCTATCTGGACCACACCATGTTTGATATGGTCCAGTCCCTGACCATTAACGACAGCCTGAAATTTGGTAAAGAGGTGCTGGGCCATCTGGGGCGCATTAATAAGCTGCATAAGAACCGGGTGGACCAGGCGGGGTTTGCGGTGCTTAAGGCGCCGGATATTCCCTCTATCCTGGTGGAGACGGCCTTTATCAGTAATGTGGCAGAGGAGCGCCGGTTACGCACGGCGGTGTTCCAGCAGCAGGTGGCGGAATCTATTCTGGCCGGGATCAAGGCGTATTTTTATGAGCACGGCGCACTGGCCAGACGCGGGTAGGGGCCGCTAAGGCCCGCTGCCGGAAGGAGAAATACAGGGAGCCAGAAACAAAAAAACACCCGTCAGGGTGTTCTCAATGTTGGTTGCGGGGGCCGGATTTGAACCGACGACCTTCGGGTTATGAGCCCGACGAGCTACCAGGCTGCTCCACCCCGCGTCCGTATAATGGCTTTTCACAGTAGGCGTTGATATTGGTTGCGGGGGCCGGATTTGAACCGACGACCTTCGGGTTATGAGCCCGACGAGCTACCAGGCTGCTCCACCCCGCGTCCGTACGACTTACTGTTACTGCTTATTTTCTTACTTTCTTTAATTGGTTGCGGGGGCCGGATTTGAACCGACGACCTTCGGGTTATGAGCCCGACGAGCTACCAGGCTGCTCCACCCCGCGTCCGTGGATGCGCACTATACTCTGCTGGCGCTGTGATACAACCTTTTTTTTAAACAAATTGATATCTTTTACATTTTTCGCTCAATCAGTAACCGCTACCGGGCCCGGATGCGCAATTGTGGCCGCAGATCTTGTAAAGCGATTTTCTTCCCCGGTGGGGTTTGCTATCTTCGCCCGGCAGCACGCATGAATCCAGGACATGATGTAATGAATAAACGTTGGCTTAAATTCACCCTGACAGGCGCCATGATAGCGATTCTGGCCGCCTGTTCGTCAAAACCGACCGATCGCGGTCAGCAGTATAATGAAGGCAAATTTACCCAGCCGTTCTCGCTGGTCAACCAGCCGGACGCCCAGGGGGCGCCCATCAACGGCGGCGACTTCTCCAGACAGATAAGCGCCATTCGCAGTGCCTCTCCCCGCTTATATAACAACCAGAGCAATGTCTACAACGCGGTAGAGAGCTGGCTGCGGGCCGGTGGCGATACCCGCATGCTGCGCCAGTATGGTCTGGATGCCTGGCAGATGCAGGGGGCAGATAACTACGGCAACGTCCAGTTTACCGGTTACTACACGCCGGTTATCCAGGCGCGCCACACCCGTCAGGGCGAGTTCCAGTACCCGATTTACCGCATGCCGCCAAAACGGGGCCGGTTACCCTCCCGGGCGGAGATTTACGCCGGGGCGCTGAGCGACAGCTACGTACTGGCCTACAGTAATTCGCTGATGGACAACTTTATTATGGATGTTCAGGGCAGCGGCTATATCGACTTTGGCGACGGCTCGCCGCTGAACTTCTTCAGCTACGGCGGGAAAAACGGCCACGCTTACCGCAGTATTGGTAAGGTGCTTATCGATCGCGGTGAAGTGAAGCGCGAAGATATGTCGATGCAGGCCATCCGCCACTGGGGCGAAACCCACAGCGAAGCCCAGGTGCAGGAGCTGCTGGAGCAGAACCCCTCTTTTGTGTTCTTTAAACCCCAGTCTTTTGCGCCCGTGAAAGGGGCCAGCGCCGTGCCGCTGATTGGCCGGGCGTCGGTGGCCTCTGATCGCAGTATTATTCCTGCCGGGACCACGTTGCTCACCGAAGTGCCCTTGCTGGATAACAGCGGGAAATTTACCGGCCAGTATGAGCTGCGCGTGATGGTGGCCCTGGATGTGGGCGGGGCAATTAAAGGCCAGCACTTTGATATCTACCAGGGGATTGGCGCGGAAGCCGGTCACCGGGCGGGCTGGTATAACCACTATGGCCGGGTCTGGGTGCTGAAAACAGCACCGGGCACCGGGACCAGTGTGTTTAGCGGCTAAATGCCGCGTGGCTCCACTTCCTGAACAGCGGGCTGTATAATCAGCCCGTTTTTTATTCTGTTTATCTGAGGTATTTCCATGTCTGTGGTGCTCTCTGACGGCTGGATGCAGCGTTTCGGCGGAACGGCGCGTTTATATGGCGCCGACGCATTACCCCTGTTTGCACAGGCTCACGTGTGTGTGGTGGGCATTGGCGGGGTGGGCTCCTGGGCGGCAGAAGCGCTGGCCCGCACCGGTATTGGCGCGATCACACTCATTGATATGGACGATGTGTGCATCACCAACACCAACCGCCAGATCCACGCCCTGCGCGGCAATGTCGGGCTGGCGAAAGCGGAAGTGATGGCCGCCCGGATCCGGGACATCAACCCCGAGTGTGCGGTGACCATTATTGATGATTTTGTCACCGCAGATAACGTGGCGGAGTATATGGGCAGGGGCTACAGCTACGTGATTGATGCCATTGACAGCGTGCGCCCGAAAGCGGCGCTGATCGCCTGGTGTCGGCGCAACAAGGTGCCCCTGGTGACCACCGGCGGGGCCGGGGGCCAGATTGATCCGACCCAAATCCAGGTGGCTGATCTTGCCAAAACTATCCAGGATCCGCTGGCGGCAAAAGTGCGCGAGCGCCTGAAGCAGGATTTTGGCGTGGTAAAAAACAGCAAAGGGAAGCTGGGGGTCGATTGCGTCTTCTCAACCGAAGCGCTGGTCTACCCCCAGACAGACGGCACTGTGTGTGCCGCCAAAAGCACCGCCGAGGGGCCAAAACGGATGGACTGCGCCTCCGGTTTCGGGGCGGCGACCATGGTTACCGCCAGCTTTGGTTTTGTGGCCGTTTCCCACGTGCTGAAGAAAATGCAGGCCAGGGCTGCCCGGCAGCAGGGCTGACTAGGCCCGGGCTGCGCGTTTTACGGCCTGGATCAGCGCTTCCAGCCCCTGACTGCGGGAGGCGCTTAACTGGCTGTGCAGCCCCAGGGCAGTAAACAGCGCCCCCGGATCGGTGGTGGCTAATTCCCGGGCGGTTTTTCCCTCCACGGCGGTAAGCAGCACCGCCAGCAGGCCGCGGACAATGCGGCCTTCGCTGTCACCATAAAAATGGAACCGCCCGTCGGCCTGGCGGGAATAACCAAGCCATACCCGGTTTTCACAGCCGGAGATTTCCGTCTCCGGGGTTTTATACTGCTCTGCCAGCGGGGGCAGCTTTTTCCCCAGCTGGATAAGCAGGCGGTATTTCTCTTCCCACTGTCGGGCGCGGGCGAACTGTTCTGTCAGTTGCCCGGCGCTAATATCGGTGCCAAAGGGGTGCTCGGTGGTCATGGTGTTAATCCAGTAGTAAATCGAGGGCCAGATCGATGCTCCCCACCAGGCGGGTGACATCATCAGCCGTATTATAGGGCGCAAACGAGGCGCGCAGTGTGCCGCTGACCCCGAGGGCGGCCAGCAGGGGCTGGGCGCAGTGCTGCCCGGCGCGCAGCGTTACGCCGGATTCGGCCAGCAGGGTGGCGAGATCCCCGTAATGCACCCCGTCAAAATTAAAGGCCAGCAGGCTGGCGTCCTGGCTGCGGTAGCTGCGAAAGCCGGGGCGCCGGGACAGTAGCGCTTCTGCCTGGGTGGCAAGACCCCGGGTATAGTGCTCTGCCTGCGGCCGGTCTACGGTCTCCAGCCATTCCAGCGCCGCGTTAAGGCCAATCACTCCGGCAATATTGGGGGTGCCTGCCTCCAGCCCCCAGGGGGCATCCTGCACGGTAAAGCCTGAGAAGCTGACCTGTTTCACCATTTTCCCGCCCCCGAGCCAGGGGGACATCTCCCGGAGCAGTTCCCGGCGCCCGTACAGGGCACCGGTGCCGGTGGGGCCATACAGCTTGTGGGCGGAAAAGGCGTAAAAATCGATGTCCAGGGCGTTAACATCCACCGCCGTATGGGCAATTCCCTGGGCACCATCCACAACCACGATAGCGCCGCTCGCATGAGCCAGACTTATTGCCCGGGCCAGGTCCGGCGCACCGCCGGTCACGTTGGACATCTGCCCCAGGGCCAGCACGCGGGTGCGGGGGGTGAGCAGTGCCGGGAGCTGGTCAAGATCCGGCAGATGCTGTGCGTTCAGCGGCAGTTTGATGACGTTTGCGCCACACTGCCGGGCGACCATCAGCCAGGGGACCAGGTTGGCGTGGTGCTCTGCCTCGCTGACGATAAGCTCATCACCCGGGGCCAGGCGGGGCTGAACATAGCAGCGGGCCACGATGTTCAGCGCCTCGGTGGTGCCGCTGGTCCAGACAATATCTTCCGGGTGCGGGGCACGGAGCAGCCGGGCGACACTTGCGCGTGCGGATTCGAAATGGTCCGTCAGCAGGCGGGCCTGCCGGGACTGGCTGCGGTGTACGCTGCCGGATGCGCTGCTGTAATACTGATGTATTGCCGCAATCACCGGCTCTGGTTTCAGGGTGGTGGCGGCGCTGTCCAGATAGCTCTCCGCGCCTGACAGGGCGGGAAACTGGCTACGGAAGTGCGCCGGGGAAAATGCATTCATGGTCGTCCTCGTCTTTAGCGCAGGATGGTGAACTATTTAGCCGGGGAGTACAAGAACCAGGGGTGTTGAATAAATGTTTCATTCTGCGGGGGCATGGCTAAAAATATAGCATTTAATGCTAAGGCTGCGGTGCCGTGACGGGGCTGCTGGCGGCGGTTGCTGAGCGGGAGGGGGCAAAAAAAAGCACCGCAACCGGCGGTGCTACACTAATCACTATGGACAGACAGGGTAAATGTACAGGAAGTGAAAATATGGTAGCGTCGCTACCGGGGTCTGAATTGCAGACCAATTTGCAAACACAACAACACAACATCACAACCGTAAGCCAAAAGCCTTTCAGAACATCAATTCCAAAACACTTTTCGTTCCGGCTCAGGAAGTGGCGCCACTATAGGTATTTGCTGGTGCATCCTCAATGGACAAATTATAATGGCTCAGATAAAAAAAACTAATAGGTTAATCCTTTAGTATTTTTGTGAATTTTTTTAACATTACGCCGGTTACCATGTCCAAAAGATTACCGCCTCTGAATGCATTACGGGCGTTTGACTCTGCCGCCCGTCACCTTAGTTTTACTAAGGCAGCCGAAGAACTGTTCGTGACCCAGGCTGCTGTCAGCCACCAGATCAAATCGCTGGAAGATTTCCTCGGGTTAAAACTGTTCCGGCGCCGCAATCGCTCTTTACTGCTGACCGAAGAAGGGCAAAGTTATTTCCTGGATATTAAAGAAATTTTTTCTCAACTGACGGACGCTACGCGTAAACTACAGGCGCGCAGCGCGAAAGGGGCGCTTACGGTCAGTATGCTGCCCAGTTTTGCCATTCAGTGGCTGGTGCCACGGCTGACCAGTTTTAACCAGGACTGGCCGGGAATTGATGTGCGTATCCAGGCCGTTGACCGCCAGGAAGATAAACTGGCTGACGATGTGGATGTGGCTATCTTCTATGGGCGGGGCAACTGGCCCGGGCTGCGGGTAGAAAAGCTGTATACCGAATATTTGCTGCCGGTGTGCTCCCCGCTGTTGCTGACCGGGGATCGCCCGTTGAAAACCCCGGCGGACCTCGCAAAACACACGCTGCTGCATGATGCCTCGCGCCGGGACTGGCAGACCTACACCCGCCAGCTGGGGCTAAGCCAGATCAACGTGCAGCAGGGGCCCATATTCAGCCACAGCGCCATGGTGTTGCAGGCGGCCATTCACGGCCAGGGGGTGGCCCTGGCGAACAACGTGATGGCCCAGACGGAAATTGAAGCCGGGCGCCTGGTGTGCCCGTTTAACGATGTTCTGGTAAGTAAAAATGCATTTTATCTGGTTTGCCATGACAGCCAGGCAGAACTGGGTAAAATAGCCGCTTTTCGAAAATGGATCCTGGCGAAAGCGGCCAGTGAACAAGAGAAGTTCCGCTTTCGCTACGAACAATAATGACTCTGCGCACCTGCCGGTGCGCCTGACCTGAAGGTTTGATCATGACCAGCCGTTTTATGCTGATTTTTGCCGCCATAAGCGGGTTCATTTTTGTCGCCCTGGGCGCGTTTGGCGCCCATGTGCTGAGTAAATCATTAGGGGTTGTGGAGATGGGCTGGATCCAGACGGGTCTGGAGTATCAGGCTTTCCACACGCTGGCTATTCTGGGGTTATCGGTGGCAATGCAGCGCCGTATCAGCATCTGGTTTTACTGGAGTAGCGTTTTCCTGGCGCTGGGCACGGTGCTGTTCAGCGGCAGTCTGTACTGCCTGGCGTTGTCCCATTTACGGCTCTGGGCGTTTGTCACCCCGGTGGGGGGCGTCAGTTTTCTGGCGGGCTGGATATTAATGTTGATCGGCGCTATTCGTCTGAAACGCCGGGGTGTGGTTCATGAATAAGGTTGTTTTGTATTGCCGTCCGGGCTTTGAAAAAGAGTGCGCGGCGGAGATAACCGACAAAGCCGGGCAGATGAATGTCTTTGGTTTTGCCCGGGTAAAAGAGAGTTCCGGTTATGTGATTTTTGAGTGTTACCAGCCCGGTGATGCGGAAAAAATCATTCACGATTTGCCGTTTTCCTCGCTGATTTTTGCCCGCCAGATGTTTGCCGCCTGCGAATTACTGAAAGATTTGCCGCCGGAAGATCGCATCACGCCCATCTGCGGCATGTTGCAGGGCGTGGTGGAGAAGGGCGGTGAGCTGCGGGTGGAAGTGGCAGACACCAATGAAAGCAAAGAGCTGATGAAGTTCTGCCGCAAGTTTACCGTGCCGCTGCGCGCCGCGCTGCGTAACGTTAACGTGCTGGCTAATTATGAAAGCCGCAAGCGCCCGGTGGTCCATGTGTTCTTTATTGCCCCGGGCTGCTGCTATGTGGGCTATTCGCTAAGTGATAATAACTCGCCGTTTTATATGGGCATACCCCGGCTGAAGTTTCCCGCCGAGGCGCCCAGCCGTTCCACCCTGAAGCTGGAAGAGGCATTTCACGTTTTTATTCCTGCCGACGAGTGGGACGAGCGGCTGGCTAACGGCATGTATGCAGTGGATCTGGGCGCCTGCCCCGGCGGCTGGACCTATCAGCTGGTGAAACGCAATATGTGGGTCTACTCGGTGGATAACGGCCCGATGGCCCAGAGCCTGATGGATACCGGCCAGGTAACCTGGCTGCGCGAAGATGGCTTCCGCTACCGTCCGAACCGTAACAATATCTCGTGGATGGTGTGCGACATGGTCGAGAAGCCTGCCAAAGTGGCGGCGCTGATGACCGAGTGGCTGGTAAACGGCTGGTGCCGGGAGACCATTTTTAACCTCAAACTGCCGATGAAAAAGCGCTATGAGGAGGTCTCCGGGATCCTGGCTAATATCCAGGCGCGCATGGAGGAGAACGGAATCAACGCCCAGATCCAGGCCCGCCAGCTGTACCACGATCGCGAAGAGATAAGCGTGCACGTGCGGCGCATCTGGGCGGCAGTGGGCGGCCGGCGCGACGAGCGCTAAAGACGAAATCATGGCCCTGCGGGGCCATTTTTTTGTCTGCCGTTCAGGCTCCGCGCACCGGAAGGCGCAGCTGCTGTAAATTACCGTCGAGCGTTAGATCCGTTTGCAGGCGCGAGACCTGGCGGCAGGTGAGCGCCATTTGCTGGTGTTCGCTGAGTTTGCGCCGCCACTTTTCAGGCACCGTATCCAGCGCCTGGTAGAGGGACTCCAGCGTGCCGAACTGGTTAATTAACCGGGCGGCGCTCTTCGGGCCAATCCCCGCGACCCCGGGAATTTTGCTGCTGCTGATCCCCGCAAGCCCCCAGAAATCCGGCAACTGTGCCGGTTCAACCCCGTATTCTGCGGCAATAAACGGGGCGTCCAGCCAGCGTTTCTGGAAGTAGTCGCGAATTTGTACCCCCGGCGAGAGTAGCTGGCAGAAGCCTTTATCGGTCGAGACAATCGTGGACAGGTGCCCGGCCCGGGCCACTTTTACCGCCAGGGTGGCGGCCAGATCGTCGGCCTCGTTACCGGCGGAAAACCAGCAGGGCACACCGCGCGCTTCAAAGGCGGCGCGCAGGGCGGGCAGCTCGTCCGCCAGCGTGTCCGGCATGGGCGGGCGCCCCGCTTTGTAATCGGCGAGCAACTGGTGGCGCCAGCCCTCCCGGCGCGCTTCGTCGTCAAACACCGCCACCGCGTGGGTCGGCTGGCTGTGAACAATCAGCTGTTCCAGAGCGTGCAGGCAGGTTGTGGCGCAGGGAGATCCCTGTACCGCGTGGATCCGGCGGATAAGGTTCAGGGCATCGACAATCAGGAGGTGAACGGTCATGGACTACGGTCGTTTATGGGTGAGGGGCAACCATAACACGAAAAGGGGAATACCGGCCATGGCTGGCCGGTATGGTGTGGGCTGTCAGTCGCAGGCGACGATTTTCATCGCCAGACCGCCGCGGGAGGTTTCGCGGTATTTGGCGTTCATATCCTTGCCGGTTTCGTACATGGTTTCGATAACTTTATCCAGGCATACGCGCGGTTCGCTGGTGCGGCGCAGTGCCATACGGGCTGCGTTAACGGCTTTTACCGCAGCAATGGCGTTACGCTCAATGCACGGCACCTGAACCTGGCCGGCAACCGGGTCGCAGGTCAGACCGAGGTTATGCTCCATGCCGATTTCTGCCGCGATGCAGACCTGATCCGGGCTACCGCCCAGCAGTTCAGTCAGCGCCGCTGCGGCCATTGAGCAGGCCACGCCCACTTCCCCCTGGCAGCCTACTTCAGCACCGGAGATTGACGCATTCATCTTGTACAGGGAGCCAATGGCGCTGGCTACCAGCAGGTAACGGGTAATGGAGTTGGTGTTCACCTCGCGGATAAACTTATCGTAGTAAGCCAGTACCGCCGGGATAATCCCGCAGGCGCCGTTTGTCGGTGCGGTAACCACGCGCCCGCCTGCGGCGTTCTCCTCGTTTACCGCCAGGGCAAACATGTTGATCCAGTCCACTACCGCCATCGGGTCTGTGGTCATTTTGTCGCTGCTGACCAGCATCCGGCGCAGGGCAGCGGCGCGGCGCGGTACACGCATTTTGCCCGGCAGAACACCTTCGGTGTTAATGCCGCGCTCAATACCGGCACGCATCACGCCCCAGACGTTCATCAGGTGCGCTTCCAGCTCTTCTTTGCTGTGCAGCGCCAGTTCGTTTTGCATTACCAGGCCGGAAAGGGACAGGCCGGTTTTACGGCAGTGTTCGCGCAGATCCGCCGCATTTTTGTACGGGTAAGGTACGCTAACCGGGGATTCATCCTGCTGGCCGAAGTGTTCTTCATCGACAATAAACCCGCCGCCGATGGAGTAGTAAGTCTGGCTGTAGAGCACCTTGTCGCCTGCCAGCGCGGTAATGCGCATGCCGTTTTCGTGCAGGGAGAGGTTATCCGCATGGAAATTCATGCTGGTGTCCACCGGGAAATCCACTTCGTGCTGGCCGTTAGCCAGCAGCAGGCGCCCGTGGGTATTCACGTCCTGAATAAAGTGCGGAATGGCATCAATATCTACCGTGTCCGGCAGGTTACCCGCAAGGCCCATAATGATGGCGATATCAGTATGGTGGCCTTTGCCGGTTAACGACAGGGAGCCGTAAACATCGACCACAACACGTGTGGTATCAAACAATTTCCCCTGGGCTATCAGGTCGTCAGTGAATTGTTTACCTGCTTTCATCGGCCCCACCGTATGGGAACTGGAAGGCCCGATACCGATTTTGAAAATATCGAATACGCTAATCATATGGTGTCCGTTGAGTGGGTTAGTCAGTAACTGGAACTTATTCTGCTGGGTGCGGCGTTGCGGGTATCGCAGCCAGGGGAATCGGCTCCGGGGGCTGAGGGCGCCACCGCCTTGCGGTGGCGCGTCAGGTCTTAGCTGAACAGAGAGTAGAAGATTGCAGAGATGGCAATCAGGCCCATGATAGTGACGAATACGTTACTGATATGGCCGCTGTATTTGCGCATCGCCGGTACTTTCTGAATCGCGTACATCGGCATCAGGAACAGGATGCAGGCGATAACCGGGCCACCCAGGGTTTCAATCATACCGAGGATGCTCGGGTTCAGGGTGGCAACAATCCAGGTGGTCACCAGCATGAACAGAGCAGTAATTTTGTTCAGGCGGTTAGTTTCAATGGTTTTACCTTTACCACGCAGGGATTTGATAACCATCCCGTTGAAGCCTTCGCGGGCACCCAGATAGTGGCCGAGGAAGGATTTGGTGATAGCGATCATCGCGATAATCGGTGCCATCCAGGCGATAACCGGTGCGTTAAAGTGGTTAGCCAGGTAAGACAGAATCGAGATGTTCTGTGCTTTCGCTTCTGCCAGGTCTGCCGGAGACAGGCTCAGTACGCAGCTGAATACGAAGAACATTACTGTCAGCACCATCATGATGTGTGCATAAGCCAGGATGCGGGAGCATTTTTTCTCAGCGCCTTCACCGTACTCTTCACGTTTCGCTACCGCGAAGGAAGAGATGATCGGAGAGTGGTTGAAAGAGAACACCATTACCGGAATCGCCAGCCACAGGGTCATCCACAGGCCGTTACCGGTTGCAGAGGCGCTGCTGAAGGACAGGGTTTCCAGCGCTGCACCGTTCCACTGCGGGATCAGGTAGCAAGCCAGCACCATCAGGGCAGCAACAAACGGGAACACCAGCACGCTCATCGCTTTAACGATCATCTTCTCACCGAAGCGCACGATGGTCATCATCCCGACAATCAGCACCAGAGACAGGATAGCGCGCGGCGGCGATGCCATGCCCAGCTGGTGAGTCAGGAAGCTGTCTACGGTGTTTGTGATAGCCACACTGTATACCAGCAGAATCGGGTAGATAGCGAAGAAGTAGAGCAGGGTGATGAGTTTACCTGCGCCAACACCGAAGTGCTCTTCTACGACTTCAGTAATATCTTCGCCCGGGTTTTTACCGGACAGCACAAAACGGGTCAGACCGCGGTGTGCGAAGAAGGTCATCGGGAACGCGATGATGGCCATGATGATCAGCGGGATCATGCCACCAACACCGGCGTTAATCGGCAGGAACAGGACACCGGCACCGATTGCAGTACCGTAGAGTCCCAGCATCCACATGGTGTCGGACTTACGCCACGCGCTGGAGCTTCCAGCCTGTGGCATTGTAGTGGTTTGAGTAGTATCCATGAACATCTCCAGGGAGGATGGTAGTAGCCAGGTTTATAGTCAATTACGACGTCAAATCGAAAGACAATAAAATGTTGTTCTATGTAAGACAGGATTCTTGTAATTTTCCCCGTCATATTTCGAGTAAGAAAGATACATTTATACAATCAATGTATCAGTGATCATGATCCCAATTGCATCATTCGGCCATTAATGGGAAATATGGTGGTTTTATCTGCTGGATGGGGCGTGTTACATATTTATATCTTGCTGATTACCGTTGCAACACAGAAGATACATAAGATTGTTTTGTTATTACCTGCGGGTGTATGGCTAAAAAATAGCCAATTTGCGGTAGTTACTGCGCTATTTATGGAAATTTATGGTGAGTTTTTTCTGAATAGTGCCAAATCATTTGCGGGCAGAAAAAGGGTGGCCCACAGGCCACCCGGGAGATTAACGACAGATTAACGGCAGATTTCGTAACAGGGAATATAGGCGCTACCGGGGAGCTTCATGCGGTGCTGGACCACAAATCCCTGAAGCAGCTCATCCATACGCTGCATAATGCTGGCATCGCCGTGGATTTTGTAGGGGCCATATTTCTCAATGGCGTGGATCCCCACCTCTTTGACGTTACCCGCCACAATGCCGGAGAAGGCCCGGCGCAGCGCTGCCGCCAGCTGTTCTGCGGGCTGATCCATATGCAGATTGAGGTTCGCCATATTGTCATGGGTGGGCTCAAAGGGCATTTGCAGATCCTGAGCAATCCGGATAGACCAGTTAAAGCTGTAGGCGTCGCCGGTTTCGCGGCGGTTCTCTTTCACCTGGGGCATGGCTTTTTTCATCTGGCGGGCCACTTCCACCGGGTTGTCGATAATAATTTTGTAATGGCGACGGGCCTTTTCACCCAGCGTGCTGACCACAAAGTCATCCAGCACCCGGAAGTAGTCCGCGCTCTCTTTCGGGCCGGTCAGAATCAGCGGCAGCAGCTGATCCCGGTTGTGGGGGGTCATCAGAATACCCAGCAGATAGAGCAGCTCTTCTGCGGTTCCCACCCCGCCGGGGAAGATAATAATCCCGTGGGCAATCCGGACAAACGCCTCAAGGCGTTTTTCAATGTCCGGCATGATAATCAGCTCGTTAACCAGCGGGTTAGGCGGCTCTGCGGCGATGATAGACGGCTCGGTAAGGCCAATAAAGCGGCCTTCTTTATAGCGCTGCTGGGCATGGCCGACGGCGGCGCCTTTCATCGGGGCTTCCATAACCCCCGGGCCACAGCCGGTGCAGATATTCAGCTCCCGCAGGCCCAGCTGGTTCCCGACACTGCGGGCATACAGGTATTCATTTTCGTTAATGGAGTGCCCGCCCCAGCAGACCACCATATTCGGGGCCTCGCCCACATGCAGGGCCCGGGCGTTACGCAGAATAGAGAACACCAGGTTGGTGATATGGGCTGAATCTTCAGTATCCAGGCGCTGAAAGCGCTCCGCAATCGAGAGCTGCCCGCTGACAAACAAAATATCGCGTAATACGGCGAACAGGTTAGCCTGCAGCGAGCGGATGATTCGCCCGTCAACGAAGGCGTCCTCCGGCGGGTTAATCAGCTCCAGTTTCACCCCGCGCTCGCGGCGCAGAACGTTAATGTCGAAGTTTTCAAAGCGGGAAAGCAGTTCTTTACTGTTATCGGTCTGGCTACCGGAGTTAAGCACGGCCAGTGAGCAGTTACGAAACAGTTGGTACAGATCGCTGCTGGCCGTGCGCTTAAGCATGTCCACTTCCAGCTGCGACAGCATATCCATTGAGCCTAGCGGGCTAATATGTGTAATCAAGTTAACTCCTTATGAAGCGAAATGACCGCCACCGTGGTTACAATAGCCCTGGCTTCCCGGATTTCACAACCGGCGAAGGTGAATAATCTTTGTTAATGCGGGCTATTCTCCAGTTACTGGCGCACCAGACGCGCCAGCGCCGGGGTAAATGTGGTGTTACTGCGCCAGGGGTTAATATCCAGCCCGCCGCGCCGGGTGTATCTGGCGTAAACGCTGAGCTGCTCTGGCCGGCAAAAGCGCATGATATCGTTAAAAATGCGCTCTACGCACTGTTCGTGAAACTCATTGTGGTGGCGGAAGGAGACCAGATAACGCAGCAGTTTCTCCCGGTCTATCTGCCCCCCACGGTACTGGATTTGCACTGAGCCCCAGTCCGGCTGGTGGGTTATCAGGCAGTTGGACTTCAGCAGGTGGCTGACCAGGGTCTCTTCCACCTGTTGTGTGCCGGCAGCTCCCTGCAGGTATTCGGCGCTGAAGGTGTAGTTATCAATCACCAGCCCGGGCTGGTCGTCAATGCACTCACCGGCAAACGCGCCAATGGGCTGGCCTTCAATGGCATCCAGCGGGTAGAGCGCCACGCTGACGTCGCCCCCGGCGCAGTGTTGCAGATCGCGCTGCAGGGTCTGGCACACCGCGTCCCGGTCAGGGAAGCGGGTCTGGTTAAAGCTGTTGAGGTACAGCTTAAAACTTTTGGACTCCACCAGGTTCAGGCTGTCTGCGCTCAGCTCGACGTGGCCCACCGCCACCTGTGGCAGGCCGTTGGCGTTCAGCCAGGAGAGCTCGTACAGGGTCCAGATATCGCGGCCGTGAAACGGCAGCGCATCCGCCCGCAGGCCCAGGGGATCGCGGTTCAGGCTGCGCGGCACAGGCTGCAGCAGGCTGGCATCGTAGGTGTCTTTGTAAGCAGTCTTTTTCCCGAGGGTCAGGTTGCTCAGTGCCTGATGGTTTTCGTAAGAGGGCATGTGTCACCAGAGTAAAGCAGGTACAATAATCGGCTAGTGTAGCCTGACTAACGGAGAGAGAGAAAGTGAGTGATACGCGTTCTGCTCTGGCGGCGTTTACCCGGCAGTATTGCCAGCGCTGGCAGGAGCAATTTGGTCACGGACCGCAAAGCAGTGAACTGGCCGGGATCCCGTCGCCCTGTATTGTCTCTGCCGGAGAGGATCAGGTGGAATGGCAGCCGGTAGCCTGCGAGCCCGCAGCGGATTTGTCGGCCGTTGAGCGGGCGCTGGAGATAACGCTCCAGCCCGGTGCGCACCAGTTCTGGTGCTCTCAGTATGCAGGCGATATGGACGCCACCCTGGAGGGTAAACCGCTGACCCTGCTACAGGCCTGGAGCGAGGAGGATTTCCTGCGCGCCGAGGAGAACCTGATAGGCCACCTGGTGATGCAGCGGCGGCTGAAAATCTCCCCCACGGTATTTCTGGCAACCACAGATGATGAGCTGCAGATAATCTCGTTTTGTAACTTGACAGGTGAAGTGGTTCTTGAAAAACTCGGCACCCCGCACCGTACCACCCTCGCCCGGGGGATTGATGAATTCCTTCAGTTGCTTACCCCCGTCGCCGGATAATGGCATATGGCTCACCCGCGTGTGAGATATTTCTTACAAGCCATGTAGGAAAACCGACTGCGTATACGTAGTATTACGGCAGGCCAGTATTTAATTTTATGTTTTATAACAATGTATTGTGCGGTTTTCTGATAGATTTATGCGCTTGTCAGCCTGCTGTAAGCCAGCGGGCAACGGGTTGTAAGCCTGGTCATTTTGAGCGATTCTATCTCCGTCGACAGGAGGTCGGCACGGTGAAGAGAACATCAGGATGATGGCTCATCACCAACAGGACACACCAGGACGGTGATACAGGGAAAGGCCTCAGGATGAGGTATCAGGATAACGCAGGAACGCGTAAGGGACACCTCCAGGAAGGAGAACGAGAGCCGGACGGGACGGAAGGCGGGTCAGGAAGGCCATAGGATGACACATCAGGATGATGTAAAGGAACAACCATCAGGATGATGGATGCAGGACGCCACGGCAATGGATAGCAGGTCAGGACAGACCACAGGAAAAGTTGTCAGGGATGAGCAGGGAGCACCAAAAGTAGCCGGAATGCTGCGAAACGAATCGGGAGCACTGTGAAAGCAGTGCTCCTTTTTTTTATGGATTTTTTCCGTGGTATTCTGTAGCCCCCCGAACGCCCGATTATTGAGGTTATCATGAGTCGTCATAATGACGTGTACCGGCAGCTGGCGCGCCTGGAGCAGGTTCTGCGCGAGCAGCAGCAGTGGCAGGAACAGCCCCCCCACGAAAGTGTATTTACCAGCACCCAGCCCTTTTTTATGGACACCATGGCACCCGAAGAGTGGCTACAGTGGGTGCTTATCCCGCGGATGACAGCCCTGTGCGCGGCGGAGCATCCACTGCCGGAGACCTTTGCCGTTGCGCCTTATTTTGAGATGGCGGTACAGGCTCCCCGTCAGGGACGCGATGAGATCCTCGCAGAGCTGCTGGCGCTGGACGCACTGTTCGCCGGTGAAGACGCCTGATGCTGGAAATCATCTATCAGGACGAGTGGCTGGTGGCCGTGAATAAGCCCTCCGGCTGGCTGGTACACCGCAGCTGGCTGGATCGCGATGAAAAAGTGGTCGTGATGCAGACCGTGCGCGACCAGATAGGCCAGCATGTGTTCACCGCCCACCGTATCGATCGCCCCACATCGGGTGTCCTGCTGATGGGGCTGTCCAGCGATGCGGGGCGGCGGCTGGCCCAGCAGTTTGAAGCGCGCCAGATAAAAAAGCGCTACCACGCGATAGTGCGCGGCTGGCTCACCCAGGAGGAGACTCTTGATTACCCGCTGGTGGAAGAGCTGGATAAAATTGCGGATAAATTCGCCCGGGAACAGCGCGAAGCCCAGCCTGCAGTCAGCCACTATTGTGGCCTTGCCACCACAGAGCAGCCTGTCGCCGTGGGGCGTTATGACAGCGTGCGCTACAGCCTGGTGGCGCTCTCCCCGGTGACGGGCCGCAAACACCAGTTGCGCCGCCATATGGCCCACCTGCGCCACCCGATAATCGGTGACAGCAAGCACGGGGATTTACGCCAGAACCGCGCCGCCGCGGAGCACTTTGGCTGCCGCCGCCTGATGCTGCACGCCAGTGAGCTTTCGATGGTGCACCCCTATACCGGCGCGCCGCTGACCATCACCGCCGGGCTGGATCCTGTCTGGATGCAGGCCATGTCACAATTCGGGTGGCGCGGTATTCTCCCCAATATTGAAAGGGTTGAGTTTAGCGGCCCGAAGCCTCAGGATGCCTTTTCAGACAAACACATGGAGGGAATGTGATGGCAGAGGTCGGTATTTTTGTCGGGACCGTATACGGCAATGCGCTGCTGGTGGCGGAAGAAGCCCAGGCCATTCTTAGTAACCAGGGACACAAGGTGACGGTTTTTGAAGATCCTGAACTGTCTGACTGGCAGCACTATCGCAACCACTACGCGCTGGTGGTGACATCCACCACCGGGCAGGGCGACCTGCCGGACAGCATTGTGCCTTTGTATCAGGCTATTAAAGATCAGGTGGGTTTTCAGCCTGAGCTGCACTACGGGCTGATTGCCCTTGGCGACAGCAGCTACCCGCAGTTCTGCGGCGGGGGCAAGCTGTTTGATGCCCTGCTCCAGGAGCAGGGGGCCCGGCGGGTGGGGGAAGTGCTGACCATCGACGCGGGCGAAGATCCCGAGCCGGAAACCGTGTCCAACCCCTGGGTTGAGCAGTGGGGCACCCTGCTCAAATAGCCCGTTGATTCCGCTATCCGCCCGGCTGGCCGGGCGGGTTTTGCGGGCTCTGTTCCTGCCGCCAGCTTCGTCCGGGTCACAGAATGACCGCAATTCGTGAGTTACTCCCCAGCCGTATGGTCATATGACCCAAACCACGCGCATTTATGGCCATAATGTCGGGCGGATGCACGGTGAGCCAGACCCTCTCCCTTCTTATACTTCAGTGGCTTGATGAAAAATAAATGGCCGTAATGGAGTGCGGGCAGTTATGCGCTTCGGAAACGGTGAAATCTTACACATCATTCTGATTACCCTACAGGTTGTGCCGTTCAGAATGCATGTAGCACCAGGCTACTATTCGGGAGAGTAACAACAATGACAATGTTATCCCAGGCCGCTGAAAAGGCAGAGAAGCGGACTAACGCGCGATACTGGATTGTGGTGATGCTGTTTATCGTCACCTCCTTTAACTATGGTGATCGGGCAACACTGTCGATTGCCGGTTCAGAGATGGCAAAAGATATCGGCCTTGACCCTATCGGGATGGGTTATGTCTTTTCCGCCTTCTCATGGGCGTATGTTATCGGCCAGATCCCCGGCGGCTGGCTACTGGATCGTTTTGGATCCAAACGGGTTTATTTCTGGTCCATTTTTATCTGGTCGATGTTTACCCTGCTGCAGGGGTTTGTCGATATTTTCAGTGGCTTTGGCATTATTGTGGCGCTGTTTACCCTGCGCTTTCTGGTGGGGCTTGCCGAAGCGCCTTCCTTCCCGGGCAACAGCCGGATTGTGGCGGCCTGGTTCCCGGCCCAGGAGCGCGGTACGGCCGTCTCTATTTTTAACTCCGCCCAGTATTTTGCCACGGTGATTTTCGCCCCGATCATGGGCTGGCTGACCCACCAGGTGGGCTGGCACCATGTGTTTTTCTTTATGGGCGGGCTGGGGGTCATTATCAGCTTCGTCTGGCTGAAAGTTATCCACGAGCCGAACAACCACCCAGGGGTGAACAAACAAGAGCTGGAGTACATTGCCGAGGGCGGCGCGCTGATTAACATGGATCAGCCCGGCCAGAAGACGAAAGTGCCCTTCAGCGTGAAATGGGGCCAGATCACTCAGCTGCTGAAAAGCCGCATGATGATCGGGGTGTATCTCGGCCAGTATTGCATTAACGCGCTGACCTATTTCTTTATTACCTGGTTTCCGGTCTATCTGGTGCAGGAAAAGGGCATGTCCATCCTCAAGGCCGGGTTTGTGGCCTCGGTTCCGGCGGTGTGCGGCTTTGTGGGCGGTGTGCTGGGCGGGGTGATTTCCGACTGGTTAATGCGCCGCACCGGCTCGCTGAATATTGCCCGCAAGACACCGATTGTCGCCGGTATGTTGCTGTCGGTCAGCATGGTGTTCTGTAATTATGTTGAGTCTGAAATGCTGGTGGTGGGCTTTATGGCACTGGCGTTCTTCGGCAAGGGGATTGGCGCGCTGGGCTGGTGTGTGATGGCCGACACGGCGCCCAAAGAGATAAGCGGCCTGAGCGGCGGGCTGTTCAATATGTTCGGGAATATGTCCGGCATTATTACCCCGATTGCGATCGGCTACATTGTCGGGGTGAGTGGCTCGTTTAATGGCGCACTGATTTATGTGGGGATCCACGCACTGGTGGCGGTATTCAGCTACCTGATGCTGGTGGGCAATATCCAGCGTATTGAGCTGAAACCGGTTCAGCAAAGGGCGTGATATGAGCACTGAAACATCTCCGCTGATTACCCGGATGCAGGTGATCCCGGTGGCGGGCCGCGACAGCATGCTGCTGAATATTGGCGGTGCTCACGGGCCATTCTTTACCCGAAATCTGGTGGTACTGACCGATAACGCCGGACATACCGGTGTAGGGGAGGCCCCCGGCGGTGAGGTGATTTACCAGACCCTGGTCGATGCTATCCCCCGGGTGGAAGGCCAGCAAGTTGCGCGTATGAATCAGCTGATAGGGCAGGTGCACAGCGGTAACCAGCAGGCGGACTTTGACACCTTCGGGAAGGGAGCATGGACGTTTGAACTGCGGGTTAATGCGGTTGCCGCGCTGGAAGCGGCGCTGCTGGATCTGCTGGGCCAGACTCTGGGTGTACCGGTGTGTGAGCTACTTGGTCCCGGAAAACAACGGGATGCGGTTACCGTGCTGGGGTATCTGTTTTATATCGGCGACCGGCGTAAGACCGATTTACCCTACATTGAAGATGAAAGTGGTCACCCCTGGTATCACCTGCGCCACCAGCAGGCCATGACTTCAGAGGCGATTGTTGACCTGGCGGAGGCCGCCCGGGACCGTTACGGTTTTAAAGACTTTAAACTCAAAGGGGGTGTGCTGCCCGGCGAGCAGGAGCTGGAAGCCGCCTGTGCCCTGAAAAAACGCTTTCCGGATGCGAGGATAACCGTTGATCCTAACGGTGCCTGGCTGCTGGATGAAGCCATTGCGCTGTGCCGGGGCATGAACGACGTGCTGGCTTATGCAGAAGATCCCTGTGGGGCCGAACAGGGCTACTCTGGCCGGGAGGTGATGGCGGAGTTCCGGCGCGCCACCGGGCTTGCCGTTGCCACCAATATGATTGCCACCAACTGGCGGGAGATGGGCCACGCCATTATGCTCAATGCCATTGATATTCCGCTGGCGGATCCGCATTTCTGGACCCTCTCCGGCGCAGTGCGCGTTGCCCAGCTGTGCCACGACTGGGGGCTTACCTGGGGCTGCCACTCGAATAACCATTTTGATATCTCTCTGGCGATGTTTACCCATGTGGGGGCTGCGGCGCCAGGTAACCCGACCGCCATTGATACCCACTGGATCTGGCAGGAGGGGTCACAACGCCTGACCACCGAGCCGCTACGCATTCGCGACGGAAAAATCACCGTGCCTGATGCCCCGGGGCTGGGGGTGACCCTCGACTGGGAGCAGGTGCAGAAAGCTCACGAGCAGTATAAGGCGCTGGCGGGCGGTGCGCGTAATGATGCGCAGGCCATGCAGTATCTGGTTCCTGGCTGGCAGTTTGATCGTAAACGCCCGGCTCTGGGCCGTCACTTTCATTTTTAAGTAAACAAGGACACGAAGATGAGCACGTTTAATTCAACACCCGTAGTGACTGCCATGCAGGTTATCCCGGTTGCCGGCCACGACAGCATGCTGATGAACCTCAGCGGTGCCCACGCGCCGTTTTTTACCCGCAATATTGTGATTATCAAAGATAACTCTGGCCATACCGGCGTCGGGGAGATCCCCGGCGGTGAGAAGATTCGCCAGACTCTGGAAGATGCCATTCCCCTGGTGGTGGGCAAGACCCTGGGCGAGTACAAAAATATGCTCAATGGGGTCCGGGCCCGCTTTGCCGATCGCGACAGCGGCGGGCGCGGCCTGCAAACCTTTGACCTGCGCACCACCATCCATGTGGTGACCGGTATTGAGGCCGCCATGCTTGATCTGCTGGGCCAGCACCTGGGGGTGAATGTGGCCTCGCTACTGGGGGAAGGCCAGCAGCGCAGTGAAGTGGAGATGCTCGGCTACCTGTTCTTTATCGGCGATCGCACCAAAACCCCGCTGGCGTACCAGAGCCAGCCCGATGACAGCTGCGACTGGTATCGCATTCGCCATAATGAAGCCATGACCCCGGAATCCGTGGTGCGCCTGGCGGAAGCCGCCTATGACAAATACGGTTTTAACGATTTTAAACTCAAAGGCGGCGTGCTGAGCAGCGAGCAGGAAGCAGAAGCGGTAACGGCGCTGGCTAATGCGTTCCCGGATGCCCGGGTCACCCTGGATCCTAACGGCGCCTGGTCACTGGAAGAGGCTATCTGCGTAGGGAAACAGCTAAAAGGGGTGCTGGCCTATGCAGAAGATCCCTGTGGCGCAGAGCAGGGCTATTCCGGGCGGGAAGTGATGGCGGAATTCCGCCGCGCCACCGGGTTACCCACCGCCACCAATATGATTGCCACCGACTGGCGCCAGATGGGCCATACGCTGTCGCTGCAGTCGGTTGATATTCCGCTGGCGGATCCGCATTTCTGGACGATGCAGGGATCCGTTCGGGTGGCGCAGATGTGCCATGAGTTCGGGCTGACCTGGGGCTCTCACTCCAATAACCACTTTGATATTTCGCTGGCGATGTTTACCCATGTGGCCGCCGCCGCACCGGGCAATATTACCGCCATTGATACCCACTGGATCTGGCAGGAAGGCAACCAGCGCCTGACCAAAGCACCGCTGCAAATCAAAGGCGGGATGGTGCAGGTGCCGGATGTGCCGGGCCTTGGGGTCGAGCTGGATATGGATCGGGTTATGAAGGCCCACGAGCTTTATCAGAAGCACGGGCTTGGCGCACGCGATGATGCCATGGCAATGCAGTACCTGATCCCACAATGGACTTTCGATAACAAGCGCCCCTGCATGGTGCGCTAAGCGTTACTCGCTGTCATCCCCGGCCCGGGAGCGGTGCCGGGGGCCTGAAACCTGGCGATGGATAGTATATGAAGATAGTTATCGCACCAGATTCGTATAAAGAGAGCCTGAGCGCTCTGGACGTGGCGAATTGTATCGAGCAGGGCTTTCGCGCGATTTTCCCCGGGGCAGAATACATCAAACTGCCGGTGGCGGATGGCGGAGAAGGCACTGTCGAAGCGATGGTCGCCGCGACCAGCGGGCGACGTATTGACACGCACGTTACCGGGCCTCTGGGGGAGCCGGTCGCGGCGTTTTACGGCCTCAGCGGGGACGGAAGCAGCGCGATTATAGAAATGGCTGCCGCCAGTGGCCTGGAGCGGGTGCCGCCTGCCCGCCGTAATCCGCTGGTGACCACCTCCTGGGGGACCGGCGAGCTGATTCGCCAGGCACTGGATCAGGGGGTTGAGCATATTATTATCGGCATTGGCGGCAGTGCCACCAATGACGGCGGCGCCGGGATGCTTCAGGCTCTGGGCGCACAGTTACTGGACGCCTCCGGGCAGCAGATTGCTCCGGGGGGCGGGGCGCTGGCCACACTTGACCGTATCGATAACAGCCAGCTGGACTCGCGCCTGGCCCGGTGCCGGATTGACGTGGCCTGCGATGTGACCAACCCGTTAACCGGGCCGCAGGGGGCCTCGGCGGTGTTTGGCCCCCAGAAAGGTGCCGACAGCGCAATGATACGCCAGCTGGATGCGGCGCTGGCCCATTTTGCGGCCATTATCGCCCGGGATATGCATGTTGATGTGCTGAATCTGGCCGGTGGCGGTGCCGCAGGCGGAATGGGGGCGGCCTTGTTCGCGTTTTGCGGGGCGCAGCTGCGCCGGGGGATTGAGATTGTGACCGACGCACTGCATCTTGATCAGCTGGTGCGGGATGCAGATCTGGTGATTACCGGGGAAGGGCGCATGGACAGCCAGACCATTCACGGTAAGGTGCCCTGCGGTGTGGCGCGCATCGCCAAACGCTATCAGGTTCCGGTGGTGGGGATAGCCGGTAGTATGACACCGGATGTGGAAGTGGTTTATGACCACGGGATAGACGCGGTATTCAGCGTGCTGTACTCCGTCTGCACTCTGGATGAAGCCTTAAGCCAGGCGGCGGACAATGTGCGTATGGCGGCGCGGAATATTGCCGCCGGGCTGCGGGTGGGGATGAGCCTTTCCTGCAAAGCGGAGTAAAAAATACCCCGCCGCACAGTGCTGCCGTGCGGCGGGGTTTCTGAGTGTCAGTGATGGGCGGGAGATTCTGTGGTGTCTTGCTGGTCAATCGGTGCCAGATGGCTAATATCAACAACTTTTTCCGCCCGGGCTATATCGTAATCCATCTGCATACCCAGCCAGAGATGAGGGGCCCCGCCAATCACCGCCGCCAGTCTGATAGCCATTTCTGCGGAGATAGCCGACTGTTCATTAACCAGGCGAGCGAGCGTTGAAGGGGCAACATCCAGGCGCTTAGCCAGTTCACGGATACTCATGCCGCTCTCTTCCAGGGTTTCCGCGATTAATCCACCCGGGTGGGGAGGATTTTTCATCCGTCCGATCATCAGTGATAATCCTCATAATTTAAAATGTATGCGTTACCGTTTATAAACTCGAAAGTAATGCGATAGTTAGCTCTTACTGTCACCGCATACACCGCTTCCCGTTCTCCTTTCAGGCGATGGAGTTTAAAGCTCGGGAGATTTATTTCCTCTACCGTCCGTGCTCTGTGGATAACTGCCAGACGGTTAGATATTCTTTTAATATCGTGTTTATTAAAGTGTTTTTCATCGCCCCGCGTCCAGAGCATTTCCAGCCCTTTGTGTTTAAAATGCTTTATCATCCCACCACGCCCTCCCTGATTAATAATATAAGTCTATGTTGCGTGTAACGCAATGCGCAACACCTGGTGTTATGCTGTGGCGGGGTTTTTAACTCTTATTGATTTGTGGTTCAGAAATAGCGCCTGAGTGATTACGAGTGCGGGGGAAAGGTGCCGGAAAAGGGGCGACCTTTTCCGGCTGTCTGCAGATGCGGCGGCAACAGGCTGCCTTAGCTGAGGATTTTATGGGCCTCGCGGGCGACATTGTCCATCTCGTCCAGCAGCTCCAGCAGTTCGGGCTCCAGCTCTCCTGGTGGGACACCGTTACGCAGCTGCTGCTCCAGCAATTTACAGAGGTTTTTCATCCTCGGTACGCCGCTGTAGCCACAGCTGCCGTGCAGTTTATGGATAATATCAACCAGCCCTTGCGGATCTTCACCCACCAGTTGCTCCTCAACGGTGTTGCGCACCTCGGGGATAAAATCCAGCAGCATATGCAGCATATCCCGGGCCAGATCGGCCTTTCCCGCCGCCTGGCGCAGCGCCAGTGACCAGTCCAGCGTAACGCTGTGCTCCGGCTCTGTAATGGCGGGGGCTGCTGGCGCTAATAATGCGCCCGGCTCACTGTGCGCCTGCCGGGGGGCGGTGCTGAGCCCGGGCTGGTAGCGCAGCAGAAGGCTGTACAGCTTGTCCTCTTCAATGGGTTTTGCCAGATAGTCGTTCATGCCTGCATGTAACAGCTTCTCTTTCTGGCCCGCCATGGCGTGTGCGGTGACCGCCACAACCGGCGTTTGCTGCTGGTGCGGTAGCTGGCGGATCAGCTCACAGGCGCGGATACCGTCCATGTCCGGCATCTGGATATCCATCAGGATCACGTCGAGCTTCATCTGACGGGCGCACTCTATCGCCTGGCGGCCGCTATTACACAGCACCACATGCTGCACGATATCTTCCAGCAGCGCGCCGATAAGTTTCAGGTTTGCCGGGTTATCATCAACCGCCATAACCACCAGCGGCAGCTTGTCGTGGACCACCCGGGGGAGCGCCTCTGCCTCCGGCGAGGCCGTATTGCAGTGATCCAGCAGCAACGGCATCAGGCGGGTTGAGGTGAGCGGCTTGCTGATACAGGCTTTGGCTCCGGCGTTGATCAGATGCTCTGCTTCCACCTGGGCCTGGCAGGGCAGCCCGAGGATCAGGCAGTCTGACATGCTGGCGGCTTTAGCCAGGCGTTCATTCTGCATCGTGATCGGGGTGCGGAAGGTCACCGGAAAGCCAATCAGCAAAATATCGTAATGCTCCGGCTCAAGGGCGGTGAACGTGGGGCTGTAGATAACCTGCAGCGGCGTGGCGCCGAGCATATCCAGTGTGGCCTGGGCGGCGGCTTCGTTGGCTTCCACGTAGGCGAGGCGCTTGCCCGCCAGTGAATCCAGGGCGTGGCTGTCGCTTATCACATTGGCGTTGAGATCAAGATTGATGTGGAACCAGAACGTCGAACCGCGATTAGGCTGGCTGTGGAAGGTGATATCACCGCCCATTTCATTGACCAGACGCTGGGTGATAACCAGCCCAAGCCCCGTGCCGCCGTGGCGGCGGGAGATACTGGTATCCGCCTGGCGGAATGCCTGGAATAACCGGGACTGATCGCGCTCAGGAATACCAATACCGGTATCGGTGATGCGGATCTCCAGCTGCACTTTGTTATTGCCGATGGAGCGCTTTTCTACCAGTACGTCAATATTGCCGCTTTCGGTAAATTTAATCGCGTTGCCGACCAGGTTGGTCATAATTTGCTGCAGGCGCAGAGGATCGCCAATCACATTATCCGGCACATCATTTTTGATGTTCAGGGTCAGTTCCAGGCTCTTATCATGGGCCGCATGTGCCAGCAGGGAGATCACCTCATCCATGGCGTTACGCAGCTGGAAAGGAATGCTTTCGAGCATTAATTTCCCGGCCTCCAGTTTGGAGAAGTCCAGCACGTCATTGATGATAGCCAGCAGATTATTTGCCGAGCGCTCAATGGTATGCAGGTGATCCCGCTGGGTGGAGGTTAAGGTGGTTTTGAGTGTCAGGCGGGTAAAGCCAATCACGCCGTTTAACGGGGTGCGCAGCTCGTGAGACATATTGGCCAGAAACTCAGACTTGATCCGCGCGGCCTCCTGGGCGCGTTTTTTCGCCAGGTCCAGCTCCACGTTCTGGATCTCCATCTGTTCGAGGGTTTCGCGCAAATCGGAGGTGGCCTGGTCGATATTGTGCTGCATCTCTTCGTGGTAGGCGGTAAGGGACATGGCCATGGAGTTGATGCCGTTTTTCAGCATATCCAGCTCCCCGAGCATAAAACCTTCTACCCGGCTGTCCAGCTGGCCCCGGCGGATACGGTCAACGGTGTTGACCATGTTGCGAATCGGGCTGGTGACATCACGCATCAGCCGCCAGGAGAAGATCATCGAAATGCTCACGCACAGCAGCAGCAACACACTGGCGGTAAAAATCTCACGGTACTGGCGCAGACGCACAGACTGTAAATCCAGCTCCAGGGCCACGTATCCCAGGGGATTGCCTGCGGCTTTGGCCTCGGTCACTTCTGACTCATCCGGGGAGTAATACTCAGAAATAATCGGCGTGCGCATGATCAGCATATCCCCATAGCGGCGCACTTCCAGATCCGGGGGAATGGGCTCACCGGGGGGTAACTGCAGGCGCTTTGAGTCCAGCTGGGCATTGGAGGTGACAAATAACCGGCTGTTTTCGTCATACACCGAAATTGCCCGCACAATACCGGAGTGGCGGCGGTGCAGCACGCTGACTAACTGGCGAATCGATTCCCGGTTATGGAGGTTCATTCCATATTCGCTGGAGACGGCCAGCGGTTCGATAATATTCGCACCCGCGTCTTCCAGCTGACGTTGCAAGTCGTTATAGCGGTGAATCACAAAGAATAAACTGAGCAGCAGACCGATCAGTACGGTAGGTGCCAGAATCAAAATCATCATACGTGCCCGCAGGCTGTAGTTGGTCATGAGGTTCCAGGTATGGGACAATCAGAGAACTGAACGTTGAGAACGATATTTTAATGGCGCAATTCTACTCTGCAAAACGGCGTGTGACGACACGTCAGATCATAACTGTGACGGTAAACAGCCTTGATTCTTTTGGCCAGGGGGTCGCAAAGCACAACGGTAAAACGGTTTTTATTCCCGGCGCACTTCCTGGCGAGCAGGTGGAAGCGCGGCTGGAGGAGGATAAACGCCACTTTGCCAGTGCCCGGGTGACCCGGCGGCTGAACGACAGCCCCCAGCGAGTGGCCCCCCGTTGCCCCCATTTTGGTGTTTGCGGCGGCTGCCAGCAACAGCACGTCAGTGAAACGCTTCAGCAACAGAGCAAGGCCCAGGCACTCTCCCGGATGATGAAGCAGGAAGTGACGGATATTATCAGTGGGCCTGCGTGGGGGTATCGCCGCCGGGCAAGGCTGGGGCTGAATGTGGCTCCCCGCAGCCAGGCGCTGCACATGGGCTTTCGCAAAGCGGGCAGTAATGATCTGGTTGATATTCACCAGTGCCCCGTTTTGGTGCCCCAGCTTGAGGCATTACTGGCGCCGCTGCGTGAGTGCCTCTCCGGGTTACAGTCGGTGCGCCGCCTGGGCCACGCGGAGCTGGTGATGGCGGATAACGGCCCGCTGATGGTTTTGCGCCATCTTTCGCCGCTGCCGGATGCGGATCTGCAAAAACTGGAACAGTTTTCGCATTCGCACCAGCTGGCGCTGTTTCTGGCCCCGGACAGTGAGATACTGTCCCGGGTATGTGGTGATTCCCCCTGGTATGAGTCAGACGGGCTACGCTTATCATTCAGCCCGCGGGATTTTATTCAGGTCAACGGGCAGGTCAACCAGCAGATGGTGGCCCGGGCACTGGCGTGGCTGGATATCCAGCCTGCGGACCGGGTGCTGGATCTGTTCTGCGGCATGGGGAATTTTACCCTGCCGCTGGCCCGCCGGGCTGCCAGCGTGGTCGGGGTGGAAGGGGTTGCGGCACTGGTGGCAAAAGGTGAAGATAATGCCGCAGCTAATGCCCTGAAAAACGTCACATTCTTCCATGCTAATCTGGAGGAGGATGTCACCCGCCAGCCCTGGGCTGGTCGGGGATTTACCAAAATTTTGCTGGATCCCGCGCGTGCCGGCGCCGCCGGGGTCATGCAGCACATTATTACGCTGGCCCCTGAGAAGGTGGTCTACGTCTCCTGCAATCCGAGCACCCTGGCAAGGGACAGCGAACAACTGCGGGCGGCCGGATACCACGTAGCGCAACTGGCGATGCTGGACATGTTCCCGCATACCGGGCATCTGGAATCGATGGCGCTATTTGAACGGGGTTAACTATTTTAGCTTTGCCAGTCTGGCTGGCGTCAGGTCCGGGGAGGGAGAGGACAATGGTTGCGGTAAGAAGTGCACATCTGAATACAGTTGGTGAGTTTGACCTGGATAACTGGGTCAAAAGTTTACATATTGCCAACCAGCAATCGTGCGACATTCTGGCCGAGACCTGGCGTTATTGTCAGAAGCAGGTTGCCGGGCATGGTGATGCGGATCTGCTGCTGTGGCGCGGCGTGGAAATGGTGGAGATCCTCTCCACCCTGAGTATGGATCTCGACACGCTGCGGGCGGCGCTGCTGTTCCCGCTGGTGGATGCCAGAGTGGTGGAAGAGGAGATCCTGCAGGAGTCGGTGGGTAAATCCGTGGTGCAGCTGATCCACGGGGTGCGGGATATGGCCGCCATCCGCCAGCTGAAGGCGACCCATACGGATGCGGTCTCCTCCGAACAGGTCGACAACGTGCGGCGCATGCTGCTGGCCATGGTCGACGACTTCCGCTGCGTGGTGATCAAACTTGCCGAGCGTATCGCCCACCTGCGGGAGGTGAAAGACGCCAGCGAAGATGAACGGGTGCTGGCGGCCAAAGAGTGCACCAACATCTACGCCCCGCTGGCAAACCGGCTGGGTATCGGCCAGCTGAAATGGGAGCTGGAAGACTACTGCTTCCGTTACCTGCACCCGGAAGAGTACAAACGTATTGCGAAGCTGCTCCACGAGCGGCGGATTGACCGTGAGCACTATATTGCGGATTTTGTCGCCCAGCTGCGTTTATCCATCAAGGAAGAGGGGGTAAAAGCGGAGGTTTACGGGCGGCCGAAACATATCTACAGCATCTGGCGCAAAATGCAGAAAAAACACCTCGCCTTCGATGAGCTGTTTGATGTGCGCGCGGTGCGGATTGTGGCCGAGCGCCTGCAGGATTGCTACGCGGCGCTGGGGATAGTCCACACCCACTTCCGCCACCTGCCGGACGAGTTCGACGACTATGTGGCAAACCCGAAACCCAACGGCTACCAGTCTATCCATACGGTGGTGCTGGGGCCGGGGGGGAAAACCGTTGAAATCCAGATCCGTACCCGCCAGATGCATGAAGATGCGGAGCTTGGGGTTGCCGCCCACTGGAAATACAAAGAGGGCACGGCCGCCGGGCCGCGCACCGGCTATGAAGACCGGATAGCCTGGCTGCGCAAGCTGATTGCCTGGCAGGAAGAAATGGCCGACTCCGGCGAAATGCTCGACGAGGTGCGCAGCCAGGTGTTCGACGATCGGGTGTATGTCTTTACCCCGAAAGGCGACGTTGTCGACCTGCCTGCGGGCTCCACACCGCTGGATTTTGCCTACCATATCCACAGTGATGTGGGGCACCGCTGCATTGGCGCCAAAATAAGCGGGCGTATCGTTCCCTTCACCTACCAGCTACAGATGGGGGATCAGATTGAAATTATCACCCAGAAGCAGCCGAACCCGAGCCGCGACTGGCTGAATCCGAACCTTGGCTATGTGACCACCAGCCGCGGGCGCTCGAAAATTCACGCCTGGTTCCGTAAACAGGATCGGGATAAAAATATTCTCGCCGGTCGCCAGATTCTGGATGATGAGCTGGCCCAGCTGGGGATCAGCCTGAAAGAGGCGGAAAAATACCTGCTGCCGCGCTATAACTTTAACGAGCTTGATGAGCTGCTGGCGGCGATTGGCGGCGGGGATATCCGCATCAACCAGATGGTGAACTTCCTGCAGGCGCGGTTTAACAAACCCAGCGCCGCCGAGCAGGATGCCCAGGCGCTGGAGCAGCTTAAACAAAAAGCCTATGCGCCGCCGGTACAAAACCGCAGCAAAGACAATGGCCGGGTCGTGGTGGAAGGGGTCGGTAACCTGATGCACCATATTGCCCGCTGCTGCCAGCCGATTCCCGGGGATGAGATAGTAGGCTTTATCACCCAGGGGCGCGGGATCTCTATCCACCGGGCGGACTGCGACCAGCTCGCGGAGCTGCGTAATGTGGCGCCGGAGCGGATTGTCGATGCCGTATGGGGGGAGACCTACTCCGCGGGCTATTCCCTGGTGGTGCGGGTTACCGCCAACGATCGCAGCGGCCTGCTGCGCGATATCACCACCATTCTGGCGAATGAGAAAGTCAACGTGCTGGGGGTTACCAGCCGCAGCGATACGAAGCAGCAGCTGGCCACCATCGACATGAATATTGAGATCTATAACCTTCAGGTGCTGGGCCGGGTGCTGGGTAAACTTAACCAGGTGCCGGATATTATTGAAGCCCGCCGCCTGCACGGCTGAATGCTATACACTGCCGGGGCCTGCGGGCTCCCGGCATTTTTTTACTGATGCTTTAACCAGAACTATGATGAATCAGACTGACCGACTGCTTGGCATTATGCGCCGCCTGCGCGATCCGCAAACCGGCTGCCCGTGGGACAAAGAACAGACCTACCACTCTATTGCCCCCTATACACTGGAAGAGACTTACGAAGTGCTGGATGCCATCGCCCGGGAGGATTTTGACGACCTGCGCGCGGAACTGGGCGATCTGCTGTTTCAGGTGGTTTTTTATGCCCGGATGGCCGAAGAGGACGGGCGTTTTAATTTTGACGATATCTGCGCGACCATCAGCGATAAGCTGGAGCGCCGCCACCCCCATGTCTTTGGCGGGGAGGCAGCCCGGGACAGCGACACGGTGCTGGCCCGCTGGGAGAGCATTAAAACCGGCGAACGGGCGGAAAAGGCCCAGTATTCCGCGCTGGATGATATTCCGCTCACCTTACCGGCCCTGATGCGCGCCTGGAAGATCCAGAAACGCGTGGCGGCCGTGGGGTTTGACTGGGACTCTCTGGGCCCGGTACTGGAAAAAGTGCACGAAGAAATTGACGAAGTGATGCACGAGGCGCAACAGGCGGTAGTCGATCCTGCAAAGCTCGAAGAAGAGATTGGCGATCTGCTGTTTGCCACGGTGAATTTGTCGCGCCATCTGGGCTGTAAAGCGGAAACGGCACTGCAAAAAGCGAACCTTAAATTCGAGCGGCGTTTTCGCGAGGTGGAGCGCATTATCGCCCGCCAGGGGCTGACAATGCCGCAAGCGACCCTGGAACAGATGGAAAATGCCTGGCAGCAGGTTAAACGCCAGGAACATGATATTTAAACAGTTTTTCCGTAAAATGGCCGCCAGGGACATTTGTATTTAACAAGTGATTGATTTGTGTCAAAAACTTTTCCCGGCGAACCGCTATTTTCCCCCCTCCGGGGCCGGGCTGGCAGCGGAGATAAGATGAATGTCTGGTGGGCTTCGGGCGGGAAAGGGGCGTTAAGCCGTAAGAATTGTGATGATCTTATTACCATAATTGCTTTTCGCGCCGGGCAGTTGCACGATTTTCAGCCCCCTGATGGAGAGCAGAACGCGAAGGAAAGTTTGTGGCACTGACCCTGTTCGGGTATACTACTTTCCCGTCCTGGTTATTCCATCGTCTTTTAAACCTAACTTCTCAGGTTCAGCATGACAACGAACTATATTTTTGTGACCGGCGGGGTCGTTTCCTCTCTGGGTAAAGGCATTGCCGCAGCCTCCCTCGCAGCTATTCTCGAAGCCCGTGGCCTCAACGTAACTATGATGAAACTGGATCCGTATATTAACGTCGATCCAGGCACCATGAGCCCTATTCAACATGGGGAAGTGTTCGTTACTGAAGACGGCGCTGAAACCGACCTGGACCTGGGTCACTACGAGCGTTTTATCCGCACCCGGATGACGCGTCGTAACAACTTTACCACTGGCCGTATTTACTCTGATGTTCTGCGTAAAGAGCGTCGTGGTGACTACCTGGGCGCCACGGTACAGGTTATTCCGCATATCACTAACGCCATCAAAGAGCGCGTTATTGCCGGTGGCGAAGGCCACGACGTGGTGCTGGTGGAAATCGGCGGCACCGTCGGGGACATCGAATCCCTGCCGTTCCTCGAAGCCATTCGCCAGCTGGCGGTAGAAGTGGGCCGTGAACACACCATGTTCATGCACCTGACCCTGGTGCCGTATCTGGCCGCTTCCGGTGAAGTGAAAACTAAACCGACCCAGCACTCGGTGAAAGAATTACTCTCTATCGGTATTCAGCCGGATATCCTGATTTGCCGTTCAGATCGCGCCGTACCGGCCAACGAACGCGCCAAGATCGCGCTGTTTTGTAACGTGCCTGAGAAGGCCGTTATCTCGATGAAAGATGTCGATTCCATATATAAAATCCCTGCACTGTTGAAATCACAGGGCCTTGACGATTATATTTGTAAACGATTCAGCATCGACTGCCCGGAAGCGGACCTCTCCGAATGGGAACAGGTTATCTACGAAGAAGCTAACCCGGCAGGCGAAGTGACTATCGGGATGGTCGGTAAGTACATTGAACTGCCGGATGCCTATAAGTCCGTGATTGAAGCGCTGAAACACGCAGGCCTGAAAAACCGCGTGACAGTGAACATCAAGCTGATTGATTCCCAGGACGTGGAAACCCGCGGCGTGGAAATCCTCAAAGGTCTGGATGCTATCCTGATCCCGGGCGGCTTCGGTTACCGCGGTGTTGAAGGCAAGATTGCCACTGCGCGCTATGCCCGTGAAAATAATATTCCGTATCTGGGCATTTGCCTGGGTATGCAGGTCGCGCTGATTGAGTTCGCCCGTAACGTTGTGGGTATGGAAAATGCGAACTCTACGGAATTTGTGCCAGACTGTAAGTACCCGGTTGTGGCCCTGATTACCGAATGGCGTGACGAAGAAGGCAATGTTGAGACCCGTTCTGAGAAGAGCGATCTCGGTGGCACAATGCGTCTGGGTGCGCAGCAGTGCCAGCTGTCTGACGACAGCCTGGTGCGTAAGATGTATAACGCCCCGGTGATTACTGAACGTCACCGCCACCGTTATGAAGTCAACAATATGTTGCTGAAACCGATTGAAGCTGCCGGTTTGCGTGTTGCCGGTCGTTCCGGGGATGATCAGTTGGTCGAGATCATCGAAGTGCCAAACCACCCGTGGTTTGTGGCATGCCAGTTCCACCCGGAATTTACTTCTACACCGCGTGATGGTCACCCGCTGTTTTCCGGCTTTGTGAAGGCCGCCAGCGAATACCAGAAACGCCAGGCGAAGTAAAAAAAGTTAGCACTGCAACGCCCCTTTTTGGGGCGTTGTTTGTCAGGAAGTTTTTAGTTTAACTAGTGACTTGAGGAAAACCTAATGTCCAAAATCGTTAAAATCATCGGTCGTGAAATCATCGATTCCCGTGGTAACCCGACTGTTGAAGCCGAAGTACATCTGGAAGGTGGTTTTGTCGGTATGGCTGCTGCCCCGTCAGGTGCTTCTACTGGTTCCCGCGAAGCGCTGGAACTGCGCGATGGCGACAAATCCCGCTTCCTGGGCAAAGGCGTAACCAAAGCCGTTGCCGCAGTAAACGGCCCGATTGCTCAGGCTCTGCTTGGCAAAGACGCCAAAGACCAGGCTGGCATCGACAAAATCATGATCGATCTGGACGGTACTGAAAACAAATCTAAATTCGGTGCTAACGCTATCCTGGCTGTGTCTCTGGCTAACGCCAAAGCCGCTGCTGCTTCCAAAGGTCAGCCGCTGTTTGAACATATCGCTGAACTGAACGGCACCCCGGGTAAATACTCCATGCCAGTACCGATGATGAACATCATCAACGGTGGTGAGCACGCTGATAACAACGTTGATATCCAGGAATTCATGATTCAGCCGGTTGGCGCGCCGACCCTGAAAGAAGCAGTACGCATGGGTTCTGAAGTATTCCATCACCTGGCAAAAGTGCTGAAAGCGAAAGGCATGAACACCGCTGTTGGTGACGAAGGCGGCTACGCGCCGAACCTGGGTTCTAACGCTGAAGCTCTGGCTGTTATTGCTGAAGCGGTTAAAGCAGCAGGCTACGAACTGGGTAAAGACATCACCCTGGCGATGGACTGTGCCGCATCTGAATTCTACAAAGACGGCAAATACGTACTGGCCGGCGAAGGCAACAAAGCCTTCACTTCTGAAGAGTTCACCCACTTCCTGGAAGACCTGACCAAACAGTACCCGATCGTGTCTATCGAAGACGGTCTGGACGAATCTGACTGGGACGGTTTTGCTTACCAGACCAAAGTACTGGGCGACAAAATCCAGCTGGTTGGTGACGACCTGTTCGTAACCAACACCAAGATCCTGAAAGAAGGTATCGAAAAAGGCATCGCGAACTCCATTCTGATCAAATTCAACCAGATCGGTTCTCTGACCGAAACGCTGGCTGCTATCAAAATGGCGAAAGACGCAGGCTACACCGCTATTATCTCTCACCGTTCTGGTGAAACTGAAGATGCAACCATCGCTGACCTGGCGGTAGGTACTGCAGCAGGCCAGATCAAAACCGGTTCTATGAGCCGTTCTGACCGTGTGGCTAAATACAACCAGCTGATTCGTATCGAAGAAGCTCTGGGCGCCCGCGCACCGTTCAACGGTCGTAAAGAGATCAAAGGCCAGGCATAATTTCCGGGTCCTGACATAGAAATACTAAAATGCCAGTCTTCTGACTGGCATTTTTTTAACTATATATCTGGCAGTAAATTCATGTTGTCTTCAGGCTATCTGACTGCAGCATAGATTATCTCAGGAATTGAAGATAATGTTACATCAGATGAGGCTACGGCTTTCTGGTTATAATATACCGGGAAGCAAGATACTTTTTTTATTGGTGATATTTATTATATGCCCGTTTGTTTATGGCGGGGATCATAAACCTGTAGATGTTTCAATTGGTGTATTTGCTGATCGTGGTGTTGATGAAGCGAAGTCTCGTTGGCAACCTACTATTCGCTGGTTGAATAAGCAGATACCAGAATTCAGGTTTCATCTTATTGCTCTGGAGCTGGAAGCATTACAGGCCGAAGTTAGCGCTCAGCGGCTACAGTTTATTATTATTAACCCTTCTGAAAGCATTCGCCTGGGTCGGTTGTTCCCGTTGTCATGGATTGCGACATTGATTAGCCCATTAAAGGGGGGGACGTCAGAGGCAACGGGTTCTGTATTATGGGTCCGTAGTGATGCCCCTTATCAGAGAGTAAATGAATTGTCTGGAAAATCCATTGGTACTGTTAATCGCCAGGCGTTTGGTGGCTTTATGGCCATGGCGCATGAGGTATTAGCCCCTGAGTTCCCGGTTGAGTTACTCTCAGAGGTAAAAGAGATCGGATACCCTCATGAAAAAGTAGTAAGAGCTTTACAGGAAAAACGAATAGAAGCAGCGATCTTACCTGTCTGCCTAGTGGAGTCGATGATTGAGAATAAACAACTAGAACCTGCATCATTACGGGCACTAGGTAATAGAGCTCCCGCTGGCTTTCAATGCCAGGTGAGTACCCGACTTTACCCTAACTGGGGTTTTGCCATGACGGGGAATGCGGATCGGCAGTTGGCAAAAAAAATAGTACAACATTTGCTGGCTATGCAGGGAAATAGTCCTGAAGCCAAAGCGGCTCAATCACTGGGCTGGACGGTTCCGGAGAATCAGGTAGAGCTTGATAGATTATTTAAAGACTTAGGGCTTCATCCGCTACAGCGCCCCTGGTGGCAGCAAGTCAAATTATGGCTGGTACAACATTATTATATTTTATTGATAGCTATTATTCTGTTAACTGTATTGCCTGTCCAGTATATGCTGCTGAGTTTCCGATTTCGTTGTAATAATATAAAATTACGGCAGATGCAGGATAGCTTACAGCAAATTCAGCGTCAGTCTCTGGTTGATAAATTGGGCTCTAGTCTGGCTCATGAACTAAATCAACCGTTATCCGCTATCCGTTTATATGCTGAAGGCGAATTATCCCGACAAAAAAAAGGTAATAGTCAAACAAATATAGAGATACTACTAACAAAAATTCGTGATCAAGTTGTACGGATTGATGATTTAGTAAAACGGCTGCGAAAGATAATGAGAAAAGAGCCGACTAGTAAAGGGTGGTTTGATTTATCGCAGTTACTGCAAGAAACCTGTACATTGGTGAGTTTATATGCAGAGCGTTTTAAAGTTGATATCAGGATACAAAATATACCTCAGACATTACCTTTTTTTGGTGACCGAACCGGCCTTGAGCAACTGATAGTAAACTTACTGACTAATGCGATTGATGCATCAGCCGGGGCGGGGAATCACTTGGTATTTATTAATATTACACAAACAAAAATGGCCATCACCCTCTGCATTCAAGACCAGGGGGATGGACTGTGTGCATCACAGGCAGAATTAATGGTTCCTTTTGTTACCAGTAAGGTCAATGGCGTAGGGTTGGGGCTGACTGTCTGTCGGGATGTTGTTGAAGCCCATCAGGGAACATTTTGTCTTAAAAATTGTTCAAATAATGGAGTTGAGGCGATAGTTTGTTTTCCCTTGATAGAGGAAGATTCACATGCAGCGTAGTCCCTTATATCTGGTTGATGACGATGCAAGCGTGTTGGATGCATTGTGTTTTATGTTGGAGGGAGAAGGGTATCAGCCACTTTGTTTTTCTGGTGCAGAGGAATTTTTGTTATTTATGAAGCAACACCCGCCACTGATGGCTAATGATGGCTGTCTGGTGCTGGACTGGCGTATGCCTGAAATGAGTGGACAGGAATTACAAATTATATTGAATCAGGCTAACAGCCCTCTGGCGGTTATATTTCTTACTGCTCATGGTGATGTTCCTATGGCTGTAGAATCTCTCAAGCGTGGCGCTGTAGATTTTTTGCAAAAACCCGTTGATAGCACCTCGCTGCTACAGGCTATAAAACTTGGACAGGAGAGGTCACTAAGTGAGTTATTGCTGAGAAAGCAGTTGCAGGCTTATGAGAAGCTAACTTGTAGAGAGAGGGATATATTACGGCTATTATTTACAGGTAAAACAAATAACCAGGTTGCTGAACAGTGTCATATTGCTGTAAGAACGGTAGAAGTCCATCGTGCTAATATTATGCAACACCTGGAGGTTAGTTCGACGGCAGAGATGATTCGGCACTATGCCGCTATTGAACATTACCTTTACCTGGCTGCCCCTGCACCAGTACGTATCCGGCGTAAAAAAATATCAGGGAAATAGCTGCACTAACTGATCACCTGATCGTGCTCAATTAGTTGGTTTATACATATAAAAAATGTGGAATCCCACAATAGAAAACCGCACCTTCTCTACACCACAATGATAGCAATTTATTTTGTTGGAGGAGTGGGAGAACTTTTCTATGGCACGACAATATGGTTTTTATGTAGACAGTAGCAAATGCACTGGCTGCAAGACTTGCCAGGTCGCGTGTAAAGATAAAAATACATTACCCGTTGGGGTTAATTTTCGTCGTGTATACGAATATGCTGGTGGTGAATGGACTTCCACCGGGCAGGATACCTGGCGGCAAAATATTTTTGCTTATTATCTTTCTATCAGTTGTAACCACTGCGCGACACCGGCTTGTACTAAGGCTTGTCCAACCGGTGCGATGCATAAGCGTGATGAAGATGGTCTGGTGGTCGTGGATAGTAATGTCTGTATTGGTTGTAGATATTGTGAAATGGCATGTCCTTATGGAGCTCCGCAATACCATCCAGAAAAAAAATATATGACTAAATGCGATGGTTGCTATGAGTTGATTAGTCAGAATAAAAAACCCATTTGTGTTGCAGCCTGTCCATTACGGGCATTAGATTTTGGACCTATTGATGAGTTACGTGAGAAATATGGTGTGCTTGCGGATATAGCTCCGTTACCTTCCTCAGAACTGACTCAGCCCTCTATCGTTATTAATCCTAATTCGCATGCAAAACCTTGTGCCGATCATAGTGGTGCGGTTATTAATAAAACGGAAATATAATCATGCATGAGTTACCACTAGTTTTTTTTACCGTATTGACTCAAATGGTTGCCGGTAGCTTCATCCTGCTTACTATATTAACGCTGACTTCTCCTGCTTTGTCCGATGGGTCATACCAGGCAATGAATAAGTTATTGCTTTGCTTGTGGGGGATCCTTTGCATTGCAGGTATGGCGTCGATTGCACATGTCGGACAACCGTTGCGTATCACTAATGCGTTGATTGGTATTACCCATTTTTCTCCCATGAGTATAGAGATAATTAGTGTAGGTGGGTTTGGTGCTCTGGGGGCATTGATGATAGCTACACAGTGGAAAACGGGTAAAGTAATTCTGCCAATAATGCTTGTTGTCTGTGGTGTGGCACTGTGGGTGCTCTGGGCGATTGCTCATGTTTATCAGCTATCTGGTGTTGCGCTTTGGAATACGTCATGGACTACAATCAATTTTATTTTTAGCGGATTTTTAAGTGGATCGGCTCTTATTGGCGTTTTATTAAGATATTTCTATATCAACTTCCTTTCACAGAATAAAATAATTTATTTCATATGGTATTCTCTGGCTTTATTAATGTTAGGCTTAAGTGCTGGTTATTTTCTGCATATCAATGATCAGTTAAGCGTTTTGGGGATTGTCCTTCCCCCGTGGCTTATGGTGTTACAGATTATTCGTGTCTTATTAATCGGTTCGGCGCTATTATTTTTTATAGGCTCCAGATGGGAGAAACGAATCCAAAAAGTAAGTATATTTTCTTTAGTTGCAGTTATTGTGGCTGAGTTATTAGGTAGGATTTTCTTTTATGAGTTGCTGCTATTAGCGCAATTGTAGAAATGTATATCTGACGGGAGATTTTTTATGTCTGATAAAAATAATTCTTTAACTGTTGCTAGTAGCATAGGGCTATCTCGTCGACGGTTTTTACAGCTTAGTAGTTATTTGGGGGTTGGCGCTTTTTTAGCAACTCATTCATTAAATAGTATTGCAGCATCGGTAATTAGCGAACATGTTGGTGAAATTACAAAATGGCATAATTGCTGGGCTCATTGTCATTCCAGTTGTTTATTAAAAATAGTAACCGAAAATGGTCAGATAAAACGCATAGAAACAGATGATCAAGGAGATGATGTTTTCGGTAGACACCAGGTCAGAGCATGTCTGCGTGGGCGATCTTTACATAAAAGAGCTTTTTCACCAGATCGTCTTAAATATCCCATGAAGCGAATAGGAAAACGTGGAGAAGGTAAATTTAAACGTATCTCATGGGATGAAGCCCTTGATGAAGTTTATCTTCAGATGAGTAAGATTATATCTAAATATGGGAATCAAGCTATTTTTAACCGTATTGGTTTTGGGAAGCCTGATGGACCCTATCATTTTGTTCCACGATTTTTAAATTTAATTGGTGGTTTTCTCTCTGCAGAGGGCAACTATAGTAGTCATCAAATTGATACAGCATCGAAATATACATACGGTGAGTCAAAATATACTTTTGGCAGTGCGCCGTCAGAAATGGCACACTCTGATCTAATTGTTTACTTTGGCAATAATCCTGCCAATACTAGAATGAGTGGTGCAAACGATACTTACCATTATCAGCATTATAAAAAGCAAAGTAGTGCTAAAACAGTCATCATTGATCCACAATATACAGATACAGCATGTGGTCGGGAAGATCTCTGGCTTGCGATACGACCTGGTAGTGATGCGGCATTGGTTGAAGCTATTGCCTGGGTTCTTATTACTGAGAAATTTGTAGATGAAGAGTTTCTACATAAATATTGCTACGGCTATGATGGTGAACCGGGCGATAGCGAAAAAGGTATTCCATCGCTTGAACCATCATTAGGGTATAAAGCCTATATTCTGGGAGATGGGCCTGATAAGCTGGAAAAAAAACCAGAGTATGCTGAATCTATATGTGGTATTCCAAGTGAGCAAATTTATCAACTTGCCAGAGCTCTGGGGAATGCCAAAGCACCATTTATTGCTCAGGGATGGGGGCCGCAACGTCATGCTGCTGGAGAGCAAACCGCCCGGGCTATTTTTATGTTGCCTATTCTTTTGGGTAAAATTGGTTTGCCTGGGACGAATAATGGTGGTTCAGATTTTATGTTCAGTGGTTCAGATATTACCCCGATGCCAATTGGAAAAAATGGTGTGCAGGCTAAAGTTCCATGTTTTAAATGGCTTGAGGCTGTTGAGCGGGGGCATGAAATGACGGCACTGAGTGATGGTATTACCGGTGCTGAGCGGCTGACTAGCGATGTCAAATGTATTTTTATGTACCAGGGTAACTGGCTGTTAAATCAGCACTCTGACTGTAATGCTACTGCAAAAATTTTAGCAGATGAGAGTAAGCTGGAGTTCATTTTTGTTATGGACAATCATATGACGGCCAGTGCTAAATTTGCTGATATTTTATTACCAGATATCACATGGCTGGAGAACTCTCGTGTAGTGAGATTTGCTACCCATTTGACTCTAACTGAACATGTACTGGACCCTATGTATGAATGCCGCCATCCCTATCAGGTTTTTTCTGATTTGGCCGAGCGTTTTGGTGTCCGGGAGGCTTTTTGTGAGGGAAGGTCATGGGATGAATGGCAACAGTACCTTTATGAAGAGAGTCGTAAGAAACATCCAGAATTCCCACCATTTGATGTATTGCAGAAGAAAAAAACCATACGGTTACCTTTCGATCCTGAGGCTCCAGGATATGTCATGCGAGAGTTTCGGGAGGATCCAATAATCCATGCTTTGAAAACTGAATCGGGTAAAATACAGATCTATTCCCATACTCTTGCTCAGTATGCAGCTAACTGGCAATTGCCTGATGGAGATAAAATTACTCCGTTGCCGCAATATATACCAACATGGGAAAGCTATGCTGATACTGAAACACGGGAAAAGTATCCTTTACAACTGATTGGATTTAAATCGAAAGGTCGCCCACATTCGACATTCCATAATGTTCCTTGGTTAAGAGAAGTTATCCAGGATGCCTTAATGATTAATCCTCTGGATGCCCGGGCTCGTAATTTACACCAGGGGCAGCAAGTACATGTTTATAATGACCGCGGTGTAATTAGCGTCCCTATCCGTATTACCCCAAGAATTATGCCTGGAGTTGTAGGGTTGGGAGAGGGGGCATGGTATTCTCCGGATAGCCATGGCGTTGATGTAGGTGGCTGTATAAATACACTAACTCGCTTAAAACCCACTGCGCTTGCGAAAGCAAATCCCCAGGGAACTAATTTAGTTGAAGTGAGCCCCGCTCCCTGAGTATTCATAAAATATAGGCACTACTGATAAATATATTGTGGTGCCTAATGAGAGAATAACTAATGTCATTAGGTGAAGTAATGTTGTCAGAGAGAAAAAAATATCCAGATAATGAGTTTATGGATGTGTCTCTAAAGATACTTTATCATTTTTTTTATTTTGAGCCGAGCCAAGTATTACTCCAGAAACTGGTTGAAAGTCAGTTACTGGAGTATTGGCGGCGCTATTTAGTGATTGAACTAAATACTTCTGATGAATGGCTCAGTGAACCTGCCTGTCTGGCATGTTTGCAGGCTGATCACTTGGCATTATTTGTTGGTCTTGGGATGCCTGAATCAATGCCATGGGGGTCAGTGTATCTTCATGAGGATAATTTGTTACTGCAGGAATCAACATATTTGCTGGAGTCATTTTTACGTCGGCACGGATTAATTTTCCAGTTAAAGGAGCGTCAGCCGGTTGACCATATAGGACTATGTTTATCGGCGCTGGTCCATTTACTACGTCGCTACAGAATCACTGCTGACCCGGGTGACCAACGAGCGATAGTTGAATTTCTGAGTATTCATTTATTACCATGGGGAGGACGGTTCTGTTCTCTGCTGATAGCGCATGCAAAAACGCCCTTCTACCAAGATTTGGGGAAGGTAACCCGGCAGTTATTGCTTAATCTGCAGCGGGAGTACCAGGTTAGTGTGGAGCAGAAGAAGCTTTACTGGCCACCCATATCAGGACGACCATAAACCCTCTCACAGCAGAAGTGGCAGTGTTGAACTGGCTGTTTGCTGGCTGATGTCATTATAGTGTTTATCGATAGCGATAAGGGATGTGGTGAGTAGCTCAATAAGCAGCATGACCCCAACTTTGGTATTTAGGGCACCAGCGCTTAGTGGACCTTCTGGTTTTGCAGCAACAAGTTGGATATCGCTAAGAGAGGCCAAAGGGCTTTGGGGAGTATTACTAAGTGCCAGTATAGGAACGCTCCTTTTACGCGCTAATTTAACGACGTGGAGTAAATCGCGTGTTGAACCGGAACTGGATATCGCGACGACCAGAGCGTCTTTTGAAAGCGTGGTGGCGTTCATTGCCGCACGATGCATATCGCTGAAAAGCTGAGCTGGCTTACCAAAGCGAAGCATTTTGTAATGTAAATATTCACCTAAAATAGCGCTGGCAGCTACACCATAAATTTGAACAGATTGTGCATGGTGAAGCGCCAGAGCTGCATTCTCCAACAATGCCCGGTCGAGAAGCCTCGTGGTGTCCCGCAAAGCCTGAACCGATTCACTGACAACGCTATCGATCTCGTCTTCAGGTTGATATACGGGTTGACTTTGCTGAATATCAAGCGCTAGTGCCATCTTGAATTCGTTGTAGCCTTTACACCCCAGAGCCCGACACAGACGTGTGACACTCGCCTCGCTGGTGCTGCTTTCACGCGCCAGTTCGGTAATCGTCAGGTAGACAACTTTTGCCGGATCGCTGAGCACAAACTCTCCCAGCTTCTGTTGTGTTCGGCTATATCCGTCAACGCTCTGGCGCAATCTCAGTAGCAGGTTTTCATTTTCTGACATGCAAAATCCTTAATGCGTTTCTCTGCTGATAGTGTGGCGGAAAGCAGGGGAAAGATGCCAGTCATTTTAAAAAGTATGATCAGCTTCCTGGTTTGTGATAATGATTTTCATTTAATGAATATGATGTGGTAATAATTTTCATAACTGATCGGGGAGATGAAAAAATGATGCAAATGTTTAGTAGTACCTCATCTGGGGCATGGTTTGAAAAGGCACAGCGGTTTGGCAGATCGTTCATGCTGCCGATTGCGGTATTGCCCGCTGCGGGGTTGTTGTTAGGGATTGGTGGCGCACTGTCGAATCCAAACACATTGATGGCTTATCCGTTTTTGGATATCGACTGGTTGCAGGCAACCTTTACGATAATGACCTGCGCAGGTTCTATAGTGTTTGCCAACCTGCCAGTGCTCTTTGCTGTGGGGATCGCTGTGGGGCTAGCAAAAACGGATAAAGGCACCGCCGGGCTTGCAGCATTATTGGCGTTTCTGGTGATGAATTCCACCATCAATGCCTTATTGATGCTTAACGGAGCGTTGGTATTCGAGAATGCCGGTGCTGTAGGCCAGGGGATGACGCTGGGCATTCAGACGCTGGAAACAGGTGTATTTGGTGGGGTGGTTATTGGGCTGGTCACTTGCGTGCTGCATAGCCGTTTCAATAAAGTCTCACTCCCTCAGTTCCTTGGTTTTTTTAGTGGTTCACGCTTTGTACCAATTATTAGCTCCTTTGCCGCGATAGTGGTAGGGGCGGTCATGACGGTGGTTTGGCCGCATTTCCAGAAACTCATTTTTGGACTGGGTGGTTTGGTGGATGCGACAGGTTACCTGGGTACACTGTTGTACGGCTTCATCCTGCGTATGCTCGGCCCACTGGGTTTACACCATATCTTTTATTTGCCGTTCTGGACGACAGCGCTGGGCGGTAGTGAAATCGTCAATGGTCAATTAGTAGAAGGTACGCAACGGATTTTCTTTGCCCAACTTTCGGATCCCAGTACACAGCAGTTCTATGTGGGGATTTCACGCTTTATGTCCGGACGCTTCATTACTATGATGTTTGGTCTGCTTGGTGCATGCCTGGCGATGTATCATACTGCCAGGCCGGAAAACAGAAAACTTGTCGCCGGTCTGCTGTTGTCTGCGGCCCTGACCTCTTTCCTGACAGGGATCACTGAGCCTATAGAGTTTTCATTCTTGTTTGTGGCACCCGTGTTATATGTTATTCACGCCTTCCTCGATGGTCTGGCGTTTATGATGGCTCATATTTTACATATCACTATTGGGCAAACTTTTTCGGGAGGGCTTATCGATTTCCTCCTTTTCGGCGTTCTACAGGGGGAGGCTAAAACTAACTGGATGTACGTCCCCATGGTGGGGATACCATGGTTCTTCCTTTACTACTTCATTTTTCGTTATTTGATTAATCGTTTTAACTGGCTTACTCCCGGGCGTGAAAATGTAATCCTGGCTAAATCCGGTCTGCCACAAATTGAACGCGCAGCAGCAGTAATCGCCGGGCTGGGAGGCAAAGAGAATCTGGAAGAGGTGGATTGTTGCGCCACACGCTTACGCGTGACGGTAAAGGAGGGTCGCAAGGTAGATGAAGAGGCACTGAAAGCGACGGGGGCACATGGCGTAATTATTCGTGGCAATGGGGTTCAGGTGATTTATGGCCCGCATGTCACCATCATTAAAAACGAAATCGAAGAGGTTTTATCGTAATGAAAACTGTACTGAATTTTCTGAAAGGTAAATTAATTGTCTCGTGTCAGACGTTGGAAAATTAGCTGCTGTACAGTCCGTTTATTATATCGCGTATGGTGCTGACACATATCGGACATGTGCTGTAGGAAAAGAAAGCGAAATATTGCAGAGAGAAATGCCAGGGGCAGGGAGCGATGACTGAAATGTGGTGTTCAGGGATGATGCTGTTTCAGAAGATAGAGGCTACTACGGCATGTTTGTGCTGTTTAATAGCACGAGGAGCCTCGGTAACCACAGTACCTTGTTTTTGACCGCTTTTGATCGCCGCTATTTGCTGCTCATACGCCTGTTGATGCTGTTTCTTACGTTCTTGTGGGGTCATTTGCTCACCCTCCCGTCTGACTGATGATTCTTTATCCGGCTAAGAATACCTTCGTCCCTGATATTTCGCAATGCCATCGGTGTCACCCTGATATCCCGGATGACGGTGCCTGCCAGAACTGGAACCCGGCCCGGTTTGCCGCAGAAAATAGCATGTAAAGCATCGGGAGGCATGATCCTCTGGCGGGGATCTGCGATACTTAGCGTTTATCCCCTTAACAGAGAAGATTATGCAGTACCCGATAAACGAGATGTTCCAGACCCTGCAGGGCGAGGGTTACTTTACCGGCGTTCCGGCCATTTTTATTCGCTTACAGGGATGCCCGGTGGGGTGTGCGTGGTGCGATACCAAACACACCTGGGAAACACGTGAAGATCGGGAAGTGTCTCTGTTCAGTATTCTGGCAAAGACCCGGGAAAGCGATAAGTGGGGCAACGCCAGCGCAGAGGATCTGCTGGCGATCATTGGCCGCCAGGGCTGGACGGCCCGGCACGTGGTGATAACCGGCGGCGAGCCCTGCATTCACGATCTGACACCGCTCACTGCGCTGCTGGAGCAGCAGGGCTTTATTTGCCAGATTGAAACCAGCGGCACCCACGAAGTGCGCTGCACGCCGGGCACCTGGGTGACGGTTTCACCGAAGGTGAATATGCGCGGTGGTTACGATGTGCTGACCCAGGCCCTGCACCGGGCCGATGAGATAAAACATCCGGTTGGCCGGGTGCGGGATATTGAAGCGCTGGACGAACTGCTGGAAGTGATCACCGACGATAAACAGCGCATCATCGCTCTGCAGCCCATCAGCCAGAAAGAAGATGCCACCCGCCTGTGTATTGAGACCTGCATTGCCCGCAACTGGCGGCTCTCGGTGCAGACCCACAAATACCTCAATATCGCCTGATAACATCAGGGCCCGGAAGCGGGCCCTGAGCGTTGGTCTGTGAAGCGGCCTTATGACTCGCCACGGTAGATGCAGCCAGCGGTGCAGGTCTCTTTGACCATCACCGCGCTGAGCAGCGGCATCACCGGTTGCAGACGATCCCAGATCCATTTCGCCAGCACTTCGCTGGTGGGGTTTTCAAGGCCCGGGATCTCATTCAGATAGTAGTGATCCAGCCGGTCCAGGGTGGGCTTAAACGCCGCTTTCAGCTCAGCGAAATCGACAACCCAGCCGGTGTACGGATCCACCTCGCCGGTTATCTCCAGACGAACCATAAAAGAGTGGCCATGAAGGCGACCGCATTTATGGCCTTCCGGCACATGGGGCAGGCGGTGAGCGGCTTCAAATGTGAAATCTTTAAACAGGGTAGTTGCCATTTTACGGTTCTCAGTCATGCAAAAAAACCGACGCATAGTACAGGATCTGGCGCTTTTTTGCACCCGGCATCTGTGCTGCCCGCAGGCCCGGAGTCTGAGCGGCAGAGTAAACATTTATTGCGGGCGGTTGTGATTACCGGGCGGGGCACCGCCGGGTAACGCGGAGGTAAACAACAGTAATAATATTTATAATCAGTGTGTTAAATTATCTGTTTTTCAGATAATAATGATGACTAAAACTGGTTAGTCCATTTTGTTATTTAATATTTCTATCACTTCTTTAATTGTTATTACCTGCGCCGTTAACCTTACTTTCAGTTTTGTTTTTTTGCCCTGATTCGCTACTGGAACATAATAACGCATGACAACACAGGTCCCCCCATTACCGCTGCAGCCGCTGAGTGCGGAACAGCTGGCGCGGCTGCAAGGCGCAACCGCAGATCTCTCCCCCTTACAGCTGGCCTGGATATCCGGTTATTTCTGGGGCATAGCCAGCCCGCAGGCAGGCAACACCACGGCCCCGGTAGTCAACGCCAGCGCCGGGCCCGCTTCTGTTACCGTGATTTCCGCCTCCCAGACCGGCAATGCCCGCCGGGTCTCTGAGGCCCTGCGGGACGATTTACAGCAGGCGGGCCTGGCGGTGAACCTGGTCAGTGCGGCGGACTATAAATTCAAACAGATCGCCCAGGAAAAGCTACTGGTTATCGTGACCTCTACCCAGGGGGAAGGGGAGCCGCCGGAAGAGGCGATCGCGCTGCACAAATATTTATTCTCGAAAAAAGCGCCTCAGCTGCGTGATACGGCCTTTGCGGTGCTGGGCCTGGGGGATTCGTCTTACGAATTCTTCTGCCAGTCCGGCAAAGACTTTGACAACAAACTGGCTGAGCTGGGGGCGGAACGCCTGCTTGATCGCGTAGACGCGGATGTGGATTTCCAGGAGGCGGCACAGCAGTGGCGCGCCCGGTTAACCGGGGTGCTGAAATCCCGCGCCGGGAGCCCGGCACCGGTGGCAGCGCCGGTCACCGGCAGCGCCAGCCAGGCCAGCACCACGCACTATACCCGGGAAAATCCGCTGGTAGCAACCCTGGCGGTCAACCAGAAAATTACCGGTCGCCACTCTGAAAAAGACGTGCGCCACCTGGAGATTGATCTCGGTGATTCCGGCCTGCACTACCAGCCCGGTGATGCGCTCGGGGTCTGGTATCAGAACGACCCGGCCCTGGTTCAGGAGCTGGTGGAGCTTGCCTGGCTGACCGGGGATGAGCCCGTTGAGGTGAGCGGCAAAACCCTGCCCCTGCGGGAAGCACTCCAGTGGCACTTTGAGCTGACGGTGAACACGCCGCTTATCGTGGAAAACTACGCCACGCTGACCCGTAGCGAGTCGCTGCTGGCGATGGTTGGCGATAAAGCGCAACTGCAACAGTATGCCGCAACCACACCGCTGGTGGATATGGTGCGCTTTGCGCCAGCCCAGCTGGATGCCCGGGCACTCACGGGCCTGCTGCGCCCGCTGACGCCGCGCCTCTATTCTATTGCCTCCTCCCGGGAGGAGGTGGAAAACGAAGTGCATATCACGGTCGGCGTGGTGCGTTATGAGATTGAAGGCCGTGCCCGCACCGGCGGGGCGTCTGGTTTCCTGGCCGACCGGCTGGAAGAGGACGGCGAAGTGCGCGTGTTCATTGAACACAATGACAATTTCCGCTTACCGGCGGATCCGCAGACCCCGGTGATTATGATTGGCCCGGGCACCGGCATTGCCCCCTTCCGCGCGTTTATGCAGCAGCGTGCCGCGCAGGGGGCGACCGGGAATAACTGGCTGTTCTTCGGTAACCCGCATTTTACCGAGGATTTTCTCTACCAGGTGGAGTGGCAGCGCTACGTCAAAGACGGGGTGCTGAGCCGTATCGATCTGGCCTGGTCGCGGGATCAAAAACAAAAAATCTATGTTCAGGACAAACTGCGCGAGCAGGGGGCTGAACTGTGGCGCTGGATCAACAACGGTGCCCACATTTATGTCTGCGGAGACGCCAGCCGTATGGCGAAAGACGTTGAACAGGCATTACTGGACGTGATTGCTGACCAGGGCGCGATGGACGCCGGGGCGGCAGATGAATTTTTAAGTGAGCTGCGCATTGAGCGCCGATATCAGCGGGATGTCTACTAATGAGCGAAAAACACCCAGGACCTCTGGTGGTGGAAGGTAAGCTGGCGGATGCCGAGCGCCTGAAGGCAGAAAGCCACTTTCTGCGCGGCACCATCGCCGAAGATTTAAACGACGGGCTGACCGGCGGCTTTCGCGGGGATAACTTCCTGCTGATCCGCTTCCACGGTATGTATCAGCAGGATGACCGGGATATCCGGGCCGAGCGCGCTGAGCAGAAACTGGAGCCGCGCCACGCCATGATGCTGCGCTGCCGCTTACCCGGCGGCATTATCACCCCGCTGCAGTGGCAGAAAATTGACAAATTTGCCGGGGAGCACACCCTGTACGGAAGCATTCGCCTGACCAATCGTCAGACCTTCCAGTACCACGGGATCCTGAAAAAAGATCTTAAATCGGCCCATCAGGGGCTGCATGAGGTCGGGCTGGACGCGCTGGCCACCGCCAACGATGTTAACCGCAACGTGCTGTGCACCTCAAACCCGGTAGAGTCTGCGCTGCACGCCGAAGCCTACGAATGGGCGAAGAAGATCTCCGAACACTTACTGCCGCGCACCCGGGCTTATGCGGAGATCTGGCTGGATCAGGAAAAGGTCGCCACCACGGATGAAGAGCCGATCCTCGGGCCGACCTATCTGCCGCGTAAATTTAAAACGGCCGTTGTGGTGCCGCCGCAAAACGATGTGGATCTGCACGCCAACGACATGAACTTTGTCGCCATTGCACAAAATGGCAAGCTGGTGGGCTTTAACCTGCTGGTGGGCGGTGGTTTGTCGATTGACCACGGGAATAAGAAAACCTACGCCCGCACCGCCAGTGAATTTGGCTATATTCCGCTGGCCCATACTCTGGCCGTGGCCGAAGCGGTGGTCACCACCCAGCGCGACTGGGGGAACCGTACCGACCGTAAAAACGCCAAAACCAAATACACTCTGGAGCGGGTCGGGGTGGAGGTGTTTAAGGCAGAAGTTGAGCGCCGGGCCGGGATCAGCTTCGAACCGGTTCGTCCTTATGAATTTACCGGTCGCGGCGATCGCATTGGCTGGGTTAAAGGCATTGATGACAAATGGCACCTGACACTGTTTATTGAAAATGGCCGCATCCTGGACTACCCGGGGCGGCCGTTAAAAACCGGCCTGCTGGAGATAGCCCGGGTGCACCAGGGGGACTTCCGCCTGACGGCGAACCAGAACCTGATTGTCGCCGGGGTGGCGGAAAGCCAGAAAGAGCGCATTGAAAAACTGGCCCGGGACCACGGGCTGATGGCGGCGGTAACCCCCCAGCGGGAAAACTCCATGGCCTGTGTGGCGTTCCCCACCTGTCCGCTGGCCATGGCGGAGGCCGAACGCTTCCTGCCGCAGTTTGTGGACAAAGTGGACGCCATTATGGCGGCACACGGCCTGGGCCATGAGCATATCGTTCTGCGTGTGACCGGCTGCCCGAACGGCTGTGGCCGTGCCCTGCTGGCGGAAGTAGGGCTGGTGGGCAAAGCCCCGGGCCGCTACAACCTGCATATTGGCGGTAACCGTATCGGCACCCGCATACCGCGTATGTACCGGGAGAATATTACCGACGCGGAGATCCTGACCACCCTGGATGCGCTTATCGGGCGCTGGGCTACCGAGCGCCAGGATAACGAAGGGTTCGGTGACTTTGTGGTGCGCAGCGGCATTGTGCGCCCGGTACTGGATCCGGCCCGGGACTTCTGGGAGTAGTTCAACAGAGCGGGGGCCGGGCTGCGGCCCCCGCAGATCTGACGAGGTAACTATGTCGCAATTTGATCTCAGCGCACTGGGGGCACTGCCCAAAGGGGAGCAGCAGCAGGCGCTGGCCGCCACCAATGCGCAGCTGGAAAGCCTGAGCGCGGAACAGCGGGTGGCCTGGGCGCTGGAAAATCTGCCCGGCGAGTTTGTGCTTTCTTCCAGTTTTGGTATCCAGGCGGCGGTCTCTTTGCACCTGGTGAGCCAGCAGCGCCCGGATATTCCGGTGATCCTGACGGATACCGGCTACCTGTTCCCGGAAACCTACCGCTTTATTGATGAGCTGACGGAAAAGCTGAAACTGAACCTTAAAATCTACCGCGCGCCGCACAGCCCCGCCTGGCAGGAAGCCCGCTACGGCAAACTGTGGGAGCAGGGGGTGGAAGGGATTGAGCAGTACAACCAGATCAATAAAGTGGAGCCGATGAACCGCGCCCTGAAAGAGCTCAACGGCCAGACCTGGTTTGCCGGCCTGCGCCGGGAGCAGTCCGGTAGCCGGGCGGCACTGCCGGTGCTGGCCATTCAGCGTGGTGTCTTCAAAGTGCTGCCGATTATCGACTGGGATAACCGCACCGTGTACCAGTATCTGACGCAGCACGGCCTGAAATACCACCCCCTGTGGGATGAGGGCTATTTATCCGTGGGGGATACCCACACCACCCGCAAGTGGCAGCCGGGCATGGCAGAAGAAGAGACGCGCTTCTTTGGCCTGAAAAGAGAGTGCGGGCTACACGAGTAACCCGCCCCTGCCAGCCCGCGGAGTTAACTGCGGGCTTTAGCCAGATCCTGAATCAGCGGCAGCAGAATGCGTACCGTATCCCGGCTGCGCTTTTCAATACGCCCGGGCAGGTGTTTATCCAGATACTGCTGATTATCCAGATTAATGTTGTGAATATTGCTGCCCTGGGGGAAGGCGCGGCTTACCGGGTATTGCGTGCCGTTCTTCAGGCCGTTTTGCCAGTCAAGGGACTCCACTGACAGCACCGGGATCCCGGCTTTATCGAAAGGTTCGGCGTCGTTACAGCAGCCGGTGCCCGCCGGGTAACGGGGGTTATGACCCGGGTTAGTGCCTGCGGCAATGCCCTTAGTGCGGGCAATAGACAGGGCTTTATCCCGGGTCAGCTTACGGATGGAGGCCGGTGTGGAGACCCCGCTGTTAAACCACAGCTTCTGGCCCACTATCAGATTATCGAGATTGATCACCAGCAGGGTATTTTTGCGCTCCTGGGGGCTCATACGCCTGAGGATATTTTGCGCCCCGCTCATGCCTACCTCTTCGGCGCTGCTGGCAATAAACCGGATACCGTATGTGGTTTTCACCGTTTTGAGGCGCTCAGCCAGCTCCAGCATGACGCCGATACCGGCGGCATTATCATCCACCCCCTGCAGAGTCAGCCCGCCCAGGTTCTGGTCGGTGTCTTTGTCGTTTAACGGGGTGTAGGTGTCCAGGTGCGCCATAACGATAATCTGCTGTGGCTCCTGGCCTTCGTGGGCGGCCAGTACCATGCTGCCGGTGTAGTTATGCCAGTTCGTGGTACCGCTGCGGGCGGTATAGATATAGCGCCCTTTAAAGGTGCGGATATCGCTCTGGTAACCCCATGAGGCGAACTTCTGGCGCAGATACTCTGCAGACAACATTTCCGCCGGGCTACCGGCCATACGGCCCGGGAACTGGGTGGCAATATAACGGGTCTGCTCGCTCGCCAGAACGCCGGGAGCAGAGGCCTGAGCAAGCACAGGAAAAAGGCAGGCGGCACCAATCGTCAGGCTGCGTACCAGACGACGGAATGCGGGCAACATGATAATGAAATCCTCGGGCTAAGAAAGGAAAAATTCTGACTACCGCAGTATCGGACGCGGACACGCAGTACGCAATTCCTTCATTCTTAAATGCAAGAAAAATAGCATGTTAAGCACAATAAGATCGTTGCTTTGCCAGGTTGTTATTCTTTTGTGGAACTAGTCATTCCAATTGGTAATTTCATCTCGAATAAGACCTCCCTTTATAGTCGGTTAATTCGCTCTGACAACTTGCCTGTCACTACCCGCCCGACCCCCGGGCAATAAAGGCGCAAAGGAAAGGTTATGGACCAAAAACGACTCACGCATCTGCGGCAGCTGGAGGCAGAAAGCATCCATATTATTCGTGAAGTGGCCGCAGAATTTTCTAATCCGGTGATGCTCTACTCGATTGGTAAAGACTCTTCGGTGATGCTGCATCTGGCGCGTAAAGCGTTTTTCCCGGGAACCTTACCTTTCCCGTTATTACATGTTGATACCGGCTGGAAGTTCCGGGAAATGTATGAGTTTCGCGACCGCACCGCGAAAAACTACGGCTGCGAGCTGCTGGTGCACCGCAACCCGGAAGGGGTGGCAATGGGGATTAACCCGTTCGTTCACGGCAGCGCGAAGCACACCGACATTATGAAAACCGAAGGGCTGAAACAGGCCCTGAACAAATACGGGTTTGATGCGGCCTTCGGCGGTGCGCGGCGCGATGAAGAAAAATCCCGCGCCAAAGAGCGGATTTACTCCTTCCGCGACCGGTTCCACCGCTGGGATCCTAAAAACCAGCGCCCGGAGCTGTGGCACAACTATAACGGCCAGGTCAACAAAGGGGAGAGCATTCGTGTGTTCCCGCTCTCTAACTGGACCGAGCTGGATATCTGGCAATATATCTACCTGGAAAATATCGACATTGTTCCCCTGTATCTGGCGGCAGAGCGCCCGGTGCTGGAGCGCGACGGCATGCTGATGATGGTGGATGACGATCGTATCGATCTTCAGCCCGGCGAAGTGATTAAACGGCGTATGGTGCGCTTTCGCACCCTGGGCTGCTGGCCACTGACCGGCGCCGTTGAATCACATGCGCAGACGCTTGCGGAAATTATTGAAGAGATGCTGGTATCGACCACCAGTGAACGCCAGGGGCGGGTGATCGACCGGGATCAGGCAGGCTCCATGGAGCTGAAAAAACGCCAGGGTTATTTTTAAGGAGCCAGCCCATGAACAATACCATCGCACAACAAATTGCCCGCCAGGGCGGGGTGGAAGCCTACTTACAGGCGCAGCAGTACAAAAGCCTGCTGCGTTTTCTGACCTGCGGCAGCGTGGACGACGGCAAAAGCACGCTGATCGGCCGCCTGCTGCACGACACCCGCCAGATCTATGAAGATCAGTTATCCTCGCTGCAAAGCGACAGTAAACGCCACGGCACCCAGGGGGAGAAGCTGGATCTGGCGCTGCTGGTAGACGGCCTGCAGGCCGAGCGGGAGCAGGGCATCACCATTGATGTGGCCTACCGCTATTTCTCTACCGAGAAGCGTAAATTTATTATTGCCGATACCCCCGGGCACGAGCAGTACACCCGCAATATGGCGACCGGCGCCTCAACCTGCGATCTGGCTATCCTGCTGATTGATGCCCGCAAAGGCGTGCTGGATCAGACCCGGCGCCACAGTTTTATCTCCACCCTGCTTGGGATCCGCCACCTGGTGGTGGCCGTCAATAAAATGGATCTGGTGGCGTTCAGCGAGGATCGTTTTGAGGCGATAAAACAGGAGTATCTGGCCTTTGCCGGGCAACTGACCGGCGAGCTGGATATCCGCTTTGTTCCGCTGTCTGCCCTTGACGGGGATAACGTTGCCAGCCAGAGCGTGAATATGCCCTGGTACAGCGGCCCGACACTGCTGGAGCTGCTGGAAACCGTAGAAGTGAACCACACGGCGGATAACCAGCCGGTACGCTTCCCGGTACAGTATGTTAACCGCCCGAATCTGGATTTTCGCGGCTATGCCGGGACGATAGCCTCCGGCCAGCTGACGGTTGGCCAGCGCATAAAAGCGCTGCCCTCTGGCCGGGAATCCACCCTAACGCGGATTGTCACCTTTGATGGCGACCTGGAGCAGGCGGGGGCCGGTGAAGCGGTCACCCTGGTACTGGCGGATGAGATAGACATCAGCCGCGGGGATCTGCTGGTCAGTGCCGACACCTCGCTGCCTGCGGTACAGCGCGCCGCGCTGGATGTGGTGTGGATGGCCGAGCAGCCGCTGGTGGCCGGGCAGAGCTACGATATTAAAATCGCCGGTAAGAAAACCCGGGCCCGGGTTGATGCCGTGCGCCACCAGGTTGATATCAATACGCTGGACCGGCACCAGGCAGAGCAACTGCCTCTTAACGGCATTGGCCGGGTGGAGCTGACATTTGACGAGCCGCTGGTGATTGATACCTACCAGGACAACCCGGTAACCGGCGGGCTTATCTTTATTGATCGCCTGAGCAACGTCACGGTGGGGGCGGGCATGGTCCACAGCACCCTGAGTGCGGATGTGCAGGCTGTAGAGAACTTCAGCGACTTCGAGCTGGAGCTTAACGCCCTGATCCGCCGCCACTTCCCCCACTGGGAAGCCCGGGATCTGCGCAGCCTGGCGGGGGGCCGCTAATGGCGGTACATGACGAAAATATCGTCTGGCATCAGCATGTTATCACCGGTGAGCAGCGTGAGCAGCAGCACGGTCACCGGGGGGCGGTGGTGTGGTTTACCGGCCTTTCCGGCTCGGGTAAATCCACGGTTGCCGGGGCGCTGGAGCGCGCCCTGCATGAGCGGGGTGTCAGCACCTACCTGCTGGATGGCGACAACGTGCGCCACGGTCTGTGCCGCGACCTGGGGTTTAGCGACGACGACCGGCGCGAGAATATTCGCCGGGTAGGGGAGGTGGCCCGCCTGATGGTTGACGCCGGTCTGGTGGTGCTGAGTGCGTTTATCTCCCCGCACCGGGCAGAGCGCCAGATGGTGCGCGAGCGTCTGGCGCCCGGGCGTTTTATTGAGGTGTTTGTCGATACGCCGCTCAGCACCTGTGAAAGCCGGGATCCCAAGGGGCTGTATAAAAAAGCCCGGGCGGGAAAGCTGCCTGGCTTCACCGGTATTGATGCGGTATATGAAGCGCCCGGACAGCCGGAAATTCACCTTGATGGCGAACAATTGGTAACAAATTTAGTTGCCCAACTGTTAGATCTGCTGCGTCATAAAGATATCATCAAATCCTGAGACACTACCGGGGGACTCCCCCCGGTGACGCCACGTCACGGGATAGCTATGCGCAACGGCAGTAACCTTTTTTTATCGCGGGCTTACGGGCCACAAACGGATGATGAAACCGCGTGGTCCTTATCAGGCGGGATCATGGGGTTTATTGCGTGGCTACTGGCGCTGGCGCTGCCGTTTGCGGTGTATGGCTCCAATACGCTGTTTTTTTTCCTCTATACCTGGCCGTTCTTCCTTGCTCTGATGCCGGTTGCGGTGGTGGTCGGCGTGGCGATGCACTCCCTGCTGGCCCAGCGGATGCTGTACAGCGGTGCGGCCACCCTGGTGACGGTGGCGGTGATGTTCGGGATCCTGTTTTTGTGGCTGCCGGGATAACGCCCAGAGCTATGTCAATCCGTAAGAGACTATTTATAAGCGTGAGCATGGCGGGATGGACCGCGCATGACGGCGTATTCTGTGTTACATTCTGCGGCACTTTGTCGAATAAGTAGGTTCCGGGGTTTTTCAGAGATGTGGTTAGCGGGAAGTATCTTGTTTCAGGGGGCGGGATGGGCAAACTGACATTGCTGCTGTTGGCATTGCTGGTCTGGCTACAGTATTCTCTGTGGTTCGGTAAAAACGGCGTTCACGATTATACCCGGGTAAACCAGGATGTGGCGACCCAGCAGGCGACCAACACCAAACTGAAAGCGCGCAATGACCAGCTGTTTGCGGAAATTGACGATCTTAACGGTGGTCAGGAAGCGATTGAAGAACGCGCCCGTAACGAACTGAGTATGACCAAACCCGGAGAAACCTTCTACCGTATGGTGCCAGACGCTTCGCGCCGTGCCGCAGGTAATCCGACGCAAAATAATCGCTAAATAATCGTTCAGGTTCAGAGCATGGCTTCTTCCCTCCCGGATGTGGTTGCCGTGGTGCCGGCTGCCGGTATTGGCAGCCGGATGCAAACGGCATGTCCGAAGCAGTATCTTACCATCGGGGATAGCACTATCCTTGAGCACACCATCGGGTGCCTGACCGCGCACCCGGCTATCCGTCGTATTATTATCGCCATCAGCGCTGATGATCACTGGTTTGAAACCCTGCCACTGGCAACCGACCCGCGTATTCAGGTGGTAACCGGCGGCAGCCAGCGGGCGGAATCGGTGATGGCTGGCTTACAGGCCGCCCGGGGAGCCCACTGGGTACTGGTGCATGACGCCGCCCGCCCTTGCCTGCACCAGGATGATTTAACGCGCCTGCTGGCGCTGACATCCACCAGCCGTACCGGCGGGATCCTTGCCGCACCGGTGCGCGACACCATGAAACGCAGCGAGCCGGGCAGCGCAGCCATTGCCCATACGGTGGATCGCGAAAACCTGTGGCACGCCCTGACCCCGCAACTCTTTCCCCGGGAACTGCTGGAAGAGTGCCTGCAGCGGGCGCTGAATGAAGGCGCCACCATTACTGATGAAGCCTCCGCCCTGGAATATTGCGGGTATCACCCGGCGCTGGTGTGCGGGCGGGCTGATAATATTAAAGTAACCCGCCCGGAGGATTTGGATCTGGCGGCATTTTATCTCTCTCTACGCCGATAAAAGGAAAGCAAAATGCGGATTGGACACGGTTTTGATGTACACGCCTTTGGCGGCGACGGCCCGGTTATCCTGGGTGGGGTACGCATTCCCTATGACCAGGGGCTGCTGGCCCACTCTGATGGCGACGTGGTGCTCCACGCCTTAACAGATGCCCTGCTGGGCGCGGCCGCGCTGGGCGATATTGGCAAACTGTTTCCGGATACCGACCCGGCCTTTAAAGGGGCCGACAGCCGCGAGCTGCTGCGTGAAGCCTGGCGGCGAATTGCGGCAAAAGGCTACCGGCTGGGAAATGTGGATGTGACGATTATTGCCCAGGCGCCGAAAATGGCCCCCCATATCCCCCAGATGCGGGTCTTTATTGCCGAAGATTTAGGCTGCCATATGGATGATGTCAACGTGAAAGCCACCACCACAGAAAAGCTGGGCTTTACCGGGCGCGGCGAAGGGATCGCCGTGGAGGCGGTGGCCCTGATCAGTAAGGCCCCCCTATGATTGATGTGCATAATGTCACCTGGCTGCACGGGAAACCTGCCGCCACGGGCCTGATAAAATCCAGCCCGGAAGATTTTGTGGTGATTGAAGATCTGGGGTTTGGTCCGGATGGCGACGGCGAGCACCTGCTGGTGCGTATTCGCAAAGAGGGGTGCAACACCCGTTTTGTGGCCGATGCGCTGGCGAAATTTCTGAAAGTGCATGCCCGGGAAGTGAGCTTCGCCGGGCAAAAAGACAAGCACGCGGTGACCGAACAGTGGCTGTGTGTGCGCCTGCCCGGCAAGGAAACCCCGGATTTACAGGGCTTTTCCCTTGAGGGCTGCGAAGTGCTGGAATATGCCCGCCACCGGCGCAAACTGCGCACCGGCGCGCTGCGGGGCAACCACTTTACCCTGGTCTTGCGTGAAGTCTCTGACCGGGAAGAGGTGACCCGGCGCCTGAATGCGATTGTGCGCGACGGGGTGCCTAACTACTTTGGCTTACAGCGCTTTGGCCTTGGCGGCAGTAATCTGAGTGCGGCCCGGCGCTGGGCGGCGGACAACCGCCCCATCCGCGATCGCAATAAGCGCAGTTTTGCCTTGTCTGCGGCCCGCAGTGCGTTGTTTAATCAGATTGTCAGTGAGCGGCTGAAAAAAACGGATTTTAATCAGGTCGTTGACGGGGATGCGCTACAATTAGCCGGGCGCGGTAGCTGGTTTGTGGCCGGGGCGGATGAGCTTGCGGCCCTGCAGGCGCGGGTGGACAGCAAAGAACTGCTGATTACCGCCGCGCTGGCCGGCAGCGGTGAGCCCGGCACCCAGCGCGAGGCGCTCTTGTCTGAACAGCAGATCATGGCGGAAGAGCCCGCGCTGCTGGAATTACTGGTGCGTGAGCGTGTCGAAGCCGCCCGCCGCGCCATGCTGCTGTTCCCGCGGGATCTGGCCTGGGAGTGGTGGGATGATGTTACTGTTCAGTTGAACTTCTGGCTGCCCGCCGGGAGTTTTGCCACCAGCGTGGTAAGGGAATTAATAACGAGTCAGGGTGATTATGCGGATATTGCTGAGTAACGATGATGGTGTCCATGCGCCTGGTATTCAGGCGCTGGCGCACGCGTTGCGGGAATTTGCTGAGGTGCAAATTGTGGCGCCGGATCGTAACCGGAGCGGTGCGTCTAATTCCCTGACTCTGGAATCTTCTCTGCGTACGTTTGCCTTCCCCAACGGGGATATTGCGGTACAGATGGGCACCCCAACGGACTGTGTGTATCTCGGGGTGAATGCCTTAATGCGCCCGCGCCCGGATATTGTGGTCTCGGGCATTAATGCCGGTGCGAACCTTGGCGATGACGTTATCTACTCCGGTACGGTGGCTGCCGCCATGGAAGGGCGCCATCTTGGCTTCCCGGCGCTGGCGGTGTCGCTTAACGGCCACCGCCACTACGATACCGCCGCGGCGGTAACCTGCCGTATTCTGCGTGGCCTGGGGCGTGAGCCCCTGCGTACCGGGCGGATCCTCAATATTAACGTTCCGGACTTACCCCTCGCCGACATTAAAGGCATCCGCATTACCCGCTGCGGGGCCCGCCACCCTGCAGAAACCGCCATCCCACAGCAGGATCCGCGCGGTAATACCGTGTGGTGGATTGGCCCGCCGGGCGAAAAGTGCGATGCGGGCCCGGGCACGGATTTCGCGGCCGTTGATGAAGGATACGTGTCGATTACGCCACTACAGGTGGATTTAACCGCCTATGGCGCCCACGATGTGCTGAGCCAGTGGCTGGAGCGCTCAGGAGTGGACGGCCAATGGTAATCAATCGTGTCCAGACGCTTATTAATCAGCTCTGTGCCCAGGGGATCCGCGACGAGCGGGTGCTTGCGGCCATTGCCCGGGTGCCGCGCGAAAAGTTTGTTGATGAGGCATTCGGGCATAAAGCCTGGGAAAATACCGCCCTGCCGATTGGCTCGGGGCAGACTATTTCGCAGCCCTATATGGTCGCCAGAATGACTGAGCTGCTGGGGCTGACGCCGGAATCTCGGGTGCTGGAAATCGGCACCGGCTCCGGATACCAGACGGCAATCCTTGCCCATCTGGTGCACCACGTCTGCTCAGTCGAGCGGATTAAAAGCCTGCAGTGGCATGCCCGGCGCAGGCTGAAACAGCTTGATTTACATAATGTTTCCACCCGTCACGGCGACGGCTGGCAGGGCTGGAAGGCGCGGGCGCCGTTTGACGCTATTATCGTGACTGCCGCTGCGGAAGAGATCCCCGCGGCGCTGCTCTCCCAGCTGGATGAAGGCGGCATTATGGTGCTGCCGGTCGGGGAGACGCACCAGTATCTGAAGTGCGTTCGCCGCCGGGGGGATGAGTTTATTGTTGAAACCATTGAAGCGGTGCGCTTTGTTCCCCTGGTCAAAGGGGAGCTGGCATAAGTCAGGAATATCCTGGTGTTATTGATGAGGCCCCGGCGTATGGTAGCGCGATGATAATTGCGCGCCGTAAAGCGCCGGTGTAGTCAGAAAGTTTTTATTTTCGGGGGATAAATGAGCGCGGGAAGCCCAACATTCACATTGCGCCGGATTGCGGCACTGTCACTGGTTAGTCTGTGGCTGGCTGGTTGTTCCAGCAATAACACATCTCAGGCGCCGATCAGCAAGGTCGGCAAGACGGGCAGTACGTCAACCTCCGGTGGCGGTATGCTTTCTGGCGGGTCAGCCAGTACCGCGACCAGCAGCAGCGGCGGTATGCTGATTACCCCGCCGCCTAAACTGCCGACCACCACCACCGTGCAGGAGCCCCGGATCCAGCCAGTACAACCGGTACAGCGGGCTGAGCCGGTACAGACTTCGCGCCCGGTGCATACGGCCCCTAAAGCGACCGCTCCAGCCCAGACCCAGGCCCAGTGGCACCATGACAAGGTGCAGGTAAAAGACGGGCGCATTGTGTATAACCGCAAATACGGTGATATCGCCAAAGGCAGTTATAACGGCGGCAGCCGCTATACAGTACAACACGGGGATACACTGTTTTATATCGCCTGGGTCACGGGGAACGACTACCGGGACCTGGCAAAACGCAATAATATCCCTGAACCGTACAGTCTGACCGTCGGCCAGACGCTGAAAGTTGGCAGCAATAACAATAACGTAGCTACAGCCAGTGCCCCGGTTGAGACCCAGGTCCCGGTGGCTGAACAAAAATCGTCCACGACGGTTGCGTCTCAGCCGGTAATTACGTATTCTGAATCTTCAGGTGAAAAATCTGATAATAAAATGTTGCAGGGGAATAAAACAACCGTGAGCACTGCACCGGTTGCCAGCAGCGTTAATACCGTTTCCAGCTCGTCGTCTGGCAATGCGTCTGTATCCGCATGGCGCTGGCCGACAGAGGGCAAAGTTATCGATAACTTCTCTGCCAGTGAGGGGGGGAATAAAGGTATCGATATCGCGGGGAGTAAAGGTCAGGCTATCGTAGCGACGGCAAGTGGTCGCGTGGTGTATGCCGGTAATGCTCTGCGTGGATACGGTAATCTTATTATCATCAAACACAACGATGATTACCTGAGCGCCTATGCCCATAACGAGACAATGCTGGTCCGGGAACAACAAGAGGTTAAGGCGGGACAGAAGATAGCTACCATGGGTAGCACCGGGACCAGTTCTACACGTTTGCATTTTGAAATTCGTTACAAGGGGAAATCCGTCAACCCGCTGCAGTACCTTTCGCAGCGATGAATCGGCAAAGTATTTCGTAGTACCGTGTGGCGGTGAAAGCGCTTTTCGGTTCCACTGCTGCCGGTCTTCAGGTGCTTTGCTCAGGGATCACGGGTAGGAGCCACCTTATGAGTCAGAATACGCTGAAAGTTCATGATTTAAATGAAGACGCGGAATTTGATGAGAACGGAGTAGAGGCTTTCGACGAGAAGGCCTTAGTTGAAGAGGAACCCAGTGATAACGACCTGGCAGAGGAAGAACTGCTGTCACAGGGGGCCACACAGCGTGTCCTGGATGCCACACAGCTCTATCTCGGAGAGATTGGTTACTCACCTCTGCTGACCGCGGAAGAAGAGGTTTATTTTGCCCGCCGCGCGCTGCGCGGAGACGTTGCTTCCCGTCGGCGGATGATCGAGAGCAACCTGCGGCTGGTGGTGAAAATCGCCCGCCGCTACAGCAATCGTGGTCTGGCACTGCTGGATCTGATTGAAGAAGGAAATCTGGGGCTGATTCGCGCCGTTGAGAAATTTGACCCGGAACGCGGGTTCCGTTTCTCGACCTATGCCACCTGGTGGATCCGCCAGACCATTGAACGGGCCATTATGAACCAGACCCGGACAATCCGTTTGCCGATCCATATCGTGAAAGAGCTCAATGTCTATTTGCGCACCGCGCGCGAATTGTCACATAAACTCGATCACGAGCCGAGTGCGGAAGAGATAGCCGAGCAACTGGATAAACCGGTTGATGACGTGAGCCGGATGCTGCGTCTGAACGAGCGTATCACCTCCGTGGATACTCCGCTGGGCGGGGACTCGGAAAAGGCGCTGCTGGATATCCTGGCCGATGAGAAAGACAACGGCCCGGAAGACACCACCCAGGACGATGACATGAAACAAAGCATCGTTAAGTGGTTGTTTGAGCTGAACGCCAAACAGCGTGAAGTGCTGGCCCGGCGTTTTGGCCTGCTGGGATATGAAGCGGCCACCCTTGAAGATGTGGGCCGTGAAATTGGCCTGACCCGCGAGCGTGTGCGCCAGATCCAGGTTGAAGGGCTGCGGCGTCTGCGGGAAATTCTGCAGACCCAGGGCCTGAATATCGAGGCGCTGTTTCGCGAATAATCAGCAATATCTCTGAAAAAGGCGGTGAGTGATCACCGCCTTTTTTCTGTTTACGCCCCGGCCTGGTTTTACCCGCAGTGGCGACTGGCGTAAAATGCATTACAAATGCACTTTAACCTCGCGAGCCCCCATGACCGGTAAACGCATCCAGCGTGAGAAACGCACGATTCTGAGCATGATAGCCCTGTATGAAAAACGCTGCCCGGCAGCACTCAGGGATGAGCAGCACTACCAGGCGCTACAGCAGTATGCGCAAAAACGCCTGGAGCGCTGCGTATTTGGTGAGGAAAAGCCCGCCTGCAAGCAGTGCCCGGTGCACTGCTACCAGCCCGCGAAACGCGAAGAGATGAAGCAGATCATGCGCTGGGCGGGGCCGCGAATGCTGTGGCGCCACCCGATTCTGACGCTTCGCCATCTGATTGACGATCGCCGCCCGGTGCCGCCACTGCCGGAGAAGTACCGCCCGAAAAAATAACCCCGCCGTTTCCGGCGGGGTCTGTGTTACACCATACTTTTCAGCCGGTAGAGCCACTCCAGCGCCTGGCGCGGCGTGAGGGTATCCGGATCCAGCCCCTCCAGCGCCTCTGTGACCGGGCTGGCCTCTTCCGGTGGGGCAAGTAGCGACATTTGCGTGCCGTCAATGGCCGTGGCCGCCGCATTACCGGAGAGGCTTTCCAGCTCGCGCAGCTTCTGGCGCGCCCGTTTAATCACCTCTTTAGGCACCCCGGCCAGGGCCGCGACCGCCAGACCGTAACTCTTACTGGCCGCCCCCTCCTGCACGCTGTGCATAAAGGCGATGGTCTCGCCGTGCTCGATAGCATCAAGGTGGACATTGGCCACACCTTCCATTTTTTCCGGTAGGGTGGTCAGCTCGAAGTAGTGGGTGGCGAACAGGGTCATGGCTTTGATGCGGTTCGCCAGATTCTCAGCACAGGCCCAGGCCAGGGAGAGACCGTCGTAGGTGGAGGTGCCGCGGCCAATTTCGTCCATCAGGACCAGGCTGTGGGCGGTGGCATTGTGCAGAATATTGGCCGTTTCGGTCATTTCCACCATAAAGGTAGAACGCCCGGAGGCCAGATCGTCTGCGGCGCCGACCCGGGTAAAGATCCGGTCTACCGGGCCAATTTCCGCCTGACCGGCAGGCACAAAGCTGCCGATATAGGCCAGCAGCACAATCAGCGCCGCCTGGCGCATATAGGTGCTCTTACCGCCCATATTCGGGCCGGTGATGATAAGCATCCGCCGCTGGGGGGCCAGCTGTAGCGGGTTGGCGATAAACGGCTCGCTGAGCACTTGCTCCACCACCGGGTGGCGGCCTTCGGTAATACTGATGCCCGGTTTATCGCTCAGTACCGGGCACACGTAGTTAAGTGCCCATGCGCGCTCGGCCAGGTTGGTGAGCACGTCCAGCTCTGCCAGCGCACTGGCGCTTTGCTGTAAATCCGCCAGGTGGGGCAGCAGCAAGTCGAACAGTTCATCATAGAGCTGTTTTTCCAGCGCCAGGGCTTTGCCTTTTGAGGTCAGAACCTTGTCTTCGTACTCTTTCAGCTCGGGAATAATGTAGCGCTCGGCGTTTTTCAGGGTCTGGCGACGCACATAGTTAATCGGCACCAGGTGGCTCTGGCCGCGGCTGACCTGGATGTAGTAGCCGTGTACCGCGTTAAAGCCCACTTTCAGGGTGTCGATACCCAGCCGCTCCCGTTCGCGAACTTCCAGCCGGTTGAGGTAGTCGCTGGCGCCGTCTGCCAGGGCGCGCCACTCGTCGAGCTCGGCATTATAGCCCGGGGCGATAACGCCACCGTCGCGCACCAGTACCGGCGGGGTTTCGATAACCGCCCGCTCCAGCAAATCGCACAGCTCGCTGAATTCGCCCATCTGCTGTACCAGCGCCTGTACTGCCGGGGCGCTGACGGGGGCCAGCAGCTGGCGCAGGGCCGGTAACTGCTGAAAGGCGTTGCGCATTCGCGCCAGGTCACGGGGGCGGGCGGTACGCAGGGCAAGGCGCGCCAGAATACGCTCCAGATCACCAATCTGGCGTAGCACTTCCTGGTACTCGCCGCTGTTTTCCTGAAGTGCGGCAATCGCCTGCTGGCGCGCCCGCAGGATGGTGAGATCGCGCACCGGCATGTGCAGCCAGCGTTTGAGCATCCGGCTGCCCATCGGGGTGACGGTAAAATCCAGCACTGAGGCAAGGGTATTATCGGTGCCGCCTGCCAGGTTCTGGGTTATCTCCAGGTTACGCCGGGTGGCAGCATCCATGATGATACCGTCCTGGGGGCGATCCATGGTGATGGCGCGGATATGGGGCAGGGCGGTGCGCTGGGTGTCTTTCACATACTGCAGCAGGCAGCCTGCCGCGCACAGGCCGCGCTGGGCATTTTCCACCCCGAAGCCGGTAAGATCCCGGGTGCCGAATTGCAGATTCAGCTGCTGGCGGGCGGTTTCCGGTTCAAACTCCCACAGAGGGCGGCGGCGCAGGCCGCGGCGCCCGTCAATCAGCCCCATGTCGCTGAAATCTTCGGCGTACAGAAGCTCTGCCGGGTTGGTGCGCTGTAATTCAGCCGCCATGGTTTCGCTGTCTTGCGGCTCGGTCACCCGAAAGCGGCCAGAGCTGATATCCAGGGTGGCATAGCCGTAGCCTTTGCTGTCTTTCCACACGGCGGCCAGCAGGTTATCCTGGCGCTCTTTGAGTAGTGCTTCGTCGCTGATGGTGCCCGGGGTCACAATGCGCACCACTTTGCGCTCAACCGGCCCTTTGGTGGTGGCCGGGTCGCCAATCTGTTCACAAATGGCGGCCGACTCGCCAAGGTTGACCAGCTTTGCCAGGTAGTTCTCTACCGCGTGGTGGGGAACGCCCGCCATGGGGATCGGCTCACCGGCTGAGGCGCCGCGTTTGGTCAGTGAAATATCCAGTAATTGCGACGCCCGGCGGGCATCGTCATAAAACAGTTCGTAGAAGTCACCCATGCGATAAAACAGCAAGATCTCCGGGTGCTGCGCTTTGAGGCGCAGATACTGCTGCATCATGGGGGTGTGGCTGGACAGGTCCTTATCAATGTCTTCGTTCATATTGATTTTACTCATTTTTTAATTCTTTCAAGTGCTCATATGGCCCCAGGTAAAACCCCTTTAAACCCACATAAACCCATAAATTTGTAGCTCACTTGTAGCTCAGGGCGGTGATAGATTGGTTTTACTCCTTCTCTGGGCTACAAATGGTGGTGATACTTTGAAAACAATCCTCAATCAGGCATTTATTATCAATAGGTTAAGTGTAAAAGTTAAGCCTGAACTCAGTAGATCTGGAAAAGTCATTATCGAAGCTAACCCTGACCAAAAACCTTACATAGTTTTTGACGATCGTCGGGATTCACCTGTTGGCTTCGGTGTGAAGGTCAGTTTGACGAAAAAAACCTATGTAATCCAGCGAAGAGTAGCCTCGTCAGATCGTAATGTCAGCGAGGGTAAGAAGCCAGGCTCTGTCTTGAAAGTAAAGGTTGGAAATGTGTCCGATTTTCCGAGTATCACTTATTGAATCAAGCGATCATTTCAGCGCAATTCGTTGAGCGTTTCTTACACCCTAAGTACCAAAGATAGGTTAACAAAACCCAAGAAATGAGAAGGACTAGCTGTTTAACATTCAATCTCAGTTGGCCAGTTTGGGTTAAAGCATCTTTGGGCGAAGAAACGGTTGATGCTGTCTAGACTGGCCCCATAGATCACCAGACACTTCGCCTCTCTTAAAATAAGAGGTAGTCTTGGAACTATGTTTAACACCAGTCAGAATAATAAGATGGTTGAAGTGTTATCAGGACCTGAGCGGCGTCGGCGTCGTACTCCACAGGAAAAAATTGCCATTATTCAGCAGACTATGGAGCCGGGCATGACCGTGTCCCACGTTGCCCGTCTGCATGGCATAAATGCCAACCAGATCTTCAAATGGCGAAAACAGTATGAAGAGGGATCGCTGACTGCTGTTACTGCCGGTGAAGATGTTGTCCCGGCCTCCGAACTGGCAGCAGCCAATAAGCAAATCCGCGAACTCCAGCGACTTCTGGGTAAAAAGACGATGGAAGCCGAAATACTCAAAGAAGCCGTGGAGTTCGGCCGGGCAAAAAAATGGATTGCGCATGCGCCCTTGTTGCCCGGGGACGACGACTAACCGACGTCTGCCGGAGTATCGGTGTGTCGCGTGCGCAACTGAGTATCAGGGTTCACCGGCCCTCTGACTGGCAGGATCGCAGACGGCAATCCCATTTTGACGACAGCGCTGTGTTATCCCGAATAAGCACGGAGGTGGCTGACCTGCCGACGTATGGTTATCGCCGTGTATGGGCGTTGCTGCGACGGGAGTCAGAGCGGAAGGGTCTGCCAGTGGTTAACGCAAAGCGGGTATATCGTATTATGCGAGCCCACCATCTGCTCATTGAGCGTAAGCCTGCTGAGCCTTGCCGGAAGCGGGCCCATAAGGGGCGTGTAGCGGTGGCTGAGAGCAACCGGCGCTGGTGCTCAGATGGCTTCGAGTTCCGTTGTGACAATGGCGAAAAGCTGCGGGTGACCTTCGCGCAGGACTGCTGTGACAGGGAGATAATCGACTGGGCAGCCAGTACCGGAGGCTATGACAAAGAAACGGTGCAGGATGTCATGTTGGGTGCGGTAGAAAAACGCTTCGGAAGGGAGTTGCCCACAGAGTCGCTGGAATGGCTGACGGATAACGGTTCAGCGTACAGGGCGCATGAAACGCGGGCGTTCGCTCGGATGTTGGGACTGGAGCCGTGCACAACAGCAGTCCGCAGCCCGGAAAGCAACGGCATAGCAGAAAGCTTCGTGAAGACGATAAAGCGGGATTACATCAACATGATGCCGAAACCGGACAGCCAGGCAGCGGTGATGAACTTGGCGGTGGCGTTCAGTCATTACAACGAACATCATCCGCACAGCGCGCTGGGATATCGCTCACCACGGGAATATAGACGCAGAAAGTTATCGCAACCGTAAGAGAGAAAAGGTGTCTGGATATATAGGGGCAAATCCACTGTCATTGAAAGCATGGGGGCGTTTGAGAAACATTCAGTTGCTTACCTGTCTGATAAGGATGTTGCCCGTTTAGCTAACCGTTTCATACTTGATGTACTGCTTAAAGGGCTTGGCCGATGAGTGAGTCTTTGACGGGGGCTTGATGTGAATTTGCGTAGAAGTTTTGGTATACTGTTTGAACGATGTGTTTCAGCCCAGATTCTGCTTTTCAGGAGTAATAATGAGCAATAACAAAAAAACTCAGGCAAGCTACGCTAAGCCATCTCGTGCTGATATCGTTCGCTCAGTAGCAACATCTACGGCTGTTGAAACAGGGCAGTCCTCCGCGAAGATCGAAGCTTCACTTGAAGCCACACGCAAAAAATTTGCTCATTTGCGTCTTGCGGTTTAACCCCTTCTTAATGCCTCACTGACCCAGTGCTTCATCGACTCGTAGTCCATTGACATGCCTGCATGTATGGCCGAGATATACTGGTTTTTGTTCTGCTCCCAGCTTTGATAATCCAGTGGTTTGTACCCACCCTGAACGGCCATCACGTCGGCCAGCAGTCGCGACAGGCGTCCGTTTCCCTCTCTGAATGGATGGATAAGTATCAGCTCGACATGGGTTATGGCGATAGCGGTGATGAGTTGTTCTTCGTCCATGCCGCTACACGGTGTGTATTGAGCCAGATACTTAGTGTCGAATTCGTTCAGCAGTTTTGGCAACTGTGCTGAAGGGGCAAACATAAAGCCGCCTTTGCTGATATTCACCGCTCTTTCTTGTCCAGCCCACTCGTAGATGTTGCCTAACCAGCGGCGATGTGTAGTGGTCAACTAAAACTGGCCACGGGTTTAGAGTTTTTCCAGTATCGGTTTTCCGATTCGTTTGGGGGTAACCCACCGTTATAGTCATGCGGCCTTAGCGAGCTGTAATACCCGACGATATAGTCTGTGATCGCATGAGCTGCTTCGCTAAAGTTTATATAGCCTGTCACTGGCACCCACTCGTTTTTCAGACTTCTGAAGAAGCGTTCCATCGGGCTATTATCCCAACAGTTTCCGCGTCGACTCATACTTTGCCTGATCCGGTAACGCCACAATAACTGCCGGAACTGCCTGCTTGTGTAGTGGCTACCCTGGTCACTGTGGAACATCACTCCCGCTGGTTTACCTCGGGTTTCCCACGCCATTTCCAGTGCTTTGATGGTTAACCTGCTGTCCGGTGAGAATGACATTGCCCAGCCTACCGGTTTCCTGGCGAACAAATCGAGAACAACGGCGAGGTAAGCCCAGCGGCTGCCTGTCCAGATATACGTCACATCGCCGCACCACACCTGATTAGGCTCTGTCACTGCGAACTGTCGCTTAAGGTGATTTGGGATAGCGATGTGTTCATGACCACCACGTTTATACCGGTGGGTGGGTTGCTGACAACTCACCAGCCCCAGTTCTTTCATGAGCCTGCCGGCAAGCCAGCGTCCCATTCTGAAGCCTCTCAGGGTTGCCATAATGGCGATACTTCTTGCACCAGCAGAGCCATGACTGATGTTATGCAGCTCCAGAACCTGACTACGTAATACAGCCCGCTTGCCGTCTGGCTTTTCGGGGTTTTTCACCCAGTATTTGTAGCTGCTGCGATGAACCCCGAACACGTGGCAGAGTGTGGCCACAGGATACTGCGCTCTGAGTTTCCCGATTAACGAGAACTGTTCAGGGAGTCTGACATCAAGAGCGCGGTAGCCTTTTTTAATATGTCGTTTTCCATTTCCATGCGTTGTAGCTTTTTCTTTAGCTCACGTATTTCAATCTGTTCCGGGGTTATAGGGGAGGCTTTAGGTGTTTTGCCCTGTCTTTCATCCCGCAACTGCTTTACCCATCGCGTCATGGTAGAAAGCCCCACATCCATAGCACTGGCCGCAGCTGCAACGGTGTAGTTCTGATCAAGAACCAGTTGAGCGGATTCGCGTTTAAACTCTGCGCTGAAATTTCTTTTTTTCATTGGGACACCTGTATTGTTCTGAGATGAGCATATCACCTCTGTTCAGGTGGCCAAATTCAGTAAACCACTACAATGCCAGCTTTTAAGCATGGCTACGCTGAGCTGTCCTTGCGGGAACTGTTCTTCAAAAACAGACTGGTAGAGTTGTTCTAACAGGACAAGTTCAGCCTCATCCATCTCATCAGAAGTCGCGATCCCCAGCTTGTTAGCCAAAACTTGCTCGCCAGAGTCTTTCTCATACTGACCCTCACTGCTGGATACATGGTATCGGCTCATGGAGATGCCCTGTGTTATTAGAAGGATGGGAAAACAGAGGGAGTATAACGCTGGATGAGTACAGCAAACAATATTCTTAAAATCATATAGTTACAAAAGTGTAGGTTAAAATGTAGTTTTTATTCACTGGTGGAAAATAATCTTTAATAATCAGCATTAACACACCAATGCATCATGGGGGTGTGGCTGGACAGGTCCTTATCAGTCGCCTCTTGCATATTGATTTTACTCATTTTTAAAGTCTTTCACGTGCCCAATTACTGCCGTAATAAGAAATGGCGCTGATGGTATACAGTGCCCGCCGGGGCCACGGAGGCGAACGCGGTGCGGCAGCGATCCGATACGCCGTTCAGCCCTTCCTGCTGCTGGCTGAAGGTGATGACAGGCGGCGTGGTTTCCCGGTTGATTGTCAGCACGAATATGCTGTCGTAATCGTACTTCGGCCAGCTATCCGGCACGACCGAGCTGTCTGCCCCTTCACGACGCAGGATAGATTTCACCACGCGGATCAGATTGTGGTGCTCCCAGGCAACCAGGATAACCGGCTGTTTATCCCGGGTGAGCCGTTTTGCCACGCGCTTCACGTCTGCGGCGTGGTACTCCAGGTTAATCGGTACAGAGAGCTGCACCGCCAGTGGTGTCACGGTGCTGAGTGCGCGTAATGAACTGCCGGTATTGCTCTGATCCGGTGCAGAAGCAAAGATTGCGCCAGGCGGCCCGAAACGGGACACCAGCACAGTCGGCAGCGCCAGGGAGCGGTTGAGCCCCTTGCAGGTGAGCTGCCCGCTGCCGTTATCGGGCTTCTCCCCGTGGCGGATAAAAATAAAGGTTTGTGTTGCCCGGGCCATACTGCTCAGGGCCATCAGAAGTGTGAAAAATAGCGTGATGTGGCGTCGCATCATGTTGTTCTCTCTGAAAGGCAAAGGTCATGGCCGGGCATATAGCCTGACACCTGGTTGATTTTTGAGCTTATTTTGCCAGTTAACCGGACAATACTTTGCCTGAAGTGAGATAACGGTGTGTATATTTCCGTGCGCCTGAGGATTTTTTCAGCCAACCGGACAGAAAAACACCGGCCGGGCCGGTTGAGCAATCATACTTTTGCAGGAGATTACCGGCCAGTGAAGGTAATGTGATCGTTCTCCGGATCTCGGATTTAGCGCTAGCATAAATGCCTGGCAGGCTATTTCCTGCCCGTAATTAACGGTGTTATTCTGCTGCGGATACTAACTGCGAAAGGAAACAGGTTATGTCCGGAAGTGAGTCCAACGTCAGAATCAGTGATGTTATCCCCAATTTTATCGATACCGCCGTTAACTTTATGGCATCCACCCAGGCATTCCGTGAGTATCTGCATAACGCGCCGCGTACCGATATTACCCCGGCCGGGTTAAGTGACGATAAAGCACGCCACTACTTCGAGTGCCTGAGCTACTACCGGGAAATTTATCAGCCGGTCTCCCGGCAGCGTTAGTGTCAGGGCAGGCGGGCTGTGCCGCCCGCCTGGATCAGGCATACTGCGGGATAAAATCGCTGAGGATATCGTCGCGCAGCGCCAGAAAATCTGCCTGGCTCCGGTTTCGGGGACGGGGCAGGTCTATCTCTACAATGCGCCTGATATGGCCGGGATTTGCCGCCATCACAACAACCCTGTCGCTCAGCCATACGGCTTCATCCACATCGTGGGTGACCAGAATCATGGTGATATTTTCCCGCTGCCACAGTGACTGTAACTCCCCCTGCAACCGCTGGCGGGTGAAGGCATCCAGCGCGCCAAGCGGCTCATCAAGCAGTAAAACCTGAGGCTGGTTTACCAGCGCCCGGGCGATGGCAACCCGCTGGGCCATACCGCCGGAAATTTCGTGGGGCCAGGCGTGTGCGAAGCCCTGTAGCCCGACCAGCGCCAGATGCTCATCCACCCGGCGGGCTTTTTCTGCCGCGCTGAGCGGGGCGTTTTTCAGCCCTACCGCAATGTTCTGCTCCACGTTCAGCCAGGGAAACAGCCGGTTATCCTGAAAGACGATACCCCGCTCAAGCCCCGGCCCGGTGATGGCTTTCCCGCCCAGGCTGATGGTGCCCTGATAGTCAGTATCCAGCCCGAGCACCATACGCAGTAGGGTCGATTTTCCACAACCGCTACTGCCAACGATACTGATAAACTCTCCCGGCCCTATCGTCAGGGAGACATCATTAAGGATCTCCCGCCGCGCACCGGGTCTGTGGGGATCGGCAAAAGATTTATTCACATGATTAATACTGAGCGCAGCACGCGTCATATCAACTCCTCAGATTATCTGGTAACCCAGGCGGTACGCCAGGCGCTGTTCCAGCCAGCGGGCGCTGGCATTCAGCCCCCATCCCACCAGGCCAATGATCACCATACCGGTTATGACTAAATCCATCCGGAAATGCTCACTGCCGTCGATTAACAGGTTGCCGATCCCCTCCCCGGAGACCAGTAAATACTCCGCGCCGATGGTGGCAAGCCAGGAGTAAATCAGCGACAGGTAAAGGCCGGTAAAAATGGTCGGCAGTGCTGCCGGGAGCTGCAGTGTCCGGAAGGTCTGCAACCGGGTCAGGCACAGGGTGCGGGCCACCTCCTGAAGCGACGGAGGGACCTGGCGCAGGCCATCCCAGGTGTGCACGGTAACCGGCACCAGCGCCGCCAGAGACAGGAACACCACTTTGGCCGTATCCGTAAGCCCGAACCAGACTGAAATCAGCGGGATCCAGGCAAACAGCGAAACCTGCTTAAAGGTGTTAAAACTCCCGCCGACAATCAGCGAAAATGTCCGCCACTGGCCCAGCAGATACCCCAGTATCATGCCCGCACTGGCACCCAGCGCAAAACCTGTCAGCTCCCGGATAAGGCTGGCAGACAGGGCACGCCACAGCTGGCCGGAGGCGGCCATATGCCAGGCGGTGTGCAGCACCTGCTCGGGGGGCACCAGCAGGGCTGAGCGGGCCGGGTAGTAATGGGCGCACCACCACCAGACCACGAGTGCCAGTACCGGGAGCACGCCACCGCGTAGTTTTTTCAGACTGTGCATTATTCCCCCTTTACCACCTGGCGGTGGCGCAGCAGATACCTTTCAGCGGCGCTGCATCCCCGGTCAATCAGCCAGCCTGTTGCGCCCACCACCACCACTGAGGCCATCACCAGATCCAGCTGAAACAGCTGGCGGCCATAAACAATCAGGTATCCGAGCCCTTCGCTGGAGGCGATAAGCTCAACCACCACCAGTGAAAGCCAGGCCTTCGTGAAGGCCAGCCGCAGGGCGCTGAACAGCACAGGCACTGCGGCTGGTAACACCACGCCACTAATAATTTGCCGCTGGCTGAAGCCGTTTACCCGGGCGACCTCGATAAGCGATACCGGGGCATGGCGAAACGCCTGAATGGCCCCAAGAGTGACCGGCACCAGGGCCGCATGGGCAATCAGCGCGTATTTCAGCGGCTCGCCAATCCCAAAGATCAGCAGCGCAAAGGGGAACCAGCCCAGCACCGGAATTTGTACCAGCCCGTTAAAGCCCGGCAGGATAAACGCCCGTAGCGTTGCAAAAAGCCCCATCGCGCAGCCCAGCGCCAGGCCCAGCAGGCTGCCAGTGACAAAACCGACCAGCACACGCTGCAGGCTGGCGCGGGTGTTCAGCCATAAATCGCCGCTGGTGGCCAGATCACTGAGGGTCAGCCACACATCCCCGGGGGAGGGCAACACCTGCGCAGAGATCCACTGCTGGCTGGCGGCAAGCTGCCAGCCAGCCAGCAGGGTGAGGGGCAGCAGCCAGCCATATAACCCCGGGGAGAGGCGCAGCCTGCGCCCGGTGCGCGCTGTGCGGGCAACCGCCGGGGAGAAGATCCCGGGCAGTGAAAGGTTAACCTGGGGCATGGGGCGACTCCTGCTGTTCTGCGGTGGGCTGGCCGCTGGCGTTTGCCGGGGTCCAGTAATTTTCCAGCCCTTTTTCTTTCAGCGCCTGGTTAAGATAACGGGGATCAAACCAGCCGCTGACATCCACTGTCCGGCGGATCAGGCGCTCGGCTTGTGCCTGCCCGGCCACCTGCTGGTAGCGGGTACGAAAGAACGTATCCAGCAACGGGGAGTTACGCTCCTGCAAAGACTGGTTAGCAAATTCGGCCTGCCAGGAGGTATAAGGAACGCCGGATTTAGCCCACTCCCGGAATAACGCCTGCTGATTGGCCGGATCTGACGCCCAGCGGGCGGCATCCACAACCACGCTGACCACTTTCTGGGTCTGCTGAGGGTGGGTGCGGGCATATTCATCGCGTACCAGCAGTGAGGTCTGGCGGGTGAGCCCCACATCCTGGCCCTGGGTGGAGTAGATAATGTCCACAATCCCCTGATCCCGCAGCCGGAAGAGCTCCATACCGCCGAAGGCCGCATCCACACCTTTAGTGGCCAGGGCGGCCTGGGTGGCGCCGTTATCCAGGTTAATCACTTTAAGGTCCCGCTCGGTTAACCCGTGGGCTTTCAGGATATTAATGGCCACCAGGTGGCCGTTGGTCCCGCGGAAGATGGCCACTTTCTTCCCTTTAAGATCGGCCAGCGTTTTGATATCCGAGCCCTTCGGCACGGCCACATAGCTGTTGCCCCGGGTGCCCACGGCGGCAATCAGCCGGGTATCAAGGCCGTTCGCCCGGGCAACCACCTGGGGGAGATCCCCCTCCCAGGCGAAATCGATCTGCTTACTGGACAGGGCCTCGTTAACGGCCGGGCCAGCCCCTTTAAAGAAGAACCACTGAATATCTGTGCCGCTCCCGGCAAAGGCTTTTTCCAGCAGTTGCTGATTGCGCACTACCCCCAGGGCCGAGCCACCGGCGGTGACCGGATCCCCTCCGCCGCCGGTGGCAACACCGATACGCAACGCATCGGCATACGCGCTGCTGATGCCCAGCAGTAACAGCCAGGCGACATAATGGCGTTTTTTCATCATAGGGTGGCTCCTGCTGTGGCCGGACGGCGCTGTTTTTCCTGCTCATTTTGCGGTGAGCGGGTGGTTGGGGTGGGCAGAATGGCCCGGCTGTGTCTGCCATCGACACTGACCGGGATATCACCCGCCACGGTCGTGCGGCGCACTATTCGCGCGGCATCGCCGTAATCATCTACCGCGATATGCTGGGTGGCCCGGTTATCCCAGATAACCACATCGCCCTGTTGCCAGCGCCAGCGCACGGTGTTGTTCAGGCTGGTGATGCGCTGCTGGAATAACTGAAACAGCAGGGCGGAATCCTGTGGGCTGACTCCCTGGATCTGGCGCACAAAATGGCCGAGCAGCAGGTTGCGTTCTCCGGTTTCCGGGTGAACATGGACCAGCGGGTGCTCGGTTTCATAGACGGCGGAAACGAAACTCTCCCGGCGGCGCTGGTTGAGTGTGGCATCCACATTTTTTGACGGCACATAGTCATAGACATTGGTGTGTCTGGCCCACAGGGTGTCTGCCAGGTGCTGCAGGGGCTGAGGGAGATCCTGATACGCGCTGGCGGTATTGGCCCAGACGGTATCGCCACCGAAGGGGGGGATCACTTCACCGCGCAGAATCGAGACTTTTGGGTAGTCCACCACGAAGGTGACATCCGTATGCCAGGAGCTGGCGCGGCTCTCCCGGGAGTCGAGGTTCAGAATGGCGCTGGTCTGCCGGTCGCTGTCTACGGTGGGGTGGGGAACTTGTGGCCCGAAGCGGCGCGAAAAGGCTTCGTGCTGTTCATCATTAAGATGCTGGTTACGCAGGAACAGCACTTTATACTGCAACAGTGCCTGATACAGGGCGCTGAATGTTGCGTCATCCAGCGGGTCGCTCAGCGAAATATGACGCACTTCAGCACCAAGACGTCCGGCCACGGGGGTGATGGTAAAGGTCATTTGTTATGCTCCTGTTCACGATGGGTTAACAGGATGATATGCATTGCAGTTATCAATAACGAAGTGATTATTTCAGAAAAGAATATGCGCAAACTGATTGGTGCGCGGTGAAACACAGGGGAAAACCGGCTGCGCGTTTTTTAGCATAAACGGCTACACTTTAGCCGCTGATGGCTGCGGTTATATAAATATCCCTTCACCGTCCGGCCAGATGATTTACCATGAGCGCTACTTTCTATTTTCTCGTTTGGTTTACGGATATCTCATGCTTAAGCGTCAATATGCTTCACTTCTTCCAGTCCTGGTGCTGCTCTGTGCCTGTAGCAGCAAACCCAAGGCCCCGGCGCAGGAGCCGGTAACCTCAGGAACACCTGGCGGCGGTTTTCTGTTGCAGCCGCAGCACGATGTTTTGCTGCAAAGCGGGGACTTTGCCAATAACCCTGCGGCAGAAAAATTTATCGACAAAATGGTGGCGGAGCATAATTTTGACCGCCAGCAACTGCATGAAATTCTCTCCCAGGCGAAGCGGCTGGATTATGTGCTGCGGCTGATGGATCGCCAGGCACCCAGCGGATTACCGCCCAGCGGGCCTAACGGCGCATGGCTGCGCTACCGCAAACAGTTTATTACCCCGGATAACGTTCAGAATGGCGTGGTGTTCTGGAACCAGCATCAGGAAGCCCTCAGCCGGGCGCAGCAGATCTACGGCGTACCGCCGGAGATTATTGTCGGCATTATCGGGGTAGAAACCCGCTGGGGCAGGGTGATGGGGAAAACCCGGATCCTCGACGCCCTGGCGACACTGTCGTTTGCGTACCCGCGCCGGGCGGCGTATTTCTCCAGCGAGCTGGAAACCTTCCTGCTGATGGCCCGTACCGAAGGGGATGACCCGCTCAACCTGAAAGGCTCCTTCGCCGGGGCCATGGGGTATGGCCAGTTTATGCCTTCTTCCTTTAAGCAGTACGCGGTAGATTTTAACGGCGACGGGCACACCAATTTGTGGGATCCGGATGATGCCATCGGCAGCGTGGCGAATTACTTCAAAGGCCACGGCTGGGTGCCGGGCGATCTGGTCGCGGTGCAGGCCATAGGGCAGGCTCCGGGCATGGATAACGGCTTTAAAACCAAATACAGCGTGAGCGAGCTCGCGGCGGCGGGGCTCTCCCCGATGCAGCCGCTGGGCGACCACGCCCAGGTCAGCTTACTGCGCCTGGATGTGGGCAGCGGTTACCAGTACTGGTACGGGCTGCCAAATTTCTACACCATTACCCGTTATAACCACAGTACCCATTACGCGATGGCGGTATGGCAACTGGGGCAGGCGGTGTCGCAGGCCCGTCAGGGTTTTTAAGCACACCGGCGCAGATATCCGGGCCACCCAGGTGGCCCTTTTCTTTTTGGGGGATGCCCCCATATTGAGGTTTCTGGTCAGTGCGGCCCGGCTCGCAACCCGGTAACATCACGCTTGTCCCGGAACCCCCGGAGATTACAATCGGAGCCATGATGACAGACAGTGAAATGATGCAAATCAGCGCCGATGTGGGCGCGCGCCTGCTGCGGGCTGGCGCAACGGTGACCACCGCAGAATCATGTACTGGCGGCTGGATTGCCAAAGTGCTGACCGATATTCCCGGCAGCTCGGCGTGGTTTGAACGCGGGTTTGTGACCTACAGCAATGAGGCGAAGTCTGCCATGGTCGGTGTCAGCCCCGGTACGCTGGATTCCCGGGGGGCAGTAAGCGAGCCCGTAGTGTGCGAGATGGCCCGGGGGGCATTGCATGAAGCCGGTGCCAGTTACGCGGTGGCGGTGAGCGGGATAGCCGGGCCAGACGGCGGCAGCCCGGAAAAGCCGGTAGGCACCGTGTGGTTTGGCTTTGCCAGCGCCGCTGGCGCGCTGGAGGCCCGGCTACAGCATTTTCACGGGGATCGCGACGCGGTGCGCCGCCAGTCGGTGGCTTATGCGCTGCTTACCCTGCGGGAACTATTTCTACAAAATACTTGATACTGTACGCTTGTACAGTATAATCACGGCATCACATCGACATTAGCGACGCAGTGCAGCGCCAGGCGCTTCACCTGCATGACGGGAGTAAAAATGGCTATCGACGAAAACAAACAGAAGGCGTTAGCGGCAGCACTTGGCCAGATTGAAAAGCAATTTGGTAAAGGCTCCATCATGCGTCTGGGTGAAGACCGTACCATGGACGTAGAAACCATTTCTACCGGGTCGCTGTCTCTGGATATTGCGCTGGGTGCCGGTGGCTTGCCAATGGGCCGTATCGTTGAGATCTACGGGCCGGAGTCTTCCGGTAAAACCACGCTGACATTACAGGTCATTGGTGCCGCTCAGCGTGAAGGCAAAACCTGTGCGTTTATTGACGCGGAGCACGCGCTGGATCCGGTTTACGCCCGTAAGCTGGGGGTTGATATCGACAATCTGCTGTGCTCCCAGCCGGACACAGGCGAGCAGGCGCTGGAAATTTGTGACGCGCTGGCGCGCTCTGGCGCGGTTGACGTTATCGTGGTCGACTCGGTTGCGGCGCTGACACCAAAAGCGGAAATTGAAGGCGAAATCGGCGACTCCCACATGGGGCTGGCGGCCCGTATGATGAGCCAGGCCATGCGTAAGCTGGCGGGTAACCTGAAGCAGTCCAATACATTACTTATCTTCATTAACCAGATTCGTATGAAGATTGGCGTTATGTTTGGTAACCCGGAAACCACCACCGGTGGTAATGCGCTGAAATTCTACGCCTCCGTTCGTCTGGATATCCGCCGTATTGGCGCGGTAAAAGAGGGCGATAATGTGGTGGGCAGTGAAACCCGCGTCAAAGTGGTGAAAAACAAAATTGCCGCGCCGTTTAAACAGGCTGAATTCCAGATAATGTACGGCGAAGGGATCAACTTCTACGGTGAGCTGGTTGATCTGGGCGTGAAGCACAAGCTGATTGAAAAAGCCGGTGCGTGGTACAGCTATAACGGTGAGAAGATTGGTCAGGGCAAGGCGAACGCCAGCAACTTCCTGAAAGAGAACAAACCGATGGCGACCGAGATCGAGAAAAAACTGCGCGAAATGCTGCTGCATAATCAGGACAGTACGCCAGATTTTCAGGTTGATGCCTACAGTGAAAACGCGCCTGAGTCTGACGAAAACTTCTGAGTTTTCTGAGTAAGCGCGAGTGATTCACCCGTAACCAACAAGGGCTGCATAATGCGGCCCTTTGTCTTTTACGGCTACAGACCGCGGGGCACCCCGTATTCTGACCGGTGATACAGGATAAACTGATGGACGATACCTCCTCTTCACTCCGCAGCGGGCGGGCCCGGCTGATGGACAAAGCCACCCGCATTCTGGCAATGCGTGACCACAGCGAACAGGAACTGCGCCGCAAACTGCAACAGCCGCCGCGCATCCCGGGTAATACACCGCCGCCGGAATACAGCGCGGAGGATCTCGATGGGGTTATCCAGTGGTGCTATGAACACGGCTGGCTGGATGATGCCCGCTTTGCCGGGCGCTTTATCGCCAGCCGGGCCCGTAAAGGCTACGGGCCACAGCGGGTGCGCCAGGAGCTGCAGCAAAAAGGGATTGATCGCCACCAGTGCGATGAAGCACTACAAAACTGCGATATTGACTGGGAAAACCAGGCCCGGGAGCTGGCCGGGCGAAAATTTGGCACGCCGCTTCCCACCGGATTTGTGGAGAAAGTCAAAGTGCAGCGCTATTTGCAGTACCGGGGATTTTACCAGGAAGATATTCAGGCCCTGTGGCGGGGTTAAGCCATAATCACCACCTTGTAACGCTGTTCCGGGTGGCAAGTTAATGAAATTTTACCAGCTTAATGCATCCGGCGTTTTACTTCCCCGGTCAGAAAACTTATCTTATTCACCACGTTTTACCCGATAAGCCAGACAACAGACGGCAATCTGTTTATGATGTCTGGTTTACACCATATCGTTAGCTTGATTTCAGGATAATTATGAGCAAGAGCACCGCTGAGATCCGTCAGGCGTTTCTCGATTTTTTCCACAGTAAGGGGCATCAGGTCGTTTCCAGTAGCTCACTGGTTCCGAATAACGACCCGACGTTACTGTTTACCAATGCCGGGATGAACCAGTTCAAAGATGTTTTCCTCGGCCTGGACAAACGTAGTTACTCCCGCGCCACCACGTCACAGCGCTGTGTACGTGCCGGGGGTAAACATAATGACCTGGAAAACGTCGGTTACACCGCACGCCATCACACCTTCTTCGAAATGCTGGGTAACTTCAGCTTCGGGGACTATTTCAAACACGACGCGATCAACTTCGCCTGGGAACTGCTCACCGGTGCCCAGTGGTTTAACCTGCCAAAAGACAGACTGTGGGTGACCGTTTACGAGACCGATGACGAAGCATTCGACATCTGGGCTAATGAAGTTGGTATACCGCGCGAGCGCATTATTCGCATTGGCGATAATAAAGGTGCGCCTTACGCCTCGGATAACTTCTGGCAGATGGGCGACACCGGTCCGTGCGGCCCGTGCACCGAAATTTTCTATGATCACGGCGACCATATCTGGGGCGGCCCTCCGGGAAGCGCTGAAGAAGACGGCGACCGCTATATCGAGATCTGGAACATCGTCTTCATGCAGTTTAACCGTCAGTCCGACGGTACAATGCTGCCGCTGCCGAAACCGTCCGTTGATACCGGCATGGGGCTGGAGCGTATCGCTGCTGTTCTGCAGCACGTGAACTCCAACTACGATATTGACCTGTTCCGCATTCTTATCAAAGCGGTTGCCGATGTCACCGGGGCTCAGGATCTGTCCAGCAAATCGCTGCGGGTTATCGCGGACCATATCCGCTCCTGTGCCTTCCTGATTGCCGACGGGGTGTTGCCGTCTAACGAAAACCGCGGTTATGTGCTGCGCCGTATTATCCGCCGCGCAGTGCGCCACGGGAATATGCTGGGCGCCAAAGACACCTTCTTCTACAAGCTGGTTGGGCCGCTGATTGATGTGATGGGCTCTGCCGGTGATGACCTGAAACGCCAGCAGGAAATGGTCGAGCAGGTACTGAAAACCGAAGAAGAGCAGTTTGCCCGTACTCTGGAGCGCGGTCTGGCGCTGCTGGACGACGAGCTGACCCAGCTGAAAGGGGATACCCTGGACGGCGAAACCGCTTTCCGCCTGTACGATACCTACGGCTTCCCGCTGGATCTGACGGCGGACGTCTGCCGCGAGCGTAATATCAAAGTGGACGAAGCCGGTTTCAACGCCGCCATGGAAACCCAGCGCCGTCGCGCCCGTGAATCCAGCGGCTTTGGTACTGACTACAACAGCATGATCCGTGTGGACACCGCCTCTGAATTTAAAGGCTATGACACCCTGGATCTGAACGGGACCATTACGGCGCTGTTCGTGGACGGGAAATCTGTTGACCAGGTGAACCCGGGCCAGGAAGCGGTCGTGGTTCTGGACAAGACACCGTTCTATGCGGAGTCTGGCGGCCAGGTGGGCGACAAGGGCGAGCTGAAAGCCGCCTCTGGCACCTTCCAGGTGACAGATACCCAGAAGTATGGCCAGGCTATTGGCCACCAGGGGACACTGAGCCACGGTGTTCTGACCGTGGGTGACCGGGTTGAAGCGCAGGTTGATGAAGCGCGACGCGCCCGTATTCGTCTTAACCACTCCGCTACGCACTTAATGCACGCGGCGCTGCGCCAGGTTCTGGGCACGCACGTGGCGCAGAAAGGCTCGCTGGTTAATGACAAGGCGCTGCGTTTTGACTTCTCCCACTTTGAAGGGATGAAGGCTGAAGAGATCCGCGCGGTAGAAGACCTGGTCAACGCCCAGATCCGTCGTAACCTGCCTGTCGAGACCAACATCATGGATCTCGAAGAGGCGAAAGCGAAAGGTGCTATGGCGCTGTTCGGCGAGAAGTATGACGATCACGTGCGGGTGCTGAGCATGGGGGATTTCTCCACCGAGCTGTGTGGTGGTACTCATGCCAGCCGTACCGGTGACATTGGACTGTTCCATATTGTTGCTGAGTCCGGCACTGCTGCCGGGGTGCGCCGTATTGAAGCCGTTACCGGTGAAGGGGCGATTGCTGCGGTTCATGCCCAGAGCGATCAATTGCAGGATATTGCCCAGTTACTGAAAGGCGACAGCCATAACCTGGGCGAGAAAGTGCGTGCAGCGCTGGATCGTACCCGTCAGCTGGAAAAAGAACTGCAACAGCTTAAAGCACAGCAGGCCTCTCAGGAGAGCGCCAGCCTGTCCAGTAAAGCGGTTGATGTGAAAGGCGTTAAGCTGCTGGTCAGTGAGCTGAGTAATGTTGAGCCGAAAATGCTGCGCACGATGGTTGACGATCTGAAGAACCAGCTGGGCTCCACGGTGATTGTGCTGGCGACGGTAGTTGACGGTAAAGTGTCGCTGATTGCCGGTGTGTCTGGCGATCTGACTGGCCGTGTGAAGGCCGGTGAGCTTATCGGTATGGTTGCTCAGCAGGTCGGCGGTAAGGGCGGTGGCCGCCCGGATATGGCCCAGGCCGGGGGGACGGATGCACAAGCCCTACCTGCGGCGCTGGCCAGTGTAGAAAGCTGGGTTGCCGGTAAACTGTAATTAAAAATATAAGCGTATCAGACACCATGGCCCACAAGGCCATGGTGTCTTGTTATAACGCACTTTTGACAATGATAAAGTCAGGTTATCTTGTGTATATCGGCTAAACTTAGGTATAACAGCGAGTGGCGTAGCGTCAGGAAGCATGATATGTGTTTGGCAGCGCTCACGTTATGGCGTTATATGATGGATATGCCGGGATATAAAGGCCCGACTCTTTCAATCTTTCAAGGAGCAAAGAATGCTGATTCTGACTCGTCGAGTTGGTGAGACCCTCATGATTGGTGATGAGGTGACGGTGACAGTGCTGGGAGTTAAGGGCAACCAGGTGCGTATTGGTGTTAACGCCCCCAAAGAGGTGTCTGTGCACCGCGAAGAGATCTACCAGCGTATCCAGGCTGAAAAGTCACAACAGACCAACTACTAGTATTCTGAACGTCTCGCCTGTGCGAGACGTTTTTGCTTCTGCCCCCCGTATTTTTCTTCCTCTCCTTAATTTCTGAATTTCTGACGGCTATTTTCTGTTGCTGGTGCTGTTTTTTCGCTGCCGGGTGAATATTGCTGCGCTCTGTTTTACGGGGGCAGGCAGGGCGTATTTGGCTAAAAAATCGTGTTTTTGCTGTGATTTCAGGCTGATTGTTTGCGAAGTGTGCAATTGATTTTATGTGTCGGAAAAAGTGTTTGACTTATAAGTCCCAGAAAGTAATATGTGCGCCACGCAGTGCCGATGAGCAGAAACAAGTTCTTCCGGTACAACTCGTAAGAGGCGTGTGGTGAGGTGGCCGAGAGGCTGAAGGCGCTCCCCTGCTAAGGGAGTATGCGGTCAAAAGCTGCATCCGGGGTTCGAATCCCCGCCTCACCGCCATTTTGCATCCATAGCTCAGCTGGATAGAGTACTCGGCTACGAACCGAGCGGTCGGAGGTTCGAATCCTCCTGGATGCACCATTTTCTCCCACATGGTCAGTGATGACGGTGTGCCAGAAACAAAGCAGTATCCTGATGCATCCATAGCTCAGCTGGATAGAGTACTCGGCTACGAACCGAGCGGTCGGAGGTTCGAATCCTCCTGGATGCACCATCTTTTCCCGGGTTTTAGAAACTCAGGAATCAAAGCAGTATCCCGATGCATCCATAGCTCAGCTGGATAGAGTACTCGGCTACGAACCGAGCGGTCGGAGGTTCGAATCCTCCTGGATGCACCATATTCTCCTTATCTTTTCGCGAATGCGAGGGTAGCAGAGCCTGAGAAAGTTACAGCAGGCACTAAGGAGGATAACGTTGCGTAAGCAACGGCCCGAAGGGCGAACACGGTGAGTCATCCTCCTGGATGCACCATCTTTTCCCTGGTTTTAAAAACCAGGAATCAAAGCAGTATCCTGATGCATCCATAGCTCAGCTGGATAGAGTACTCGGCTACGAACCGAGCGGTCGGAGGTTCGAATCCTCCTGGATGCACCATTCTCTCCTGATTCTTATTTTCCCTTTCGTTGTTTATTTATCCCCTTATTTTCCAGTGCCTTTGCATCACAATTGTGCTGTTTACCGGTAATCTTTATCACTGACGTAACTAACCTTCTGGCAAGTCGCGACATCGCCCACGCATTACGCTAAAGTAACTGCCATCTGAATACGGGGGTGGTGAAGAGATGTATGATCGTTATGCCGGGCTGATTTTTGATATGGACGGCACCATACTGGATACAGAGCCCACGCATCAGGCTGCATGGCAGGCGGTATTGTCCCGCTATGGTATGCACATTGATATGCAGTCTATGACGGCGCTGAATGGCTCCACCACCCGGCGTATCGCTCAGCTTATTATTGAGGCCAACCAGGCCGATATGGACGCAGACCAGCTAACCCGGGAGAAGACCGCACTGGTAAAAACCATGTTGCTGGATACGGTCCGGCCGCTGCCGTTAATTGATGTGGTAAAATCCTGGCACGGCCGCCGCCCGATGGCGGTAGGCACCGGGAGCGAGAGCGCGCTGGTCGAGGCGCTGCTCAGCCACCTTAATCTGCGCCGCTATTTCACGGCCGTGGTCACCGCTGATGATGTTCAGCACCACAAACCCGCCCCCGATACGTTTTTACTTTGCGCCAGACTGATGGGTGTTGATGCGCGAAAATGTCTGGTCTTTGAAGATGCGGATTTTGGCCTTGAGGCCGCGCGTCTGGCGGGGATGGACGCGGTGGATGTGCGCAAACAGTGAGTGATAGCGTAGCGCTGCTGTCGTTATTCAGCAGTAGCTTTCTGAGCGCGACACTGCTGCCGGGGGGCTCGGAGGCGGTGCTTATTGCGCTGCTGGTTGCCGGGAAAAGCAGTTTCTGGCCGCTGATTGCGGTCGCTACGGTGGGCAATACCCTTGGAGGGCTGACGAACGTTGTCCTCGGGCGCTGTTTCCCGCAGCGTGCTGCCTCGCGCTGGCACGGAAAGGCGCTCTGGTTATTAGAACGTTTTGGCCCGGTCACACTGCTGCTGAGCTGGTTGCCGGTGATCGGGGATTTATTGTGCCTGCTGGCCGGGTGGTTACGCCTGCGCTGGGGGCCGGTGATGGTATTTATAGGTCTTGGTAAGCTACTGCGTTATCTCATCGTGGGACTGGCGGCTGTTCAGGGGATAACGTGGTGGCAGTAACTGTAAACTGCATAGTCGGGCTGGTGATTTACCACAACACAAAAATGACGGCAGAATCGTCAGCCACGGGCTCTGTGCTTAATAACACTGCATTTAAAGGCGGGAGGTCGATTTGATCCCGGACGTATCACAGGCGCTGGCCTGGCTGGAACAGCATCCCCAGGCATTAGAAGGTATTAAACGTGGGCTGGAGCGCGAAACGCTGCGCGTCACGCCGGATGGCCATCTGGCGCAAAGCAGGCACCCGGAGCAGGTGGGGGCGGCGCTGACCCATAAGTGGATAACAACGGACTTTGCCGAAGCGCTGCTGGAGTTTATTACGCCGGTGGATGGTGACATTGACCATATGCTGACGTTGCTGCGGGATCTGCATCGCTACACATCACGCAATATGGGTGATGAGCTAATGTGGCCCATGAGCATGCCCTGCTTTGTGGAAAGCAGCGACAAGATTGAACTGGCACAGTACGGCACGTCCCATACAGGGCGCTTCAAAACCCTGTACCGGGAAGGGCTGAAAAACCGTTACGGTGCATTAATGCAGACCATTTCCGGCGTGCATTACAATATCTCATTCCCGCTGGCGTTCTGGCAGGCCCGGCTTGGCGTCACCGATGCCGAAAGCGGCAAAGCGGCGATTTCCGCCGGTTATTTTAAACTTATTCGCAACTACTACCGTTTCGGCTGGGTTATTCCCTACCTGTTCGGGGCGTCACCGGCCATTTGCGGCTCTTTCCTGCAGGGGAAAAAACCGGCGCTGCCGTTCGAGAAGACCGAAAGAGGGATGTATTACCTGCCTTACGGAACATCGCTGCGGCTCAGTGATCTGGGGTATACCAACAAATCCCAGAGCAATCTCGGGATAACCTTTAACGACCTGGATACCTATGTGGCCGGTCTGAAGCGCGCTATCCACACCCCGTCTGAAGAGTATGCGGCCCTGGGGCTGATGAAAGACGGCAAGCACCTGCAACTGAATACCAATGTGCTGCAGATTGAAAATGAGCTGTATGCGCCTATCCGCCCGAAACGCGTGACGCTGCCGGGGGAGAGCCCGTCTGATGCGCTGCTGCGCGGCGGGATCGAATATATTGAGGTACGCTCGCTGGATAATAACCCGTTCTCACCCATCGGGGTGGATGAGAAACAGGTGCGCTTCCTGGATCTGTTTGTGGTGTGGTGCGCCCTGGCCGATGCGCCGGAAATGAGCAGCGATGAGCTGGCCTGCACCAAAGTGAACTGGAACCGGGTTATCCTGGAAGGGCGTAAGCCGGGGCTGACGCTGGGTATTGGTTGCCAGACCGCCCAGTATCCGCTGGTACAGGTGGGTAAAGATCTGTTCCGCGATCTGCGCCGGGTGGCCGAGACGCTGGACAGCATTGCCGGGGATCAGCACTACCAGCAGGTGTGTGATGAGCTGGTCGCCTGCTTTGATAATCCGGATTTGACATATTCAGCACGCATTTTGCGCTCTATGCTTGAGAAGGGGATTGGCGGCACCGGAATGGCGCTGGCGAACCAGTATCACGAGATGTTGCGTAACGAGCCGCTGGAGCTGCTCAGTGAGGCAGACTTCATTGCGGAACATGATGCATCCTGGGCGCGTCAGCGTAAGATGGAGGCTCAGGACAGCGAGCCGTTCGAAAGCTGGCTGGCAAAACAGGGCTGACAGAAAAGAAAAAGGCCACATCACTGTGGCCAAACTTTCATCTCTAAGAATAGGGATGATGATAACAAATGCGCGTCTTTCATATACTGAGACTCGCGGCTGTACAAAGAGTTCATTATTTTTTTAAAAATCACTCTCGGAGGTGACCAGATGCCGTTGTTGGATAGCTTCACCGTGGACCATACCCGTATGGGTGCGCCTGCTGTGCGTGTGGCAAAGAATATGAATACTCCCCACGGCGATACCATCACCGTGTTCGATCTGCGCTTTTGCGTGCCGAACAAAGAAGTCATGCCGGAGAAAGGCATTCACACCCTGGAGCACCTGTTCGCGGGCTTTATGCGCAACCACCTGAACGGAAACGGTGTGGAAATTATCGATATCTCGCCAATGGGCTGTCGCACCGGTTTTTACATGAGCCTGATTGGCCAGCCGGAGCCTCAGCGGGTGGCGGATGCCTGGAAAGCGGCGATGGAAGATGTGCTGAAAGTGCAGGATCAGTCCCGCATTCCGGAGCTGAATATCTACCAGTGCGGCACCTATACCATGCACTCGCTGGCGGAAGCACAGGAGATCGCGCGTCATATTATTGAGCGCGGTATCGGTGTGAACAGCAACGAAGCGCTGGCGCTACCAAAAGAGAAGCTGCAGGAACTGCATATCTAGTTTCTGTGATAAAGAAAAGCCGCCCGGCACAACACCGGGCGGCTTTTTTATGCCTGAAGATCGCTAGTGAGCGCCCCCGGCGCCGCCACCAGTACCAAACGGCGGCCGGGCAAACCACACCAGACCTATCATCACAATAAAGATCCCGGCAGACAGCCAGAAAATCTCATTGGCGGAGATAATCAGCCCCTGGCTGGTTATCTGCTGGGCAATATAGCCGGAAGCCTGCTGTGAGCTCATCCCCATCCCCTCCAGCTGGCTGTACATGGCCTGGGTGTCCGGGTTAAAGGGATTGACCGACTCGCTCAGCTGGGCGTGGTGCAGCGCTTCCCGGTTGGTCCACATGGTGGTGGTTATCGAGGTGCCAATCGAGCCCGCCAGGGTCCGGGTGAAGTTAGACAAGCTGGAGGCCGCCGCCAGCCGCTCCGGCGGCAGGCCAGAGAGGGTGATGGTGGTCAGCGGCATAAAGAAGCACGCCACCGCAAAACCCTGAATAAACTGCGGCCAGGCCGACGCGCCAAAGTCCATACCCGGCTCAAAGGTGTAAGCGCGCCAGTAGAAGCAGACTGCGTACATCACAAAGCTGAAGGTGACCAGGCGGCGCATATCCAGCTTATGGGCAAAGCGGCCGATAATCGGCGAGAGGATCACCGGGATAATCCCCACCGGGGCCGAGGCAAGCCCCGCCCAGGTCGCGGTATAACCGTAGACCTCCTGGAGCAGCTGCGGCAGCAGGACAATCGCACCAAAATAGAGCATATAGGCCAGGCTGATACACAGGCAGCCGATGGTGAAATTACGCGACTTAAACAGCGAGAGATCGACAATCGGGTGATCGTCGGTTAGCTCCCAGACAATCAGGAAGCTCAGCGCCACTACCGCAGTGATAGTGAGGATGATTATCTCCGAAGAGCTAAACCAGTCGAGCTCTTTCCCCCGGTCCAGCATCACCTGCAGGCTGCCGATACCTATCACCAGCAGGGCCAGCCCCACCGCATCAATACGCCGGTGCTCGGTCTGGGTCTCCCTGCCGCGCAGGGTCTGGAGCGTCATCAGCACCACCATAATGCCGATGGGCACGTTGATGAAGAAGATCCACCCCCAGTGATAGTTGTCGCTGATCCAGCCGCCGAGAATGGGCCCGCAAATCGGGGCGACAATCACCGTCATTGACCACAGGGCCAGGGCGATACTGCGTTTCGCCGGGGGGTAATTGCTCAGCAGCAGGCTCTGGGACAGCGGGATAAGCGGCCCGGCCACCACCCCCTGAATCACCCGGAAGAAGATAAGCATCGTCAGGCTGCTGGAGACGCCGCAAGCCCAGGAGGCCAGCACAAACAGCGCCGTGGACCAGATGAACAGGCGAACTTCTCCCACCCGTTTGGCCAGCCAGCCGGTTATCGGAATTGAAATTGCGTTCGCCACCCCGAATGAGGTAATCACCCAGGTCCCCTGGCTCAGGGAAGAGCCCAGGTTCCCGGCAATGGTCGGGATGGCGACGTTGGCGATGGTTGAATCCAGCACCTGCATAAACGTGGCCATCGCCAGGGCGATGGTCATGATGGCAAGTCGGGTGCCTTCCAGCGGTTTCTGTGCCATGACATTCTCCGCCTGTTAGCCAGCGTTTGTGCTGATTATCTCGTTGATCAGTTTATTGACCGGGGCAAGCTCCAGGGTCCGGGCGTCACTTTCGTAGGCCGGGGTTTTACGCACCTGAGAGGCCAGCACCGCGCCGCGCCGATCCCGGGTATCCACCGTGACCAGAGTCGAGAGCCCGATACGCAGCGGGTGCTTTGCCACCTGTTGAGGATCCAGCTCAATACGTACCGGCAGGCGCTGTACCACTTTGATCCAGTTACCGGTTGCGTTCTGGGCCGGCAGTAGCGAGAAGGCGCTCCCGGTTCCCATATCCAGGCCGACCACTTTACCGGTGTATTTAACATCATCCCCGTAGATATCGCTGATAACCGTGGCGGGCTGGCCTATACGCATATGGGCCAGCTGGGTCTCTTTGAAGTTGGCATCCACCCAGATCTGATCTGCCGGGACGATAGCCATCAGCGGCGTGGCGGATGTGATCTGCGCGCCAACCTGCACCGCCCGGCGGGAGACGTAACCGGTAATCGGGCTGACTATCCGGGTGCGCTGCAGCGCCAGCCAGCTGTCCCGGACCTGGGTTGCCGCCTGCTGTACGGCAGGTTGCTGCTCCAGGGTATTGCCGAGGATCGCTGCCTGGTTGGCATTATATTGCTGGATAGCCACATTCAGGCGCGCCTGGGCGCTGGTGACCGCATCGCGGCTGTGTTGTAACTCTTCGCGGCCAATCAAATCGGAGCGGCCCAGCGGAATACGCCGTTCAAGATCGCTCTGTGCCTGTGAGAGGGCGGTTTTCTGCAGCTCGATGGTGGCCTGCAGCTGCTTGCTGTTGATCATCAGCTGGTGGACCTGGCGCACGCTGGTGGCGAGGGCCGTTTTGGCCTTTTCAAAGGCCTGTTGGGCGTCGGTCGGGTCAAGGGTGACCAGCACATCCCCCTGTTGCACATAGTCCGTATTGTCGACCCAGACTTTGGTTACGCTTCCGGCAACCTGGGGCATTATCTGTACCTGGTTGCCGTTTACGTAGGCATCGTCCGTGTCTTCAAAATGGCGCAGTACGGTCAGCCAGTAAATTCCATATGCCACAGCAATAACGGCAAACAGCAGGGTCAGAATAAGCAGCGCGTTTTTGCGCGATTTCTGTTTATTGCCTGATTTCTGCGGTGTTGCCTGAGTATCCGAGTACCCGGTCATAATGTTCTCCACGATTATTTTTATTTTATCGCCAGTGAGACTGGTCTTAGGTCAGAAAGGCCAGCGGATAATCGCTGGCCTGAGTCGGGAAGAGTCTAGATATCAGAAAAGGAGGAGAAGCACTAGCGGGATATATCCGCCAGGGATGCAGGGTTATCCATTTCATCGAGCCGGATCAGCAGTTTACGTGTGATTTTCTCCAGCGAGGATTGTTCCTCTTCAGTCAGGGCAGACCATAACTGATGTAAACACAGATGCTGGGGAGGAAGCACTTCACGCAGGAACTGCTGGCCTTTTTCTGTCAGGTGCAGATGCAGGCAACGGCGATCGTTATCGCTTTCGCGGCGTTCGATCCAGCCGCGCTTTTCCAGCTCATCAGCAATACGGGTAGCGTTAGTGCGGGATGATCCCAGTGCGCTACTCAGCTCGCTGGGCTGAATGCTCAGGTCCTCCTGGGACTCAAGCGTTATCAGCGCCATAAACAGCGTCTCGTTAATCCCTTGATTTTTAAGCATCTTGTTGCGGTTTTCCAGCAATTTCCCTTGCATATGCATACAGAGACGGGTCAGCAAAATTTCCTGGAACGGAAATTCACTGCTGCGACTGGCGCGAAACGTTAGCATTTTTTCAATGGGAGTAAACGAACTATCCATTTTGGGTATAACCTCAATTAATTACAGTCGACATAGTAACCAATGTGACAAATAAAGTAAACGTGTATATAGGTACATCAGCACCGTGGTTACAGCACTGCCATACGTTTCCGGATTAATCTGTAGGTTACTGCGCTCAGCAATACTGGAATTATTATGCTGTACCGTGGGTCAACACGGCTGCCGGGGACGAGGCATTCCGCCCGGACACGTTCAGAGCGCAATAAACCACCGGCACTGCGCAGAGAGTGGCAATACCGGATGTAGCGGGTAAGACGCCAGCCGCGGGTGGCATTCAGCAGGAAAGCAAGGGCGGCTGGCAGGTAGCGGGTAACAACAGGCAGGCGGTCTGCAGTACCCTCAGAAAAGTCGCTTTTCCGGGGCGGGCGTGACGGGGCTGGGGTAACGGAGCTGTCCATACTACCTGATCGTCATAACTGTAGTAAAAATCACATACGTGAATAGATACATGCCACATTATCAGAGTAGGTGTCAGCTTTATAGCCCCGGCCCGCTGAAAATGAAAAAATTCTCCCGTTTTTTCAATACCCTATTCAGAAATATCCGATTGCTGATGATAGCCCCGCCACCAGACGAAACCCGCCAGCAGCGCGACAATCACCCCCGCGAGGCAAACCGCGTTCCACCCCCCGTGCTGGTAGGCACTGGCAGAGAGTAACGATCCGGCGGCACCACCGATAAAATAGCTGGTCATATACCCGGCGGTCAGCCGGTTACGGGCATCCGGGGCAATGCGGTAAATCACGCTCTGGTTGGTGATATGCACCCCCTGTACGGTGAGATCGAGGATCAGAATACCGACAATCAGCGCCAGTACCGAGAACTGCCCGAGCGCAATTGCCCCCCAGGAGAGCAGCAGTAGCAGCAGGCCCCAGGTCGTGGTGTGGTGCGCTTTACCCCGATCGGCCATTCCGCCTGCGGGCCTGGCCCCCAGCGCGCCAGCAGCCCCCGCCAGGCCGAACAGGCCAATCACCCCTTCAGAGAAGTGAAACGGCGGAGCCGACAGCAGAAACGCCATGGAGGTCCACAAAATACTGAAATTGGCAAAAATCAGGCAGCCTAACAGCGCCCGGGTGCGTAGCAGGGGCTGGGTGCGAAACAGGCGAAAGACCGACGCCAGCAGTTGCGGGTAGTTAAGCTGATTATTCTGGGGAACAACCGGCAGCCCGCGCCACAGGGCAAGGGCCATCAGCACCATCAGCACGGTGGCGACCCAGTAGACAGTGCGCCAGCCGCCCAGATCTGCCAGCAGCCCGGCCACGGTTCTTGCCAGCAGGATCCCCAGCAGCAGGCCGCTCATGATGGTACCCACCACTTTGCCGCGCTTATCCGCTGAGGCGAGAGTCGCCGCCAGGGGAACCAGCACCTGGGCGACCACCGAAAGCAGGCCGGTCAGCGCCGTGCCGAGGATCATCATCCCCAGGGTCTGGCTGGTGGCGGTAATGAAGAGGCCCCCGGCGGAGAGCAGCGTCATGGTGACAATCAGCGCCCGGCGCTCAAACATATCGCCCAGCGGAACCAGAAACAGCAATCCGGCCGCATAACCGAGCTGGGCGGCGGTAACGATAAACCCGGCCTGATTAACCGACAGGCCAAACGCGTTCGCGATGGTGTCCAGCAGCGGCTGGGCATAGTAGTTACTGGCAACGGAAAGGCCCGTGGCAACGGACATTAACAGCGTAAGTGCCGGGCTCAGGCCCGCGTGTTGTCTGGTCATTATGTGATGAGGCTCTGAAAAATTGTTCACAGATAATAATCGATCTGCGAAGAGATGCCAGAACAGTCAGGTTGCGGGGAGTGCACACCGGCCGGGCATGGAGCCCGGCCGGTATTGAGGGGAGGGGTTATTTCGCGCTGGCGGCAGCCTGCTGGATCCAGCCATCGAACTGTGCCTGGTGGGCGGCTATCCAGCCGTCAACGTGGCTTTCGATATCGCTTTCTGAGGCTTTACCGTCATGCATCATGGCGTTCTGGGCGTTAATATCGCCGATGGGTAACTGCATAATGGCAAACAGTTTCGCGGCGGCGGGGTTTTTCTCCGCCCAGGCTTTATTGGCAACAATATGCATGGTGTTCACCGGGAAGCCGTAGTTCGCGCCGTTCGGTAATTTGGTCTCTATGCTTTTCTGCTCGCCCGGCAGGGAAGAGTAAGGAACCTGTAACCAGACCACATCTTTGCCCGGTTTCAGTTCGTTGCTCACCCAGTACGGGGTCCAGGTATAGTACAGCACCGGCTTGCCTTCTTTATAACGGGTGATGGTGTCCGCCATCATGGCCGCATAGTTACCCTGGTTGTGGGTCACGGTTTTATCCAGGCCATAGGCACTGAGCTGGTGGTTGATTACCGCCTCGCAGCCCCACCCCGGGTTACAGCCGGTCATATCGGCTTTGCCATCGCCATTGGTATCGAACAGCCGGGCAAGGGCCGGATCTTTAAGCTGGTCGATACGGGTAATCTTGTACTTATCGGCGGTTTTTTTATCGATCAGATACCCCTGTGCCGCACCGCTGACAAAGGTGCCCGCGCGGTAGAATTTATTATCCCCGCCAGCGGCGCTGTACATATCGTCATGCAGCGGTTTCCAGTTGGTGGCGAGGAAGGTGGCGTCCCCGGCGGCGATGGTGGTGTAGGCAACGTTATAGTCAACTTCACTGGGTTGTTTAACGGTATAGCCGAGTTTTTCCAGGGCGCGGCTGACCAGCAGCGTCTGGAAGGTCTCTTCTGAAATGGTGCTCTGTACCGGCACCACGGTAACGCCCTTGCCCGGTAAATCGGCGGCAAAAGCACTGGTGGAAAGTAGGGTCGCAAAGGCGGTGGCGAAAAGGACTGTCTGTCGCATCGTTGATTCCTTCTTGTTAATCGGGTGACAGGGCGGCGCGGGCGCCGCAGCTGTGTTTATAGGGGTTATTTTACAAACGGGCGGGTGATTAACCCGACGGGGCCTGTGGTATACCAGCGGCGGTTGCCTTTTGCCCGGGCGTTGCGGCCAACGGACTGGGTAAGGCGGTCGAGAATAATAGCCAGTATGACAATACCGACCCCGCCCACGGTGGCCAGGCCCATATCGAGCCGGCCAATGCCGCGCAGCACCATCTGGCCCAGGCCGCCTACAGCTATCATTGAGGCGATAACCACCATCGACAGCGCCAGCATCAGGGTCTGGTTTACCCCGGCCATGATCGTGGGCATCGCCAGCGGCAGCTGCACCTTAAACAGCATCTGGCGCGGGCTGGAGCCAAAGGAGCGGGCCGCCTCAATCAGATCCTCCGGCACCTGGTTTATCCCGAGGATGGTCAGGCGCACGATAGGGGGCAGGGCAAAGATAATGGTGACCACTACCCCCGGCACATTACCGATACCGAACAGCATCACAATGGGCACCAGATAGACAAATGCCGGAGTGGTCTGCATGGCGTCCAGTAACGGGCGAATCACTTTTGCCGCACCCGGGCTGCGGGCCAGCCAGATCCCCAGCGGTAAGCCGATGACGATACAAAACAGCAGCGCGGTCAGCACCAGAGCCAGGGTGACCATCGCCTGGGACCAGGCGCCGATAAGGCCAATCAGGATCAGCGAAACAAGGGTCGCGACCCCCATACTGAGGCTGGTCATCTGCCAGGCTATCAGGGCGAACAGAATAATCGCCACCGGGGCAGGCATGCCCTGTAGCAGGTGCTGAAAGCCGCTGAGGATATAATCCACCGGCATACGGATCCCCTGAAACAGGGGGCGAAAATGGATAACCACCCAGTCGATCCCCTGAGTGACCCAGCTGTCCAGCGGGATCAGGGTTTTGTGGAATGGATCCAGAATGTCGAAATGTTCGGCCTTGGGGGCCGGGGCGTTGTGCAGCCAGTCTGCGGCACCGCTGTGCGCGGGGGCGTCGGGGGCTCCCCAGGCATCAGCTGCCGGGGCACTGCCCGTATCCCACGGGTTTGCTTGTTCACTCATTGGTCGCTCCTTCTCTGTCTAATGCCTGTAGCAGGCACCCCCGGGAGATAACCCCCAGGTATTGCTGATCGTCGCCTGTTACCGGCACTGCGCACGGTGCCTGGGCCACATGGCCCAGCAGCTCGTTCAGTGGGGTTTCTGCGCTGACAGGCTGCGGGCTTTCCAGCAATGCGCTGTCCAGCCCCTGGCCTGCGGCCAGTGCGGCTTTCAGGGAGTCAATGGAGACAATGCCAATAAATTTTTGCGCCCGTTCAATCACATAGCCATATTCCCGGTCGTCATCCTGAAGGAGTTTCAGTGCCGAGCGGGGGCCAACTCCCGGGGTTTTGCGGATAATTCCGGCCTGGCTGCGGCGGGCAATATCTTTCGCGCTGAATACCTGGCTGATATCCACACCCCGGAAAAAGGTGCGGACATAATCATTGGCCGGGTTATTGAGAATTTCATCAGGGGTGCCTGTCTGAATAATCTCGCCGTTTTGCATAATGGCAATCCGGTCGCCGATACGCATTGCCTCATCGAGGTCGTGAGAAATAAAGACAATAGTGCGCTGATGTCTGGCCTGCAGTTTGATTAATTCATCCTGCATTTCAGTTCTAATTAAGGGATCGAGCGCAGAGAATGCCTCGTCCATAAGTAATATATCCGGGTTTATTGCCAGCGCCCGGGCTAATCCGACACGCTGGCGCATTCCGCCGGAAAGTTCATCCGGCCAGGCGTGGACATAATTTTCCAGCCCCACCTGGCGCAGGGCATCCAGCGCTTTTTCCTGACGCTCGCGCAGCGGTACTCCGGCTAATTCCATACCAAAGGCGGTATTATCCAGCACCGTCATATGCGGCATAAGGGCGAATGACTGAAATACCATCGCGATTTTCTTTTTGCGCACCTCACGCAGGGCGGCATCTGAAATACGGGCAATGTCTTCCCCGTCAATCAGTACCTGGCCGCGGGTGGGTTCAATCAGGCGATTGAGAAGGCGAACCAGGGTGGATTTACCAGAGCCTGATAACCCCATAATGACGAAGATCTCGCCTTCTTCAATGGTCAGATTCGCGTTTTTAACGCCGAGTGAGAGGCCGGTTTTCTCCAGAATTTGCTCTTTGGAAAGCCCCTGTTCGATATATTTAAATGCCCGCTGTGGGTTGTCTCCGAATACTTTATAAAGATTTCTGACTTCTAATTTAATTGCCATGCAATAAACTATTTCCTGTATTTATCGATATATTTATCATCCTGATGGAATATGACACTCGCCATATACCCTAACATACTGAGATGCTGAGGCAACCCTCTAATTTGATTATAAGCAAAGTGTGCTGTGCCCGAATGTGGGGTGATCCCCCGCCATATAAGGGCTGAGCGCAAATGTAAATGTGCGGAATATTTTTTACGACGGGATGAGATATTTAGCCTGGTGGCGTAGTGATTACATGCTCTCTTTACTGAGATAATTACCCGCAGGGGCCGTTAATTTCCATTATTAATATGCGGGAAATAGCCGGAATATTTTCCGGCTAATTACCGTTATTGCCCGGGGGTTAAAAGTCCCAGTCCTGATCTTCCGTCTCTATGGCGGTGCCCATTACGTAGGAGGATCCCGAGCCGGAGAAAAAGTCGTGATTTTCATCGGCCCCCGGCGAAAGTGCGGCAAGGATAGCCGGGTTCACTTGCGCCATTTCGGGGGGGAAGATGGCCTCAAACCCCAGGTTCATCAGCGCTTTATTGGCGTTGTAACACAGGAAGTGATTCACATCCTCTTCAAACCCGGTTCCGGCGTACAGATCGGCGGTGTATTCCTTTTCGTTTTCGTACAGGGTCATCAGCAGTTCAAGGGCGAACGCCTGTAGCGTTTCGCGCCGCCCGGGGCTGGCTCCGGCAAGCCCTTTCTGGAACTTATACCCGAGGTAATAACCGTGGATGGCCTCGTCGCGGATGATCAGGCGAATTAAGTCCGCCGTGTTGGTGAGCTTCCCCCGGCTGGACCAGTACATGGGGAGCCAGAACCCGGAGTAAAACAGAAAGGATTCGAGGAACACGCTGGCGATTTTCTTCTTCCCTGCATCATCGGCCTGATAGTGGCTGAGAATAATCGCCGCTTTGCGCTGCAGGGCGGCGTTTTCTTCGCTCCACTGGTAGGCGGCGTCTACGTCGCGGGTCTGGCTCAGGGTGGAAAACACCGAACTGTAAGAGCGGGCGTGGACCGCCTCCATAAAGCTGATATTGGTGAGCACCGCTTCTTCGTGGGGGGTGATGGCATCCGCCAGTAATGACGGCGCCCCGACCGTATTCTGGATGGTGTCCAGCAGTGTCAGGCCGGTAAAGACCCGGATAGTCAGCTGCTGCTGCGCAGGAGTCAGGGTCTGCCAGGCGGGTAAATCCCCGGATAGCGGCACCTTTTCCGGCAGCCAGAAATTGGTGGTTAACCGGTTCCATACTTCAAGGTCTTTCTCGTCCTGGATTTTATTCCAGTTAATAGCGCTGATGCGGTTAAGTGGCGTCATAACATATCCTTAAAGGGCGCAGGAAACACAGCCGGTAACTTCGGTGCCTTCCAGCGCTGTCTGGCGCAGGCGGATGTAATAGAGCGTTTTTATGCCCTTCTTCCAGGCATAAATCTGGGCTTTGTTGATATCCCGGGTGGTGGCGGAATCCGGGAAGAACAGGGTCAGCGACAGCCCCTGATCCACATGCTGCGTGGCCTGGGCATAGGTGTCGATAATCTTCTCCGGGCCTATCTGGTAGGCATCCTGGTAGAGGTGGCGGTTTTCGTTGGTCAGCCAGGGGGCAGGGTAGTAGACCCGGCCGGTTTTCCCCTCTTTGCGGATCTCAATGGGCGAGACAATCGGGTGAATACTCGACGTGGCGTGATTAATATATGAAATAGAGCCCGTCGGGGGGACCGCCTGAAGATAGCGGTTATAGATCCCGTATTGCATCACCTCGTCGCGCAGCTGGCGCCACATGGCCTGATCCGGAATGGTTATCCCGGCGCGGGCAAAAAGGGCGGCTACCTCTGGCGTGGCGGGCTGCCAGCGCTGCTCCGTGTAGCGGCGGAAATAGTCGCCGCTGGCGTAAGCCGAGTGCTCAAACCCGGCAAACCGCTGGCCGCGCTCTTTTGCCAGGGCACAGGAGGCGCGCAGCGCATGCCAGGTCACGGTGTAAAAATAGATATTGGTAAAATCAAGCCCCTGCTCAGAGCCGTACAGAATGCCTTCCCGGGCCAGATAACCGTGTAAATTCATCTGCCCCAGGCCAATGGCGTGAGAGGCCGCATTCCCCGCCGCCACCGAAGGCACTGAGCGGATATCACTCATCTCTGATACGGCGGTCAGCCCGCGAATGGCGGTTTCAACGGTGCGGCCAAAGTCTGGCGCGTCCATGGCGTGGGCAATATTCAGCGAGCCGAGATTACAGGAGATATCCTGCCCGGTATGGCGGTAATCCAGGTTGTCTTCATACTCTGAGGGGCTGTTGACCTGGAGGATTTCTGAGCACAGGTTGCTCATATTAATATGCCCGGCAATGGGGTTGGCCCGGTTAACCGTATCCTCGAACATGATATAGGGATAGCCGGACTCAAACTGGATCTCCGCCAGGCGCTGGAAGAAGCCGCGGGCGCTGATGTACTGGCGGCGAATGCGGGTATCTTCCAGCAGGGTCTGGTACAGCGGGGTGATGGCAATATCCCCGAAGGCTTTCCCGTACACCCGGGCGACATCATAAGGCGAGAACAGGGCCATTTGCTGGTTATCCCGGGCTAGCCGGAAGGTAATATCTGGTATCACCACCCCGAGCGAGAGGGTTTTAATGCGGATTTTTTCGTCGGCATTTTCCCGCCGGGTATCCAGAAAGCGCAGAATATCCGGGTGGTGGGCGTGCAGATAAACGGCCCCCGCCCCCTGGCGGGCACCAAGCTGGTTGGCGTAGGAGAAGGCGTCCTCCAGCATTTTCATGACCGGGATCACCCCGGAAGACTGGTTTTCAATACGCTTAATGGGGGCTCCGGCCTCCCGCAGGCTGGAAAGCAAAAACGCTACGCCGCCCCCGCGCCGGGAGAGCTGCAGCGCGGCATTTACCGCCCGGCCAATGGACTCCATATTGTCTTCAATACGCAGCAGAAAGCAGGAGACCAGCTCACCGCGCTGCTGGCGCCCTGCGTTCAGGAAGGTGGGGGTCGCAGGCTGAAAGCGCCCCGTGAGCATGTCATCCGTCAGCCGCAGGGCCAGGGTCTCATCGCCCCGGGCGAGGGTTAACGCCACCATAACCACCCGGTCAGTGAAGTGTTCAAGCCACTGTTCGCCGTTAAATGTTTTCAGCGCGTAGCTGGTGTAGAACTTCCAGGCGCCGAGAAACGTACTGAACTGGTGGTGATATTCACCGGCCGTGTGAAACAGCCGGGTGATAAACGCCGGGCGCCAGTGGGCGAGGACCCCGGGATCGTAATAACCTTCGCTAACCATCCAGCTCAGGCGGCTGTCCACATCCGGAAAGGTCCGGGTATTGGGGAGCACCTGGCAGGTCATAAATGCTTCTATGGCCTGTTTGTCTTTGTCGAAGGGGATTTTCCCGGCCTCGTCAAACAGGTTAAGCATCGCGTTCAGGGCGTGGTAGTCCTGGCTCAGGGCGTCAGACTGCGGGGTTGGGGTTGTTGTTGCCAAAATTGGGTTACTCCGTTTCGCACGTTATCAAGATCCTCAGGGGTGCCCATCAGCTCGAAGCGATACAAAAAAGGGATCCGGCATTTTTGCGCGATAATCTTGCCCGCCAGTCCGTAGGCTGCCCCGAAATTACGGTTACCGCTGGCGATAACGCCGCGGATCAACGCCCGGTGGCGGGGAATATTGAGAAAGCGGATAACCTGGGCCGGAACGGCCCCGGCAATACCGCCGTTTCCCCAGGTGGGCACCACCAGAATAAAAGGCTCAAAGACCGCCAGCTGTTCACCGGCCTCCCGGGGGATACGCAGCGCCGGAAGCCCCAGGCGCTGAATAAAGCGGTGGGTATTTTCGGAGCTGCTTGAGAAGTAGACCAGGTGGCTCACAGGTAGACGCGCTGGTGGGTGGCGGCACACAGCCGGTTGATCATATCCGGGCGGAACCCGCACCAGCTTTCATGCTCGGTTATCACCACCGGCAACTGGCGAAAGCCCTGCTGGCGCAATGCGTCCGCCGCCTCCGGGTGGTCATCAAGGCTTATCATGTCAATGTCCACATTGCGTCCCTCCAGCGCCTTTTTGGTGGCGTAGCACTGGATACAGTTTTTGCGAGTGTAAATCGTTATGCGCATGATTTGTATTTCCACTTAAGGTGACAATCGCGGCGCAGGGAGTGCGTCGTGGTCTGGTAAACCTGAACCTCAGATACTAGATGTAGTTGGTGTGAAGTTCAACCACTCTATATATGGTGCTTTATGGTAAAAATCCGGTTTTCCGGTGGTGCGGCATGGGAAGGGGCCATCTCACCCGGGGCAAAAAAGGCGGCTAAGTGTAGACGTTATCGGGCCTGTGGCGAATGTTTATGGACTTTTCCGAAAGATTTGCTAATGCTCAATAGAGTAGTGTTATAAAGCAGTAAAAAAAATAATGAGGAATGAGAATGTATTTACGACCTGATGAGGTGGCTCGCGTTCTGGAGAAATCAGGATTTACCATGGACGTTGTTACACCAAAAGCCTATGGATACCGCCGTGGGGATAATTACGTATATGTGAACCGTGAGGCCCGCATGGGGCGTACCGCGCTGGTTATCCACCCGATGCTGAAAGAACGCAGTAGCTCACTGGCGGAGCCCGCGTCAGAAACCAAGACCTGTGATCATTACGAACAGTTTCCGCTGTGTGCCGGGGGTAACAGCCAGGAGCACTACGGTATTCCTCATGGTTTTAGTTCGCGCATTGCGCTGGAAAGATACCTGAGCGGATTATTTGGCGAGCAGCACTGATAATAAGACTGGCGACGGCCAGTCTTATTTCGCCACAGATGACCGCGCTTATGCGCGGCTGGCCACATACCCCTGAACCCGGAACAGGCGGCGGCAGTAATCCAGGAAGTACCCGTAAGCAGCTCCCATCAGCATAGTGGCCAGGGCGTTAGAGCTGACAGCCGCGATAATCTGCTGCGTATCTGCCCCCACGGACCACAAAATCGCCCCGTAAACCGGTGACTGGAAAGTCACATAGGCCGTAATATCCGCAAGGTTACGCATCCACCCGGCATTTCCCCCACGTTTTGCCAGCTTCATAAAGCCATCCCGGTAGAGCCCGTAGGGCCAGGCTATCAGGATATTCACCGGAATTGACACCAGGCGCGACGATAACGACTGCTGGAATGTCATCCCGGACATTAAGATTTCAATCGCCATTCCCACGATAAAGCAGTACACCACCATGGCGAAGATGTCGGCTGCTGCGTGACGCAGGCGGGATTCACGGGAGAACATATCAGTATCGCTCCAGGCTCAGTAATAAATAACGTGAAGTAACGTGTTTTGGAGTTTTAACGGTTGGTTTGTTGCTTGATGAATAGAGTATATTTCTGGTTCTTTTCTTTCAACTAGTGTTAAATTTTTATTTAACATCTTTTGGTAGACAAAATGCTCCGCTCCGCACGCATTGTGAACAGTTTCCCCATTTTTGTTGGTTAAATTATTTTTTTCATTAAAAATCATTGTAATAGAAATTTATCGTACAAATAAGCTACAGGTTAACCTGCGGTTGAGGTTAGCACGCCGGTGTCAGGTGCTGCGGGCGGGGGTGTGGCCGGGTATTTTGCCCCCCAGTGGCTGGCTGAAAAATATCCGTATTCCGGGGCTCACGGTATATGGGCGGGGGGTTATTGGTGGCGAATTTCAGGGCAGTAAAATTTGTGTTAATTAAGATCAGGACCGTAATGGGCTGGCCGGATTATCATGCGAAATAATCTTTCTGTTTTGTTCAAAATATCGGCTCATAATAAGCATGCGGCTGGTAATGAATAAGATAATTAAGTATCTTAGCCGCTCATTTTTTTCAGGTAGTAAATTAAGAGGGAATATGTCTCAGGCGTTACAGGCATTAAATAATATTCGTACATTACGGGCTCACAGCCGCGATTTCTCCATTGACGTGCTTGCAGAAATGCTGGAAAAACTCAGGATCGTCACTGAAGAAAAACGTCAGGAGCAGCTTGCCGCACAGCAGGCGCGCCGGGAGCACGAAGAGAAGCTCAGCACCTGGCTGGAGCTGATGGAATCAGACGGTATCAGCCCCCGCGATCTGATCGTGTCCGCTGATGAAAAGGCCCCCAAAAAGAATAAACCCCGCGCACCGAAATATCGTTATCAGGATGCCAGTGGAGAAGAGAAAACCTGGACCGGGCAGGGGCGTATGCCAAAACCGATTGCCCAGGCTGTTGCGGCGGGTAAATCACTGGACGATTTTTTATTGTAATTTTACAGCCCGATAATATCGGGCGATATTTATATGTAATGGCATAATAATAAAGATATTTTACCCGGTGCTAATTTCCCTGATAACGCTTGCGCGCTGCGCTCTCTTTATTGGCGATATCGCTTCCCTGGGGGTGTAATAAATCCCGGTATATTTGTGCCAGGATGCCGCCGGGTAAAAACTGTTGTCTTATCCACTGGGTGACATAACCCGATGTTGCCCGGCGCGAGGCCAGTAACATTGGCGAGTCCTGGCGCGGGTTGCGGATTTTTCGCATCACCAGGCGGCCCGCTTCGCTGGCGTTGCGGGCCATATATTCCGGTAAAAAACCAATACCGTCCCCCTGAATCTGGCACTGGCATTTGGTATTAAAATCCGGCACCAGGATGCTCTCCTGGCCGTGGAGCAGCCAGCCCACTTTTTTGTTGATGGTGTGGGCGGTGTCTTCCACCATGATATTGGGGTACTGACGCAGCAGGTGTTCCGGCAGGGGCTCCGGCAGCCGCGCCAGGGGGTGATCCGGCGCAATCGCAAACACCCAGCGGATCACGCCAATATCGGTGTAGTCTATCCCGCCGCCGGAAAGCAGCGTGTCCGGTGCGCCAATGGCGATATTCACCTGATGGTTGATAAACGCATCCCAGACACCGTTATACACCTCACTGATGATTGTAATCTGGCTGGTGGGAAAGTGTTGCTTCAGCACCTGTAACAGGCGGGCGGTATGCTGCGGCGTGTAAAGCAGCTGGTTAATACAGATGCGTACTCTGGCCTCCACTCCCCGGGCAATGGTGTCGATGGCGTGGCGGGTATCATCAAAGTGGTTCAGTAGCTCGGTGGCCTTCCGGTAGAAGTAGCCTCCGGCCTCGGTCAGCTCAATATGGCGGGTATTGCGGGTAAACAGCGTAGCGTCAAGCCCGGCCTCCAGGCGCTTAATGGCGTAGCTGACGGCAGAGGTGGTGAGCCCCAGCTCAATGGCGGCTTTACTGAAACTTCCGCAGCGTGCGGCAGCGCAGAACGTCAGCAAGTTTTCTTCAGTAAAAATGGAGTGCATGGTCGTTGCGCCTGATATTCGGAAGGTGATGCCGGCTGGCATAAGGCCCCTATACCAGCGCGACTGCTGGGCAGTATCAATGGGGGATTCTACTATTTATATGATTATCAGATCCCTGACGCTCTCTTTTTTAAATATGTGGGAAATACCGCTTACTGGCGTCGTCGTTTTTATGAAATAAGTGAAATATTGTTGTGCGGCACGCTTTTATTCTATTTTTGAATGGCGTTTGATAATCAGCCCGGTGCGGGTAAATAGGTTTTAAAATGATTTTATTCCTGCGTTATCAGGTTATGCTTTTATCTGATAATCAGGAGGTGAACATGACCGATGCTAATATTATTAACCCGTTACTCCACGCGGCAGAACAGGGCGCTCTCCCGGCGCTGAAACAGGCGTTATCGCCGGGGGTAAATATTAATGCGACAAATCAAATGGGCCGTAGCGCCATCATTCTTGCCAGTTTGCACCAGCATTATGATTGTGTTGCCTGGCTGATTGAGCAGGGGGCGGATATCAATCAGCAGGATAATATCTGCCTTAACCCGTTTTTAATTAGCTGCCTGACTAATGACGTGCAGTTACTGCGCCTGGTATTGCCCGCCGGGCCCGATCTCACCCGGCTGACGCGCTTTGGCGGCGTGGGGCTGACCCCGGCCTGTGAAAAAGGGCATCTGGAGGTGGTCCGGGAGCTGTTAAGCCGCACCGATATCAATGTAAACCACACCAATTTTGTGGGCTGGACACCGCTGCTGGAGGCCATTGTGCTGAATGACGGCGGCGAGCGCCAGCAGCAAATTATTGCGCTGCTGCTGGACCACGGCGCCGATCCGAATATGACTGATAAATACGGTAAAACGCCCCTGACGCTGGCAAAAGAGCGGGGATTCAGGGAGATCGCGGCCCGGCTTATAGCCGCCGGAGCGGTATAAAGTATTATTTATTTATGGTGGTAAATACGATACCCGGATAACTGACGTTACCGCTTTTTCTATTTTATTCCGGATATATACCATGAACAGATAATGTCACGGCACTTTCTTCCTGAAAGTGCTTTCTGACCCTTTTATTCTGATGAGGGAAATATGCCTGTTAGCGTGGTTATCAAAAAGAACACTTATTTTGACTCTATTTCTTTAATGTCATTTTCGACCCAGGCGAATAACCTCCCGGATATTAACCGGGCGTTTATTGCTATGGGAACGGAAATTAATAAAAACCTGTTAAAGGATATGGGGGTGGACCCGGCGCAGACAAACGACGCGTGCGCCAGCGATCTCTTAATTGTCCTGGAAGGCTCCAGCCCGGAGGCGAACACGGCAGCACTGGCCGAGGTTGAAAAGCTACTCACCTCGCCAGGCCAGCAGGAGGGGCCCGCAGTGCGCTGCGCGACCCTGTCCACCGCCATGCAGCAGCAGCCCGGAAGTAATCTGGCGCTGATCTCCGTTCCCGGTATCTACGCGGTGCGGGAAGCGCGCCAGGCGCTGCTCAGTGGTCTGCACGTCATGTTGTTTTCGGACAATATCAGCCTGGAAGATGAAGTGGCGCTCAAGCATCTGGCCCATGAAAAAGGGCTGCTGCTGATGGGGCCAGACTGCGGCACCGCCATCATTAACCACAGCGTGCTGGGGTTTGGTAACCGGGTGCGTCAGGGCGGGGTAGGGATCATTGCGGCTTCCGGCACCGGGAGCCAGGAAGTGAGCGTTCAGCTGCACCAGTTCGGCGGCGGCATTTCGCAACTGATAGGCACCGGGGGGCGCGATCTCAGCGAGGCGGTGGGCGGCATGATGATGCTGGATGCCCTGGAGATGCTGGCACAGGATCCACAAACCCGGACCATTGTACTGATCTCCAAACCGCCAGCGGCGGCCGTGGCCGACAGGATTATTGCCCGGGCCAGAGCGGTTAAGAAACCGGTGGTTATCTGGTTTGCCGGGCCCGGTACGCCGCCAGACGATGAGCCGGGGCTTGTGTTTGCTGCCTCCTCGAAACAGGCGGCTATCAGGGCAATGCAGGCCAGTGGCGTGGATGAAAACAGCCTTGATCTCCACCCGCTGAACTGGCCGTTGATCCACGAAATAAGAGCGGTGCTGGCAGGCCCGCAGCGCTATATCCGCGGGCTGTTTTGCGGCGGCACCCTGTGTGACGAGGCCATGTTCCTCGCCATGAAAAAATACACCGACGTGTACAGCAATATCCACCCTGATCCGGCATTTCGCCTGGCCCCCCGGGATCCGGGGCGCGGCCACAGCTTCCTTGATTTTGGCGATGACGCCTTCACCGACGGTAAGCCGCACCCGATGATCGATCCCTCTTCCCGCATTGAGCGCCTGTTACAGGAGGCCCGGGATCCGCAAGTGGGCGTGATCCTGATGGATTTTATCCTCGGGTTTGGGGCGCACGAGGATCCGGTCGGCGTCATGTTACCGGCAATCCGCGAGGCCCAGGCCATTGCCGCTGCGGAAAACCGCCCTCTGGTGATGGTGGGCTACGTGCTGGGGACCGATCTGGATTCGCCGTCGCTGCACCAGCAGTGCGAAAAGCTAACTGCCGCAGGCGTTATCTGGGCCAGTAGCAGCACGAACGCCGGGCTGCTGGCCCGGGAATTTGTCGCGAAAACGCAGGAGAGCGTATGAGCCAGTCACTCTTTGAACATCCCTTACAGGTTATTAACCTCGGCATTCCTCTGTTTGCTGATGATCTGCGCCAGCAGCATGTGCCGGTGCTGGATCTGGACTGGACCCCGCCGGGCCAGGGGAACCCCCGGATTGTCGCCATGCTGGATGCGCTGGAGCACCCCGCGACAGCAGAGCGGATAGCCGCCGCAAACCAGCAGGCGCTGGCGCGCATTCTGGAGTCACACCCGGTGCTGGTCGGCTTTGATCAGGCCATCAATGTGGTGCCGGGTATGACCCGCACCACCTTGCTGCACGCCGGGCCCCCCGTGAGCTGGGAAAAGATGAGCGGCACGATGCGCGGCGCCGTGACCGGGGCTCTGGTGTTTGAGGGGCTGGCGGAAAATATTGCCCAGGCCGAAGCGCTGGCGGCCTCCGGGGAGATTACCTTCTCCCCCTGCCATGAGCATGACTGCGTGGGCTCCATGGCGGGTGTGACGTCCGCATCGATGTTTATGCATATTGTCGAGAACCGTACCTTTGGCAACCGCGCTTATACCAACCTCAGCGAGCAGATGGCAAAAATTCTGCGTATGGGGGCCAACGATCACACGGTGATTGCGCGCCTGAACTGGATGCGCGATGTGCTGGGGCCCGTCTTGCGTGATGCCATGCGCCTGGCCGGAGAGATAGATCTCCGGTTGTTACTCTCGCAGGCGCTGCATATGGGGGACGAGTGCCACAACCGCAATAACGCGGGCACCGCGCTGCTGGCCCAGGCGTTAACCCCGTGGATTATCCAGACCAGCCACCCCACAGAGCACCAGCGCCAGGTGTTTGAATTTATTGCCAGCAGTGAGTATTTCTCCGGCCCCACCTGGATGGCGATGTGTAAAGCAGCGCTGGATGCCGCCGCCGGGATTGATTACAGCACCGTGGTGACCACCATGGCCCGCAACGGGGTGGAGTTCGGGATCCGGATTAGCGGCCTGCCCGGCCAGTGGTTTACGGGACCGGCCGGGGTGGTGACCGGGCCCATGCTCGCCGGGTATCGCCCGGAAGATGCCGGGCTGGATATTGGCGACAGCGCAATTACGGAAACCTACGGCATTGGCGGTTTTGCGATGGCTGCCGCCCCCGCCATTGTGCCGCTGGTGGGGGGCTCGGTTGAGCAGGCCATTGCCTGGTCGCGAAAAATGGCCGAAATCACCCTCGGTGAAAACCCGAATATTACCGTTCCCCTGCTGGGCTTTCGCGGTATTCCCAGCGGCATTGATATCCGGCGGGTCTTAATGACCGGGATCCTGCCGGTTATCAACACGGCGATTGCTCACCGGGAGCCGGGCATCGGCATGATTGGTGCCGGTATTGTCTACCCTCCCTTCCGCTGTTTTGAGCAGGCCCTGGAGCAGTTCTGTCAGCGCTATTGCTAACCCTGAGCGACACCGGGTATCGCCAGATACCCGGTAACTTATCTGAGAGAGTGTCATCATGAATGGAAGAATACTTGAGTGGAAGCGCGGTGACTGGGCGGCTTATTTTGGGCTGATGACCAATAATCTGACCAATTTACTGACCATGATGGGGTTGCTTATCTTTGTGGTGGGGATCCCTAAGGAGATTGTGTACGGGCGCATCGCCCCGGCATTTGGCGTGGCGGTGCTGGCTGCCAGCCTGTGTTATACCTGGTTTGGCATTAACATGGCGCGCCAGAGCCAGCGCCAGGATGTGACGGCGCTGCCCTCCGGCCCCAGTGCGCCGTCTATCTTCACCGTCACCTTTCTGGTGCTGATGCCGGTGTACCAGCAAACCGGGGATGCGGACTTCGCCATTCAGATTGGCCTGGTCTGGTGCTTTGTGGAGGCGCTTATCCTTGCGGGCGGGGCGTTTGTGGGTGATGCCATTCGCCGGATGATCCCGCGCACGGTGTTGCTGTCCTGCCTGTCGGGCCTTGGCCTGTTATTGCTGGCCATGAACCCCATGCTGCAGGCGTTTGAGGCGCCTACCGTGTCGTTTATTGTGCTGTTGCTTATCTTCATTAACTGGTTTGGCAAAAAGCCGATTTTCGCCCGGATCCCGACCGGGTTACTGCTGCTTATTGCCGGGACACTCCTTGCCTGGCTTTCCGGGCTGCAAAGCCCGGATGACATTAAACACTCCCTCGGGGAGCTGGGGTTTAACCCGCCCGGGGTGCATATTGACAGCTTCCTGCAGGGGCTGCCCCACGCGTTACCGTACCTGGCGTCTGCCGTGCCCCTGGGGCTGGCGAACTATATTTTTGACCTGGAGAATATCGAAAGTGCGCACGCCGCGGGGGATCCCTACAACACACGCAACGTGATGATGGCAAACGGGCTCTCTTCCATTCTGGGCTGCATGCTGGGCAACCCGTTCCCGGTGACCGTGTATGTGGGGCACGCAGGCTGGAAGGCGATGGGGGCGAGGATCGCCTATACCCTGGCCTCCGGGGTGACCATGTTTATTGTGCCGTTGTTCGGGCTCGGGGCGTTTATGCTGGCGGTGATCCCGATGACGGCGATTGTCCCGATCCTGGTGTTTATCGGCATAGTGACCGCCAACCAGGTGGTGCGGGAGACGCCAAAACCGGAAGTGCCGGTCATTTTCATCTGTATGTTTCCGTGGATAGCCAACTGGGCGCTGAGCATTGTGAACAGCGTGATGAATGCCGCCGGTACCTCTGCGGCAGCGCTGGGGCTGGATGTGCTGCACGGCAAGGGCGTCTATTACCAGGGGCTGGTTCACCTGGGCAGCGGGGCACCGCTGGCCAGTATGCTGTGGGGATGCATTGCGATTTTTGCCATTACCGATAAACCGCTACGCGGCGCGCTGGCCGGGGTTGGCGGCGCCATACTGGTGCTGTTCGGGGTGATCCACTCCCCGGCGGTGGGTTTCGCCCAGGGGACATCCCTGTGGTTTGTCACGGCTTATCTGATGGTGTCGGTGCTGTTTGTTGTCAAACATGTGCTTAACCGGCGGGAGTCCACCGCACCTGCACCGGCACCGGCCGTGGCGGAGGGTGAATAATGGGGTTACTCACGGTTGTGGCCATTGGCGGTAACAGTATTGTGCAGTCGCCACAGGATATCGCCGGTGACCGCCAGCAGCAGGCGATGGATCAGCTGGCGGCCAGTATTGCGGATGTGCAGGCGGCGGGGCACCGGGTGGTTATCACCCACGGTAACGGCCCCCAGGTGGGGCTGGAGCTGCGGCGCGCAGAGCTTGCCCACCAGCATGAGGATCTGCCCCCGGTGCCCCTGGCCGCCTGCGTGGCGCTCACCCAGGGGGGGATGGGGTATCAGCTCCAGCTGGCGCTGGCGAATACCACCCGCGGGGATGATAAGCCCGGCGCCGTGAGCCTGGTCACCCTGGTGGAGGTGGATGCCGGTGATCCGGCCTTTCATGCGCCGGATAAACCGGTAGGGCTGTTTTACAGCGAGCAGGAGTACCTGGAGCAGGCAAGGCGACACCCGGACTGGCAGTTTGTGGAGGATGCCGGGCGCGGTTACCGCCGGGTGGTGGCCTCGCCCCGGCCACAGCGCATTCTTTCCTCTGCGGCCATTGCCAGCCTGCTGCATAACGGGCATATGGTGATTGCCGGGGGCGGGGGTGGCGTGCCGGTGATCCGGGGAGAGGGCGGCGCCTACCAGAGTATTGATGGCGTGATCGATAAAGATCTTACCAGCGCCCTGCTGGCCACGGAAATTTCCGCCGATCTGCTGGTGATCACCACCGGGGTGGAAAAGGTGTGCCTTAACTTCGGCACGCCGCAGCAAAAAGCGCTGGGCCTGGTCAGCCTGGCGGAGATGGAGCAGTACCTGCAAGAGGGCCACTTCCCGGCCGGGAGTATGCAGCCGAAGATTGCCGCAAGCCTGGCGTTTTTGCGCAGCGGCGGTAAGCAGGTGATTATTACCGATCCGGCACACCTGAATGCAGCGGTGCGCGGCAGTGCGGGAACCCGGATCGTGCCCTAACCTGAATAGCGCCCCCGGCGAATATCTGTTTTGCCGGGGGCGTTGTCTATATATATTGCCCCCGGCGGCTGTAGCCAATTACCACTGCAGATAACGTTAACATTTATCCTCTGTTTCTGTGGGTGTTATCTCACTTATCTTTCGTTTTTGAGCCATACGCCTGTTTTAATCTTTCCTTTCTGGATTTTTGGAATCAGTTGTTTTTTACATAATTGATTTTTATCTGTTTTCTATTTTGTGATTTTCGGAAGCAGGGATGAATTTCTTCACTGATATGTGGCTGTATTTAATAGGGCAAGGCAAAAGATGCGAAATTTCCAGGCTAATAACGGTCTGGATCAACTGTTATGGTGAAACGCATTGCACTGGTAGGTTTATCCAATTAATGATTATTCGCTACGGTGTATATACTCAAAGTCCCCTAACAGAAAAAGTATGGAGCATGTCATGAGTAAATCAGGAAGTGAGCCGACAGCAGCCGGGTGCCCGTTTCATCATACGGCGCCAAAGCAGGCAGCTGGCGGCGGGACGAACAGTCTGGACTGGTGGCCAAATTTACTGCGTGTGGATTTATTAAATCAGCACTCCAACCGTTCTAACCCCCTGGGCGAATCGTTTGATTATCGCGCTGAATTTCAGAAACTGGATTATTCCGCACTAAAGGCAGACATCAAAGCATTGCTTAATGACTCACAGGAGTGGTGGCCTGCTGACTGGGGTAGTTACATTGGTTTGTTTATTCGTATGGCATGGCACAGCGCCGGCACCTACCGTATGGAAGATGGGCGCGGTGGCGCAGGGCGTGGTCAGCAGCGCTTCGCACCACTCAACTCCTGGCCGGATAACGTAAGCCTTGATAAAGCCCGCCGCTTACTATGGCCGATTAAACAAAAGTATGGTCAGAAAATTTCCTGGGCCGACTTGATTGTGCTGGCGGGTAACGTCGCGCTGGAGAACGCAGGCTTTCGCACCTTCGGCTTTGCCGCAGGGCGTGAGGATGTCTGGGAACCGGATATGGACGTTAACTGGGGTGATGAAAAAACCTGGCTGGCCCACCGTAATCCGGAATATCTGGCGAAAAACCCGCTGGCGGCAACCGAAATGGGTCTGATTTACGTGAACCCGGAAGGGCCAAACGCCAGTGGCGATCCGCTGTCTGCGGGGCCGGCTATTCGCGCGACATTCCACAATATGGCGATGGACGATGAAGAAACCGTCGCCCTGATTGCCGGTGGTCATACGCTGGGTAAAACCCACGGCGCGGGCCCGGCAACCCATGTGGGGGCGGCACCGGAAGCGGCACCGCTGGAAAATATGGGCCTGGGCTGGGCCAGCACCTACGGGAACGGCTCCGGGGCTGATGCCATCACATCCGGTCTGGAAGTGGTATGGACTCAGACACCAACCCAGTGGAGCAATTACTTCTTCGAGAACCTGTTCAAATATGAATGGGTCCAGACCCGCAGCCCGGCGGGCGCTATCCAGTTTGAAGCCAAAGACGGGCCGGAGATCATCCCGGATCCTTTCAACCCGGGTAAAAAGCGTAAACCGACCATGCTGGTGACAGACGTGACCCTGCGCCTTGATCCGGAGTTTGAGAAGATCTCCCGCCGGTTCCTGAACGATCCGCAGGCGTTTAATGAAGCCTTCGCCCGGGCATGGTTCAAACTGACTCACCGTGATATGGGGCCAAAAGCGCGCTACCTGGGGCCGGAAGTGCCGAAAGAAGATCTGCTGTGGCAGGATCCGTTACCTGCGGCGGTGCATCAGCCAACAGAGGCCGACATTGCCGATCTGAAAGCGAAGATTGCCTCCTCTGAACTGAGCATCAGCCAGCTTATTTCGGTGGCCTGGGCTTCTGCTTCTACATTCCGTGGCGGTGATAAACGCGGTGGCGCGAACGGTGCCCGCCTGGCGCTGGCACCGCAGCGTGGCTGGGAAGTTAACCAGGTTGCGGTCAGTGCGTTACCGGTGCTGGAAGCTATCCAGAAAGCCAGCGGCAAAGCCTCTCTGGCGGATGTCATCGTGCTGGCGGGTAATGTGGCTATCGAGAAAGCCGCCGCAGCGGCGGGTGTTGCGGCTGAAGTGCCGTTTACCCCGGGCCGGGTGGATGCGCGCCAGGATCAGACGGATGTCGCATCTTTTGCGGTGCTGGAGCCGGTGGCGGATGCGTTCCGTAACTATCGCGACGCAGAAGGCGGCCCGACCACGGAAGAGCTGCTTATCGATAAAGCCCAGTTGCTGACCCTGACCGCACCGGAAATGACGGTGCTGATTGGCGGTATGCGTATGCTGGGGGCTAACTTCGACGGTAGCCAGCACGGGGTTCTGACCGGGCGCGTCGGAACGCTGAGCAACGACTACTTCGTTAACCTGCTGGATATGGGCAATGTCTGGAAGCCGATCGAAGGCAGCGATAATGAGCTGTTTGAGGCCCGGGATCGTAAGAGTGGTGAGGTGAAATTTACCGCCACCCGTGCTGACCTGGTCTTTGGCTCCAACTCTGTGCTGCGTGCCCTGGCGGAAGTGTACGCCAGTGAGGACGCCCACCAGAAATTTGTGAAGGACTTTATTGCCGCCTGGACGCGGGTAATGAATCTGGACCGTTTCGATATCGCATAACCTCTCAGCGGGCAACCTGGTTGCCCGCTTTTTCCCTCTCTTTTTTTACCTGCCTTCCCGGTGCGTTTTTCACCCGAATCTCCTGCGGTTGCTGTGTGGGAAATAGTCTACGCTGATAGAACTGCTGTGCTGTGGATCACGAAATCAGGCCACAGGATTAACAGCCAGGCTGCACTGATCAGATGACTTATCCGACGGGGGTATCTGTATGGGGTTTGTGACAACACAGGATGGCGTAGCGATTTTTTATAAAGACTGGGGCCCACAGGATGCGCCGGTTATCTATTTTCACCACGGCTGGCCGCTGAGTGCCGACGACTGGGACGCCCAGATGATGTTTTTCCTCGCGCAGGGGTTCCGGGTTGTGGCCCATGACCGGCGTGGCCATGGGCGTTCAGCCCAGGTGCCGGACGGGCATGATATGGACCACTATGCGGACGATGTCCTGGCTGTGGTCCGGCATCTTGATCTTCACGATGTGGTCCATGTGGGGCACTCAACCGGCGGCGGAGAGGTGATTCACTATGTGGCGCGCCACGGTGATTCCCGGGTGCGTAAGGCGGTGCTGATAAGTGCTGTTCCCCCGATTATGGTGCAGTCCCCGGCAAATCCCGGCGGCTTGCCGAAAGCGGTGTTTGATGATTTCCAGTTGCAGGTGGCGACAAACCGCGCCGTGTTTTACCACAATATTGCCTCCGGGCCGTTTTACGGCTTTAACCGCGAAGGGGTGACGCCACAGCCGGGGATTATCCTCAACTGGTGGCGCCAGGGCATGGAAGGGGGCGCCAAGGCCCATTTCGACGGGATTGTGGCGTTTTCACAGACCGATTTTACCCCTGATCTGACAACGGTTACGGTGCCGGTACTGGTGATGCACGGGGGACGATGACCAGATAGTCCCTTATGCGGATTCCGCCCCGTTGTCGGCAAAGTTACTGAAAAACGGCACGCTGAAAACCTATGCGGGTTTCCCCCACGGTATGCCCACGACCCATGCTGCCACCATCAATGGGGATCTGCTGGCGTTTATCCGCAGCTGAGGCGTGCCGGGGTTACTGGCGGTTCCAGGGCATTTTCCCCAGCAGGAGTGCCATGCCGCACCAGCCGCTGACCCCGGCAAACAGCAGGCCAGCCCCGACAAAACCAGAGAGTAAAAAGAACCCCGGGCTGACGGCATAGCCGGCGATGACACCCGCCAGGATAATGGTTCCGGCGACGATTTGTACCTGGCGCATAATGGGCAGTGGCTGGCGGCCGTCCCGGGCGGTTGCCAGCCCGGCCCGTTTCCAGGCGGCTATGCCGCCCTCCAGCAGCATGACCTTCCGCCCGGGCGCCGCCCGGACAAGCGATTGCGCGTTACCGGCGGTGCGGTTCCCTCCCTGACAGTGAAAGATAACCGGCGCACCGGCGGGGGCATCATCCCCCAGGGTGCTGCCCTGCTGAATGCTGCTTAGCGGCAGAGAACGGGCTCCGGGAATGTGTTCATGGCGATATTCATCCGGCTCGCGGATATCAACCAGAATAGCCCCGGCAGCAAGCTGCTGGCTGGCCTGTGCTGCACTGGTGGTGGTGTATGTCATTTTGCTTCCTCCGGGCAATTTAACGGGTATGACGCGGCAGTCTGGTCGCTCAGTTTCCCATGATCGCCCTCACAGAGTGGATTAAATCATCCTCTGATCCGTCGTCAAATTGGCCGCTTTGGTTATTATTTTTCAGTTGAGTAACATTTATCGTGTTTTTTGCAAATATACATTAACATTTTCCAGCGATTTATTTGCATATACATGCGATCAGGAGGGCATTATTTGTCACCCCCCTGAAACCTGCCGGGGTACTGCTCTTGCGGGGAGGCATCATCGGGCCTGAGCGGAGCCTGGCCTGACTTTGCTGGTGCGCCAGCCATTTCCCGGATGTCGCGTTATGGAGCGCAGGCGGCAACGGGCTTCAGTGAATGCTTAAACTGTGACGAGGAAATGAGATGATGCAGATGTTGAGATCCCCCCGGGGCGAAAGCTGTTATATGTGCGTCTGTTTTGCCGCTGTGTATGAGGGTATGTGGTTAAAAATCCGTGGAGCCGGTGACATGGTATGCCCCGAGCCCGTTGTCTGTATGGGAGCGGCCCGCAATGGCGACTAATCATTTCAGTCACTCAACAGAGGCCGGTAAGCCACGGCTGCGTAAGTCTCTTAAACTCTGGCAAGTTGTGATGATGGGGCTGGCGTATCTGACGCCGATGACGGTGTTTGATACGTTCGGGATTGTTTCCGGTATCAGTGAGGGCCATGTGCCTGCTTCTTATTTGCTGGCGCTGGCCGGTGTGCTGTTTACCGCCATCAGCTACGGCAAGCTGGTGCGCCAGTTTCCGGAGGCGGGCTCCGCTTATACCTATGCCCAGAAATCCATCAGCCCCCATGTGGGGTTTATGGTGGGGTGGTCGTCGCTGCTGGACTACCTGTTCCTGCCGATGATTAACGTATTGCTGGCGAAAATTTATCTTTCCGCCATGTTCCCCGGCGTGCCCCCGTGGATCTGGGTGGTGGGATTTGTGGTGATCCTGACGGCGGCGAACCTTAAGAGTGTCAACCTGGTGGCTAACTTTAATACGCTGTTTGTCCTGGTGCAGATTGCCATTATGGTGGTGTTTATTGTGTTGGTGATCCAGGGGCTGCACAAAGGGGAGGGGACAGGAACCGTCTGGTCGCTTCAGCCTTTTGTCAGCGAGAACGCTCACCTGATCCCGATTATTACCGGTGCCACGATAGTCTGCTTCTCGTTTTTGGGGTTTGATGCAGTCACGACATTATCGGAGGAGACGCCGGACGCGGCCCGGGTGATCCCACGGGCGATTTTCCTGACGGCAATGTACGGCGGTATTATTTTTATTGTCGCGTCTTTTTTTATTCAGCTTTTCTTTCCGGATATCCACCGCTTTAAAGAGCCCGATGCGGCATTACCGGAGATAGCGCTGTATGTGGGCGGCAAGCTGTTCCAGTCTATTTTCCTGTGCACCACGTTTGTGAATACCCTGGCGTCCGGGCTGGCATCGCACGCCAGTGTATCCCGCCTGTTATATGTGATGGGGCGCGATAATGTGTTCCCGGAGCGGGTGTTTGGTTATGTGCATCCACGCTGGCGGACACCGGCGCTGAACGTGATCATGGTAGGGATTGTGGCGCTTTCGGCGCTGTTTTTTGATCTGGTAACCGCTACCGCACTGATCAACTTCGGGGCGCTGGTGGCCTTTACCTTTGTGAACCTGTCGGTGTTTAACCACTTCTGGCGGCGCAAGGGCTACAACAAGACCTGGAAGGATCGTATCCACTATCTGATCCTGCCGATGGTGGGCGCGCTCACGGTCGGGGTTCTGTGGATCAACCTTGAGGCCACATCGCTGACGCTGGGGCTGGTGTGGGCGGCGCTGGGAATGGTGTATCTGGCGTATCTGACTCAGCGGTTCCGCAAGCCCCCGCCGCAGTTCAGGGAGAATACGGCAAGCCAGGCGCTGGAGTCGTAATTCACCGTTTTCTGAAATGTGCGGGTTGTTTAACGTCCTGGCCGCCAGGCCAGGACGGGATGCTTCTTAGTGCGTTCGTCTGGTGAAATGCTGCCGCGACATCCTGTTTTTGTATATCCCGCTGACATATCCCACGATTACCTTATTCTGCTGGATAAACTGTATTAGCTTTATGAAGTGCCTGAAAGGTTAGGATTTAATGAGTTGTTTTCACTTCGCGGGGCAAATTGCAGGCACAAAAAAGCCCGCAGGGCTTGTGCCGTGCGGGCTTTCAGGACTTCACCGGATGACTCTGGTAATCACCGGTGGAGAATTTTGGTGGGCTGGCGGAGTCTGAATAAATTCCTCAGTGCATTAAATATAAAGGACTTTTTCGTATTAAACTTTCAGTTGTGTACCTAAACGTGTACCAATTATGAAATGTCATAGTAATACGATCCCTCTTTAGAAATGTGTCACCTTTTTCATGTGGTCTTTTTTTTAAACAATAAGCACAGAAAAAAAGTTTTTTTGCATTTAACTGTTCACACTGTTCACCTCGGTTATTTATCATTTTATATCATGTGGTTAGGTGGTGATGAGTTGGTGAAGAGTGAACAGTCGACTCTTCACCTTTGTGATTTTTGCTCGTTCTGGATCCGTCCGCTCAGGCGATGCGTGGGGGGATAAAAAGTTTTTTTCGGTTTTACTGTTCACACTGTTCACCTCTGAATTTTTATCAATAATTTCATGGTGATACAGGGTGAAGATACGGTGAAGGGTGAACAGTGGATTGTTCACCTTGTGGCAATGGCCAGAAAGGAAAAGACCGGCTGTTGCCGGTCTGAGTGAGGTTATGTTGCTACGGGTTCGTCGCATTTCGGCAGCCAGTCGCCGTAGCTTTCCTCTTTCAGCGACAGATTGGTTTGTATCCCCTGCTTAGTGTGCCGCTTCTCATAATTCAGGCCGTACTCTTTCAGCATCATGGGCAGCCCCAGCCCGAACATTTTCAGGCTGAGCACGTTCCTGTACCCGTTAGCCTCCATATAGGCCAGATATGCATGATAGAGGTATTTACGGTAATTACGCGGGATGATGCTGGCATTACCCATAAACATCCCGTTGGTCTGTGGGAGCATTTCCAGATAGCCGCAAAAATCAAACGTCGGGTCAGCATCGCGCTTGATGCTGAGCGCCTCGTCGGAGTTCTGCTGCGACTGGAGCAGTGCGCGCGCTGCCATTGGGTCGCTGAATTTCTGCATAAGCTGGCGCACGATGACGGCCAGCTCGCGCGCAATTTTATCCCTGAGCTGCGGGTCGCGTTCCTCCGGGGCAATCTGCTCCGGGAAATGAATAATCACCCGGCGACGGGAGACGCCGCCGCTGCGGTCGGTGAAGCGCATCGGGTTATTGTTCACGGCCAGAATCACTGCCGGAATATGTGTTGAGTACGGGTTCTGGTATTTCGGGTCAACCGAGACTGCATCGCCGCCGGTGATGGCCTTAAGTCCTGCGCCGTCACCACTCCATTTTTCCTGGTCAGGCAGTCGGATAAGCGAAAAGCCAATCAGGGAGGCACGCTTGCGCGGGTCTTCCAGTGTGTCGATATCGGCTGACGTGGCATTATCTTCCCCGGCAAGCAGGGTCGCAATTTCGGCGAGAATACTTTTGCCGCTCCCGCCGGGACCGGTGACTTCGAGAAAGAGCTGCCAGTCGTAGCGGTTCGCCAGCACCATAAACAGCGCAGCCAGAATCACGTCGCGTTTTTGTGGATTTTTACCGGCCGCACGGTCGAGCCAGCGCCAGAAGTTCGGCGCGTGCGTCTCCAGCGTTTCCCCTTCCACCGGTGGGGTGAAATCCACGTCGCACAGCGTGCGCAGCCAGTGCGATTTGTGGTGCGGGCTGAATACGCCGCTTTGGGTATCGAGTACCCCGTTGCGAAAGCCAATCAGACGGCGCGCCGGTGTATCCTGCTGTGGAATAATCAGTTTCAGGGTCTCCACCACCGAGGCAATTTTCCCGGACGAGAACGGGGCGCGCAGACGCTGGAATAAGTCAGCCACATTCCGTGAAAGAGTGGCGGCAGGGATATTTTTCCAGATGCCGTTTTCATAGCGGGACAGGAGCTGGCCGTTCGCATCCACCGCCAGCGCTTCGCCGTAATGCTCATGCACCCGCAAGGCCTTGTCGCTGGCGCTCATGGCGGTAAATTCTGCCTCGCTCATGGTATCGAACGGACTTTGCGCCGGTGGCCTGATGGCGTCATAAATGGCTTTGCGCGTGGCCTCCTCGCCGTACTGTATAAACGCATCATTCCAGTCACCGAACACCGGCGGCAGGGCAACAATGCCCTCACAGGCATCTGCGGCCGCAGCGGCTTTACTCTGGCCGTCGCCGTTAAGGTCACGGTCGGCAGCGAGCACAATCTGACAGGCCGGATATTTCTGACGGGCAAGGCTCGCCAGAGAAAGGAGGTTCACGGAGGACAGCGCCACCATGACGGTTTCCCCAGTCAGGTGATGCACGGTGAGTGCGGTCGCATAACCCTCTGCAATCCACAGGCGTTTTCCGGCCTGTTTTTTCCCTTCGATGATATGACATGCCCCTTTGACCTGACCGCCTTTCAGGGTGCGTTTGAGACCGTCAGCATTGATAAGCTGAAGGTTAACCAGTGCGCCGGTATCGTCATACAGCGGGACAGCCACATCACCGGTGTGGAACGCCACGCCGCCGGTTTTATGCATGACGGTGAGCGTCAGACATTCCAGAGCGGGGAAGCCCTTTCGGGTGAGGTAGGCGTTGCCGGTGGCTGGTCGGGTTTTCTCCATCAGTTTCGCGGCCAGCCCGGCCGCCGCTTTGCGGTCGGCATCGGTTTCAGCCTCTGCGGCCGCAATCACTTCCGGGGCAACCGGTGACAGATTGCCGGTCACGGCGTTCACCTTCCCGGCAGCTTCTGACGGGGTCACGCCAAACACTTTCTCTACCAGCTTAAGCCCGTCACCTGCGCCACACTGATTGCAGAACCACGTCCCGCGCCCTTCTTTATCGTCAAAGCGGAAACGGTCAGAGCCGCCACACACCGGGCAGGACTGATGGCGGTTTTTAATCACCTTCACACCCAGCGCCGGGAGGATACGCGGCCAGTGGCCGCACGCATGTTTTACGGTTTCCGTTACGTTCATTTTCATGGTTATTTTCTCCCTCAGTGCAATACAGGCGATGTGATATGACGGGCGCAAAGTTCATCCATCACCGCGAGCCCGAGAAAGGACAGTGAGGGCGCGGCCTTGAGTGGTCCGGCTTCCATTAAATCTTCCAGCAGTGCGCAGGCAATCTGACGGCCTTTTTCCTCACCGTGCTGACGCAGATAGAAACCCTCCAGCTCGGCGGCAATGGCGCTTTCCAGTGCATCGAGGGTGAGGTAGGGATAGCGGTACTGACGCTCGCATACCGTCAGCCATGCACAGGCCACGGCGCGACGATACAGCGCGGCGCGTAATACGGGGGGTAATGGCTTTTTCATACATTCCCTTCCCCGGTCAGCCACTGCTGATTGCAGCGTTCGACCACACCGTCGAGCTGGGCGGTCATGAGGTAAATCACGGAGGTGAGCTGTGACTGCTGCACCGGGTCACGCCTGACGGTCGCACAGTCCTGCACCTGCATCAGCTCATTGACGAGCTGGCCGATGTTGCGCATGTGCTCAAGGCATTCGAGGTCACGGGCGGTAATGGTGGTGTGTTTCATGCGCGCACCTCCGCAACCGGCAGGCGGCCAGCGAACGAGAGGACGTAATCGCGAACGAGGGAAAGCCGTGCGGCGTGTTCATCACCGGCAACAGTGCGGAGCATACAGATACGGGGTTTACGGTCTGCACGACGAACGGCGGCAAACACAAAGACAAACTGCGGGTGTGACGGAGTGAGGGTCGTAGCCATAGGGGCAACCTCCTTGAAGTAGCGGTTATTGCCACCACCGGAGTTCCTACGCTCATGGGTGGTGACCCGAACGGGGGTAGGAATACCGGCCTTCAAGGAAACCGGCCAGCCCGAAGGCTGCCCCGCCCGGACCACCATTATCTGACAGGGGCTAAGGTATAAGCACCACAGCCCGAAAAATGGGTGTGCCTGAGCAACGACATAAAAAAAGACGCATGGCGCGTCTGGTGTCGCCTTGAAGTAACTCGGGTTCCTACGCCCGGCTGCCGATTTTGCGACAGCGGGGAAACTATACCTGGAAACGGCGAAAAGAAGCAAGCCAGAAAAAGGGACGGTTTGCTGAACGGTCATCATCATGCGTCATAGCCCCGGTTGCGTTCGGCAATACGATCTGCCATCCATGCGGTGATTTCAGACTGCGCCCACGCCACGTTTTTACCGCCCAGGCTGATTTGTTTCGGGAAAGCCTCGCGGCTGATGAGGTCGTAAATGGTCGACCGGGACAGGCCGCACAGATGCATCACTTCGGGCAGACGGATAAAGCGCTCATGAACGGTATCAGAGACCGGCATCAGCGGCGCGGCAGGGGCAGAAGACGGGGAAGAAAAAGCGGTGTGCATCGGGCTACCTCACAAAGTCCATACAGTGCCGGTCGTGTCCGTCCGGCTTCGGGTAGCTCTCTATTTTGTGAATATTTTCCCTCAGGGCAACAAGTCTTTTTATAGCTCCTCGTCACACAACAGAGCGATTTTTGAACAATGGCAAACGCTGGCAAACAGATGCAAATCAATGCATTACATTGCAGTAACTTTAAGTACTTTCACTTATATATTTCCTCATAATTAATCGGAAAAAAGACTAAATCCGACACCCCAGGCAAAAAGCAAAAGGTGAACAGTAGTGAACAGTCGGTGAACAGTTACACCCTCAACTGTTCACCCTTTATCTTACTGTATTACTTATCTTTTTCTTTTCAGTGAACAGTAGTGAATAGTTATAAGTAAAAAAACAAACAGTGAGTAAGATTTTCCTGAGACCTTTCTCTGGCCAGCCGGGTTTTAAGGTCTGTTTGTGCCATTTTTGCCACAACGGCAATGAATCGTGTTGTTGTGTCTGGCGCGGCAGAATCTCCTCAGGTTGAAACGAAGAGGAGACCCGACATGACTCAGACCGCTGTTATTCCCGACTACCTTAAACCTGCAATGGAACGCCTTGAGACTGCCCGCTCGGCGCATCTCGTCAATGCCAGCCGTATGGATGAAACCACGACGGCCATCAGCCAGGTGCAAACGCAAAAAAAGGAACTGGAGCAGGAAAACGGCAATGATTCCGGCGCATGGCGCGCCGCCTTTCGTGCCGGTGGTGCTGTCATTACCGACGAGCTGAAACAACGCCATCTGGCGCGCGTGGCACGGCGGGAACTGGCGCAGGAATGTGACAGCATGAACGAGGTACTGTCTTTTGAGCTGGACAGGCTCAAAGGAGCCTGTGACCGCACGGCCAGAGCATACCGTCAGGCACATCACGGCGTCCTCAGTCAGTATGCAGAGCATGAACTTGATGCTGCCCTGCGTGAAAGCTGCAGTGCCCTCATCAGAGCAATGAAACTCAACATACTGGTTCTGAATAATCCGCTTGCTAATACGACCGGGCATCAGGGATATATCGAACCGGAAAAAGTTGTAATGCAGCAGGTGAAAGCGTGGCTTGAACAGGCCGTAAAGGGCTGCAATATCCGTCTGACCGATGAACCGGTGCTGTTTAAAACAGGGCTGTCGGCTTCCACACTGCCGCATATGGAACATGACGTTGCGACCACGCCCGGTCAGCGAAAAGTCTGGCAGGAAAAAATGCGGGAACGTGAAGCTGACCTGAAAGCACGGGGGTTATTGTCATGATGCGCTGCCCTTTCTGCCGCACGGCGGCACACGTTCGCACCAGCCGCTATATGTCTGACAGCGTCAAAGAGAGTTACCTGCAGTGCCAGAATGTGCACTGCTCGGCGACATTCAAAACGCATGAGTCCATCTTTGAAGTGATACGTTCGCCGGTCGTCGATGAGAAACCCGCGCCGGTGCCGACAGCCCCCGTGGCACCCCGTCGGGTAAAAGGCTGCTACAGCTCGCCGTTCCGCCATTAATCAGGAGAGACAACCCGTGACCACTCTGACCTTACAGCAGGCCTATGACGCCTGTCAGACGAACAAAACCGCGTGGCTGAACCGTAAAACCGAACTGGCCGCCGCAATGCAGGAATATCAGGAATTATTGCTGGATGACAATGTATCAGGCTCCCGCAGATTACCGATGCTGCGTGACCTGATTGACGTAAAAAAATGGGAAGTTAATCAGGCCGCCGGTCGCTACATCTTCTCGCACGAGGAGGTGCAGCGCATCAGCATCCGTAACCGGCTGCATGATTTTATGCAGCAGAACGGCGCAGAGCTGGCCGCCGCACTGGCACCGGAGCTGATGGGGATTAAAAACCAGCCCGCGATGATAAAAAATCGCGCGCTTGACCGTTCAGTCTCTTACCTGAGGGAAGCTCTTTCCGTCTGGCTGACCGCAGGAAATGAAATTAATTATTCTGCACAGGACAGCGATATTTTAACGGCCATCGGATACAGGCCTGACGCGCCTTCGCGGGATGATAATCGTGAAAAATTCACCCCTGCACAGAACATGATTTACACCCGTCGACGCGCCGGACTGGCCGCGCAGTAGCCTGTCAAAAAATCCCTGTAAATCCCATCATTTTTCCCGAATTAAGCCATGCATCCATAAGGTGCATGGTTTTGCATGTGTTTTCCCGCCCCTGCACTCCCTGCCTGCGCCAGTCGCGGCGCAGCCTGAGACCACCTTTGCACCTGCATTAAAAGCGGTCCCTTAAGCGGGCAGGCGTGGCGGGGAGAGCATTGCGCGCCAGATGTGGTGTTTGTTTTTAATTTCACAATATGATTGTGATTGCGGTCACTCTTATTCTCAGATAAATCGCTAATGAATTCACAAAATTAACATTAGCTTATATCCATGCGTTGTCTTTATTTGATATTAATATACTGCTAGGTGAGGATTTTTGGCTACAAACGGCATTAATCATATTAAGGGAGTTATATGAAAATATCTTTTTTTGGCGTAAATAACTTTAGAACTATTTCTGGTGGTATTGATAATAATAAAATAATCTTCAAAGATACCAATACACTTTTTATTTACGGAGCAAACAATGCTGGTAAATCAACCTTTTTAAAAGCGTATATGTTTTTTTATAGTAATGAAAAACCTATCATCGATGATTTTTTTAAACGAGATGGTAATAATTCCATTGAGTTCGAGTTAGAAGTTCAGCTTGATGAATTAGATAAAGAAAGAATAGAAGCTAAAGCACCTAAGCAAAAGGAAAGCTATAAGAAATATTTAAATAATGATTATATAAGAATTAAGAAGGTATGGAGAAAAGATGGAGCAAAAATAGAAGACAAAAACTATACCTTTGATTATAGCAAAGGAGAGAACGGTGAATATGACGAAATTGGGTATGCAACAGTTGGTTTGCATACTGTTTTCCAATCTTGTTTACCAAAACCTGTATTTATAAAAGCAATGCCAACAGAGGAGGAAGCGAAGAAAATTCTCAATGAAATCCTAAAAATGATGGCTGAGAGTACACTTAAAACATCAGATCTTGAGGAATTAAAAGCAGCTCAGGATAAAATAAAAGAATTACAAGATAAAATGTATGATCCAGAATTAATTGAAACCTATCAGAGTTCAGTTAACGGATATTTCAATAAAATATTTGGCGATACTGCTATATGCTTCAAAGATCAAAAAGATAGAGTGATATGGACTGAGAATAAACTCGGCAGAGATTTTGAGATTGAGTTTATGAAAAAAAATAGCCAAGGGGATTTTGATCAAAACATTCCATCAAGCTATAGCAGTGTAGGTCACGGAACCATCAGGACAGCAATATTCACATTACTATTGATGAGAGATGTGGCTGAACGTTTTGAAAGAAGGCAGGGTCGTAAAGATTACATGGTTCTGTTTGAGGAGCCAGAGCTATTTCTCTATCCTAGAATGGTGAAAGAACTTCGAGAGCTGATTTATCAGGTGAGTACTGAAGATCTTCCATATCAAGTACTTTGCGCTTCACATTCATCTTCTATGATAGATCTTTCAAAACCTAAATCTTCGATAATACGATTAGTCAATAACTCTGCCGGAACTAAATCATATCAAATCAATGATCAATTTTTGAAGGATGCAAAAGGGATTGCTACAAATGATGAACTTAAACAAGAAATGTATGAGGTTTTAAGATTCAACCCTTATATTTGTGAGTCATTCTATGCTGATGAGGTACTTTTGATTGAGGGGCCGACAGAAGAAATAATATCTAGAGCTTTTTTACAAGAGGTTCCATCAGATAAAACTATATTTGTATTGAATTGCGGTACTGTTAATAATATTCCTTTTTATCAGAAAATATTCTCAAGGTTTAACATTAAATATCATGTGATTTGTGATACGGACAAGGCAGGAATAGTAAGCGTAGATCAATTCGGCAATGCGGATTTTGATTCTGGAATACAGAAAACAATTTCAGAACAGTATAGGAGTGACTGCACTGCAATGAACGGAAATATAGGGTTGCTTCGAACTCATAATATTACATTTGAACCAGCTCACCAAGATGCTAGTATCCCTGACTTTTTGCGATTTGTGGATAGTGGTGATAGGAGCAAACCATTTAATGCTAACTTGTACTGGAAGGATGTTTTAAAGCCAAACATCGCACATCAAGATATAAATAAAGTGCCTATTATCAAGTATTTAAATGAAATAATGGCGCATTAAATTAGTGGGCCGAGCATTATATGCTCGGCCTGTTTTATTTATATATGGCTAAACCCCACCAATCCATTAGTTCTTTCCGTGCTTCAAGGTATGTTGATCTATTATATGCTCGACGAACTTCATTTTTATCACTATGGGTTAGTGCTGCCTCAATAACATCTGCATTGAAACCAGCTTCATTCATTGCTGTACTTGCAATAGAGCGCAGACCATGAGCAACAAGTTTGCCACCATATCCAATGCGCTTAAGTGCGGCGTTAGCTGTCTGACTATTCATTGGCTGCTTGGGATCATTCCTGCTGGGAAAAACATGTTCACGATGAGCGCTGATTGGCTTCATCACTTCCAGAATCTCTAATGCCTGAGGCGATAAGGGAACAACATGCTCTCGATTGGCCTTCATCCGTTCGGCTGGAATAGTCCAGAGCTTTGCATCGAGATCGATCTCCGCCCACCGAGCACCGGAAGCCTCAGAAGGGCGCACAAGGGTCAGGAGCTGCCACTCAATAAGACAGCGAGTCGGAACAGATAGATTTGACATGATTAGCGAACGCATCAGCTTTGGTAATTCCTCTGGCCGCAGCGTCGGCATGCTTTGCTTTTTGGGCTTCTCAAAAGCCATGCCAACACCTGAAGCCGGATTCGCATCAATCAGACCTGTGTTTACGGCATAAATCATTATCTCGTTGATGCGCTGCACCAACCGGCGCACAGTCTCAAGTGCTCCACGTGCTTTTATTGGCTCAAGAGCTTCAACCAGTGTCCGGGCTTTGATTTGCTGAACGGGGATCTCACCGATGGCAGGGAATACATCTTTCTCCAGTGAGCGCCAAATGTCTTTTGCGTAATCAGGGGTAACGCTTTTGCTTTTGAGCTGGAACCAGTTAGCGGCGACCGTTGAAAAAATACTGTCCAGTGCGATTTGCTGCGCTTCCTCTGCAACTTCAGCTTGAATCTGCGGGTCGATTCCGTTGGCTAACAAGGCAAGGTAATCCGTTCTTAACCCTCGGGCATCAGCAAGTGAAAGAGCAGGGAAGGCACCGAGCCCCATCATTGTTCGCTGCTTTGTTGCCGGGCGTTGATAACGGAAACGCCAGAGCTTTTTCCCGCTGGTTTTCACTATAAGGAAAAGCCCATCGCCATCATGCAGCGTTAGATCCTTCTCTAACGCTTTTGCGCGCAGAACTTCGGTGTTTGTCAGGGGGCGTGTTGTCCGTGCCACTGTGGCCGCTCCTTCATGAATTGGTATACGCGTTTAGGTATACATCCTACCGTATACCTAAACGTATACCAATAATCACCGGATTTAGCCGGATGTTCTCGGACAACGGCAGACACAAAAAAGCCCGCAGGGCTTGTGCCATGCGGGCTTTCTGTACTTCACCGGACGTATCCGGATCATGATTTGGTGGAGCTGGCGGGAGTTGAACCCGCGTCCAAAATTCCTACATCCTCGGTACTACATGCTTAGTCAGTCTTTACATTCGCCTGGCACCTGCGGACAGACACGCCACTACCAGACTAGCCTGATTAGATTTAACGCTTCAACCCCAGGCAGGGCATCCACGCGATCTCTTTTGGGTTTGACCTCTCTTGATCCCCGTCCTAAGAGCGGAGGCTAGGGAGAGAGGGCTCTGAGCAGGTTATTAAGCTGCTAAAGCGTAGTTTTCGTCGTTTGCGACTATTTTTTTGCGGCTTTTAACGAGGCCAACCGCCCCTCGGCATGCACCTTGGGTTTCGCGAATCCTGTCGAATCCAGAATCAGCCCCAAAATGTAAAACGGATTATAACAGACTTCACACCCGTGCCGCCAGCGCTGTTTTCTGCGCTGGCCGTTATTCTCACCCGGATCAGCGGCCCGCGTTTTTCATAATCCGGGCTTTATCCAGCTGCCATTCGCGCTCTTTCAAATCCGAACGCTTATCGTGCTGCTGTTTACCTTTGGCAACGCCGATTTTGACCTTACACCAGGCATTCTTCCAGTATAAGGACAGGGCGACGACCGTATAGCCACCGCGGTTGATCTGGCCGTAGAGTGAATCCAGCTCGCGCTGGTTCAGCAGCAGTTTGCGGGTCCGGGTGGGATCGCACACCACATGCGTGGAAGCGACACTCAGCGGCGTGAAGTTTGAACCGAACAGAAATGCCTCCCCGTCTTTGAGGATCACATAGCTGTCACTGATATTTGCCTTCCCGGCGCGCAGGGATTTCACTTCCCAGCCCTGCAGGGAAAGACCAGCCTCAATCTCTTCTTCAATGAAGTATTCATGGCGGGCGCGCTTGTTAAGCGCGATCGTGGCTGAGCCAGGTTTGTGTGCTTTTTTCTTCGTCATAGTGCCGCTCAGTATACGTAATCCGACGGTAATTAGCACCCCATCCCGTGGGGGCTGAAAGACGTTATCTTAGCATGGGGCAGGGGCGGTATAGCACGCTTTGCGCCAGAGTTTTTTGTTTGCAGATGGATAAATGTTATTATTCGCGCGTTGTATGACTCACGGGAATGACTATGCCGCAGATCAGCCGTACCGCACTGGTCCCTTTCAGCGCGGAGCAGATGTATAAGTTAGTGAATGATGTGCAATCTTATCCGCAGTTTTTGCCAGGGTGCGTGGGCTCCCGGGTATTGCATTCTTCGCCAGCCGAGATGACCGCCGCCGTGGATGTATCGAAGGCCGGGATCAGTAAAACATTCACCACACGTAATGTGCTGACCAGTAACCAGAGCATTTTAATGCAGCTGGTAGACGGCCCGTTCCGCTCCCTGGCCGGAGGCTGGAAATTTACCCCGCTAACGTCTGATGCCTGCCGTATTGAGTTCCATCTGGATTTTGAATTTACCAATAAGCTCATTGAGCTGGCTTTTGGCCGGGTGTTCAAAGAGCTGGCCCTGAGTATGGTGCAGGCGTTTACCAGCCGGGCCAAAGAGGTTTACCGTGTCGCCTGAGATCCATGTTGAAGTGATTTATGCCCTGGCGCAGAAGCAGTACCTGCGCAAGGTTACCCTGCCGGAGGGGGCGACCGTAGAAGCGGCTATTCTCGCCTCCGGTATTCCTGAGCTGCGCCCGGAAATTGATCTGGCCAGAAATAAGGTCGGCATCTATAGCCGCCCGGCAAAGCTGACGGATCCGGTACACGAAGGGGACAGGGTTGAGATTTACCGGCCACTGATTGCCGATCCGCGCGCGCTGCGCCGGGAGCGGGCAGAGAAATCAGCCAGAAAATAAGTGCCGTGAATGGCGGGTTCTCATGAAAACAAAAAAGGTGCCACTGGCACCTTTTTTGTTGGTCTGGCGAATCAGTCGCTGCTGTTCTTGCGGCTCAGCGCCGGTTTGTTGGCGATATTGGTCAGAATGCCGTTGCTGTCGAAGGTGAGCGTCAGCGTTTGCTGGGTGACCTTCTCATGGCCTGGCTGCTGGCGGAAGACATAGAACCAGGTGTTGGTGCCGAACGGATCGCTCATCATCGGGGTTCCCAGTGCGTAAGCAACCTGCTGCTGGGTCATGCCCTGGTGAACTTTCGCGATATCTGTGCTGGTCAGGTAGTTACCCTGGTTGATATCAGGACGATAAACCACGCGTTCCAGGGTGGAACAACCCGCAGTCAGCATCAGAAGAGCCGCAACGGCAGCAGTCAGCGTTTTACAGCGCATAGTGATTTTATTCCTTTTCGGGCCCGAGTAAGTTCGTGGCTTATCTATAATATGCTGATGATAATAAACCTTCGCGCAGTTTAAAACCTTCAGACGCTTCACTATGACCGCAGCGGGCGAAAAAAGTTGATGAAAACGCCCGTTAATCGTCACCTGAAATCATGTAAAGATGAATTTTTATACAAATCAGGCCGCCAGTAACTCCCGGGCGTTAGCCAGCGTATTGCGGGTTACCGCGCTGCCGCCCAGTAAGCGGGCCAGCTCCTGCAACCGGGCACGCTTATTCAGTGCCTGCATATGGGTCTCGGTCATTTCACCATCCGTTGTCTTGCTGACAAAGAAATGATGGTGCCCGCAACCGGCCACCTGGGGCAGGTGGGTAACGCACATTACCTGGGTTGATTCGCCAAGCTGGCGCAGCAGCCTGCCGACAACCGCCGCTGTCGGGCCGCTGATCCCTACGTCTACCTCATCGAAAATCAGGGCCGGGGTTTCCATTTTATGGGCCGTGATCACCTGAATCGCCAGCGCAATACGCGACAGCTCACCGCCGGAGGCCACCTTCGCCAGGGGCTGTAACGGCTGACCCGGGTTTGTGGAAACCCGGAACTCAACCCGGTCAGCCCCTTCGGCAGACAGGTGGTTTTCATCAAAGGTGATGGCTATCTCCAGGACACCGTGCGGCATGGCAAGGGCGTGGATGCTTTCGGTGATAAGCCGGCTGAGCTCACTGGCCTGATGATTACGGCACTGGTGCAGCTGGCGGGCAATCGTCAGCGCCTGCTGGTGATGCTGCTCTACAGCGGCGGCCAGGGCATCGGCATCATCGGCCTGGGAGTCCAGCTGGCGCTGCTCCTCCAGCAGGGAGTGGTGCAGGGCAGGGAGGGCCTCCGGCGTGGTCTGGTGCTTGCGGGCCAGGGATATCTGGCGCGAAATGCGCTGCTCCAGCTCATACAGCCGGTTTGGATCCAGATCCAGCCGCTCGCAATAGTGGCGAAGCTCCGTGCTGGCTTCATCAATCTGTATTGCGGCCTCTTCCAGCAGATCCAGCAGGGGGGCGAGCTTATCGTCCATGGAGATCAGCTCGCCAAGGGTCTGGCGCACGCTGTAGAGCTGGCTCTGAATATTGCACTCTTCCGCTTCTGCCAGCACACCCAGCGCCTGCTGGCCCAGTGAAAGCAACTGCCCGCTGTTAGCCAGCAGTTTGTACTCTTCATCAATCTGTTCAAACTCCCCGCTCCGGGGGGCAAATTCATTGAGCTCTTTTAGCTGGTACTGCAGCAGTTCCGCACGGGCGGCCCGCTCCTGAGAAAGCTGCTGATGCCGGGCCAGCTCACGGCAGCTGTGGTGCCATTGCTGGTAGGCGGCGGCCATTGCCGCCAGCAGTTCGCTTTCGCCGGTGTAGCCATCCAGCAGGTGTTTTTGATGTTCGGGCCGGAGTAATAACTGATGGGCATGCTGGCCGTGGATTTGAATTAACTGCTGGCCAAGTTCACGCAACTGAGACAGCGGCACCGCCGTGCCGTTGATAAACCCACGTGAGCGGCCGTCGCTGCTGAGCACCCGGCGTAACAGGCATTCGTTACCGTCATCCAGGGCGTTTTCCTCCAGCCAGCGGCGGGCGGCGGGGGTATCCCGGAGGGAGAAGCGGGCGCAGAGATCGGCGCGTGTGGCGCCCGGGCGGACCATATCCCCTTCCGCCCGGCCACCCAGGCACAGGCCAAGGGCGTCGATAGCGATAGATTTGCCTGCCCCGGTCTCCCCGGTGATTGCCGTCATCCCCTGGTGAAAGTCGATTTCCAGTTCACGAACAATAGCAAAATTTGTGATTGTCAGTTGCGCCAGCATAGCCACCTTCCTGTATATAACAGCAGAACTGTAATTTCATACAGTATATACTGGCTTTATATACAGTAAAGTGGTTAAGGCAATTTTAGAACAATTTTTTAGACCAGCCGAGTTTAGAACTTAATGTATTGAAATAGCTGTAGTCTTTAGGGTGGATAAGGTTCAGGTGGTAATCGCACCGCCGGATGAACACATCGTCCCCCTCCTGAATCGGCAGGGCTATCTGGCTGTCACAGCTGATTTCCAGATCGCTGCGCATATGGGAAAAACGCAGGCGAATGGTGCTGTCGCCGTTGATCACCAGCGGGCGGGCGGACAAGGTATGGGGGAACATCGGCACCAGGGTGATGGCGTCCAGCGACGGGGTGAGGATCGGGCCACCGGCCGAAAGTGAATAGGCCGTTGAACCGGTCGGGGTGGAGATGATCAGGCCATCAGAGCGCTGGGAAAACGCGAAAACTTCGTCAATATAGACTTCAAACTCGATCATATGGGCCACTTTGCCCGGGTGCAGGACCACTTCGTTAATGGCGGTGCTCAGGCAGGTATGGCGATCGTGATGGCGAATTTGCGCCTCCAGCAGGAAGCGGCGCTCAATGATGTAGTGGCCTTCCAGCACATCGGCCAGCTGTTGCTGGGCGTTATCCGGGTCAAGATCGGTCAGAAAGCCCAGGTTGCCGCGGTTGATACCGATAACTTTGATATCATAGCGTGCCAGTACCCGGGCCGCCCCCAGCATGTTGCCATCCCCCCCGACGACCACGGCCAGGTCTGCCTGCTGGCCAATTTCTGCCAGGGTGCCGGTTTTCACATTTTTGAGGCGCAGTTCATGGGCGATTTGTTGCTCAACCATCACCTCATAACCCTGCTCGCTAAGCCAGCGGTATAACATTTCATGTGTTGTTAGTGCAGTTGGGTGACGCGGGTGCCCGACAATACCGATACAATTAAAATGCATGGTCATTATCCAGTGGTCCTTGTGCTGAGCAATTAACGACAATCTGTCAGGTTCTCTTGAAACCCGGCTACTGATCCCCATAATAAGCCAGGTAGCGAGATGAATGCCAAAAGAACGCGGAGAATTTCATGAGTAGTCAAGAACAGAAAGCACCAGAAGAGCAACTCTCTGAGGAGAAACAGGCCATGGAGCAACACGAGGAAGTGGAAGTCGCGGCAGAGAATGCGAACACGGTGGATCCGCGCGACGAACGCATCGCAAACCTCGAAGCTCAACTGGCTGAAGTGCAGCAGCATGAACGCGACGCGTTGCTGCGCGCTAAAGCAGAGATGGAAAACCTGCGCCGTCGTACAGAGCAGGATGTCGAAAAGGCACATAAATTTGCTCTTGAAAAGTTCGTTAACGAACTGCTGCCGGTGATCGACAGTCTGGATCGGGCCCTGGAAGTGGCCGATAAAAATAACCCGGACCTGGCACCGATGGTGGAAGGTATCGAGCTTACCCGCAAATCGATGCTGGATGTGGTGCGTAAATTCGGCGTAGAAGTTGTCGGGGAAGTGAATGAGCCGTTTAACCCGGATGTTCACCAGGCCATTGCGATGGTGGAGTCAGACGAGGTGGCACCCAACCACGTACTGATGGTGATGCAGAAAGGCTATACGCTGAATGGTCGTACTATTCGCGCGGCAATGGTCTCTGTGGCGAAAGCGAAAGCCTGAGCCCGGTAACGCCAGGAACAAAAAGGCCAGTCACTGACTGGCCTTTTGCTTTCTGGTGTCTTAATGCGCGGTGTTTTCTACCGTTTCCCGCAGTGCCCTGACCGGCACCACTTTCACCTGTTTTATCATATTTTCCTGCACATCAAGGATGTCGATATCGTACTGATCAATGCGCACCCGGGTGCCCGGTGCCGGGATATCTTCCAGCGCCTCCAGCAGCATGCCGTTTACGGTGCGCGCTTCGTCTTCCGGCAGGTGCCAGTTAAAGGCTTTGTTAATTTCGCGCACGTTCGCCCCGCCATCAATAATCACGGAGCCGTCGTTTTGTGGCGTGACTTCTTCAGCAAGGCTCGGGGACATTGAGGTGGTGAAATCACCTACGATCTCCTCAAGAATATCCTCCACGGTGACCAGCCCCTGGATATCGCCATATTCATCCACCACCAGGCCCACTTTTTTCTTGTTGCGCTGGAATTTCACCAGTTGGGTACTTAACGGGGTGCCTTCCGGCACAAAGTAGATCTCATCTGCGGCGCGCAGCATCACCTCTTTGGTGAACTCTTTTTTCTCGGTCATCAGCCGGTAGGCTTCACGCACCCGCAGCATGCTGATGGCGTCGTCCAGGGATTCCCGGTACAGCACAATCCGGCCGTGAGGGGAGTGGGTCAGCTGGCGGACAATAGATTTCCAGTCGTCATTAATATCAATCCCGACAATTTCATTACGCGGCACCATAATGTCGTTAACGCTGACATTCTCCAGATCCAGCACCGACAGCAGCATATCCTGGTTGCGGCGCGAGATTTTCGAACGGGATTCATTCACGATGGTGCGCAGCTCTTCTTTGCTGAGGGCAGCACTGACCACGGCATTGGTTTTAATGCCGACCATGCGCATCAGCAGGCGGGTGATCATGTTCAGCAGCCACACCAGCGGCATCATGATTATCTGTAACGGCGCCAGCAGGAAGCTGCTGGGGTAGGCGACTTTTTCCGGGTACAGGGCGGCCACGGTTTTGGGCAGCACTTCAGCAAAAACCAGCACCACAAAGGTCAGCACGCCGGTTGCGATAGCCACGCCCGCATCCCCGTACAGGCGCATACCGACAATGGTCCCCAGGGCGGAGGCCAGAATATTCACCAGGTTGTTACCGATAAGCACCAGGCTAATCAGCCGGTCCGGGGTTTTAAGCAGTTTTTCAACGCGCCTGGCCGCCCGGTTACCCTGTTTTGCCATATGGCGCAGCCGGTAGCGGTTGAGGGTCATCATCCCGGTTTCTGAGCCGGAAAAATACGCGGAGATCACCACCATGATGACCAGGGTGATGATCAACGTGGTGGTCGATATGTGTTCCAAAAGAGTTCCTTACTGTCGCTGATTAGCTGATGAGATATTGCAGGATCCGGCTACCGAAATAGGCCAGCGTTAAAATAATCGCCCCTGCGACGTTAAATCTTACCACCCGGCGCCCGCGCCAGCCTTCATGATAGTGCCCCCACAGCAGGATGACATAAACAAACCATGCCAGGATGGAGAGGATAGCTTTATCAATATTTTCCAGACTGAACAGATTTTTCAGCCAGAACAGGCCGGTACACAGGGTCAGCGTCAGCAGCACCACGCCCACCTGGGTGATATGAAACATTTTACGTTCAATTGTCATTAGTGGGGGCATTTCCGCACTAAATGCGAGTTTTTTATTTTTCAGCTGAAAATCAATCCACGCCAGTTGCAGGGCATACAGGGCCGCAATAATCAGGGTGGCATAGGCAAAGAGCGCAAGGCCAATGTGGATCATCATGCCCGGGGTGGCCTCCAGGTGGGTGATAAACGCATTGGGCATCAGCGTAGCCAGCGCCAGATTGATCACCGCGAAGGCATAAACAATGGGCAGTAATAGCCAGCCCCGGTTGCGGGTAGCGACAATGGTCATCACCGCGCAGATCATCAGGCTGACCAGGGAGCCCACATTCAGCAAGCTCAGGTTCTGCCCGCCAGTGGGCTGGAAAATGCGGGCCTCCAGCGCCAGGGCATGGCTGACCAGCGCCAGCGCGGCAAACAGGATAGCCAGGCGCCGCCAGGCGCTATGCTTGCGCAGCAATCCGGGAATAATGAGCGCCAGGCTTGCTAAGTAAGCAATCAGCGCAATGAGTGCAAAAACAGGCATATTCAGTGTCAGTTTGTCGCCATAAGTGAAGATGCAGTATACCGTCAGGAACCGCCTGCTCCAACCGCCATCGCACTGGGGCAACGGTATGGTATACTCGCTGCATTCTGCTTACTGTCGCTTCGGCGGCCACTGTTATCACCTGGATTAGTGCAATGTTTGATAATTTAACTGACCGCCTGTCGCGCACGCTACGCAATATCAGCGGCCGCGGTCGTCTGACTGAAGACAACATTAAAGATACCCTGCGGGAAGTTCGCATGGCTCTGCTGGAGGCGGATGTCGCGCTGCCGGTGGTGCGTGATTTTATCAGCCGTGTGAAAGAGCAGGCGGTAGGGCATGAAGTTAACAAAAGCCTGACCCCGGGCCAGGAGTTCGTCAAAATTGTCCGCAACGAACTGGTCGCGGCAATGGGGGCGGAAAACAGCAGCCTGAACCTGGCAGCCCAGCCACCCGCCGTGGTGCTGATGGCGGGCCTGCAGGGGGCCGGTAAAACCACCAGCGTTGGTAAGCTGGGTAAATTCCTGCGCGAGAAACATAAAAAGAAAGTGCTGGTCGTCTCTGCGGACGTGTACCGCCCGGCGGCAATCAAACAGCTGGAAACCCTGGCTGAACAGGTCGGGGTCGATTTCTTCCCCTCTGATGTGGGCCAGAAACCGGTCGATATCGTTAAGGCAGCCCTGAAAGAAGCCAAACTGAAATTCTACGACGTGCTTCTGGTGGATACCGCCGGTCGTCTGCACGTTGACGAAGCGATGATGGACGAAATCAAACAGGTTCACGCGGAGATTAATCCGGTAGAAACCCTGTTTGTTGTCGATGCCATGACCGGCCAGGATGCGGCGAATACCGCGAAAGCGTTTAATGAAGCGCTGCCGCTGACAGGGGTCATTCTGACCAAAGTGGACGGTGATGCCCGCGGTGGTGCGGCGCTCTCTATCCGCCATATTACCGGTAAGCCTATCAAGTTCCTCGGCGTGGGTGAAAAAACCGAAGCGCTGGAGCCGTTCCACCCGGACCGTATCGCCTCCCGTATCCTCGGTATGGGCGATGTGCTCTCGCTTATCGAAGATATTGAAAGCAAAGTCGACCGCGCCCAGGCGGAGAAACTGGCCAACAAGCTCAAAAAAGGCGACGGTTTCGATCTCAACGACTTCCTGGAACAGCTCAAACAGATGAAAAATATGGGCGGTATGGCCAGCCTGATGGGCAAACTGCCCGGCATGGGCCAGATCCCCGATAACGTCAAAGCCCAGATGGATGACAAAGTGCTGGTGCGCATGGAGGCGATTATCAACTCCATGACCATGAAAGAGCGCGCCCGTCCGGAAATCATCAAAGGCTCCCGCAAGCGGCGTATTGCCGTTGGCTGCGGGATGCAGGTTCAGGATGTGAACCGCCTGCTCAAGCAGTTCGACGACATGCAGCGCATGATGAAGAAAATGAAAAAAGGCGGTATGGCGAAGATGATGCGAGGGATGAAGGGGATGATGCCGCCGGGTTTTCCCGGGCGCTAATCGGCCTGGCTTGTTTGCCATTCTGGCATTGGGGTGTGCTCGCAATGCTCACGTACTATGTGTACGCTCCGCTTGCTGCGCGCACGCCGCAGCCAGACTGGCATCACCGCCGACGGTCTCGGTTATGGTGCGCCTGGCTTGTTCGCCAGGCAGGCACTGTTACGCTATCGCCTGAGGTTATCTTTATTTTGTTGTTTTCTCGTGTCCGATCGCGGATTGCTATCTGCTGATTGCATTTTCCCCAGAAATCAGTAAAATTTTCGGGCTTTTAATATGACACCGGGCTCCGTTCCTCGATGGGGCCCGGTTGTTTTATTCACACAAGAGGATGTTATGGTAACTATTCGTTTAGCACGTCACGGCGCTAAAAAGCGTCCGTTCTACCAGGTAGTCGTAACCGACAGCCGCAATGCACGTAACGGTCGCTTCATCGAGCGCGTTGGTTTCTTCAACCCGCAGGCCAACGGCCAGGCAGAAGGCACTCGTCTGGATCTGGACCGTATTGAGCACTGGGTTGGCCAGGGCGCAACTATCTCTGATCGCGTATCTGCGCTGATCAAAGAAGCTAAAAAAGCAGCTTAATCTGTCACGGTGGTCATGATGAGCAAGCAACACACCGCACCGATTCCCGCTGACCCGATTATTGTCGGGAAGATGGGGTCGTCTTACGGGATCCGTGGTTGGCTCAGAGTGTTTTCTTCCACTGAAGACGCCGAAAGCATTTTCGATTACCAGCCCTGGTTTATCCAGAAAGCTGGTCAGTGGCAGCAGGTCGAGCTGGAAAGCTGGCGGCACCACAATCAGGATATGATCATCAAGCTGAAAGGCGTTGACGATCGTGATGCAGCGAATCTGCTCACCAATTGCGAAATTGTGGTGGATTCTTCGCAGTTGCCTGGTCTGGAAGAGGGTGACTACTACTGGAAAGACCTTATGGGTTGCCAGGTAGTAACCAGTGAAGGATACGATCTCGGTAAAGTCGTCGATATGATGGAAACCGGATCTAACGACGTTCTCGTCGTGAAGGCAAACCTGAAAGATGCGTTCGGTATCAAGGAGCGGCTGGTTCCGTTCCTCGATGGGCAGGTTATCAAGAAAGTCGATCTCGCTACTCATACCATTGAAGTAGACTGGGATCCTGGTTTTTAAACCTCCGAATTAACGGTAATAAAACGTGCTATGGGGATTGGCTTGTGTTTATTGGTGTAGTTAGCCTGTTTCCTGAGATGTTCCACGCAATTACCGATTACGGGGTAACTGGCCGGGCAGTAAAAAATGGCCTGCTGAGCATCCAGAGCTGGAGTCCGCGTGACTTCACTCACGACAGGCACCGTACAGTGGACGATCGTCCCTATGGCGGTGGCCCCGGGATGCTGATGATGGTGCAGCCCTTGCGGGATGCCATTCACGCAGCGAAAGCAGCGGCAGGTGACGGCGCAAAAGTGATTTATCTTTCACCTCAGGGGCGCAAACTCGATCAAGAGGGCGTTTGTGAGCTGGCAACAAGTCAGAAGCTGATTCTGGTTTGTGGCCGTTACGAGGGTATAGATGAGCGCGTGATTCAGACCGAAATTGATGAAGAATGGTCAATCGGTGACTACGTGCTCAGTGGGGGGGAATTGCCCGCCATGGTGTTGATTGATTCCGTTTCCCGGTTTATTCCCGGGGTGCTGGGTCATGAGGCATCAGCAAGTGAAGATTCATTTGCGGAGGGCTTTCTGGACTGCCCGCATTATACTCGTCCTGAAGTGCTGGAAGGCATGGAAGTACCGGCGGTGTTACTCTCCGGGAATCATGCTGAGATACGTCGCTGGCGGTTGAAACAGTCGCTGGGCCGGACCTGGCTTAGAAGACCTGAACTTCTGGAAAACCTGGCTCTGACTGAAGAGCAAGCAAAGTTGCTGGCGGATTTCAAAAAAGAGTTCGCAGAGCAGCAACATAAACATGATGGGAATGACAATGCCTGAGGGCGTCACCCGTAAAATCAGTTTACCCAGGATAAGAGATTAAATTATGAGCAACATTATTAAGCAACTTGAACAAGAACAGATGAAGCAGGATGTACCTTCCTTCCGTCCGGGCGATACCGTGGAAGTGAAAGTATGGGTTGTTGAAGGTTCTAAAAAACGTCTGCAGGCATTCGAGGGCGTGGTTATCGCTATTCGTAACCGCGGTCTGCACTCTGCATTCACTGTTCGTAAAATTTCCAACGGCGAAGGCGTAGAGCGTGTTTTCCAGACTCACTCTCCGGTTGTTGACTCTATCAATGTCAAACGTCGTGGTGCTGTTCGTAAAGCTAAACTGTACTACCTGCGTGAGCGTACTGGTAAGGCTGCCCGTATCAAAGAGCGTCTTAACTAAGAACGTATTCACGCTACATCCAAAGCGTGTTATAGAACAAGGGGTTAGCCGCAGGCTAACCCCTTTTTTTTGGGGCTCACGGCACCCCGTACCATATGCGTTAAGCGTGCAGCTCTCTTTGCGAAAATAGCCAGAATATCCATTCTGTGACCCGGTAAACATATTAACCCCCTCAGGATATCGCCTGTAAATGCTGTTAACACAGTCAATAGTCGTGTTAATACCCCATGGGCAGAATAAAAATCCCCCCTGGTAGTGATAATCGCCTGAGATTGTCATGAACTTGTCTTATATTATATCTGTGAGTATCTTTTTCTTTTCTATCACATTGTTTTTAATTGCTATTTTTGTGTATTCCTGAGGGCGTTATATATAAACGCCAGTAATTTAATTATCGATTTTTTATGAATTGCCATGGCGCCATAGCCTGATAATTATCCCTCCGTTTTGTTCTTTCTTATAACTATAAAGCGGGATGTTGATTTTGATACGGATAATTCATTTGTGCCGGTTGTCAGGGGCGCTGGTGCTATTTCCCTTCTTTACGGCGGGCGCTAAGGATCTGCCTGCACGGGACCTTTTTAATCAGCAGCAGCAACAAATAGAGGCCCGCCAGTCAGCGCTGGAGGCCTGGCTTGCGCCCCTGGCGCCAGATATTACCGCCGGGATTGCGCCTGCGGATACCGGCAGTGGCCAGTTTGTGACTGAGAGCCCCTGCTTTATGGTGCACGAGGTCGTACTGACCGGGCGCGAGGACTTCCCCTCATGGTTTCCGGCCCGGCGCATTGCCGATACGGGCGCGGGCCACTGCCTGGGGATCCGCGGTATTAACCAACTGATGTCCCGTATTCAGGACAGGATGATAAGCCATGGCTGGGTTACCTCCCGGGTGCTGGCACCGCAGCAGGATCTGCGTAGCGGCAGGCTGACACTGCACTTACTGGCCGGCAGGATCAACAGCATACGCTATGGGCACGGCTCAGATGAGGGGGCAAGCCTCACGGGGGCATTGCCGCTCAGGCCCGGGGAGCGCCTGGATTTACGCGCCATTGAACAGGGGCTGGAAAACCTGCAACGGTTACCCGGCGTCTCTGCCCGGGTGGATATCTCCCCCGCCAGCGCACCCGGTGAGAGCGATATTATCATTACCCGGCAGCAGACGGATCGCTGGCGGCTGAGCAGCTGGATTGACAACACCGGCAGCCAGGCCACTGGCCGTTATCCTGTCGGGGTGGCGCTGGCACTGGATAACCCACTGGCGCTGAGTGATCTGTTCTGGTTATCCGCCAGCCGGGACTCCGGCTTTGCCGGTAAAAAGGGCTCACAAAGCCTGAGCAGCTACTATTCACTGCCGTTCGGTTTCTGGCAGTTCTCTCTTTCGGGCAATGCCAGCACTTACGCCCGGACCCTTACACAGCGTTATGGCGACATCCGTTATTCGGGAAATACCCGCAATTTTAACCTCGGCGTAAGCCGGGTGATCCAGCGTAATGCCACCGGTAAAACCACACTGCGCTACAGCGTGCTGTGGCGGGAAAATCGTAACTATATCAACGATCAGGAAGTGGATGTTCAGCGGCGGCGCACCAGTGCCTGGCAGGCCGGGCTTGATCACCGGCATTTTCTGGGGCCGCTGACGCTGGATGCCGGTATCAGCTGGCAGAGGGGCACCCGCTGGTTTGGTGGTCTTCCGGCTTATGAGACGTATGCCTCCGGGCGCGACTACGCCACCGACAAAAGCAAAATACTGACCTGGCAGGCCACAGCGAGCTGGCCTTTTCAGCTACTGAACCAGTCATTTCATTACCAGGCCAGCTACCTGCGCCAGACCAGTACCACCCCTCTGACGGTGCCGGATCAGTTTGCTATCGGCAACCGCTGGACAGTTCGGGGATTTGACGGCGAACGTTTGCTGAGCGCCAGCAACGGCTGGTATCTGCGCAACACCCTGGCCTGGTCAACACCAGTACCCGGGCAGCAGCTTTACCTGGGGATCGACAGCGGCGGCGTGAGTGGTTACGGGGCTGATCGCCAGGGGCGGCACCTGGCCGGTAGCGCACTGGGGCTGCGGGGAGAGCTCAGCGCGCTGAACCTGCGTTATGACCTCTTTGCCGGGCATCCGCTTTCCAGGCCCGGCAATTTCCCGGCAGATCCGCTGACGTTTGGTTTTTCCGTTGGCTGGCAATACTGAGCGGCCCCTGATTCAGGAGAGAGTGATGAACAGATTATGTTACCGCGTTGTGTTTAATCAGGCCCGCCAGATGCTAATGGTCGCCCCGGAGCTGGCGCGGACAACCGGCAGTCACCAGCCCCGGGGAACCGGGGGCGGTATACCCCATCGCCGGCAGCCGGTGCGCCCGCTGGCGCTGGTGCTCTGGCTGGCGATGGGGTGGGTCAGCGTGCCGGTCAGTGCCAGTACGGTTATCAGCGATCGCACAGCGCCCGGTCACCAGCGCCCGACGGTGCTGGAAACCCGTAACGGTATCCCGCAGATCAATATCCGTACCCCGGACAACCGGGGGCTTTCCCATAATAAATATACGCAGTTTGATATTGATTCGCGGGGGGCCGTACTCAACAACAGCCCCCGGGCGACCACCACCCGGCTGGCCGGGAGTGTCAGTGGTAACCCGTGGCTGGCAAAGGGCAGCGCACGGGTCATCCTCAATGAGGTGACCGGCCGATCCCCCAGCCAGCTTAACGGATTTATAGAAGTGGCGGGGCGGGAGGCGGACGTGATCATCGCCAGCCCCGCCGGGATCACCTGTAACGGCTGCGGGTTTATTAATGCTGCGGGCAGCACGCTGGCGGCGGGGCGCCCCGTGATGAATGCCGGGCAGCTCAGCGGGTTTGAGGTGGATAAAGGGCGCATCGCCATAGAAGGGCGCGGCCTTAATGGCAACGACCAGGCCTGGACCCGGCTGATTGCCCGGGCCGTTGAGGTTAATGCCCGTGTTCAGGCCCGGAGCCTGCAGGTGACAACCGGGCGCAATCAGACCCTGCCAGATGGCGCGGTCAGCCAGGTGGCCGCCGCAGACGATGCCGGTAAACCACGCTTCTCCCTGGATGTTTCCGCCCTGGGGGGAATGTATGCCGGGAAGATTGCACTCACCGGGACCGAAAAAGGTGTCGGGGTGCATAACGCCGGTGAAATAGGGGCTTTCCTGGGGGAGTTACAGCTCAGTGCCGACGGCAAACTGACCAACAAAGGCACGATGTACGCCAGCCAGAACCTGGAGCTACAGACCGCAGGGCTTACGAACCATGGCCTGCTGGGAAGTGACAGCGGGATACAGATAACGAATCGCGGCGATATGGCCAACAGCGGCATGCTGCGCGCAGCGGAGCAGGTGACGGTCAGTAACCGTGGCGCGCTGCGCAGCCAGGGGGAGCACCTCAGCCAGCGCGGGCTGCACATTACGGCAGATTCGCTGGATTTACGCGCCAGCCGCAGCCAGTCGGCCAGCGTGGTGCTCGCGGCCACGCAGGGCGACATCATTGCCGATGAAGCACACATCAGCGCACGACACCTGAGGGTTGCCACCCCGGGTGAGCTCTCGACACAGCGGGGTAATGTCAGCGCGGAGCAGATCGGCATCAGCGCCGGAAAAGGGGTGAATAATGCCGGTGGCCTTATCGTGCAGTCCGGCGCCAGCGAGCTGGCGATAACCACTCCCCACCTGAATAATCACGCCGGATCACTGACCAGCGCGGGCTCTGTGAAACTGGTAACCGGGATGCTTATCAACCAGCACGGGGAGCTGGGATCACATACCGGTAATGTGAGTATCGAAACCGGGCATCTGGCCGGGACTGGCGGCACGATGATTGCGGCGCAGGCGCTGCGGATCTTTGGGGGGGACATTGTTCTGGATAACGCCTTTACCCGTGGCTGGCATATTGATCTTGCGGCCCGCAGCCTGGCACACCAGCAGGGGAAAATGCTGCAGACCGGGGGCGGCGATGCCCTGATCCGGGTGCGTGACGGCCTGAATAACCAGCAGGGCTATATTGTCAGCCTGGGCGGGCTAAAGGCCGAAGGCCAGGAGATTCATAATCAGCAGGGGGTGCTGTCGGCAACGGCGGGCGGGCTGTTCCTGCACGCGGGCCAGCGCTTTAACAATCAGGCCGGAAGAGCAGAAAGCGGCCGGGATCTCACCCTCACGGCCCGCGAGACAGATAACCGCAGCGGAATAATACAAAGTGCCGACGGTGGGGTTATCAGTGGCGGGCAGTTTGATAACAGCGGCGGAAAACTGCTGGCTGCCCGTGGGCCTCTGGTCGCCAGCCTCAGCGGTGGCATAGATAATCAGTCCGGTGTTATCGCCTCCGGCGGAAGTTTTGCGTTACGGGCCGGTGGCGTGAATAACCGGCGCGGGCTGATTCAGGCAGCAGATGCGCTGTTCATTGACAGTGGTAACGGGGCGCTGAATAACACCGACACCCTGGGAACCGGCACCGGTATTCGCGCCGGTGGGGTGCTGGAACTGCACAGCGGTGATACGGACAACCGCGACGGGCTGATTGGCGCAGGCACCTTACTCGCCCGGGCAGGGCGCTGGTATAACCAGGGCGGGGAAGTCATCAGCCGCCACAGCATGGCGCTGCATACCCGCGAATGGATGAATCAGTCAGGCCTGGTCAGTGCCCGGGGCGGCGAGCTGGATATGCATGTGTCCAGCGGGCTGGATAACCAGCGCGGTACGCTGCAAAGTGGTCACGCGCTCCGGGTAAGCGCCGACCGGGCAGACAATACCGGCGGGCGCATGCTGGCTGCCGGTGGTGATATGGCTATCCGGGTTACCCGGGAGTTACATAACCTGAAAGGCACAATTGCCAGCCACGGCAATACCCTGCTGCGGGCCGCCATGCTGGATAATACTGACGGCACGATATTCACCGCTGCCGGTCGCCTTGTCGGGCAGATTGCCGGGCAATTACGCAATCACCACGGGGTGATCGAAAGCAAGGATGACACCGGGCTGAGCGCGGGTATGGTCGATAACCGCGAGGGGGCTCTCCTGTCCGGCGGGGCGCTGCGGATAAGCGCTGTGGATGCTCTGGAAAATCAGCACGGCGATATTGTCGCCGCCCGGGGGCTCAGACTGCTGGCGGAGACACTCAACAACCAGGATGGCGTGATCCAGAGCCACAGTGGAGAGGCGAGCCTTGAGATTAACGGCGATATGACTAACCGCCAGGGCATGATTCTGGGAGAGGGCGTCAGCATCAGCAGCCAGCAACTGGATAACCGGGAAGGTTTACTTCAGGCCTCCCGCCAGCTCAGCATTGACACCCGGGGGCACAGCCTGCAAAACACCGGCAGCCAGACGCCAGACAGCGGGATCCGCAGCGGCGGGGCGCTCACACTCAGTGCGGGGGAACTGGTGAATCAGCAGGGGCTGGTTGCCAGTGCCGGGATCATGGAACTGGCGGGTGATATCCGTAATACAGAAGGGCAAATCCTCAGCCACAGTGACCTGACTGTTCACGGGACGCAGTTAGTGAATCAGCAGGGGCAACTGGTGGCCGGGCGGGATCTGCAGGCCCGTATGGCAGAGCTGAACAATCAGGGCGGCAGCGTACTGGCTGTGGGCAGCGGCCTGCTGGCGGTGGCCCGTCTTATACAGAATACGGGGGGATTTATCCGGGCCGGTGAGTCACTGACACTGAGCAGTGAGCGGATCGAAAACCAGGAAACACGCACCCCCGGCAAAGGTATTGAAGCACAGCACCTGCTGGTGAGTGCCGGAGCGCTCGATAACACCCGTGGCGCACTGCGGGCGGCGGCACAGCTCCGTGCGGAGGTGGCCGGGCGGCTGAATAATACCCTGGGGGTTATCTGGTCCCGGGGGACGATAACGCTGGGGCAGCCAGAGGCTGCGCTGCATCTGGTGAATGACCAGGGGGATGTGGTCTCTGTGGAGGATATGGCGCTGTTTCTGCGCGGGCTGGATGCGGTGGGCCGTATCACCAGCGCCGCCAGCGTTGCGCTGAAGATAACCGGTGCCCTGATCCAGAATGGCACCCTGGCGGCGGGGAAAGACCTTGAGATCCGCAGTGGTGATGTGACCAACAGCGGGCTGATACACGCCGGGCAGCGCCTGGTGCTGAACAGTGATGCGCTGGTCAACCAGCAGGCGGCGGAAATCAGTGCCGGGCAGGCATGGATCTCTGCCAGCCGCCTGCTGAACCTGGGGCTCCTGGATGGCGGGCTGGTCACGCTTATCACCCCCAGCCTGCATAACACCGGCAGCGGGCGGATTTACGGTGATGATGTGGTTATTGACGCCCGCCAGTTACTGAACGATATGTCTGAGGGGACAGCGGCGACCATTGCCGGGCGGCGTAGTGTTTCCATCGCCACTGAGCGGTTGCAAAACCGCGATCACGCGCTGATTTACAGCGAGGGCAGCCTGGTGGTGGGTAACCGGTGGGATGAGCATAGTGGTATCAGCGGCAGGGCTGCCAGCCTGGAAAACCACAGCGCCACCCTTGAGGCGACGGGGCCGGTAGTGCTGGCCGCCGGGGTGATCGATAACCGGGATATTTACCTGGCCGTGACCCGCGAACCACAGCCTGTCGGGGTCTCCGGCTGGATTGATGAGTACCGGTACTGTGCAGGGGATCGCGAACGGGTCAGTTGCCATGGGGGAGATGGCCGGCGCTATGTGATGGAGCCAGACTGGATCAACGGCGAGCGCCGGGCACTGAATCCGGACGGTTCGTTACTGGATAACGGGCGCACAAAGCTGAGACTGGAAGGGGGAAAAAATATCCGCCGCCAGCGTTTCTTCCTGCCGGGGTTTGAGCCCTCCAAACACTTCTGGCAGTACCGTTACCAGGTGCATACTTCAGAAACCCGGGTTCTGCACCGGGATCCCGCACTGATCCGCAGCGGCGGCGATCTTATCCTGCAGGGGAACTTACAGAATCAGAACAGCAGGGTGGTAGCCGGAAACCGCCTGATGGCCCACGGGCAGGTTCACAATCTGGAAACGCAGGGGGAGCGCATCACCACCCAACAGGGGACGACAACCTCCTGGTTTAAGCGCGGGGACTGGCACACCAGCAGTGTCACGTTTGATTACCAGGGAGAGCAACGTCGCGAGATGTTCAGCCTGAACCTGATGCAGTTCACTGATCATGCCGGTGAACATGCCGGGCAGACTGTCGCCAGCCGGGAAGCGCACGGCAATCTGGCACAAATGCCTGCCGGCGGGCAGCAGAGTAGCGCAATACCGGAAAGCGGCCACGGCCCGCAACTGACAGATATTCCGCTGATATCGCCCAGCCATCATGATCCGGCCCTGGCGCAACTGGCCGGTAGTGAACCGCTCAGACCGGCAGAGATATCTGGCGGTACGCCCGTGGTTATTGATGATCAACCGCTGGTGGCGCGCACCGTCAGTGGCCCGGAAACTGTGCCGGACAGCAGCCTTTTTACCCTCAATGCAGGTACGGACAGCAGCTACCTGGTGGAAACCGATCCCCGTTTTACCCGCCAGAAAACCTGGCTCAGCAGTGGTGATATCTATAGCGCGGACCAGCTGAATAAACGGCTCGGGGACGGCTACTATGAGCAAAAGCGGGTTCGCGAGCAGCTGTTGCAGGCCACCGGACAGCGTTTTCTGGCGGGGTATCAGGATGATGAAACTCAGTACCGGGATTTGCTCAACCAGGGGCGGGCCTTTGCTGAGCGCTACGGGATAAAACCCGGCATCGCCCTGACGGCAGAGCAAATGGCACTGCTGACCAGCGACATCGTCTGGATGGTGAACCAGCCTGTCACCCTGCCGGATGGCTCGGTGGAAGTGGTGAGCGTGCCCCGGTTATATGTGCGGGTTAAGCCCGGTGATTTGCAGGGCAACGGCGCGCTGCTTTCCGGGCGGCAGGTGGTGATTAGCGGCGGTGAAGCGCTGGTAAACAGCGGCACAATCCGGGGGCAGGAGATGACCCGAATCCATGGGGATAATCTGCTGAACCAGGGTGTGATCTCCGGCGATCAGGTCACTATTCTGGCCCGCAATAACATTATTAATCAGGGCGGGCAATTACGGGCCACCGAGCGGCTGTGGCTTCAGGCCGGTAATGACATACTCAGCCAGACAGAAAGCCGCCAGCAGGGTAGTGAACGCTGGCTGGATCGCCAGGCCGGGATCTATGTGCAGGGAGAGCGCGGTGAGCTGCATCTTCAGGCCATGCGTGATATCCGGCTGGTGGCCAGCGAGGTTGATAACCGCGGGCAGGCCAGCCAGACCCGGTTACTGGCCGGGCGGGATCTGCATCTGGATTCCGCCACCGAAAGCCACAGCACTGACTACACGCTGAACCGTAAAAACTACGATCGCACGCACGAGACCCGGGAGCAGGGTAGCCGGATCAATGCCGGTGACTCCCTGTGGATGAACGCCGCCCGGGATATGACGCTACACGCGGCGGAGATAGCCAGCGGGGGCCAGCTGACGGCGGTGGCCGGTCGTAACCTGCATCTGGAAAGTGGTGCCGACACCCGGGAACATGCCGGGCGGGCAAAATGGACCTCGGGCGGATTTCTTTCAAAGACGACCCGTGAACATCTCCGTGAGGAGCACCGGGTAACGGCGCGCAGCACCACCCTTTCCGGCGACAGTGTCAGTCTGCAGGCCGGGCAGGATTTACGGCTTGATGGCAGCCATGTGGCGGGCCGTGGGGATGTTTCGCTGGTTGCCGGGCGAGATCTGACGCTGACCACAGCGGATGAAGCCTGGCACCAGAACGATATTCAGCGGCAGAAAAAGTCCGGCCTGACGGGGAATGGCGGCCTGGGCTTTAATGTGGGCTCCGCCAGCCAGAAGCTCACCCGGGATACGGACAGTAATATGAAAAAAGGCAGCGTGGTGGGCAGCAGCGCGGGGGATGTCAGCCTGACGGCCGGAAATACCGTCCGGGTTCACGGCAGTGATCTGGTGGCGGGGCGGGATTTATCCGTTACGGGGGCCGGTATTGCCATCACGGCGGCACAAAACAGCCACACCACCCTGACCCGGACAGAAAGCCACGCCAGCGGGTTTAGCCTGGCGTTGTCCGGCTCTGCCGGTAGCGGGGTGAATACCCTCGTACAGCAGGCCAGAGCCGCGGGGCGTGAGGAAGATCCGCGTCTGGCCGCGCTGCGCGGTATCCAGGCCGCACTGAACGCTGTGCGTACCGGCCAGGGGATCCTTCTGGATCAGGCAGGTAGCAGCCATAACTATATCGGGCTGAGCCTGAGCTACGGCAGCCAGCACTCCCGCGCTGAGCGTAAAACGGAGCAGCTGGTGGCCTCCGGCAGTGCGCTGACGGCGGGGCGGAATATGCTCCTGACGGCGACACAGGGCGATATTCTGGCCCGTGGCGCGACCCTGAATGCGGGCGGTGATGCATCGCTTTATGCCCGGCAGGATCTCCTGCTGGCATCCGCCACAGATAAGCAGACGGTAACCGGTAAAAACAAAAGCCAGGGCAGCAGCGCCGGGCTCGGGGTGGGGGCGGGCCTCAGCGGTACTGTCAGTGTCAGCCGGAGCCGCGGTAATGAAGATGGCACTCAGCTCAGCCATACCGGTACGACGCTGAACAGCGGCGGAAATGTGCAGCTGTTCAGTGGCCGGGATTCCACCCTGACCGGCGCCCGGGTCAGTGGCGGGCGGATCCTGGCGGAGGTGGGGCGGGATCTCACCCTTGCCAGCCAGCAGGACAGCGAGCGTTATGACAGCAGACAGCAGAGCCACAGTGCCGGGGGCAGTGTGTCTTCCGGGGGCGGCGCTGCCGGTGTCAGCGCAACGAATACCCGGCTGCACAGCCGTTATCAGGCCGTGCAGCAGCAGAGCGGTCTGTTTGCCGGTGAGGGGGGATTTGATATTACGGTGGGCAATCATACGCAACTGAACGGGGCGGTAATCGGCTCTGATGCCACGGCAGATAAAAACCGGCTGGAGAGCGGCACGCTGGGGTTCAGCGATCTGCGCAACCGTGCAGAATTTACGGCGCAGCAGCAGAGTGCCGGTATCAGTACCGGCGGCAGTCTGGGCGGGCTGTTTCTGGGCAATATGGCCAGTACCCTGCTGGCCGGGGTGAACCATCACGGCACTGCCGGTTCATCTACTCAGGCGGCGGTATCTGAGGGGCAGATACTTATCCGGGATCCGGGTGCGCAGCAGCAGGATCTTAACCTGCTGAGCCGTGATGTGAGCGGGGCTCACCGGTCGCCGGGCCGGATCTTTGACGGTGCGGCAGAGCAGCGGCGGCTGCAGCAGGCGCAGTTGCTGGCGGAGACTGGTGTGCAGGCCGGAGATATCGCCCGGACTCAGGGGGAGATCAACGGGCTGAAAGCGGCGCAGGCGCAGTATCCCGGCTACACGCCGGAGCAGTTGCGTGATACGGCGATTTATAAAGCTGAGGTGCAGAAATACGGTACGGGCAGCGCTATCCAGCAGGGTATACAGGCGGCCACGGCAGCGATACAGGGGCTGGCAGGGGGGAACCTGGCTCAGGCGCTGACCGGGGCGGGGGCACCGTATCTGGCTTCTCAAATCCACCGGCTGGCACCGGACGAGGCCGCACGGGCGATGGCGCATGCGGTGGTGGGGGCGGTAACGGCGTATGCGGCAGGTAATCCGGCGCTGGCGGGGGCTACCGGCGCGGTCAGCGGGGAGCTGATGGCACAGTGGGTGATGAGCCAGCTGTATCCGGGCCGGGGGGTCAGTGAGCTGACAGAAACGGAGCGGCAGACGGTCAGCGTGCTGGGTACGCTGGCGGCGGGCCTGGCTGGAGGCGTTTCCGGAGGCGGTAGCGTATCTGCCCTGGCAGGGGCAGAGGCAGGAAGGAATGCGGCGGAGAATAATAACCTGCACTTGCCATCCGGGATGATGAATTACGGTCAGGCGGTAGCGTCATGGAACCAGTACGCGCAGGACAATAATCTGACAATGGAACAAAAACAGGCCGGGCTGGAGCAACTGGCGAGAGGTGATTTGCCGGAAGGGATGAATATTGCGAAAGCCATTGTTGAAGGCTACCAAGATGGAGTGATGATTGCAGGAGCATGGTATCTTGGGCCTGCGGCATCAGTCGGTAAGGTGATTGGTGGTGGAGTTATTGCTGAAATAGCCAACGGAAGCTACCAGTGGTTTGATCTGAGCCTGCCAGGTAATGGAAATAAAAACTGGGACTGGAAGAGCAGTGCCAGCGCAGGCATTGCAGGTATGCTTGCACCGGGAAGGACTATTGGACAAAACGTCGGAATTGCGGCTGGTAGCGCATTTTTCACCGATGGACCGGATACAGGATCTATTGGAGGGGCAGCGGCTGGAGCATGGGCCGGTGGACTGTTCGGGGAATATGCGCCAGGCATTGTAAATTCATTAACAGGTAAAGAAGTGCCTGGTTTTGTTTATGATTATTGGGGCAATGTCGCTTCAGAATTCTCATCTGGACTAATTAAAGATCTTAATAAACCCAAAGGGTCTACTGAGGAGAAAAAACAATGAAGCAACTATACGGTTATGTAATGTTATTTATTTATAGTTGCTTGTTTTCCATATTGATGCTGTTGTTTTTAGGTGGAATAATTTCTATTTTTTACTTTTTAAAAGGAAATGGATTTAATTTCCCAATAGATCAATTAAAAAGGGCTATTGTTTTCGGTTGTATAGCAGGATCTGCGATCACTTTGGCCACAATAGTCTTTAATCTGATAGACAAATATAGCACTCATAAAAGGCCACCTTCAGATTCTGAGTAAATTTAGCCGCAACCCCCATCTGTGTAGTGGGGATGTTTAAAACTAAATATTATAGCCATGCTATAAATGAAATGTGGGGCAAAAATGAAATGTATAAACTGTAAAACTTCAGAAGCAAATAAAGAGTCGGGATTGTGTGATGCCTGTGAAAATGAGGAATTAAGTAAAATTAATGGACTATTATATTTTCCTGCTCTGGGACTTATCCTGGGTGTTATTCGTATTGCTATTGAGCTTTACAGTTTTACCATAGCTGCATTCAATTATTTTAATGAAACTGGATTTTTGTCTTATTACGCTATGGGGGTATTCGTGTTGCTGATATGTGGGTTTATTGTTTCCATTTATGCGGCGTGGCTGTTTTTTAGACGCAAAAAAGGAACTCGAAAAGCCATGATAGCTTATTATGTAACCGGACTGATTATTGCTCTCTATCTTACTGTATTACCGGCTATTATTTTTGACGTACAGCAGGATTCAGATAATATCATATTATTAATGAGTGGAGTATTTGGTGTTGTTATATGGATACCTTATTTTATTTTTTCCAAAAGAATTAATATGGTTTTTTGTCGGTAGCCATAGTTAATTGATGAATTTGTTGTTGAGAAAAATAACCTGGATAATGTTCTCGTGGCTGAAAATAAGCATAGGCCCGATACAGCGAATTACGAATCCGGCACGTATAAAGCGATTAAAGAAGCCTGTAGCGGGAATACACCGGATCCTGGCAGACAGTAGTGGTAGCGATGGTATGGACGAGCAGCGCACCGAGCCTGGCGGGGAGCAGGCTCCCGTGTAGCGAGGAGCATGACAACCAAAAAAAGGCCGGCACAGGCCAGCCTCTTAAGGGGTGAGAACCTCGCGCTGGGCCGCGGTTACGGTGCGCTGATAACAATCGCCACCCGGCGGTTTTCGGCGCGCCCGGCGCTGGTACTGTTGCTGGCAACCGGATCTTTCTTGCCCAGCCCGCGGGTGGTCAGGTTGCTGCGCGGGATCCCGGCGCCCTGGGCCCAGGTGTCTGCTACCGCGTTGGCGCGTTTCAGGGATAAATCCACATTGTAATTATCTTCGCCATAGTTATCGGTGTGGCCATCCATACGGGCGTGTTTCAGGCCAGTGTCGGCCAGGTGCCGGGCCATGGTGGCTATCTTCTGCTGGCTATCCTGGCGCAGCTTAAACTGGTTAGAGTCAAACAGAACTTTATCCGTTAACCCCAGCGTCCAGTCGCTGTCTTTTTCAGTAAATCCATAGGACTGCATGGCGGCGATTTGCTGAGTGCTGAACTTTCCCTGTGGTGCGCTCTGGCAACCGCTCAGTGCCAGAACCGAAGCAAGCGCCAGTGCGCTGTAGTGGATAACTTTCATGTTTTTTTCCTGTTAAAACGTATGATGACGATGCTTTTTCTCACGGTACATGCGTTGATCTGCCAGTTCCATCAGAGATTTTGGCGTAGTGTGTAGATCTGCCATAGCAAAGCCGATACTGAGTGTCATGGTGATATAGTGACCATCTTTAAAGGGCATCGGATGATGTATATGTTTGCGCAGCTCCTGAATAACCTGCTGCACATCCTCTTCCCGCCGGATGTCCGGTAAGATCATGGCAAACTCATCCCCGCCGAGCCGGTAAACCGAATGGGGCGTGAAATCAAAGGAACGCAAACGGGTCGCCAGCTCAGTCAGCACCCGGTCACCGGCCGCGTGCCCCCAGGTATCATTGATCTGTTTAAAATTGTCGGTATCCATAAACAGCATGGCGGTTTTAACCCGCTGCTGTGGGTTGTTCAGTAGCCGGGTCAGCATGTTGTTAAACGATGCCCGGTTTTTCAGCCCGGTGAGCGCATCGCGCATGGCGCTTTTCCTCAGCGAGGCGTTACGCTGCCTGAGCTGTTTCTGCCAGCTTTCCATATCGCTCAGCAGGCTATTCAGATCCTGGCCAAAACGGTGAAATTCGGCAATACCATCAGGCTCAACCCGGCGATCAAAATTGCGGTTGGTACGCACATCATGCACGACACCGGTCATGTTCTTCAGGGTGTTCACCAGTCCCTGGTTAAGGCGATTAGTAATCGCGACCGCGATAAACGAGGCCAGAACCAGGCACAGGGTTAATACCCCCAGCGATAACCAGATAAAGTGGATAATAACGCTGTTGCTGCCGGTCAGATACAGGCTGCCAAGGTTAACGCCGTTATGCTGAACCGGCAGCGGTACAGGGGCCGGGTAGAGCCAGCTGTTAACCATCCGCTCAACGATGTTTTCATCGTGAGTGTTTTTCCTCTCCCAGCGCGTCAGCTCGTGGTTCCCGGGATCAAACAGCACGGCACGGTAAAACTGCCCCCGGTGCCCGAGGGTTGTCAGCGTATCGTGGGCGGCCTGGATATCATGAAAGACCAGCGGCGCCTCAAGGCTCTGGCTGATAGACGCGCCGGAAAGCCGCAGGTTGCTCTGGGCGTATTGCTTCAGGGTCACCATGGATGCTACCGACAGCAGTAACCAGAGAATCGTCATCGTGATAATGATGCTGATTACGCTGGTTTTGCGCAGTGTCTTCTTTAATGTGGGGCGTCGTATTACCCGGGCTTTATTTTTATTCATCGTTGTTTTTCCGGGCGCGGGCCAGCATTAATACATCCGGGCTGACCCTGACGCCGCTGCGCGACAGTGAATCAAGGTTGACGGAAAAACTGATCTTCTTATCCGTGATATTCAGGCAAAAAACGCTGCCTGCTGAACAATCGGGGTTTTGCTCGGCAATATAAAGCTGAGGTTTGCCATGGTACTGCTCTCTCAGCGCTATTTGCTGCTGCACACTCTCGTGACCGAAATAAACCGCGTCACAATTCTCCCGGAGTGCCTGATCGGTATTCGCCACAATCACGGGCGTAAATACGGGCCTGTTTTGTTCCCGGGCCAGCTGGCTGGCTGAGGTGGCGCTCGAAAAAATACACAATCTGGGCAGGCCATTTAACTGTGGCCAGCGGGTGTAGCTAATGATCCCGTTAACAATAGAGTTAACCGGGCTTAATGCTACCTCTGAGGGAGACTCTTCCCCCGGGCTGCGGGCAGGAAGCAGGAGCGCAGAGACGCCAAGCGCAAGGAGCATGCCCTTGCGCCAGTATAAAATGCTACCGGTAAAGCCCCTTTTTTTCACCTGTTATCCTGTTATTTCGCGACGGCCCGGGATTTTATCATTTCAGTGTCCCGGGTGTCATTATATCGGCCAGGGCTTATATTTTGTTGCGCGGCCAGATGGTCGTGGCTATTGCTGGAAGCGGCTTTTTTGTTGTGTAAAATTATTTGTACACTGTGTCGAGTGGGGTGTCATGCAATACATCCCGCTATATTTCAGATGCGTTGACTGGAATACTGCGGGTGTAAATTAAAATTTACGGATTGCGGATTGATTTCTTTACTGTCTCTGGTAAGGTATATCCCACCTGATACAGGTACGACTATCGACAGACGAGCTAACAGGATTTTAACCATGCAAAAAGACGCGCTGAACAATATTAATATCGCCGCTGAACAGGTAATGATTACCCCGGACCAGTTAAAGGCTGAATTCCCGTTAACCACAGCCCAGACACAGCAAATAGCGCAATCCCGTAAAACCATATCAGACATTATTGCCGGGCGCGATCCGCGCCTGCTGGTGGTGTGTGGACCTTGCTCAATCCACGATCCGCAAACAGCGCTGGAATATGCCCGTCGGTTTAAAACTCTGTCTGAACAGGTGAGTGATAGTCTCTACCTTGTTATGCGCGTCTATTTTGAAAAGCCCCGCACCACCGTTGGCTGGAAAGGGCTGATTAACGATCCTCATATGGATGGCTCGTTTGATATTGAAACCGGGCTGAAGACTGCCCGTAATCTGCTGGTGGAGCTGGTCAGCATGGGGCTGCCGCTGGCAACTGAGGCGCTGGATCCGAACAGCCCTCAGTACCTGGGCGATCTGTTCAGCTGGGCGGCCATTGGTGCCCGCACTACAGAATCCCAGACTCACCGGGAGATGGCCTCTGGCCTGTCAATGCCGGTTGGTTTTAAAAACGGGACCGACGGGAGCCTGGCGACCGCCATTAACGCCATGCGCGCAGCGGCAATGCCGCACCGTTTTGTGGGGATCAACCAGGCCGGGCAGGTGAGCCTGCTGCAAACCCGCGGTAATCCGGATGGTCATGTGATCCTGCGCGGCGGTAAAGCGCCCAATTACAGCCCGGCAGATGTTGAACAGTGTGAAAAAGAGATGTCCGGCGCTGGCCTGCGCCCGGCGCTGATGGTGGACTGCAGCCACGGCAACTCAAACAAAGATTACCGCCGCCAGCCTGCGGTTGCTGAGTCTGTTATTGCACAAATTAAGGATGGTAATCGCTCCATTATTGGCCTGATGATAGAGAGCAATATCCACGAAGGTAACCAGTCTTCAGAACAACCGCGCAGCCAGATGCAATACGGGGTTTCCGTGACCGATGCCTGCATCAGCTGGGAAACAACCCAGGCACTGTTAAGTGAAATTCATCAGGATTTATCTGCGCATCTGAAGGCGCGTCTGGCTTAAGAGGTTTTTGTTATGGTGGCTGAGTTGACCGCATTACGCGATCAAATCGATGAAGTAGACAAGGCGCTGCTGGGGTTGCTGGCGCGCCGCCTGGAGCTGGTGGCTGAGGTTGGCGAAGTTAAAAGCCGCTACGGGCTGCCGATCTACGTGCCGGAGCGAGAAGCGTCTATGCTGGCCTCCCGGCGAGCGGAGGCGGAAAAGCTGGGTGTCCCCCCGGAGCTTATCGAAGATGTGCTGCGCCGGGTGATGCGTGAATCCTACTCCAGTGAAAACGACAAAGGCTTTAAAACACTGCACCCTGAGCTGCGCCCGGTGGTGATTGTGGGGGGGCAGGGCCAGATGGGGCGGCTGTTCAGCAAAATGCTGGCGCTTTCCGGCTACCAGGTGCGCTCCCTGGAGCAGGAAGACTGGCCGCAGGCGGAAGAGATCTTAAAAGACGCCGGGATGGTGATAGTCAGTGTGCCCATTCATCTGACGGAGCAGGTGATAGCCCGGCTGCCACCGCTGCCGGAGGATTGCATTCTGGCGGATCTGGCATCCGTGAAAGCAGCACCGCTTGAGGCGATGCTGGCGGCGCACCCGGGGCCGGTGCTCGGGCTGCACCCGATGTTCGGGCCAGACAGCGGCAGCCTGGCAAAACAGGTTGTTGTGTGGTGCGATGGCCGCAAGCCGGAGGCCTATCAGTGGTTTCTGGAGCAGATTCAGGTCTGGGGGGCGCGGATCCACCGGATAAGCGCCGTAGAGCACGATCAGAATATGGCGTTTATCCAGGCGCTGCGCCACTTTGCCACCTTTGCCTACGGGCTGCACCTGGCGGAAGAAAATGTACAGCTGGAGCAGCTGCTGGCGCTCTCTTCCCCCATTTACCGCCTTGAGCTGGCAATGGTCGGGCGGCTATTTGCCCAGGATCCTCAGCTGTATGCCGATATTATTATGTCCTCGGAAGATAATCTGGCGCTGATTAAGCGCTACTACAGGCGCTTTGGTGAGGCGATAGGCCTGCTGGAGCAGGGTGATAAACAGGCGTTTATCGACAGTTTCCGCAAAGTAGAGCACTGGTTCGGGGATTATGCCCGCCGTTTCCAGAGCGAAAGCCGGACACTCTTACGCCAGGCGAACGACAGCCGGTTGTAATCCATGTGGTAAACGGGCAAGCCGGAGTGATACCGGCTTGCCGTGCTGTTACCGGGCCGGATCTACCGGCACCACATTCTCACTGGGGTAGCATCCCAGCACTTTCAGCGAGCGGGCGGTTTCGGTCATTTCACGCAGCGCCTGCTGCATGGCCGCATCCTGCACGTTGGCCTGAATATCCAGATAAAACATCTCTTCCCACGGGTTACCGTTGATCGGGCGTGATTCCAGTTTGGTCATGATCAGGTTGTGATTGCGCAGTACCAGCAGGGCTTCAACCAGTGAGCCCGCCTGCTGGCCGGTCGCCATCAGCAGGGTGGTTTTTGCCGGAACCTGGTCTGAGACATTCACCGCCTTGCGGGCCAGCACCAGGAAGCGGGTAATATTCTGTGTCTGGTTTGCCAGGTTGCGCTCCAGCACCTGCAGGCCATACAGGGCGCCACCGGCTTCACTGCCCAGTGCCGCCACCCGCGGCGAGTTTGCCTGTTTGACTTTTTCCATCGCGGCGGAGGTGCTTTCGCAGTATTCGATCTTCCAGTGCGGGTAGCGGGCAATAAAGTGGCTGCACTGCTGGAAGGGCTGCGGGTGGCTGTAAATCGTCTCTATCTGGTCGAGGGCGGTAGTGGTGGCAACCAGCACGCAGTGGTCGATAGGCACCGTCATTTCACCCACGATGGCCAGCGATGTGTGCTGCAGCAGGTCGTATACGTCGTTAATCGCCCCGGAGCTGGTGTTTTCAATCGGCACCACGGCGTAGTCTGCCTGGCCGGTCTCTACCTGGCTGAAGATATCACTAAAGCGCGTACAGCCGCTTTCCTGGAACTGCTCAAAGTGGCGCGCTGCGTACTGGCGGGCCGCAAGGTGTGAATAAGAGCCTTTCGGGCCGAGGAAGGCCACCCGGGCAGAGGCGGGGTTGGTCTGGTTCAGATGCTGTTGCAGCAGTGCCTGCTGGGTCAGTACGGAGTCTTCGATAATTAACTGGAATAGCCGGGTGATGTAGTGGGCGTCAAGATGGTGGGCTTTGCCCAGCGCTATCAGGCGCTCCAGGAGGTCTTTTTCCCGGTCGATGTCGCGCACGGGCCGGTGGGATGCCAGTTTTGCCTTACCCACTTCCACGGCCAGCTGGCGCCGTTTGCCGAGCAGCTCCAGTAACTGAGCGTCCAGGGCGCTGATTTTGTCTCGCAAGTCCAGTAACGGGTTTTCCGCTGTCATAGAGCTACCTTTTGTCATGTCTTTATTATTGCCGGAAATAAAAAAGGCCCCCCGGTTTGGGAGGCCCTGGTGTTCGTCTTCGCATTCTCTGTCACACGACGAATTGCCTCCCGTTCAGGGGAAGGTAAAAAAGAATGCGAAGAAAAACGGTTGCCGGGTCATATCAGATTCCTGTGGTGTCAGACAGTTAAAGTACCTGTACTCTTTTCGCTCTGTCAACAAAAACAAAAAACGCGCCCTGGGGCGCGTTTATCAGCGTGTTACCGGTGTCAGGCTTTATTCCTCTTCTTCGGCTGCCAGGGTGGTATCTTTCACTGATGTGGCGGCACGGCGTGCTTCGCCTTTGTGCTGCACTTTGTTCAGCTGGCGTTCCAGCTTGTTGATCAGTTCGTTGATTGCCGCATACATATCCACATTAGTGGCGCTGGCAATCAGCTGCCCGTTCGGGGTGTTGATGTTCGCATCGGCCACGTAGCCCTGTGGCTCTTTAGACAAGATAATATGCGGGTTGATCAGGTGAGTTTGCCATTTTTCCAGTTTGGTGAGACGGCTTTCGACATGCTGGCGGATGGCCGGGGTGATTTCCATTTGTTTGCTGGTAATGTTCACTGTCATAAATGTTACCTCTTGTCTTTACCGTCTTGGTGAATTCAGCATACCTCGCTGAATGTTAAAATGTGTGATTTTAATCACGTTATTTTGTCGGTTTTTGTCAGTCAGCTCTTTTTGTGAGACAGGGCATGATACCGCCAGATTTTTCTTGAGAAGTCACCAGACAGGGGCCATATTGAACAGGATCAGTCGCCGCTAAAGCGATTCAGTGGCGGCTAAAATTGCAACAGCAAACCGTATTTACAAAAAAAACGGCAACCCGCGGGTTGCCGTTTTTGCTGTCTGGCTGCGATCAGCTGTTGATGTTGTTCGCAGCGATAATTTTCGCCACTTTGTCTGCCTGTGCGTTCATCTGCAGCTCGCGGTAGGCGTTTTCCATCAGCGGCAGTGCGTCGCGGGTGGCTTTGGTATCCGGGTAGTTACGCAGCATACCCTCAACCCGGTTAACCACAGCGACCCAGGCACCGCGATCGGTGTAGTATTGCGCGACCGACAGCTCATACTTGGAGAGACGGTCTTTCAGGTAGACCAGGCGCTTGGTCGCGTCGGTGCTGTACTGGCTGTTCGGGTAGTTACGCACCAGACGGGAGAAGTCGTTAAATGCGTCGCGGGCGTGTTGCGGATCGCGATCGGAACGATCTACACCAAAGAAGCCCTGTAATGCGCTATCATCTAGCGCCATGTTGGTCAGCCCGCGCATGTAGACCACATAGTCGATGTTCGGGTGAGTCGGGTTCAGACGCATGAACCGGTCAATCGCCGCCTGCGCGAGAGGTAAATCGGCATTTTTGTAGTAGGCGTAGATCAGGTCCAGTTGCACCTGCTGGGAATAGGGGCCAAACGGATAGCGATTATCCAGTGCTTCCAGTTGCGTTATTGCCGCTTTCCAGTTACCGTCCTGCAGTTTTTGCTGTGCTGTCGCGTATATTTCAGAAGGCGGATTATCAGGAACCTCTTCTTTGGAACCGGAGCAACCAGCCAAGGCCAGGCTTAACGTGGCTGCGGCCACCAGATATTTCATGCGCGTCATGACGTTTTGACTTTCCTCAGAATGTTATTCCGGGAGGCTCTCCGTTAAGCTCCCGATAAAGACCAGCTACAATAGCACACTATATTAAACGGCAAAGCCGTAAAACCCAACGTTAACGAAGAAGCTGTCTATGGCACAACTAGTACAACTCACCGCAACGGTGTCCGAATCTCAACTCGGTCAACGCTTAGATCAGGCTTTGGCCGAATTGTTCCCGGATTATTCTCGTTCGCGCATAAAAGAATGGATTCTTGACCAGCGCGTACTGGTTAACGGCAACATTTGCAGCACCCCGAAGGAAAAAGTCTTCGGCGGGGAAAGCGTTGCCATCAATGCCGAGATCGACGAAAACATTCGCTTTGAACCTCAGGATATCCCCCTGGATATCGTCTATGAAGACGATGATATCATTGTTATTAATAAACCTCGCGGTCTGGTTGTTCACCCCGGGGCCGGGAACCCGGATGGCACCGTACTGAATGCACTGCTGCACTACTACCCGCCGATTGTCGATGTTCCCCGCGCCGGTATTGTTCACCGCCTGGATAAAGACACCACCGGTCTGATGGTCGTCGCCAAGACGGTACCGGCCCAGACACGGCTGGTTGAATCCCTGCAACTGCGCGAAATCACCCGTGAGTATGAAGCGGTCGCTATCGGCCATATGACCGCTGGCGGAACCGTCAGCGAGCCTATCAGCCGCCACCCGACTAAACGTACCCAGATGGCTGTCCACCCGATGGGGAAACCTGCAGTCACCCACTACCGTATTATGGAACATTTTCGCGTGCATACCCGGCTGCGGCTGCGCCTGGAAACCGGGCGTACGCACCAGATTCGTGTACACATGGCCCATATTACTCACCCGCTGGTGGGGGATCCGGTTTACGGTGGCCGTCCGCGTCCGCCGAAACACGCCTCTGATAAATTTATTGACGTGCTGCGCCGCTTTGACCGCCAGGCGCTGCACGCCACTATGCTGCGCTTATACCATCCGGTAAGTGGTATTCAGATGGAGTGGCATGCGCCAATTCCTGACGACATGGTGGAGCTTATCGCCGCGCTGCAGGAAGATTTTGAAGAGCATAAGGATGAGGTGGACTGGTTATGACGCAATTGATTATTCCTCAGTGGCCATTACCCGCTAACGTACGGGCCTGTAGCAGCACCCGCACAGGGGGGGTAAGCGAAGGCGCTTACCGGTCGATGAATCTGGGGGCACACTGTGGGGATAATCCTGCGCATGTGGAAGAGAACCGCCAGCGTTTGTATACGGCGGCCGGTATGCCCTCACGCCCGGTCTGGCTGGAGCAGGTCCACGGGAAAGCGGTACTCCAGCTGGATGGTGGCCCTTATACCTCTAAAAGGGCCGATGCCTCATGGACATGTAAACCGGCAACGGTTTGTGCTGTGATGACAGCAGATTGTTTACCGGTGCTATTCTGTAATAGCGCTGGTACTGAGATTGCTGCTGCTCATGCTGGCTGGCGCGGGCTATGTGAAGGTGTGCTGGAAGAGACAATCGCGTGCTTTGCGGATCAGCCTGAAAATATTATGGCCTGGCTGGGGCCCGCTATCGGCCCACAGGCTTTTGAGGTGGGGCCGGAAGTTCGCGAAGCGTTTATGGCGAAAGATGCGGCGGCCGGTGCGGCTTTTCGTCCGGCGGGGCTTAAGTATTACGCTGATATCTATCAGCTGGCCCGCCAGCGACTGGCGCGGGCCGGGGTTACCCGGATCTTTGGCGGTGAACACTGTACCTGGACTGAGTCTGATACGTTCTTTTCTTATCGTCGTGACAAGGTTACCGGCCGTATGGCAAGTTTCATCTGGCTGATATAACCTATAGAATCAAGACGATCCAGCGCGTATAGCTGCCTTCGCATATATTTATGGTCATTAACCTTGAATATTTGAGGGATGACCTCATTTAATCTCCAGTAGCAATTTTGACCTGTTATGGGAGGAGTTATGCGCCTGGATCGTCTTACTAATAAGTTCCAGCAAGCACTCGCCGATGCCCAGTCCCTCGCTCTCGGGCACGACAACCAATATATCGAACCTCTTCACCTGATGAGCGCTCTGCTCAGCCAGGAAGGGGGATCTGTTGCCCCGTTACTTACCACTGCCGGCGTGAATGTCGGGCAGTTACGTACCGCTATTGATGAAGCGCTGAAGCGCCTGCCCCAGGTTGAAGGGACCGGTGGTGATGTTCAGCCGTCTCAGGATCTGGTGCGAGCCTTAAATCTGTGCGACAAGCTGGCACAGAAACAGGGTGACAATTTTATTTCATCAGAGCTGTTTGTTCTGGCGGCGCTTGAGACCCGCGGGTCCCTGGCCGATTTACTGAAAAATGCCGGACTGACGACAGCCAACGTAACGCAGGCCATTGAGCAACTGCGTGGAGGCGAAAGCGTGAATGATCAGAATGCCGAGGATCAACGGCAGGCATTGAAAAAATTTACCGTGGATCTGACCGAGCGGGCCGAGCAGGGCAAGCTGGATCCCGTTATCGGGCGTGATGAAGAGATCCGCCGCACTATTCAGGTACTGCAGCGCCGGACCAAAAACAACCCGGTACTGATTGGTGAGCCTGGCGTGGGTAAAACCGCCATTGTGGAAGGGCTGGCCCAGCGTATTGTTAATGGCGAAGTGCCGGAAGGGCTGAAAGGCCGCCGGGTACTGGCGCTGGATATGGGGGCGCTGGTGGCCGGGGCGAAATACCGCGGTGAATTCGAAGAGCGCCTCAAAGGGGTGCTTAACGATCTGGCCAAACAGGAAGGCAATGTCATCCTGTTTATTGACGAGCTGCACACTATGGTGGGGGCAGGTAAAGCAGACGGCGCCATGGATGCCGGGAATATGCTGAAACCGGCGCTGGCCCGTGGTGAGCTGCACTGCGTGGGTGCCACCACACTGGATGAGTATCGACAGTATATTGAAAAAGACGCCGCCCTGGAGCGTCGTTTCCAGAAAGTATTTGTGGCGGAGCCGAGCGTTGAAGATACCATCGCGATTCTGCGTGGCCTGAAAGAGCGCTATGAATTGCACCACCATGTGCAAATCACGGACCCGGCAATCGTGGCGGCGGCAACGTTGTCCCACCGCTATATTGCTGACCGGCAGTTGCCGGATAAAGCCATCGACCTTATCGATGAAGCGGCGTCCAGCATCCGTATGCAGATAGACTCCAAACCCGAAGAGCTCGATCGTCTGGACCGGCGTATTATCCAGTTAAAACTGGAGCAGCAGGCCCTGCGTAAAGAAGCAGACGAAGCCAGTAAAAAACGGCTGGATATGCTGGAAGAAGAGCTCGCCGATAAAGAGCGCCAGTATTCCGTGCTGGAAGAAGAGTGGAAAGCGGAAAAAGCCTCGCTGTCCGGTACACAGACTATCAAAGCGGAGCTGGAGCAGGCGAAGATTGCCATTGAGCAGGCGCGCCGTAACGGCGACCTGGCCCGCATGTCTGAGCTGCAATACGGGAAAATCCCTGAACTGGAAAAACAGCTGGCGGCGGCCACCCAGTCTGAAGGGAAAACCATGCGTCTGCTGCGTAACAAAGTGACCGACGCGGAAATTGCGGAAGTGCTGGCTCGCTGGACCGGTATTCCGGTCTCCAGAATGATGGAGAGCGAGCGCGATAAACTGCTGCGTATGGAAGAGCAACTGCACGATCGTGTTATCGGCCAGAATGAAGCAGTTGAAGCGGTATCTAACGCGATTCGCCGTAGCCGTGCGGGCCTTGCGGATCCTAACCGGCCGATTGGCTCCTTCCTGTTCCTTGGGCCGACCGGGGTTGGTAAGACCGAATTGTGTAAGGCGCTGGCTAACTTTATGTTCGACAGCGACGACGCGATGATCCGTATCGACATGTCCGAGTTTATGGAGAAACACTCGGTATCGCGTCTGGTGGGGGCACCTCCGGGATATGTGGGTTATGAAGAAGGGGGCTACCTCACGGAAGCCGTGCGGCGGCGTCCTTATTCCGTCATCCTGCTGGATGAAGTGGAAAAAGCGCACCCGGATGTCTTTAATATCCTGCTGCAGGTGCTGGATGACGGGCGCCTGACAGACGGGCAGGGGAGAACGGTCGACTTTCGCAATACGGTCGTGATTATGACCTCTAACCTGGGGTCTGATCTTATTCAGGAGCGTTTTGGCGAGCTTAACTATGGCAGCATGAAAGACCTGGTTCTGGAGGTTGTCAGCCATAATTTCCGCCCGGAATTCATTAACCGTATTGATGAAGTGGTGGTATTCCACCCGCTGGGCCAGCAGCATATTGCTTCTATTGCCCAGATCCAGCTGCAGCGGTTGTACAAACGCCTGGAAGAGCGCGGCTACAGCGTGCATATCTCTGCCGAGGCGCTCAACCTGCTGAGTGAAAATGGCTTTGATCCGGTATATGGCGCGCGTCCGCTGAAACGCGCTATCCAGCAGCAGATTGAAAACCCGCTGGCTCAGCAGATCCTGTCTGGTGAACTGGTGCCGGGGAAAACCATCGAGCTGGTGGACAAAGACGGCACGATTGTGGCGACCCAGTCATAATTATTGCGAATGCTAAAGGCCCTGCGGGGCCTTTTTTGTTGCATAAACCACCAGAATGGCGGTGTTACATACAGTATTGCCTGGAAAATAATCACTCGGTAAAGTTTTTTAAAAACAGGGGTTGCCAGCGGCCAGGAACTCCCTATAATGCGCTCCCACTGACACGGCACAGCGGCTTCACGGTCCAGCCAGTCAGGCGAAGTAAAACGAATTATCAGTAGCGAATGGCGAAAATAAACGTTGACTTCGAAGCGGGGAGGCGTAATATGCACACCCCGCGCCGCAGAGAAAAACGCGCGGCACTGCTCTTTAACAATTTATCAGACAATCTGTGTGGGCACTCTAAGGCACTGATATCTTAACGTCGCAAGACGAAAAATGATTATCAAGTCTCAAGAGTGACTAACAGTTAATTCATTACGAATAAACAGTTTAATTCTTTGAGCATCAAACTTTGAATTGAAGAGTTTGATCATGGCTCAGATTGAACGCTGGCGGCAGGCTTAACACATGCAAGTCGAACGGTAACAGGAATCAGCTTGCTGATTCGCTGACGAGTGGCGGACGGGTGAGTAATGTCTGGGAAACTGCCTGATGGAGGGGGATAACTACTGGAAACGGTAGCTAATACCGCATAATGTCGCAAGACCAAAGTGGGGGACCTTCGGGCCTCATACCATCGGATGTGCCCAGATGGGATTAGCTAGTAGGTGGGGTAACGGCTCACCTAGGCGACGATCCCTAGCTGGTCTGAGAGGATGACCAGCCACACTGGAACTGAGACACGGTCCAGACTCCTACGGGAGGCAGCAGTGGGGAATATTGCACAATGGGCGCAAGCCTGATGCAGCCATGCCGCGTGTATGAAGAAGGCCTTCGGGTTGTAAAGTACTTTCAGCGGGGAGGAAGGTGTTGAGGTTAATAACCTCAGCAATTGACGTTACCCGCAGAAGAAGCACCGGCTAACTCCGTGCCAGCAGCCGCGGTAATACGGAGGGTGCAAGCGTTAATCGGAATTACTGGGCGTAAAGCGCACGCAGGCGGTTGATTAAGTCAGATGTGAAATCCCCGGGCTTAACCTGGGAACTGCATTTGAAACTGGTCAGCTTGAGTCTCGTAGAGGGGGGTAGAATTCCAGGTGTAGCGGTGAAATGCGTAGAGATCTGGAGGAATACCGGTGGCGAAGGCGGCCCCCTGGACGAAGACTGACGCTCAGGTGCGAAAGCGTGGGGAGCAAACAGGATTAGATACCCTGGTAGTCCACGCCGTAAACGATGTCAACTTGGAAGTTGTGGTCTTGAACCGTGGCTTCCGGAGCTAACGCGTTAAGTTGACCGCCTGGGGAGTACGGCCGCAAGGTTAAAACTCAAATGAATTGACGGGGGCCCGCACAAGCGGTGGAGCATGTGGTTTAATTCGATGCAACGCGAAGAACCTTACCTGGTCTTGACATCCATAGAACTTGGCAGAGATGCCTTGGTGCCTTCGGGAGCTATGAGACAGGTGCTGCATGGCTGTCGTCAGCTCGTGTTGTGAAATGTTGGGTTAAGTCCCGCAACGAGCGCAACCCCTATCCTCTGTTGCCAGCACTTCGGGTGGGAACTCAGGGGAGACTGCCAGTGATAAACTGGAGGAAGGTGGGGATGACGTCAAGTCATCATGGCCCTTACGACCAGGGCTACACACGTGCTACAATGGCGCATACAAAGAGAAGCGACCTCGCGAGAGCAAGCGGATCTCATAAAGTGCGTCGTAGTCCGGATTGGAGTCTGCAACTCGACTCCATGAAGTCGGAATCGCTAGTAATCGTGGATCAGAATGCCACGGTGAATACGTTCCCGGGCCTTGTACACACCGCCCGTCACACCATGGGAGTGGGTTGCAAAAGAAGTAGGTAGCTTAACCTTCGGGAGGGCGCTTACCACTTTGTGATTCATGACTGGGGTGAAGTCGTAACAAGGTAACCGTAGGGGAACCTGCGGTTGGATCACCTCCTTACCTTAAAGATACAACCTTTCAGTGCTCACACAGATTGTCTGATAGAAAATAACGAGCAGTAATACTCCGGCAGGCTTGTAGCTCAGGTGGTTAGAGCGCACCCCTGATAAGGGTGAGGTCGGTGGTTCGAGTCCACTCAGGCCTACCAATTTACTCCCTGACTTTGTTGTAGCAAAGCTCGCATACTTCAGTATGCTTCGCTTCACTACGCCGCGTCAGTCAGCAAATTAGGTTCACGGGGTTGTTGCTACGATGGGGCTATAGCTCAGCTGGGAGAGCGCCTGCTTTGCACGCAGGAGGTCTGCGGTTCGATCCCGCATAGCTCCACCATCGTCTGCTCGGAAATAAAAAAACTTCAGAACATACTGAATAAGTGTGTTGCGAAGTTTTGCTCTTTAAAAATCTGGAACAAGCTGAAAATTGAAACAATAAACGCGTAAGCGTTTATGAGTCTCTCAAATTATCACACCTGAAGACATCTTCGGGTTGTGAGGTTAAGCGACTAAGCGTACACGGTGGATGCCCTGGCAGTCAGAGGCGATGAAGGACGTGCTAATCTGCGAAAAGCGCCGGCGAGGTGATATGAACCTTTGACCCGGCGATGTCCGAATGGGGAAACCCAGTGTGTTTCGACACACTATCGTTAGCTGAATACATAGGCTAACGAGGCGAACCGGGGGAACTGAAACATCTAAGTACCCCGAGGAAAAGAAATCAACCGAGATTCCCCCAGTAGCGGCGAGCGAACGGGGAGCAGCCCAGAGTCTGAATCAGCGTGTGTGTTAGTGGAAGCGTCTGGAAAGTCGCGCGATACAGGGTGAAAGCCCCGTACACGAAAATGCACATGTTGTGAACTCGATGAGTAGGGCGGGACACGTGATATCCTGTCTGAAGATGGGGGGACCATCCTCCAAGGCTAAATACTCCTGACTGACCGATAGTGAACCAGTACCGTGAGGGAAAGGCGAAAAGAACCCCGGCGAGGGGAGTGAAAAAGAACCTGAAACCGTGTACGTACAAGCAGTGGGAGCATCCTTCGGGGTGTGACTGCGTACCTTTTGTATAATGGGTCAGCGACTTATATTCTGTAGCAAGGTTAACCGGATAGGGGAGCCGCAGGGAAACCGAGTCTTAACTGGGCGTTAAGTTGCAGGGTATAGACCCGAAACCCGGTGATCTAGCCATGGGCAGGTTGAAGGTTGGGTAACACTAACTGGAGGACCGAACCGACTAATGTTGAAAAATTAGCGGATGACTTGTGGCTGGGGGTGAAAGGCCAATCAAACCGGGAGATAGCTGGTTCTCCCCGAAAGCTATTTAGGTAGCGCCTCGTGAACTCATCTGTGGGGGTAGAGCACTGTTTCGGCTAGGGGGTCATCCCGACTTACCAACCCGATGCAAACTACGAATACCACAGAATGTTATCACGGGAGACACACGGCGGGTGCTAACGTCCGTCGTGAAGAGGGAAACAACCCAGACCGCCAGCTAAGGTCCCAAAGTCACAGTTAAGTGGGAAACGATGTGGGAAGGCCCAGACAGCCAGGATGTTGGCTTAGAAGCAGCCATCATTTAAAGAAAGCGTAATAGCTCACTGGTCGAGTCGGCCTGCGCGGAAGATGTAACGGGGCTAAACTGTGCACCGAAGCTGCGGCAGCGACACTGTGTGTTGTTGGGTAGGGGAGCGTTCTGTAAGCCGTTGAAGGTGGTCTGTGAGGGCTGCTGGAGGTATCAGAAGTGCGAATGCTGACATAAGTAACGATAATGCGGGTGAAAAACCCGCACGCCGGAAGACCAAGGGTTCCTGTCCAACGTTAATCGGGGCAGGGTGAGTCGACCCCTAAGGCGAGGCCGAAAGGCGTAGTCGATGGGAAACAGGTTAATATTCCTGTACTTGGTGTTACTGCGAAGGGGGGACGGAGAAGGCTATGTTATCCGGGCGACGGTCGTCCCGGTTTAAGCGTGTAGGTGTGTGGACCAGGCAAATCCGGTTCACTTTAACACTGAGGCGTGATGACGAGGCACTACGGTGCTGAAGTAACAAATGCCCTGCTTCCAGGAAAAGCCTCTAAGCATCAGGTAACATCAAATCGTACCCCAAACCGACACAGGTGGTCAGGTAGAGAATACCAAGGCGCTTGAGAGAACTCGGGTGAAGGAACTAGGCAAAATGGTGCCGTAACTTCGGGAGAAGGCACGCTGACATGTAGGTGAAGCCCCTGCGGGTGGAGCTGAAGTCAGTCGAAGATACCAGCTGGCTGCAACTGTTTATTAAAAACACAGCACTGTGCAAACACGAAAGTGGACGTATACGGTGTGACGCCTGCCCGGTGCCGGAAGGTTAATTGATGGGGTCAGCGCAAGCGAAGCTCCTGATCGAAGCCCCGGTAAACGGCGGCCGTAACTATAACGGTCCTAAGGTAGCGAAATTCCTTGTCGGGTAAGTTCCGACCTGCACGAATGGCGTAATGATGGCCAGGCTGTCTCCACCCGAGACTCAGTGAAATTGAACTCGCTGTGAAGATGCAGTGTACCCGCGGCAAGACGGAAAGACCCCGTGAACCTTTACTATAGCTTGACACTGAACATTGAGCCTTGATGTGTAGGATAGGTGGGAGGCTTTGAAGTGTGGACGCCAGTCTGCATGGAGCCAACCTTGAAATACCACCCTTTAATGTTTGATGTTCTAACGTAGACCCGTAATCCGGGTTGCGGACAGTGTCTGGTGGGTAGTTTGACTGGGGCGGTCTCCTCCCAAAGAGTAACGGAGGAGCACGAAGGTTAGCTAATCCTGGTCGGACATCAGGAGGTTAGTGCAAAGGCATAAGCTAGCTTGACTGCGAGAGTGACGGCTCGAGCAGGTGCGAAAGCAGGTCTTAGTGATCCGGTGGTTCTGAATGGAAGGGCCATCGCTCAACGGATAAAAGGTACTCCGGGGATAACAGGCTGATACCGCCCAAGAGTTCATATCGACGGCGGTGTTTGGCACCTCGATGTCGGCTCATCACATCCTGGGGCTGAAGTAGGTCCCAAGGGTATGGCTGTTCGCCATTTAAAGTGGTACGCGAGCTGGGTTTAGAACGTCGTGAGACAGTTCGGTCCCTATCTGCCGTGGGCGCTGGAGAACTGAGGGGGGCTGCTCCTAGTACGAGAGGACCGGAGTGGACGCATCACTGGTGTTCGGGTTGTCATGCCAATGGCATTGCCCGGTAGCTACATGCGGAAGAGATAAGTGCTGAAAGCATCTAAGCACGAAACTTGCCCCGAGATGAGTTCTCCCTGAGACTTAAAGTCTCCTGAAGGAACGTTGAAGACGACGACGTTGATAGGCCGGGTGTGTAAGTGCAGCGATGCATTGAGCTAACCGGTACTAATGAACCGTGAGGCTTAACCTTACAACGCCAAAGATGTTTTGGTGTGAAGAGAGAGACGATATTCAGCTTGTTACCGGATAGATGATGTAAGTCTTTTCGATTTTGTGCCACAGCAAGGCGGCAAGAGAACGAGACGACAGGAGCTTACTGAAGTAAGTGACTGTTGCGAGCGAGCGCAGCCAACGCGGGTGTGGTGCAAAAGAAAAAGACGGACATGAGCACAAAGAATATGCCTGGCGGCCGTAGCGCGGTGGTCCCACCTGACCCCATGCCGAACTCAGAAGTGAAACGCCGTAGCGCCGATGGTAGTGTGGGGTCTCCCCATGCGAGAGTAGGGAACTGCCAGGCTTTAATTAAACGAAAGAGCCCTGTCGGAAGACAGGGCTCTTTTGCGTCTGTGCACCGTACAAACCTGAGTGCGGCGGGCATCCTTCGGACTTTTCTGGCTTCCTGTCTGAAAACTTTATCTCCATCACAAATAACAAAAACATAAACTTCATAACACTTTATTTACAACGAGATCTGGCTCACTCTACGTCTTTCCCTCTATGGGTTGTCCTGGCAGGAGAGAAACAATGACTGAAGTAACAGCCGCAGAGCACAAGACGGCATACGGTAATAACAGTACCCGGCAACGGATATGGGCGATTGTTGGCGCCTCATCCGGGAATCTGGTTGAGTGGTTTGATTTTTATGTTTACTCATTCTGCTCGCTGTATTTTGCCCACATATTCTTCCCATCCGGTAATACCACCACCCAGTTGCTGCAAACCGCTGGCGTATTCGCTGCCGGCTTCCTGATGCGCCCCATTGGCGGCTGGCTATTTGGCCGCATTGCCGATAAGCACGGGCGGCGTCGCTCCATGCTTATCTCCGTGTGTATGATGTGCTTCGGCTCACTGGTTATCGCCTGCTTACCGGGCTATGCCGAAATTGGTACATGGGCTCCGGCATTACTGCTGCTGGCGCGCCTGTTTCAGGGGCTCTCTGTCGGGGGGGAGTATGGCACCAGCGCGACCTATATGAGCGAGGTCGCCATTGAAGGGCGCAAAGGCTTTTATGCCTCTTTCCAGTATGTCACGCTGATTGGCGGGCAACTGCTGGCCCTGCTGGTTGTGGTGATTTTGCAGCAGGTTCTCAGCGAAAGTGATTTGAGAGCCTGGGGCTGGCGTATTCCCTTTGTCCTTGGGGCTCTGCTGGCGGTTGTTGCCCTGTGGCTGCGCCGCTCCCTGAATGAGACCGCCCAGGCGGAAAGCCGCGCCTTAAAAGAAGCAGGCACCTTAAAAGGGCTGTGGCGGCATCGCCGGGCATTTATTATGGTGCTGGGCTTCACTGCGGCAGGCTCCCTGAGCTTCTATACCTTCACCACATATATGCAGAAATATCTGGTCAACACTGTGGGCATGCATGCAAAGCCCGCCAGTGCATTAATGACCGGGGCCCTGTTTATTTACATGCTGATGCAGCCTTTCTTTGGTGCCCTGTCTGACCGTATCGGCCGCCGCTCATCCATGCTCTGCTTTAGCCTGTTGCTGACGCTGTGCACGGTTCCGATTCTGACGGCGTTGCAGTATGTCACGTCGTCCTGGGCGGCTCTGGGGCTGGTGCTGATAGCGCTGCTGATTGTCAGCTTCTATACCTCTATCAGCGGCATTCTGAAGGCAGAAATGTTCCCGCCCCATATCCGGGCGCTGGGGGTCGGGCTGTCTTATGCGGTGGCGAATGCCCTGTTTGGTGGTTCGGCTGAATATGTGGCGTTAATGCTGAAGTCCATTGGCGCGGAAACCGTCTTCTTCTGGTATGTTTCGGCGATGGGGGTGATTGCTTTCCTGGTGTCGCTGATGCTGCACCGTAAAGGGGGCGGCAGCAAACTCTGATAAATCAGCGGGCCAGTTGCCAGAGCGTGTATCCGGTGGCTGCGCCCGCGACATCCCAGGCAAAATCCTTCCAGCTCCAGCCGCTTCCGGCAGGGCGGCTGTCCCAGAGCTCTTTTCCGGCACCGAGACTCGTTGAGAACATCAGCCCGAATGTGGCGCTGCGGTCATGACTCCAGCCCTGATGCTGGCCGTACTCATTACCGGCGGCAGAGAGCATGGCAGAGGCGATAAAATGCTGCGCTTTGTCCTGGCCTGTCCATGAGTCCTGCGCCTGGTGGCTACAGGCTGTTGTCAGCAAAGGAATAAGAAACGCGGTAACGGACAGTTTCATCTTACCTCCTTTGAAAAAGCCCCGTTAAACACGGGGCCAGACGGTAGCGCCGCAATTAAAGAATGCGGCTGATAAGCCTGTCGACCCGTATACGCCGTAAGCGACGGATCAGTTTGCGTACTTTGACCGGGTATTCGGCAATACTCTGCAGATCCCGGTAATGATGAACCACGGTGGTATGCTGGCGAATTGTCGCGAGCTCTTTTTCCCGGGTGGCGGCGAGCTGATGCTGCGGATCATGGATAAGAATCGCGTTTTCCAGATCCAGACGCCAGGCCCGGGGATTGAGGTTATTCCCCGTCAGCAGGATCCACTCGTCATCAACCCACATGCCTTTCAGGTGATAGCTGTTGTCGTCATCTTTCCACAGCCGGATGATCAATTGCCCGCTGTTGACATAATATTGCAGGCGGCTCATAAAACGGCGCAGATTAATTTCATACAGATAAGGCAGGGCGCCAATAATTTTAAACGGCTGATCCTGCGGAATATAGAAATCATTCGCGGTTTTATCGCCAACAATAATCTCGACCTGTTTCCCGTCGCGTAGCAGCTGGATAATGCTGCGCACCAGCACGGCAGGCAGGTTGAAGTAAGGCGTGCAGATAGTCAGCTTATGCTCGGTACAGGGCATAAGATGAAAAATCGCTTTATTCAGCGGGCTGGTCTTCCCAAGCCCCACTAACGGCGTGACCGCCAGCTCTTCGTTACCGGCATCGCCCTGGAAGTTATAGCTGCTGGAGCGCAGATCCTGGCGGTACTGGCGAATCTCATTTTTGATCTCCGGGCTTTTTGGCCGCGCGGGATCATCGAGCCGGTAAACGGCTTTGCCCTGAACCAGATTAAGCTGGATCCAGTCATACATAATATCGCTAAGCCGCGGGTTGCGGATCAGCTGATAGCGGTCATAGCGGTATTTATCATGCTGATGCAGATAGACATCATTGATACTGGCACCGCTGTAGAGCACGGCGTCATCGATGATAAAACCTTTAAAATGCAGAACGCCAAGCGCTTCCCGGGTATTGACCGGAACGCCATATACCGGCACCAGGACGTCCGGGTGCTCCTGGGCCATGCGACAGTACCAGTCTGCATTAGTATTGGCGGCTGTGTCACCAATGCGTCCCCGCTGAGCCCGGTGCCAGTCTACCAGCACGGATATCTCCAGCTCAGGGCGTTGCTTTTTGGCCTCATACAGCGCAGAAAGTATGGCGCGCCCGGCGTCATCCTGCTCCATATACAGTGCGACAATACAAATACGCCGGGTGGCAGAGGCGATTTTCTGCAGCAATATTTTCCGGCAATCCGCCGGTTCGAAAAAGACCGTAACATCATCAACGGACTGAGCAAGTTTCGGTAATAGTGCAAGGTGCTGTTGATGTTTGTTACGCTTAAATTTGGACAACATCACTGTGCTTATCTTCTCTATACATTTGATGGTTTTCTGCTCTGGTGGCTCGACAGAAGTGGTGGATAATACCACTACTGTTGCGCGTTGTGGGTAAGATTTCCAACACGTTACTCACGTTCCTGTTGTTTAGTCAGCGCCAGTGACAGGCTGACAATGCCATCCTCAAGCTGAATATCGACCCGGAACCCCAGTTTGCGGGCCAGGGCTATCATCCCCTGGTTGTTGGGCATGGTGATGCCGTTGAGTTTTTGCAGGCCGTATTCCCGGGTATAACCAATCAGTTTTTCCATCAGCTGGCGGCCCAGTCCAAGCCCTTTAAGATCAGAACGCACCAGCACGGCGAATTCGGCGTCGATATTATCCGGATCGGAGATAGCCCGGGTCACGCCGATAATCTCCTCTTTGCCGTCGGCTCCGGGGCGGACCGCCACGAATGCCATCTCCCGATCGTAATCGATCTGCGTCATATTGGCGAAATCATCATGGGTAAACTCATTAATTTCGCTGAAATAACGATAATAGAGATCTTCTCTGGTCACCCGGGAGATAAAACGCTGTAGCTGGGGTTCATCTTCAGGCAGGATCGGGCGGAACAGGCAGTGATCCCCGTTCTTCATGGTGACCTGCTGCTCAAGATGGTGCGGATACGGGCGGATCGCCAGGCGGCTTTCAGGATCCCCGCTAAAGGGGGCTAAATCCAGCGTAACGTCCAGCAGTGTAAATTCACTGCCGGATACCAGCAGCGGGTGAATATCCAGCCGGCGAATCTCCGGGCATTCAATGATCAGGTTTGACACCCTCACCAGCACCTGGCTGAGCCCGGTAATATCCAGCGGGCGCAGGGCGCTGCGTCCACGGATCTTGCGGCTTTTAATCGCCTGAATGATCAGATAGCGGGACAGGTTCATGTTCAGCGGCGGAAGGGCCACCGCCGCATGATCGCCGGACTGCCACTCCACGCTGCCTTCCCCCAGCATAATAAGCGGGCCGAAAATCGGATCGTGCTCCACAACAATACGCAACTCCTGGGCACCTGCACGGTTGGCCATGCTTTGCACCAGCAAACCCTGAACCCGGGCATGGGGCCAGGTCATGGCCACCCGGTCGAAAATGGCATCTGCCGCCTGTTGTACTTCGGCCGGGGTACGCAGATACAGCATCACCCCCTGAACCTCAGATTTATGGGGAATATCCGGCGAGCGCAGTTTCAGCGCTACCGGGTAGCCTATCTGCTCCGCAATGTGTACGGCCTCTGCGCTGTCCTCTGCAATCCAGGTGGGGAGCGTATTCAGGCCATAGCTTGCCAGCACCGGGCGCACTTCGTGGGTGTCCAGGGAGGTGATTCCCCGCTCCAGCGCCTGGCCGAGCAGTTCATGGGCGATAGCGGTATCCGCCTTCAGGTTGACCGGCAGGGCCGGTGTTTCCCGCAACTGCTTCTGGTTACGGTGATATTCCACCATGTGCATAAACGCGGTGATGGTGCCTTCCGGGGTGCGGTAAGTCGGGATCCCGGCATCGCTGAACAGGCGCCGGGCCTCGCGGGAGGAGAACTCGCCGCACCAGTTGGTGATCACGGTGACCATTTTGCCCCGCGGGTGGCGCTTTAACAGATCAATAATCTGCGCGGCATTGTCGGTTGCCGGGGCAACGGCGCTGGGGGCGTGGATGATCATCAGGGCATCCACTTCATGGCTGTCCAGCAGGATCTCCAGGGTTTGCAGATAACGCCCGGTTGAGGCGTCATCGTGGAGATCCAGCGGGTTACCTATCTCTGTTACCCCGCCGAGCAGCGCCTCCAGCCGCTGTTGCGTTTCGGGGCGGAATTCCGCCAGTTTGCCGTTTTTCTGCTCCAGCTCGTCCAGGGCAAGTGCCGCCGGGGCCGCCCCGTTACTGATAATGACCAGCTTCTCCCCCCGCAGGGCCCGCATATGGCTCAGGGTTTCTACGGCGGAGAACAGCTCATGGGTATCCCTGACACGCAACAAACCGGCACGCTGGATGGCCGCATCCCATGCGGCGTCCAGGCCCGGGCGGGTTTTCAGCAGGAGCTGGGCCCGGGTGCTGCGGCCGCTTTTAATGACCAGAACAGGCTTATTACGGGACGCACTACGGGCGGCGGACACAAACCGGCGGGCATCGCTTAACTGCTCAAGGTACAGCAGGATGGCGCTGGTGCGGGTATCCCTGGCGAGAAAGTCCAGCAGTTCATCCACATTAATATCGAGGCTGTCGCCAAGGGCGATAAAGAATGAAAAACCGATTTCCCGCTGCTGCGCCCAGTCAAGAATGGTGTTCGATACCGCGGCAGACTGGGAAATAAACGCCAGTTTGCCTTTTTTGATCGGCACGGGTGAGAAGCTGGCATTCAGCCCCTGCCAGGGGGCGAGTAACCCCAGGCTGTTTGGCCCCAGCAGCCGCATGTTCCAGCGGCGGGCAATGGCCAGCAATTCCGGGTGCTGTTCCGGCTGAGCGGAGAGGATAATACAGGTTTTGCAGCCCCGCAGGCCCAGAGACTCCAGTAATTCAGGGTTACGCCGGGCATGGGTGCAGAGTACGGCCAGATCCGGGGGAAAGGGCAGGCTGGCCACATCCGGCCAGGTCATCACACCGCATACCGCTTTCCAGGCCGGGGTCACCGGGAGCACCGGGCCGTTAAAGCCGCCCGCCAGCAGGTTGCGCATCATCAGGTAACCGGCGCGCTGGGGCTTCATGGATGCCCCAATCACCGCAATAGATTTTGGCCGTAATAGTGCTTCTAACCCGCGCTGGCTCATGGTGCTCTCCCTGAACAAAAAGTTAGCGTTAGTTTAAACGCTTTCTTCAGGTGCCGCTGTGATGACCTGCTGAAGGTTAGCCTTTCCCGCCAGATACCGCTCACGAAAAAGCATAAAATGATCGCTAAGCCCCCGGGCGGCCTGGCTGTCGCCTGCCTGCTCCAGTAACGCGCAGGCCACTTCTGCCGTGCAATACTGGCCATCGGCATGGACTTCGCGCAACTGATACGCAGAGGTTTTTGACAAATCCACGGAGATCAGCGGCAGGTTATCCAGCCACGGGCTTTTGCGGAACATTTTGCGCGCCTCAGGCCAGGTGCCGTCCAGCATGATAAACAGCGGTGGTTTACCGTGGTCAGGCGGCTGGCTGAGCACTTCGCGGTCTGCGTCAGCGTAGGAGGCCGGGAACACGACCATCGGCTGCCAGTCCGGGCTGTTGACCAGGGCGAGGAGTGCCTCTGGTGGCTCGGTGCGTGACCACTGAAAGGCGGTGGTGCCCGGCAGAATATCGGCAATCAGGCGCCCGGTATTGCTGGGTTTCATGGGCTCGGTGTCGTACATCACCAGGCAGAACTGGCTTCTTGCCGCCACCGGTTTAATGGTGGCGCACAGGCACTGGCGCAGGGGTAACAGGCAGCGCTGGCAGCGGCGCACCCGGTTGCCTCTGGCAAGAAAAGGGCGGGTCGCGCGGGCCAGGCGTTCGGCGCGGAGATGCAAAACGGCGTTATCAGTCATGGGAGCTTCAGGGGATAAAAACCGCTAGTTTACTGCACCCGGTAGGGCGGGCACCAGCAACGGTGCCCGGAGATCACAGGTTTTCGTCGATCCAGCCGTTAAATGGCGCTTTGGGCATGGCGCCGCTCAGGATGTCGACCATTTCGCCTTTTTTAAACATCATAATGGTCGGAATACTGCGGATACGGAAGCGGGCGCTCAGTTCGGGCTCGGCTTCGGTGTTGACTTTGACAAAGCGCACTTTGCCGCTGCGCTCTTCGGCGACATCGTCAAACACCGGGGCAAAGTTAACGCACGGGCCGCACCAGGGGGCCCAGAAATCGATCACTACCGGCAGGTCGTCTTTAAGCAGGGTGTCGAGCGTACTGCTGGTGGCATGAATGACTTCGCCGTCAAACAACGCGTGTCCGCAGCGTCCGCATTTTGCGCCCTCCTGAGTATGTCCGTCAGGCAGGCGATTAATGGCGTGGCAGGAGGCACAAACGGTATTCATAACAAACCTCGGATCAGTAGGGTAGGGCTGGGGATAGCGCAGTTAACTGTTGTGTAATTGTTAAATATTATCCGCATAAAAAAATCATCCGACAATCTGGTTTATTCAATGGGTACAATAGATAGTAGCTTTTGGATAAAGATAATGGCTTAGCGCCGGGACATCAGGTAATCTGCGCCCTTCGCGCAGAGCTAGCTGGTGGAGAAAAGCATGAACGACGAATTAAAAGGTAAGAGCGGCAAGGTCAAAGTGATGTATGTCCGCAGTGATGACGAATCCGAAACACGCGGCCATAACCCACGTACCGGAAAGGGCGGCGGACGTAATACGCCTCGCCAGGAAGGGGGCCGCCGCGGTTCTCGCGATGATAAATCAGCCGGACGTGACCGTAAACGTGAGACCTCTCCGTGGCGCACCGTTTCCCGGGCTCCGGGTGACGAGGCCAACGACACCCCGGATCACGGCGGCATCAGTGGTAAAAGCTATATTGATCCCGAGATTCTGCGCCGCCAGCGCGCGGAAGAGACGCGGGTATATGGCGAAAATGCCTGCCAGTCACTGTTTCGTAACCGTCCGGAATCCATTGTTCGCGCCTGGTTTATCCAGAGTGTGACCCCGCGCTTTAAAGAAGCACTGCGCTGGATGGCCGCCAACCGCAAAGCCTACCACGTGGTGGATGACGCTGAACTGGCCAAAGCCTCCGGCACCGAGCGCCACGGCGGCGTATGCTTCCTGATCAAAAAGCGCAATGGCATGGCGGTTGAGCAGTGGATTGACAATGCCCCGGCCGATGACTGTGTACTGGCGCTGGAAGATATCGGCAACCCGCATAATGTGGGGGCAATGCTGCGCACCTGTGCACACTTCGGCGCGAAGGGCGTATTAGTGCCCGATGCAGCGGTGCTGGAGTCCGGTGCGGCGGTGCGTACTGCCGAAGGCGGCGCGGAGCATGTGCAGGCGATTACCGGAGCCAGCTTTGCCGCGGCGCTGGATCAGTTCCGCGAGGCGGGCTATACGGTGGTAAGTACTGTTACCGGTGCCGGGCTGCCGCTGTTTAAAACCCAGCTGCCGCAGAAGATGGTGCTGGTGCCGGGTTTTGAGCGTGAAGAGCAAGAGTCTGACGCGTTGAACCACAGCGATATGCTGGTGTCGGTGAATGGCACCGGTGATGTGGATGGCCTGAATGTCTCGGTGGCGACCGGTGTTGTGCTGGCCGAGTGGTGGCGACAGCATAAAGCCTGATACCCGGACAAACAAAAACGCCTGCGGATGCAGGCGTTTTTGTTTTTACAGACCGGCATACCCGATAGAGTGCTGCAGGTAGCGGGCCAGTAATTCACGGGTGAAGACGGGCTCCCGGATACCACTGTTGTGCAGGAAGCGTTTCACGTTACTGCAGTCCCACTTGTAGGTATTCTGATACAGCTGCACGGTGGATTGCCCGGCCACCATATTGTCCTTAAACAGGCTGAGCAGCGGGTACAGGGGGGCGGTCATGTCGTTCTCCCACTGGGCGCACCAGTGCGCAAAGGGGAGGCGGCGGAACGTAAACCCGAAGTGTGTCTCAAGCAGGTTGAAAAACGCGTTCAGTGTCAGGTTATTTTGCTGTTCGTGGATCAGGTTAAATTTATGGCCCAGAGCCTGTGGATTACGGGAGATCCAGGCAATGGCATTCGTCATGTAGTCCACGGTTGTCAGCCCTTCACGTAAGTTTTGCAGTTCCGGAACCGTGCCGGAATCAAGACAGGTTTTGACCAGCCGCCCCCACCACTGGTAATCGGCGCTGACACCGGTCTGGCTGTGAGTGGTGGCATAACCCAGGCGGAATGTCATCAGCGGCAGGCCACGGGAGGCGGCCAGGTCGGCAATTTTCTCCATCACCCACTTACTGCGAACGTATCCGATATCGGTAATAACCGCAGGCAGGTTCTGATCAATATCATCATGCTCATGCATCACCTCCTTACCCGTATGGAGATGCCCCCAGCTGTACACGGAAATGGTGGAAAGCAGGATTAACGGCGCGGTTTTGCCGGTACAGGCGAAGCGAATAATTTCCCGCAGACCCTGCACATTATCGCGCTTCATCCAGGAGTAGGGCTGGATAAAATTAACCGCACTGGCAGAGTGATAGACGATATCGCATGTCTGGCATAGCTGCTGGTACAGGGTGTTTTCGAGGGCGAAACCGGGCTCGGCCACATCACCGGCTAGCGGGCGGATACGCTGGCGCACCTCCCGGGAAAGGGAGATGGAGTAACGGGCCAGGGTCGCGTCTATTTTCTGCGCTGCCCGGGCGGGTGTTCTGGCGCGCACCAGGCAGTAAATCACCGCCTGGGTTGTCTGCAGCAGATCAGCCAGCAGGTGTGAACCGATAAACCCCGTCGCCCCGGTCAGAAAGATGGTACGCGGCGCGCGGATCTGCTGCTCATCAATCTGCCCACAGGCAGGCAGATCCTGCGGCAGGAAAATATCGTCCTGCAGTATGCGCAGCGGCTCGTTATCGGCCACGGCAGGCTCTGCGTGGCTGCGCTCTTCCAGCAGTGTGGCGAGGGTTCTTATTGTGGGGGCATCATAGATATCGCGCACATAGGCGCGAACCTGTGTCTGTGCGGTGATAGCCGATGCCAGTCTGGCTGCCAGCAGCGAGTGTCCGCCGAGATCGAAAAAGTTATCATCAGGGCCGGGAATGGGGCGGTCTAACAACGTTTCCCAGATGCGGGCCAGTTCAGATTCCCGCCCGCGGAATGCCGCACCAGGCTGTGCCACAGTGTGGGCCTGATATGCCGCTAACAGGGCCTGTTTATCGGTTTTCCCGTTGGGGGTTTGCGGCAGGCCCGGCAGGATAAGGATATCGGCCGGCATACACCAGGCTGGCAGATCCCCGGCTAGCCTGTTACGCAGCGTTTCCCGGCTGACGTTCCCGGTAACAACAAAAGCCAGTATTTTCTTTTCTTCTGTAGCACTGCCTGTAGTGAGCAGCACGACAGCGCTTTTTACGCCAGCTTCGCGCATCAGTACGTTTTCAATCTCGGCCAGCTCTATCCGGTTGCCCCTGATTTTTACCTGATCATCCAGGCGGCCAAGGTACTGGATCCGCCCGTCGGCCAGCCAGCGGGCGCGGTCGCCGCTGCGGTACAGGCGCTTTCCCGGGGCAAAAGGAAGGGTCAGAAACTTTTCCCGGGTCTGTTGCGGATTGTTCAGGTAGCCGCGGGCTAAGCCCGGCCCGGAAATAAAAATCTCCCCGGGTTCATCCCCGCAAATGGGGCGGAGCTGCTCATCAAGAATAAATATCTCAGCACCGGCGACGGGCCTTCCAATACTGGGCTCCGGGTTCTGGCTGGCACAGATAACCGGGTTACAGGTCGTAAAAATGGTGGCTTCGGTTGGACCATAGTAATCAATCAGCCGGTAGCGGATCTTGCCCAGTACCACAGGGTTGAGTTTCTCCCCGGCGGTAAAAAGATAACGCAGTGCCAGAGTATCTGGCTGGGGCTGGCGGATAAACTCCGCCACCAGAACGGTGGGAATAAAAGCGTGGGTGATATTGCGGGCCGCGAAGAAATGCATCAGGGATTCCGCCTGTAAACGAATGTCTTCGTTATCCGGCAGGATAAGCGTAGCGCCGCAAATTAACGGTGACCAGATTTCCCATTGCGCCACATCGAAACTAATACCGGCGATCAGTGTGCTGCGGGTCTGGTCGGTGACATCAAACTGCCCATTATGCCAGGCGATAAGGTTATAGAGTGACGCGTGGGATACCATCACCCCTTTGGGAATACCGGTTGTGCCGGAGGTGAAAATCACATAGGCCGTATCTTCAGGGGCGGGGGCCGTGACAGGGGCCGGTGTGACATCATCGTCGGGGATATCATCAATGGCAATAATATGTTTTGTCGTTTCCCCTGCGGCCCCGGTAAAAGCCCGGTGGCTGATTAAAATAACCGGGGAACCACTTTGTTCGGTTATTTGTTTAATACGTTTTTGGGGGTAGTGAATATCCACCGGAATGTAACTGGCGCCGGATTTTATAATAGCAAGTATGCCAATAATATATTCTGGCGCGCGCAGCGTAATCAGGGGGATAACATCCCCCGGTGAGACTCCGGCCTGCTGTAGCTGGTGGCACAGACGATCGCTTTGCTGCTCAACATACTGGTATGTCAGTGTTTTATTGTTGTGAATAATGGCAATATTATCAGGGTGCTGCCGGGCCTGTTGGCGAAATGCGGTTAAAACATTTTGCATGAGTATACCCTATGGCTTGACAGAATACGGAGAGATGTATTTAACGCTGAAAGCCTTAAGTATAGTTTTTAATATATTAAACGGTGTTAAATTAGCGGTGGAGAATGGTAAATAAAAATAAATGAAAAATCATCTTTATATTCATAAAGATAAAATGAGATCTACGATAAATATTATTTCTGTTACCGGTTCAGGCGGCAGCGTGGTTTTTGCGCTGCCGCCGGAGGGTTACGCCTGTGGCCCGGGCAGTACGGGGGTCCAGTCGATAACCGGCTGCCCCTGTTCGGCAAGCCAGCTGTTGGTCCGGGTAAAGTGGCCGCAGCCAAAGAACCCGCGATGCGCAGAAAGCGGTGACGGGTGCGGCGCCTGGAGCACAACATGGCGCTGGCGGTCAATAATGCGCCCCTTCTTCTGGGCATGGGCGCCCCAGAGTAAAAACACCACCCCCTGGCGGTGTTCGTTAATCAGGCTGATAACTTTATCGGTAAAGGTTTCCCAGCCCAGATTAGCGTGGGAGTGGGCCTGGCCTGCTTCTACTGTGAGCACTGTGTTGAGCAGCAGCACCCCCTGGCGGGCCCAGCTTTCCAGATACCCATGCTGCGGGCGTACAAACCCCGGGACTGAGCCTTCCAGCTCTTTATACATATTTAATAAAGAAGGGGGGATGGCGATTCCGGGCTGTACAGAAAAAGCCAGACCGTGTGCCTGCCCGGCACCGTGGTAAGGATCCTGGCCGAGGATCACCACCCGGACATCCGCCAGTTCGGTATAGCGAAACGCGTTAAAAACATCCTTTTGCGGGGGGTATACGGTAACGCCTTCAGCCCGGCGCTGCGCAACGGCCTGCAGGGTATGAATAAAGTAAGGTTGTTGTTTTTCGTCCGCCAGCACATCGTGCCAGGTGAGAGGTGTGCCCATCTCGCGCTCCTGAAGAATTGTTTAGCCGTAGCTTAACTGCTTATCAGACAAGAATAAAATCGGGCGTGCGGCGAAAAGGTGTATGGTCAAAAAATAGCCAATAATTTACAAAATAAACGGCAGGCGGCGATCTGGCTAAGTTGATGTAAAACAAATAAATGAATTTTCGGTGCTTTGGTGTCCTGGGTTTTTATTGATTTTAATCAAAGAATGACGCCCGTACGACTGGTATATAAACAACATCGAAACAATGGTTTTACCAATTGGCCAGAAGTGGCCGGGAATGGTTACCCCACCGCCGTGAGCATTCAGGCGACGACCGGTGAGGGAACACAGCATAAGCCTTAGGGAGGCATTTATGATTACTGGTATTCAGATTACTAAAGCAGCAAACGACGATCTTCTGAACTCTTTCTGGCTGCTGGACAGCGAGAAAAACGAAGCGCGCTGCATCTGTGCAAAAGGTGGTTTTGCTGAAGATGAAATTGTTCCGGTCAGCAAACTGGGCCAGATTGAATACCGTGAAGTTCCGATGGATATCAAACCGGAAGTGCGTGTTGAAGGTGGCCAGCACCTGAACGTAAACGTGCTGCGCCGTGAAACACTGGAAGACGCAGTAAAACATCCGGAAAAATACCCGCAGCTGACCATCCGTGTTTCCGGCTATGCGGTGCGCTTCAACTCTCTGACTCCGGAGCAGCAGCGCGACGTTATCGCCCGTACCTTTACTGAAAGCCTGTAATATTCCGGGCTGATTCAGCAGACAAAAAACCGCCGGAGACGGCGGTTTTTTTATGGGCGGAAGCGGGCAAAAGGGTAAAAAAACGCCGGTTTCCCGGCGTTCTGATGATAAGGTTTTATTCTGTTACCGGCCCGGTTGCGCTGGGTTTGCGGCGCTTGCCGATATTTTTCTTCACCCGGTGGCGGTCTTTGGTCCGGTGCTGGTCTTTTTCCTGCGCTTTTTTCTTTTCTTCCCGTTTTGCCAGCGTTTTTTTGGAAGGCTTGCCTTTGAGTTTGACACTCGGGGCGCGGGTGGTGGGGCGCAGCTCGTCGATTACGCGGGCTTTCAGCGGCTCCTGAATATAGCGGCCGATCTTTTCCAGCAGCAGGTAGTCGTGGGCTTCAACCAGCGAGATTGCCGTTCCTTTACGACCAGCGCGGCCGGTACGGCCAATCCGGTGCAGATAGGTATCACCACTGCGCGGCATGTCGAAGTTAAACACATGGCTGACATCCGCAATATCAATGCCGCGGGCGGCAACATCCGTCGCAACCAGCACATTAACCCGGCCATCGGTCAGGCGTTTGATGGCTTCGTTGCGCTTCGCCTGCACCATTTCCCCTTCCAGGTAGCAGCACTCGATACCGGCTTCACGCAGCCACTGGGCCACTTCATGCACCCGCTCGCGTTTGCGCACAAAGACAATAGAGCGGCTCATCTCCGGCTGTTTTAGCATATGCACCAGCAGAGCGGTTTTGTGCTCGGTGGTGTCTGCCCGGTAGTACCACTGGTGGATTTTCTTCCGCTCGCGGGTGGATGGGGTAGCAGAAACCTGTACCGGATCCTCCAGCAGGCGCTGTGAGAAGTCGATAATCGCGCTGCCTTCCAGCGTGGCGGAGAACAGCATCGTCTGTTTGCGCCAGCGGGTTTCACCGGCAATATGTTCGATATCCTGCGCAAAACCCATGTCCAGCATGCGGTCTGCTTCGTCAAGGATCAGCGTTTCTACTGCCCGGCAGTCAAAGTTTTCTTCTTTTATGTACTGCAGCAGACGGCCCGTTGTTGCCACCACGATATCCTGGTTTTCACTGAAAACCTCCGCGTGGTTCATATAGGCCACCCCCCCGGTGATGGTGGCAATATCCAGATGGGTATTTTTTGCCAGCTCACGGGCATGGTCAGCCACCTGCATTGCCAGCTCACGGGTTGGCGTCAGGATAAGAATGCGTGGTGGCCCGGACTTTTTGCGAGGGAAATCGAGCAGATGCTGTAACGCAGGCAGCAAATAAGCGGCAGTTTTCCCGGTTCCGGTTGGCGCGGAGCCTAAAACGTCACGCCCTTCCAGGGCAGGGGGAATAGCGGCGGCCTGAATAGCCGTGGGGCGAGTGAACCCCTTGTCCTGCAATGCGTCCAGCAGGCTATCGTCAAGTTCGAGTTCGGAAAAAGTGGTTACAGTCATGATCTACCTCTGTGTGGGGCGCAGATTATAGACGCTTCGTGATAAATCTTCATCTGTTTGTCGCATGATGCCCTTGGAGAGCGCGCGGCTTTACCCTATGCTACGACGAATTCTCTGGTGAGCTGTCGATATGCCATTACAAAAAAAACCACTGCCGCGCAATGGCTTTACCTTCAAACAATTTTTTGTCGCCCATGATCGCTGCGCCATGAAAGTGGGCACCGACGGGATCCTGCTCGGGGCCTGGGCCCCGGTAACCCACCCGCGCCGCATACTGGATATTGGCACCGGGAGTGGCCTGCTGGCCCTGATGCTGGCCCAGCGGGCGCAGCCCGGCGTGCAGATTGATGCGGTTGAGCTGGATGCCAGCGCCGCACAACAGGCCCGGGAGAATGTGGCCGCCTCTCCCTGGGCCGGGCAGATCCACATCCACGAGGATGACATTGATCACTGGAGCCGCCAGCAACAGTCGCGTTACGATTTGATAATCAGCAACCCTCCTTATTATGAGCCGGGAGTAGCCTGCGCAACAGATGCCAGAGAGATGGCGCGCTATACCGGCTCCCTGGATTATGCGGCACTGCTGCGCTGTGCGGCCCGGAACATCACCGAAGAGGGCTTTTTTTGTGTGGTATTACCCCAGTTGCAGGGGGAGCAGTTTATTGCCCTGGCCTGCGAGCAGGGCTGGCACTTACGGCTTCGTACCGATGTCTGTGAAATGGAAGAGCGCCCCTCACACCGGGTATTGCTGGGGGTATCACCCGCCGGTGGTGAATGCTTCCACGACCGGCTGGTGATCCGTGGGCCAAACCAGCAGTATTCGCCGGAATTCTGCGCCCTGACCGGGGGGTTCTATCTGTTTATGTAGTTTTCCGGGGCCAGAATCGTAGGCCCTGACTGGGCCTGCGCCCGGGGGTAGTCCAGCGTAAAGTGCAGCCCGCGGCTCTCTTTGCGGGCCTGAGCACAGGCGACCATCAGCCCGGCAACCTGAATCAGGTTACGCAGCTCCAGCAGGCGGGGGGTCATGTGCCGGTGACTGTAGTAGCGGGAATACTCCTGCTCCAGCAGCGTAATGCGCCGCACGGCGCGCTCCAGGCGGCTGGTGGTGCGGACAATCCCCATATAGTCCCACATACACTGGCGCAGCTCCTGGCTGTTATGCAGGATCACGGCGTCTTCATTCGGGCTCAGCTCGCTGCCCTGCTGCCAGCCGGGCAATGCGGGTGGGGGCGCAATATCGTCAATACGCTGGCGGATATCCTCAGCGGCAGACCAGCCGTACACCACACACTCCAGCAATGAGTTAGACGCCAGACGGTTTGCACCGTGCAGGCCGGTGTAGCTCACCTCGCCGACGGCATACAGGCCGGGGAGATCGGTCTGGCCGTTATCGTCGACCATCACGCCGCCGCAGGTGTAATGGGCCGCCGGCACAATGGGGATCGGCTCCCGGGTAATATCAATCCCCAGGCCGAGCAGTTTTTCATAAATGGTCGGGAAATGGTGGCGGATAAATTCAGCCGGTTTATGGCTGATATCCAGATACATACACTCCGCGCCAAGGCGTTTGATTTCATGATCAATCGCCCGGGCGACAATGTCCCTTGGGGCAAGCTCAGCCCGGGGGTCAATGTCCGGCATAAAGCGTGTGCCGTCCGGGCGGGTGAGCCACGCGCCTTCCCCGCGCAGCGCCTCGGTCAGTAAAAAATTACGCGCCCCGTAGTGGTGCAGTGCCGTCGGGTGGAACTGGTTAAACTCCAGGTTTGCCACCCGGCACCCGGCGCGCCAGGCCATGGCAACGCCATCGCCGCAGGCGATTTCCGGGTTGGTTGTATAGGGGTATACCCGGGCGGCTCCTCCGGTTGCCAGCACGACAACCTTCGCCCGGCAGGGCTGAATATCCCCGCTCTGATTATCGAGGATCCATGCCCCCTGAACCTGGCGACTGCCTGGCTGCCCGGTATGTTCCGTGGTGATCAGGTCCACCGCGCTGCGGTGCTCCATAATCCGGATCCCCGGGTGGTTTTTCGCCAGGCTGACGAGGGTGGTTTCTACGGTTTTACCGGTGGCATCTGCCGCGTGAAGGATACGACGGTGGCTGTGCCCGCCCTCCCGGGTGAGGTGGTAGCATTCATTGCCCTGCGCGTCTGGCTGGGTGTCAAACAGGACCCCCTGGTCTATCAGCCACTCCACACAGTGGCGGGCGTGGCTGGCGACAAAGCGCACCGCATGGGGATCGCAAATTCCCGCCCCGGCGACCAGCGTATCATCAACATGTAAATCAATACTGTCAGACTCATCAAAGACAGCCGCAATGCCGCCCTGGGCATAGAAGGTAGAGCCTTCTGCCAGCGGGCCTTTACTGAGCACTATCACATTCCGGGTTTCGGCAAGACGCAGAGCGACGGAAAGACCCGCAGCACCGCTGCCAATGATCAACACATCGCAGGAGAGTTGAGAAGCTGTGTTCATGATGTTGTGTTTAATTTACTAAACAATGTTTGCTGAGCATAGCACCTGAATCGTGCAAATAGCACGTTTTTTTGTCTCTTGTTTAGCAGCCACTAAACAAACGGTGGCGGGGTGGTGTGGGGTAAAAAATGGGAAACCCGGACAGGAGTGTTATTTGGTGATGAAAAACCGCGATGCATGCGATACTCTGCATGATGTACATTTAACAATGCGTTAGAGTAACTGTGTTAGCCTCACGGGCCGCGAAACGAACAACGACACAAAAATGAGCATTTCGCGAAATCTATCGGCAAAACTAAAAGCGTAAATGAACTTTACCAGCAATCGAGACTCATATACCTGCTTGCTCATGATGGCGCAGGGTTAAGTGGTAGTTCAATTACGCGTGGCAATTGGTTTGGGGAGACTTTACCTCGGATGAGCGAGCAGTTAACGGATCAGGTTCTTGTTGAGCGGGTCCAGAAGGGAGATCAGAAATCGTTCAACCTACTGGTAGTCCGCTATCAGAATAAAGTGGCGAGTCTGGTTTCCCGCTATGTGCCTTCAGGAGACGTGCCTGACGTGGTTCAGGAGTCTTTTATCAAGGCTTATCGGGCGCTGGATTCGTTCCGCGGCGATAGTGCGTTTTACACCTGGCTGTATCGTATTGCTGTCAATACGGCAAAAAATTACCTGGTTGCTCAGGGGCGTCGTCCGCCAGCAAGTGATGTTGATGCCAATGAGGCTGAAAACTTTGAAAGTGGCGGGGCACTGAAAGAAATTTCGAACCCTGAGAATTTAATGTTGTCAGAGGAACTGAGACAAATCGTTTTCCGTACAATTGAGTCCCTCCCGGAAGATTTACGTATGGCAATTACCCTACGGGAGCTTGATGGTTTAAGCTATGAAGAGATAGCAGCCATTATGGACTGCCCGGTGGGAACAGTGCGCTCCCGCATTTTCCGGGCGCGGGAAGCGATTGATAATAAAGTTCAACCGCTTATCCGGCGTTGACGATAGCGGGATACTGGAAAAGGTATTAGGTATGCAGAAAGAGAAACTTTCCGCTTTAATGGATGGAGAAAACCTCGACCCTGAACTGCTGAATGCGCTGTCTGAAGACGCGTCGCTCCAGCAATCGTGGGCGAGTTACCACCTGATCCGCGATACAATGCGGGGTGATACCGGCGATGTTATCCATCTTGATATCTCGGCCAATGTGATGGCCGCTATCCAGGATGAGCCAAAACACCGGGTTTCCCCGGTCATTCCTGAGCAGCAACCCGCACCGCATCAGTGGCAAAAAATGCCGTTCTGGCAGAAAATTCGCCCGTGGGCCAGTCAGATTACCCAGATTGGCGTCGCGGCCTGTGTGTCGCTGGCAGTCATTGTGGGGGTCCAGCACTACAACGCCCCGGCCGGTTCTGCCGCACAGTCTGATACACCCGCCTTTAACACCATGCCTATGATGGGCAAAGCCAGCCCGGTTAGCCTTGGGGTACCGGTAGATGGCACGGCTACGGCCGCAGCAGGGAATCAGCAGCAACTTCAGGAACAGCGGCGTAGAATTAATGCTATGTTGCAGGACTATGAATTGCAGCGTCGCCTCCACGCAGAGCAGCTGCAGATAGAGAACGCACAAACGCAGCAGGCCGCGCTCCAGGTACCAGGAAATCAGACTTTAGGAACCATATCGCAGTAATGAAGCAACTTTGGTGTGCCGTCTCCTTACTCGCTGGCAGCCTGTTCTTCTCAAGTAACGCCCCGGCAGATACGATTTCATCCGGGGCGTTATTGCAGCAGATGAACGTGGCAAGCCAGTCGCTCAACTATGAACTGGCGTTCATCAGCATCAATAAACAGGGGGTTGAATCCCTGCGTTATCGTCATGCCCGCCTGGCAAGCAAAACCTATGCGCAGTTACTGCAAATGGACGGGCCGCGCCGGGAAGTGGTGCAGCGCGGTGGCGAGATAAGCTACTTTGAACCCGGGCTCGAGCCGTTTACGCTGACCGGCGACTACATTGTCGATTCGCTGCCTTCTGTGGTTTACGCAGATTTTAAAAAACTCTCCTCCTCCTATGATTTTATCGCTGTGGGCCGCACCCGCATTGCCGACCGGCTGTGTGAAGTGATCCGCGTGGTCTCCCGGGACGGCACGCGCTACAGCTATATCGTATGGATGGACACGGAAACCAAACTGCCGCTGCGGGTGGACTTACTGGATCGCGACGGTGAAACCCTGGAGCAGTTCCGGGTTATCTCTTTTGCCGTTAACCAGATGAACCCCTCCATCCAGGCGCTGGAGAAAGCCAACCTGCCACCGCTACTGGCGGTGCCGGATGATAAAAACGTGAATTTCGCCTGGGCGCCGTCCTGGCTCCCACAGGGCTTTAAAGCCGTCTCAAGCAGCAAACGCCCGCTGCCCGGTATGGAGCTGCCGGTTGAATCCCGCCTGTATACAGACGGGCTGTTCAGCTTCTCGGTTAATGTCAGCCGCGCCGGTACAGCGGGAGCCACCAGCAGCGGTGAGCAACTGCTGCGTAATGGCCGCCGCACGGTAAGCACCGAAGTGCGCGACAATATGGAAATAACCGTGGTGGGCGAGCTTCCGCCGCAGACGGCAAAACGTATTGCCGACAGCGTAACCTCCAGGGCTACCCGATGATGCGCGAATGGGCCACGGTGGTGTCGTGGCAAAATGGTGAAGCGCTGGTGCGTTGCGATGTCAAAACCGCTTGCAACAGCTGTGCGTCACGTTCCGGTTGCGGAACCCGGGTGCTGAATAAACTGGGGCCCGAAACTGAACACACCATCGCCGTGCGCTGGGATTCCCCCCTGGCGGCAGGCCAGAAAGTGGAGCTTGGGATCACCGAATCAAGCCTGCTGGGCTCTGCAATGCTGGTCTATTTATCGCCGCTACTGGGGTTGTTCCTGGTCGCGGGCCTGTTCCAGCTCTGTTTTGGTAGCGATGCCGCTGCATTTTGCGGTGCGCTGCTGGGCGGGGTAGGTGGTTTTCTGGTTGCCAGAGGGTTTTCTGCACGGGTCGCCGCGCGGGAGAGCTGGCAACCGGTGATTCTTAATGTGGCGCTCACCGCCGATCAGCTACAGGTCGACGATGTCAGCAGCCGCTGACGACAATGAACATCTGCTGACTCAACCTCTTGTACAGTGTAATATGCTCGCCATTATTAATGGATGGCGTGTCAACAAGGGGTTCCCTTCACGGCGCGCCATTCCCACGTAATTTACGGACAGTGATCCAATAACTTATTAAATATGAAGAATATACGAAATTTCTCTATCATTGCCCACATTGACCACGGTAAGTCCACACTCTCTGACCGTATCATCCAGATTTGCGGTGGCCTGTCCGATCGCGAAATGGCAGCCCAGGTGCTTGACTCCATGGACCTGGAGCGCGAGCGCGGTATCACTATCAAAGCACAGAGTGTGACCCTGGATTACAAAGCCTCCGACGGGGAGACATACCAGCTTAACTTTATCGACACCCCGGGCCACGTTGACTTCTCTTATGAAGTGTCCCGCTCTCTGGCGGCCTGCGAAGGGGCGCTGCTGGTGGTGGATGCCGGCCAGGGTGTAGAAGCCCAGACCGTGGCGAACTGCTATACCGCCATTGAGATGGATCTGGAAGTGGTGCCGGTACTCAATAAAATCGACCTGCCTGCTGCCGATCCGGAGCGGGTGAGCGAAGAGATTGAAGATATCGTCGGGATCGACGCCACCGATGCGGTGCGCTGCTCGGCGAAAACCGGCATTGGCGTGCAGGATGTGCTTGAGCGCCTGGTGCGCGACATCCCGCCGCCGGAAGGGGATCCGGACGCACCGCTGCAGGCGCTGATTATTGACTCCTGGTTTGATAACTACCTCGGGGTTGTCTCTCTGGTGCGAATCAAAAACGGCACGCTGCGCAAAGGTGACAAAATCAAAGTGATGAGCACCGGGCAGGTGTATAACGCCGATCGCCTGGGGATCTTCACTCCGAAACAGATAGACCGGGATGTGCTGAACTGCGGCGAAGTTGGCTGGCTGGTGTGTGCGATTAAAGACATCCTCGGGGCCCCGGTGGGGGATACGCTGACCCTGTCCCGCAACCCGGCACAAAGCCCGCTGCCCGGCTTTAAGAAAGTTAAACCTCAGGTTTATGCGGGCCTGTTCCCGGTCAGCTCTGATGACTACGAAGGCTTTCGCGACGCACTGGGCAAACTGAGCCTTAACGACGCCTCGCTGTTCTACGAGCCGGAGAGCTCCTCTGCGCTGGGCTTTGGCTTCCGCTGTGGCTTCCTTGGCCTGCTGCATATGGAAATCATCCAGGAGCGCCTGGAGCGCGAATATGATCTGGATCTTATCACCACTGCGCCAACGGTAATTTACGAAGTGGCGACCACGGCCGGGGAGGTGATTTACGTTGACAGCCCGTCTAAGTTACCTGCGGTAAACAATATTGCGGAATTACGCGAGCCGATTGCCGAGTGCCATATGCTGCTGCCTCAGGAGTTTCTGGGCAACGTTATCACCCTGTGTATCGAGAAGCGTGGCGTGCAGACCAATATGGTGTACCACGGTAACCAGGTCGCGCTGACCTACGAGATCCCCATGGCGGAAGTGGTGCTCGACTTCTTCGACCGGCTGAAGTCCACCTCCCGTGGTTATGCGTCGCTGGATTATAACTTCAAGCGTTTCCAGGCCTCTAAAATGGTGCGCGTGGATATTCTGATCAACGGTGAGCGGGTCGATGCGCTGGCTCTGATCACCCACAGCGATAACGCACCGTATCGCGGGCGCGAGCTGGTTGAGAAGATGAAAGAGCTTATCCCGCGCCAGATGTTTGATATTGCCATTCAGGCGGCTATCGGCACCCATGTGATTGCGCGCTCCACAGTGAAACAGCTGCGTAAAAACGTACTGGCCAAATGTTACGGCGGCGATATCAGCCGTAAGAAAAAGCTGCTGCAGAAGCAGAAAGAGGGTAAGAAACGCATGAAACAGGTGGGCAACGTTGAGCTGCCGCAGGAAGCGTTCCTGGCCATTCTGCACGTCGGTAAAGACGGTAAATAACTAAAGGAATCGTTATGGCTAATATGTTTGCCCTTATCCTGGTCATTGCCACCCTGGTCACCGGGGTGCTGTGGTGCCTGGATAAATTTGTCTTCGCGGCAAAGCGTCGTGAAAAACGCGCCGCCGCGCAGGCAGCAGCCGGGAACAGCCTGGACAAAGCCGCACTGGCCAGAGTGGGGGCGAAACCTGGCTTGCTGGAGACGACCGCATCGGTCTTTCCGGTGCTGGCGGTGGTGCTGATTGTCCGCTCATTTATTTTTGAGCCCTTTCAGATCCCCTCCGGCTCCATGATGCCGACCCTGCTCATTGGCGATTTCATTCTGGTTGAGAAATATGCCTACGGCATTAAAGATCCGGTCTACCAGAAAACCCTTATCGAAACGGGCCACCCTGAGCGCGGGGATATCGCGGTATTTAAATACCCCGGTGATCCGCAGCTGGACTACATCAAGCGGGTGGTGGGGCTGCCTGGCGATCGGGTGAGCTACGATCCCATCGCCAAAGAAGTGACCGTTGAGCCGAATTGCAGCTCAGGCCAGGCCTGTGATGACCCACTGCCGATCACCTACTCAAATATTGAACCCAGTGTATTTGAACAAGTGATCCCGAGTTATTACAACGCGGAAGCCGCCAGCGGTTTCTACCAGGTGCCCCTGGACCAGAGCATGGACGGTGCCGAGCGTATGCAGCAGCGTAGCGAAACGCTGGGCAAGGTGGCGCATCAGATCCTGATTCTGCCCATTGCCAGCGACCGCGTCTCTGAGTATTACCACAATACGCACACCTGGATTGTGCCGCCGGGACACTATTTTATGATGGGTGATAACCGCGACAACAGCGCCGACAGCCGCTACTGGGGCTTTGTGCCTGAGCAAAATCTGGTCGGTAAAGCGGTGGCTATCTGGATGAGCTTTGAAAAACAGCAGGGTGAATGGCCAACCGGTGTGCGTTTAAACCGTATTGGCGGAATTCATTAATAAATTATCCCTAATCACTAACGACATCCCCTGTCGTTGTGTATAGAATATTTCCCCGAGTTTTGGCTGGCTCCCGTAAGGGAGCCACAGCACACGAAACAGTGTTGAATCATCGGAGCCTGTCAGGTCTGTTCCGTGTGCTGAATTTTTGACGCATTCACATATTGGTATCGCATGAACCCCATAGTAATTAACCGTCTCCAGCGTAAGCTGGGCTACACTTTTCAACATCAGGATTTGTTGCAACAGGCATTGACCCACCGTAGCGCCAGCAGCAAACATAATGAACGACTGGAGTTTCTGGGTGACTCCATTCTCAGCTTCGTGATTGCCAATGCGCTGTATCACCGCTTCCCGCGTGTGGACGAGGGCGATATGAGCCGGATGCGCGCCACGCTGGTTCGCGGTAACACGCTGGCAGAAATTGCCCGCGAGTTCGAACTGGGTGAATGCCTGCGCCTGGGGCCTGGCGAGCTGAAAAGCGGCGGGTTCCGCCGTGAGTCAATTCTGGCCGATACCGTAGAGGCGCTGATTGGCGGGATCTTCCTGGATAGCGATATCCAGAACATTGAGCGGCTGATCCTCACCTGGTATCAGACCCGTCTTGACGAGATCAGCCCGGGCGATAAGCAAAAAGATCCGAAAACCCGCCTGCAGGAGTATCTGCAGGGCAGACACCTGCCGCTGCCGTCCTATCTGGTTGTTCAGGTTCGCGGTGAGGCCCATGATCAAGAATTTACTATCCATTGTCAGGTAAGTGGCCTGAGTGAACCTGTTATTGGTATAGGTTCCAGCCGCCGTAAAGCGGAGCAGGCAGCCGCTGAAATGGCGCTGAAAAAGCTGGAGCTGGAATGAGTGAAGAGAAGAGTTACTGTGGATTTGTGGCGATTGTCGGGCGACCGAACGTCGGGAAATCCACCCTGCTGAACCAGCTACTGGGGCAGAAGATATCCATTACCTCGCGCAAGGCGCAGACCACCCGGCACCGGATTGTGGGCATCCACACGGAAGGGCCTTACCAGGCCATTTATGTGGATACCCCGGGGCTGCACATGGAAGAAAAGCGCGCCATCAACCGCCTGATGAACCGCGCCGCCAGCAGCTCGATTGGCGATGTTGAGCTGGTTATCTTCGTGGTGGAAGGCACCCGCTGGACCGCCGATGACGAAATGGTGCTCAACAAACTGCGTGACGGCAAAGCCCCGGTAATTCTGGCGGTCAACAAAGTGGATAACATCCAGGAAAAAGCCGACCTGCTGCCGCACCTGCAGTTCCTGGGCAGCCAGATGAACTTCCTGGATATTGTGCCCATGTCCGCAGAGACCGGGCTGAATGTTGATACTATCGCCGGAATTGTGCGCAAGCACCTGCCGGAGGCGATTCACCACTTCCCGGAAGACTACATTACGGACCGCTCCCAGCGCTTTATGGCCTCCGAAATTATCCGCGAAAAGCTGATGCGTTTCCTCGGGGCGGAGCTGCCCTATTCGGTGACCGTGGAAATTGAACGCTTCGTGAGCAATGAGCGCGGCGGTTACGATATTAACGGTCTGATTCTGGTTGAGCGTGAAGGCCAGAAAAAGATGGTTATCGGCAACAAAGGCTCGAAGATCAAAACCATCGGTATTGAAGCCCGCCGGGATATGGAAGAGATGTTCGAAGCTAAAGTTCACCTTGAGCTGTGGGTGAAAGTGAAATCTGGCTGGGCGGATGACGAACGTGCGCTGCGCAGCCTGGGCTACGGCGAAGATCTGTAACAGGGCTCCCTGATGGAAGGCTGGCAGCGGGCATTTGTACTGCATAGTCGCCCCTGGAGCGAAACCAGCCTGCTGCTCGATCTGTTCAGCGAAACCTCAGGGCGCGTGCGCCTGGTTGCTAAAGGCGCGCGGGCCCGGCGTTCAACCCTGAAAGGCACGCTACAGCCATTTACCCCTCTGCTGGTGCGCTGGGGGGGGCGGGGTGAGGTTAAAACCCTGCGTAACGCCGAAGCCGTCTCTCTGGCATTACCGCTGAGCGGTATCCCCTTATACAGCGGTCTTTATGTGAACGAGCTCCTGTCGCGGGTTCTGGAACAAGAGATCAGCTTCTCTGAACTGTTCTTTGATTATCTTTACTGCCTGCAGGCACTGGCCGGGACCTCCGGCTCGCCTGAGCCGGCCCTGCGCCGCTTTGAGCTGGCGCTGCTGGGCCACCTTGGCTACGGGGTGGATTTTCTGCACTGTGCCGGTAGCGGTGAAGAGGTTGCCGATACCATGACCTACCGCTACCGGGAAGAGAAAGGCTTTATTGCCAGCCTGGTGGTGGATAACCGCAGCTTTACCGGCCGCCAGTTGCGCGCCCTGTATGCCCGGGAGTTCCCGGACCAGGAGACACTGCGGGCCGCCAAACGCTTTACCCGCATCGCCCTGAAGCCCTACCTGGGGGGGAAACCGCTGAAAAGCCGCGAGCTCTTCCGCCAGTTTATTCCGCGTAAAAGCCTGCCGCCCGCCGGGGAAGGGGAACAGTAATACACGAATTTCTCTGCCGTACAGGCAGTTTTTTCCGTAGCGGTGTAAACTGCTGTCACTTTGTTTTCTGACCGAGGAATATCATGGCTGGTTTACTTTTAGGGGTTAATATCGATCATATCGCGACCCTGCGTAATGCGCGCGGCACGGCATACCCGGATCCGGTGCAGGCAGCGTTTATTGCCGAGCAGGCCGGGGCAGACGGTATCACTGTTCATCTGCGTGAAGACCGCCGCCATATCACCGATCGCGACGTGCGCATTCTGCGCCAGACCCTGCACACCCGCATGAACCTGGAAATGGCGGTGACCGATGAAATGGTCGCCATTGCCTGTGAAACCCGGCCGCATTTTTGCTGCCTGGTACCGGAAAAACGCCAGGAAGTCACCACCGAAGGCGGGCTGGATGTGGCCGGCCAGCTGGAGAAAATGCACGCCGCCTGCCAGAAACTGGCTGCGGCCGGTATCCAGGTGTCACTGTTTATTGATCCGCAAGAGCAGCAAATCGATGCGGCCGTTGCCGTGGGGGCGCCCTATATTGAGCTGCACACCGGCTGCTACGCCGATGCCCCCGACGAGGCGACCCAGCGTGCCGAGCTGGCGCGCATTGCTCACGCCGCCCGCTATGCGGTCAGCAAGGGGCTGAAAGTGAATGCCGGTCACGGCCTGAACTACCATAACGTGCAGGCCATTGCCGCACTGCCTGAGATGCACGAGCTGAATATCGGCCACGCTATCATTGGCCGGGCGGTGATGTCCGGGCTGAAAGAGGCGGTAGCAGAAATGAAACGCCTGATGCTGGAAGGCCGCGGCTAATGGCTATCCTTGGCCTTGGCACGGACATTGTTGAAATCGCCCGCATTGAGGCCGTTGTTGCCCGTTCCGGTGAGCGTCTTGCCCGCCGGATCCTCAGCGACAACGAATGGCTACAGTATCAGCAACACCAGCAGCCGGTCCGCTTTCTGGCAAAACGCTTTGCGGTAAAAGAAGCCGCGGCGAAAGCGCTGGGAACCGGTATCCGCAACGGTCTGGCGTTTAACCAGTTTGAAGTGGGTAACAATCCGTTAGGAAAGCCGGAGCTATTTTTTCACGGTGTGGCCCGGCAAATGGCGGACCAGCTGGGGGTTGCCTCAGTACATGTGACCCTGGCAGATGAGCGGCACTACGCCTGCGCCACGGTGATTATTGAAGGGTAGCTTTGGGGATCAGATTTTATCTGCATGGTGCAGCTGAACAAACTTATCCCACAGCTGCTCTTCGCTCTCGGTATGCGCGGGATCCTTAATAATCGTATTCGGGATAGGGCAGACCTTCTGGCAGGTTGGCGTCTCATAGTGGCCGATGCACTCCGTGCAGCGCGCACTGTTTATCTCATAAATCGCATCCCCCATGGAAATCGCTTCATTCGGGCACTCGGGCTCGCACATATCGCAATTAATACATTTTTTGGTAATCAGTAGTGCCATGGGGGTATCTCGGTAAAGCGGAACAGGGGCGGCATTATACGCGCCTTTTGCCCCCGGAGCACCCCCCAGGTCGCCTGTGCGGTTCAGGTCAGCTTTTTCATCAGGGCTTCGCTCTGGCGAATGCGCTCCGGCGCATGTTCAAGATCCTGCTGGATCAACGCCATAAAGAGCAGATCTGTCAGCATCATCTGCGCGCTGGTTGACGAGATAGCCGCGCTGCGCGTGGCCTGCTCTTCGGCAATGGTGTACAGGCAGTGGCTGGCCCGCTGCTGCAAAGCATTGGGGTGAAAACCGGTTAACGCCAGGATCTGTGCCCCTGCGCGCCGGGCTTCATCGGCGGCGAGGTTTATCTCCCGCCGCTCACCGCTGTAGGAGATAGCCAGCAGCACATCGCTGGTGCTCATCGCCTGCACGGTTGCCAGCAGGGCGTGCATATCCTGCTCCGCCACGGCGTTAAAACCAATTTTCATGAGTTTCCATGAGAAGTTCTTAGCCACCAGCCCGGAAGCCCCGATCCCGACCAGCAAAATGCGCCGGGCGTTACGCAGCATCGCCACACTGTGCAGCAGTTTATCCTCACTATTAACATCCAGGGTGGCGCGCATAGCGGCCAGATTCTCTTTGATGAGCTTCTCACCCACCATGCGCAGCGGGTCGTCGCCCAGAATCGCATTATGCACGGATACCGACTGGGGCGACGGGGTGCTGGCCAGCGCTTCGCTTAGGGCGATTTTCAGCATCGGGTAGCCTTTGTAGCCCAGCTTCTGGGAAAACTTCACCACGCTGGACTGGCTGACCCCGGCGGCAGCGGCCAGCTGCTGGGAGCTCATATGGAGTGCCTGGGCCGGATTATCCAGAATGTATTTCGCCAGTTTGCGGTCGCTCTGGGCCAGTGAGGGATAGCGCTGGCGGATGCGTGTCAGGCAGTTCATCTCATTCTCCGGAAATTAAGTAATGTGATCCTGATGGCTGGCTGGCGCAAATGTTCTCGCCATAACTAATTTTATATTCCATCATACGTCCTGATTATGAATTAAATATTCAAAGGTGCAAAATGAATCTCGGCTCACTGATCTCTGAAACCCGTAACCCAGACACAATGGATCTCGACGCGCTGCCCACCCTGGCGCTGGTGGAGCGCTTTAACCAGCAGGACGCGCTGGTTGCTGAAGCGGTAAAAGCCACCCTGCCGGATGTTGCCCGTGCGGTGGATGCTGCGGCCCTGGCCCTGAAGCAGGGCGGGCGCCTGATTTATATGGGGGCCGGTACCAGCGGGCGCCTGGGCGTGCTGGATGCCTCTGAATGCCCGCCCACTTTCGGGGTGCCGCACGGCCTGGTTATCGGGCTGATTGCCGGAGGCCCGGGGGCGATGCTCAAAGCGGTTGAAGGGGCGGAAGATAGCGAAGCGCTCGGGGAGCAGGACTTACGGGATTTGCAGCTCAGCGACCGGGATCTGGTGGTGGGGCTGGCGGCATCCGGGCGCACGCCTTATGTGGCAGGCGGCCTGAAATTTGCCCGCGCGACCGGCTGCACCACGGTGGCCGTCTCCTGTAATCCGGACTCGGTCATCGCCCGGCTGGCAGACATTGCGATTTCTCCGCTGGTCGGCCCCGAAGCGCTGACCGGATCCACCCGGATGAAAAGCGGCACCGCCCAGAAGCTGGTACTGAACATGATCTCCACCGGGGCGATGGTGAAGTGCGGCAAGGTGTACCAGAACCTGATGGTGGATATGCAGGCCACCAACGTGAAGCTGGTGGATCGCGCCTGCCGTATGGTGGTTGAGGCCACCGGAGTGAGCCGCGAAGAGGCGGAAAACGCGCTGAAGCAGACCAGCTTCGCTGTGAAACCCGCCATTCTGATGGTGTTAACCGGGCTGGATGCCGATGCGGCGCGCGCGCGTCTGGCACAGCATGATGGCTTCCTGCGCGCGGCAATCACGGGGTAAAGGAGCAGGGCATGGGGAAAAACACAACGCTTGCGGGCGATATTCTGCGGGGCGTGGGCGGCAGCGCTAATATTCGCCGCCTGGAAAATTGCATGACCCGGGTGCGGGTAGAGCTGGCGGACGAATCACAGCTGGATGTGGCGCAGCTCAGGGCGTTGCCCGGCATCAGCGGTTATGTTAAACAGGGCGAACAGCACCAGTTTATTGTCGGCCCGGGTAAAGCGGCAAAAGTGGTGGATGATATGCGCGCGCTGGTCGCAAAAGCGCCCCCTTCCGGGGCCGTACCGGATGCAGAACAGGTCCGCACCGCCGCGAAGGCCCGCTATAAAGCGCCGCTGAGTGACGGGCTGCGTAAGCTGGCGAATGTGTTTATCCCGCTTATCCCGGCGTTTATTGCCTCGGGCTTAATTACCGGTATTGTGAATCTGCTGAGCCGGCCGGATGTGGTGGGGGATTTCGCGACCGCCTACCCGAACGCGCTCGGGCTGCTGGGGATTTTTGGCAGCGCCGTCTTCGCCATTATGAATATCCTGGTCGGGGTGAATACCGCCAAAGTGTTTGGCGGCTCCCTGGCTATGGGGGGTGTGATGGCGGGCATTTTATCCAGCCCGCAGCTGGCTTCGGTTACCCTGTTTGGTGAAGCGCTCCAGCCCGGGCGCGGCGGGGTCATTGCCGTGCTGCTGGTGGTGGCGCTGATGTGCTATATCGAGCAGTGGCTGCGCCGGGTGCTGCCGGAATCACTGGAGCTTATCCTTAACCCGTTGCTGACCACGCTTATCACCGCATCACTGGCGATTGTGGTATTACAACCGCTGGGGGGCTGGATTTCGGACGCCATCGCCCATGGGGCGAACCTGGCTATTGATCAGGGCGGGGCGGTCATGGGGGCGGTGCTGTCGGCGGTTTTCCTGCCTCTGGTACTGACGGGGCTGCATCAGGGGCTGGTGCCTATCCACGTGGAGCTGGTTCAGGCCCACGGTATGAACCCGCTGTTGCCGATCCTCGCCATGGCCGGTGTGGGGCAGATTGGCGCGGCGCTGGCGGTGCTGGTCAAAACCCGCAATGCCCGGTTGAAAACCGTGATTAAAGGCGCGCTGCCGGTCGGGCTGCTGGGAATTGGCGAGCCGCTGATTTTTGGCGTGACCTTACCGCTGGGCAAGCCGTTTATTGCCGCCTGCCTTGGCGGGGCGGTCGGGGGCGCGCTGGTGTGTTACTGGAAGGTGGCCACGGTGATTACTTTCGGGCTTTCCGGGCTGCCCCTGGCGCTGACCATGATAGCCGGGAAAGTTATCCCCTATCTGCTGGGGTATCTGGCCGCGGTGATTGCCGGGTTTATTTTTACATGGGGTCTGGGGTTTACCGATCCGCAGGAGTAGCCGTTGACACAACAGACACGACGCGTGGTTTTTTTTGATCTGGATGGCACCTTACATCGCCAGGATATGCTGGGCGCATTTATCTGGTGGCTGCTGCGGCGCTCACCCCTGAACGGGGTGCTGGTTCTGCTGCTGTTACCGGTGGTGATAGCGGGCCTGCTGATCCGCGGGGTGTCTGCCCGCTGGCCGATCAGCCTGCTGCTGTGGGCCACAACAGCAGGCCACAGCGAGGCGTGGCTTAACGCCCGCCAGGCGGCATTTATTGCCTGGTTTCGGGCGCGGGTTGTTGTCTTCCCGGCGGTAGAGCAGCGCCTGAACCAGTACCTGTCCAGTGCCGATGTGGATGTCTGGCTGATTACCGGCTCCCCGGAGTCGCTGGTCAGAGGGGTATACCAGGATGCCCCCTGGCTGGCGCAGGTGAATATCATCACCAGCCAGATGTCCCGCTATAATGGCGGCTGGATCCTGCCGCTGCGCTGTTTTGGTCAGGTGAAGGTGGCTGAGCTGGCCCGGCGGATCGGCGCGCCGCTGCGCCTGTACAGCGGCTACAGCGACAGCGACCACGATAATCCGTTACTGGCCTGCTGTGAGCACTGCTGGCGGGTAACACCCGGCGGCGAATTAAAACAGACGAAATAACCCCTGCTACTATTTTACCGGGCCGGGTATATAATGCGCGGCCCCGTAAGTCTTATCTGCCGAGAGTAATCAACGTGACAACACCAGCCCTGACCCATGAATACTGGATGAACTATGCCCTTACCCTGGCCCGCCGCGCCTGGGATGAAGGCGAAGTCCCGGTCGGGGCGGTGCTGGTTTACGACAACCGGGTCATTGGCGAAGGCTGGAACCGGTCAATAGGTAAACACGACCCGACAGCCCACGCGGAAATTATGGCACTGCGCCAGGGGGGCATGGTGCAGCAAAACTACCGCCTGCTGGATACAACCCTCTATGTGACCCTGGAGCCGTGCGTAATGTGCGCCGGGGCGATGATCCACAGCCGCATCGGGACACTGGTGTTCGGCGCCCGGGATGCCAAAACCGGTGCCGTGGGATCACAGATGGATATTCTGAACCACCCGGGAATGAACCATCAGGTGCAGATTATTGAGGGTGTGCTGGCGCCGCAGTGTTCCGCGCTGCTGAGTGATTTTTTCCGAATGCGACGTAAGGAGAAAAAAGCACTGAAAATAGCGAGCCGCGATCCTCACCCAGCAGCTCCTCAGCGTTGACGACCGGATAACTTCCGGCCAGTTGCCGGCTGGCGGCGGCTTTCTTCTGGCGCTCCTGCAGGTAGCCCACCAGGCTCTGGTGATACTTACGGATATTTTCCACATAGGCATAGGCTTCGTGGCCCCGGGCATACCCGTATGTGGTCTTGCTGTACCACTTTTTCTGGCTCAGTAATGGCAGGCGGTTTTTGACATCGGCCCAGCTGTCCGGGTTGCCTTTCTGTTTTGCCGTCAGGGCTCTGGCGTCCAGCATATGGGCATAGCCCATGTTATAGGCGGCCAGGGCGAACCAGATACGCTCACCTTCCGGGACGGTTTCCGGCACTTTGCTTATCATCTCCTGTAAATACTGCGCGCCGCCGCGAATGCTTTGTTCTGCATCCAGCCGGTCAGAAACGCCAAGGCTCTGGGCCGTATTACGGGTCAGCATCATCAGCCCGCGCACCCCGGTGGGGGAGGAGGCCTGCGCATCCCAGTGGGACTCCTGGTACGACACGGCAGCCAGCATGTGCCAGTCAAAATGGGCGGCATATTTTTCAAACAGGGGCTGCAGCTCCGGCAATACGCTGTCTACCGAGCGCAGGAAGGTGCGGGTATCCACATAATCGAACCCGCCCACATGGCCGAGGTATTTCTCTTCCAGCCGGGCGAGCACGCCGCTACCGTTAACGTTGTTAAAGAACCCGAGTAATGCCGCGCTCAGACTGTCGTCATTATCCCGGCGGCTAAACCAGGTCACGGGCTGCTCATCGGTAATGTCCATAGCCACGGCAATTTGCGGGTGAATGCGCTGGAAGATGGCAATGGCAACGGAATCGGCGATGGTGTAGTCCAGCTCGCCATCCGCCACCTGGCGCAGTAAATGGCTGCTGGCACCAGCGGAGAGGACCTGCCAGCTCAGCGCGGGATAGCGGGTGGCTTTCAGGTGCTCCAGCTGGCTGATGGCGGAGGTACCGGGGGCAACCGCCAGCTGGCCTGGCGCGATGTCTTCCAGGGTGCGGGGGCGCTTATTACCAACCCGGTACACCACCTGCTGGGATACAGAGTAAAACGCCGGGCCCGGGCGATACGACTGGCTGCGTTCGTGGTTATAGACCAGCCCCGCCGCCAGCAGATCTGCCCGGTCGCTGTCCAGATCGTCGAACACCTGTGAAATATTGTCGCGCACGGTGACGCGCAGCTTCACCCCCAGCCAGGCGGCAAAGCGGCGGGCCAGTTCATAGTCCAGCCCGCCGGTTTCGCCACTGGCCTGGCGGGACCAGGTCAGCGGGGTACTGACGGTGCTGATGCGTAACTCCCCCCGGGACTGGATAGCGGCAATCCGGTTATCGTCCGGGCTCATCCAGGAGACAGCAGGCCAGAGCGCCAGCGCCAGCAGCGCCGCGACAATAGCGGTCAGCAGATAATTAACTTTCAGTTTTTTCACTTAATGTCATCTCTGTCTGGCAAATTACGGGGAGGAAGAGCCGTGTCTACTGCACTACAGGGGAACGAATCAGGTGGCAAAGCGTACCTGTCATGGGGAAATCAGCAATGCTGATAACCGCCAAATCAGCGGTGCGTTGACCAAACTTGTATTTTGCCAGCCCGGGGAATCACGTGGGTACTGGCCTGAATGGCCGGCATTTTGCTTAATTTTGCGACATCTGGCAACTGTCTGGCGCAATGAGTGCACAGATAGCTTAACGTGCGGGGGCGGTTTTATTTCTACGCAAACGGTTTCGTCGCGGCGCGGTATTCTCTATAATGGCGCTCGTTTTCCCCCTTGCGCCCTGAAGACGAGAGATCTGATGATGGAAATTCTGCGTGGTTCGCCCGCTTTGTCTGCCTTCCGTATTAATAAGCTGCTGGCCGGTTTTCAGGCGGCCAGCCTTCCGGTAAACGCGATTTATGCGGAGTATGTTCACTTTGCCGGGCTGGATGGTGCCCTGACACAGGAAGAGCACACCCGGCTCCAGCGGCTGCTGAAATATGGCCCGAGCCTGGCCGAACACACACCGGCCGGAAAACTGATTCTGGTCACCCCCCGTCCGGGTACTATCTCCCCCTGGTCTTCTAAAGCGACGGATATCGCCCACAACTGCGGCCTGGTGCAGATCCAGCGTCTTGAGCGCGGCGTTGCCTGGTATGTGGATGCCCCGCAACTGACCGACGGGCAGTGGCAGCAGGTGAGTGCGATGCTGCATGACCGGATGATGGAAACCGTATTTAGCGACATGGCCCAGGCAGAGCAGCTGTTCCGCCACCGGGAGCCTGCGCCGGTGCAGAGTGTGGATATTCAGGGAGAGGGGCGCCAGGCACTGGTTGAGGCAAACCTGCGCCTGGGGCTGGCGCTGGCGGATGATGAAATCGACTACCTGCTGGATGCCTTTACCACCCTGGGCCGCAACCCTAACGATATTGAGCTGTATATGTTCGCCCAGGCGAACTCTGAACACTGCCGGCATAAAATCTTTAACGCCGACTGGGTGATCGACGGCCAGCAACAGCCTAAGTCGCTGTTCAAAATGATTAAGAATACGTTTGAGAAAACACCGGACCACGTGTTGTCTGCCTATAAAGACAACGCCGCGGTGATGGAAGGCTCAGACGTTGGCCGCTTCTTTGCCAGCCACGACGGGCAGCACTATGACTACCACCAGGAAGCGGCGCATATCCTGATGAAAGTCGAAACCCACAACCACCCGACCGCCATATCACCGTGGCCGGGGGCGGCGACCGGTTCCGGCGGCGAAATCCGTGACGAAGGCGCCACCGGCCGCGGGGCGAAGCCGAAAGCCGGGCTGGTGGGCTTCTCCGTGTCTAACCTGCGGATCCCGGGCTTTGAGCAGCCCTGGGAAGAGGACTTCGGAAAGCCGGATCGCATTGTGTCCGCACTGGACATCATGACGGAAGGCCCGCTGGGGGGCGCTGCGTTTAACAACGAATTTGGCCGCCCGGCACTGACCGGCTATTTCCGTACCTATGAAGAGCGGGTGGATAGCCATAACGGCCACGAGCTGCGCGGTTATCACAAGCCAATTATGCTGGCGGGTGGTATCGGCAATATCCGGGCAGAGCACGTACAGAAAGGCGAGATCCCGGCCGGTGCAAAACTGATTGTGCTGGGTGGCCCGGCGATGAATATCGGCCTGGGTGGCGGTGCCGCCTCGTCGATGGCGTCCGGCCAGTCTGATGCGGATCTGGATTTTGCCTCCGTACAGCGGGATAACCCGGAAATGGAGCGCCGTTGCCAGGAGGTGATTGACCGCTGCTGGCAGCTGGGTGAAGCCAACCCGATTCTGTTTATCCACGACGTGGGAGCAGGCGGTTTGTCGAACGCGATGCCTGAACTGGTCAGCGATGGCGGGCGCGGCGGGCGTTTTGAACTGCGCGATATTCTCAGCGACGAGCCGGGAATGAGCCCCCTGGAAGTGTGGTGTAACGAATCACAAGAGCGCTATGTGCTGGCCGTAGCACCAGAGCAGCTGGCGCTGTTTGACGCCCTGTGCCGCCGGGAGCGCGCCCCTTATGCGGTGATCGGTGAAGCCACCGAAGCACAGCACCTGACCCTTAACGACAGCTACTTCAATAACCAGCCCATTGATATGCCGCTGGATGTGTTGCTGGGCAAAACACCGAAAATGACCCGCGACGTGACGCGCCTGCAGGCCAAAGGGCAGCCGCTTGATCGTGCAGATATTACGCTCAAAGACGCCGTAAACCGGGTGCTGCATTTACCGGCGGTGGCGGAAAAAACCTTCCTGATAACCATTGGCGATCGCAGCGTGACCGGGATGGTGGCGCGGGATCAGATGGTCGGGCCCTGGCAGATCCCGGTGGCAGACTGCGCGGTAACCACCGCAAGCCTGGACAGCTACTACGGTGAGGCGATGGCCATTGGCGAGCGCGCACCGGTTGCGCTGCTTGATTTCGCCGCCTCTGCGCGCCTGGCGGTGGGGGAAGCGTTAACCAACATCGCCGCCACCCGGATTGGCGATATTAAGCAGATTAAGCTGTCGGCAAACTGGATGGCGGCAGCCGGACACCCGGGGGAAGATGCCGGGCTCTATGAGGCGGTTAAGGCCATCGGTGAGGAGCTGTGCCCGCAACTGGGGCTGACTATCCCGGTGGGCAAAGACTCTATGTCGATGAAAACCCGCTGGCAGCAGGGCGAAGAGCAGCGCGAGATGACCTCGCCCCTGTCGCTGGTTATCTCTGCCTTTGCCCGGGTGGAAGATGCCCGCCATACCGTGACGCCGCAGCTTTCCGTTGATGACAACGCACTGCTGCTGATTGATCTGGGCAAAGGCCACAATGGGCTGGGCGCCACCGCGCTGGCCCAGGTCTACCGCCAGTTAGGGGATAAACCCGCCGACGTGCGCGATGTGGCGCAGCTGAAAGGCTTTTACGATGCCATCCAGGCCCTGGTGGCCCAGCAGAAACTGCTGGCTTACCACGACCGTGGCGATGGCGGCCTGCTGGTGACCCTGGCGGAAATGGCTTTTGCCGGTCACTGCGCTGTTGATGTGGATATCGCAGCGCTGGGAGAGGACCATCTGGCTGCTCTGTTTAACGAAGAGCTGGGGGCCGTTATCCAGGTGGCGGCGCAGGATCAGGACGCGGTCATGAGCATTCTGCAGGCCCACGGGCTTGGCGACTGCTGCCACTGGCTGGGCCGTGCGCTGCCCGGCGACAGCTTCACCCTGCGTGCCGGTGAACAGACACTGTTTAACGAGCCGCGCAGTACGCTGCGCCTGTGGTGGGCGGAAACCACCTGGCAGATGCAGCGCCTGCGCGACAACCCGGAGTGTGCCGATCAGGAGCACGACGCGAAGAAAGACGAGCAGGATCCGGGGCTCAATGTGGTGCTGAGCTACGATATCGGGGCGGATATTGCCGCGCCGTTTATCGCCACCGGCGCACGCCCGAAAGTTGCCGTCCTGCGCGAGCAGGGGGTGAACTCTCATGTGGAGATGGCGGCGGCGTTCCACCGGGCCGGTTTTGACGCAATCGACGTCCATATGAGTGATTTGCTGGCCGGTCAGCGCGGGCTGGCGGAGTTCCAGGCGCTGGTTGCCTGTGGCGGCTTCTCCTACGGGGATGTGCTGGGTGCCGGTGAAGGGTGGGCGAAGTCTATTCTGTTTAACTCACGGGTACGCGATGAGTTTGCGGCCTTCTTCAGCCGCCCGCAGACGCTGGCCCTCGGGGTATGTAATGGCTGCCAGATGATGTCTAACCTGCGGGAGCTTATCCCGGGCAGTGAGCTGTGGCCGCGCTTTGTGCGTAATACCTCCGACCGTTTTGAAGCCCGCTTCAGCCTGGTGGAAGTGGCGGCAAGCCCGTCCCTGCTGTTACAGGGGATGGAAGGCTCACGGATGCCGATCGCCGTTTCTCACGGGGAAGGGCGGGTCGAAGTGCGCGACGCCGCGCATCTGGCGGCGCTGGAAAGCCAGGGGCTGGTGGCGCTGCGCTATATGGATAACCACGGCCAGGCGACCGAACGCTACCCGGCCAACCCGAACGGCTCGCCAAACGGTATTACGGCGGTCACATCTCAGGGCGGCAGGGTAACGATTATGATGCCGCACCCGGAGCGGGTATTCCGCACTGTGAGTAACTCCTGGCACCCGGCGCAGTGGGGCGAGGATAGCCCGTGGATGCGCATCTTCCGCAACGCCCGTAAACAACTGGGCTGACCGGTAACCTGAGCAGGCGCGCCGTGGTGTGCCTGCTCAGGGGATGGCCGGTGTCTGGCAGTGACGACAGTCCGTCATATGAATGTCTCCATATGGCGACACTTAACCCCATGAAATAGCGTGAGTTATATTTTTATGAGTGTAGTTGTCTCTGTATGGCGACAGTTTCCCGCCCGCGCTATCCGCACTGGCTGAGTAATGCATTTAAAAACAGAGAGTTAAAAAACTGGCACGCAATGTGCTATATCCTGAACAGTGGCTCATTCACCCAATTATGTCAGCCCCGGATCTTCCGGCTGTTGCTACATAAAACACCGAATGACGCACTCAAAGGTGCCTGCCGTCCAGCTTCTGATAAGCGATTTATCAGCCATCGGGCGAAACGTTGAGTAAGGCACCGCCTGTTTCCACAATAAAGGCAGCGCCCGGGCGCTGCCTTTATTGTTTCTGTATTGTTTCTGCGCTTTTCTCTTCCCGGTCACTCAGTTAGCATCGTCCTGTCTGAATTGCTGAGGCTCCGATGTTGAAACGCTGGTCGCTCTTCCCCCGTTCGTTACGCCAGATGGTGATGATGGCGTTCATCCTGGTGCTGGCCCCTTTACTGGTGCTGGCCTGGCAGGCATGGCAAAGCCTGAATACCCTGAGCGATCAGGCGGCCCGGACCAACCGGATGACCCTGGTCGAGGCCCGGCGTAGTGAGGCCATGACCAACGCGGCACTGGAAATGGAGCGCAGCTACCGCCAGTTCTGTGTGCTGGATGACGCGACCTTTGCCAAAGTCTACCAGGATCAGCGCCGCCGCTACGGGCAGATGCTGGATGCCCAGGCGGGCATGCTGCCCGATAACCGCATCTGGCAGACGCTGCGTGACAACCTGGATAATCTGGCGGAGCTGAAGTGTGTTAACAGCGGGCCCACGGCTGCCGCCTCCGCCCAGCTGGAGCAGTTTGCCGCCACCAACGTGCAAATGGTCCAGGCGATGCGGGCGGTGGTGTACTCACACGGCCAGCAGCTACAGCAGGCGATTGCCCAACGCGGGCAATTTTTTGGCTGGCAGGCGCTGGTACTGTTTCTGATAACCCTCGGCCTGATGATGCTGTTTACCCGGATGATCACCGGCCCGGTTAAGGCCATTGAGTCGATGATTAACCGGCTGGGGGAGGGGGAGTCCCTGGGGCAGAATATCCATTTTAAAGGGCCCAGAGAGCTGAGATCGGTAGGGAAGCGTATTATCTGGCTGGGGGAGCGCCTGGCCTGGCTCGAATCCCAGCGCCACCAGTTTTTACGCCATATTTCCCATGAGCTGAAAACCCCGCTGGCCAGCATGCGTGAAGGCACCGAGCTGCTGCTGGACCAGGTGGTGGGGCCACTGACGCTGGAACAAAAAGAGGTGGTGACGATTCTGGACGACAGCAGCCGCAATCTGCAAAAGCTGATTGAGCAACTGCTGGACTATAATCGCAAGCTGGCTAATGGGGCCGTGCAACTGGAGCCGGTGGCGTTAGCCCCCCTGGTGGAGCAGGTGATTGCCGCCAATAGCCTTCCGGCGCGGGCAAAAGCCATGCAGACCCACTGCAATCTGGCGCAACAGCCTTGTCTGGCGCAGCCGCAGCTATTACTGAGCGTGCTGGATAATCTCTACTCTAACGCGGTGCACTATGGCAGTGAATCCGGTACTATCGGCATCCGCAGTCAGGTGGTGGATAACCAGTTGCAAATCGATATAACAAACACCGGTAATCCTGTCTCTGCGGCAGAAAGAGAAATGATTTTTGAGCCTTTTTTCCAGGGAAGCCAACAACGTAAAGGGGCAGTGAAAGGAAGTGGCCTGGGGCTGAGTATTGCCCGGGACTGTGTGCGGCGTATGCACGGCACGCTCGCCCTGGTGGATGTCGATGATGCTGACGTCTGTTTCCGGATCCTGCTACCCGTTTACCTCGGGAATAAAACGAAATGATACCCATATTTACTGTTTTGTCGCGCGCTTGCCGGGCGTGGCGGCGAATGATGACCTGCGGGGCGGTGGTGATTGCGTCATCCCTGGCAGGCGGCTGTGTGCCTGACAGCGTTCACAGCGTGATTCACCCTAAAGACGAGCTACCGCAGCCCCGCCAGCAGCTGGATGACTATTTAACCGTCGGCTGTACCCGGATCTGGCAATTAGCGGAGCCTGCTTCAGAAAATAATCCGCTGTACTGGCTGCGGGCGATGGATTGCGCTCGCTCGCTCTCCCCGGCGGAGGCGCGGGTCATTGCCCACCGCCACGAAGAGCCGACCTGGCAGGAGGCATTCCGGCGGGGGATCCTGCTGGCCGATGCCCGGATCACGCCCCAGGAGCGTCAGCGCTATATGACCACCCTGGACGCCACCGCAGACAGCGTTCCCCCCCATGTGCAGCCGCTCTACCAGGTGTGGCGGGCCGGGCAGCAGTTGCAGCTGAAGCTGGTTGCCGAACGGGGGCGCTACAATAAGCTGCGCCAGACCACGGATACCGAGCTGGAAGGCATGCGCGTACAGCAAACCCATTTGCAAAGCCAGCTGGAGGCCACCACCCGGAAGCTAAAAAGCCTGACCGATATTGAGCGCCAGCTCTCTACCCGCAAACCCTCCGCAGGCTACTTGCCTGACGCCAGCCAGGTCAGCAGCGAGGGCGCCGCCGCCCCTGACAGCCACTCAGTGAAGGAGAAACAATGACCACTGCCAAATCAGCCCGTCTGCTGCTGGTAGATGATGATCCGGGGTTGCTTAAACTGCTGGGGCTGCGCCTGACCAGCGAAGGCTACCTGGTGACCACCGCCCCCAGCGGCCACGATGCCTTGCGGGCACTGGGCAGGGAGCAAATTGATCTGGTTATCAGCGATCTGCGTATGGATGAGATGGACGGCATGCAGCTTTTTAGCGAGATCCAGAAGCTGCAACCCGGCCTGCCGGTGATTATCCTCACGGCTCACGGTTCGATACCCGATGCGGTCGCCGCGACACAGCAGGGGGTGTTTGGCTTTCTGACCAAACCGGTCGATAAAGACGCCCTGTACAGCGCCATTAATGATGCGCTGGCCCATTCGGCCACCGGGGGGGATGAACAGTGGCACGGCAGTATCGTCACCCGCAGCCCGGTAATGCTGCGCCTGCTGGAGCAGGCGCGGCTGGTGGCCCAGTCGGATGTCAGCGTGCTGATTAACGGCGCCAGCGGCACCGGTAAAGAGGTGCTGGCCCGGGCCATTCATAACGCCAGCCCGCGCAGTAAAAAGCCGTTTGTGGCGATAAACTGCGGGGCGCTGCCTGAGCAGCTACTGGAGTCGGAGCTGTTTGGCCACGCCCGGGGAGCATTTACCGGGGCGGTCAGCAGCCGTGAGGGGCTGTTTCAGGCCGCCCAGGGCGGCACGCTGTTTCTGGATGAGATAGGCGATATGCCCGCCCCGCTTCAGGTTAAGCTGCTGCGGGTGCTGCAGGAGCGCAAAGTGCGCCCGCTGGGGAGCAATAACGATATCGACATTGATGTGCGGGTGATTTCGGCCACCCACCGGGATCTGCCTAAAGCCATGGCGCGCAATGAATTCCGGGAAGATCTCTACTACCGGCTCAATGTTGTCAGCCTGAAACTCCCGGCATTACAGGAGCGGGCAGAGGATATCCCGCTGCTGGCAAACTACCTGCTGCGCCAGACGGCCGATCGCAGTAAGCCCCAGGTGCGCAGCTTTTCCACCGATGCGATGAAACGGCTGATGACCGCCTCCTGGCCGGGTAATGTTCGCCAACTGGTCAACGTGATAGAGCAGTGCGTGGCGCTGACCTCAGCCCCGGTGATTAATGATGCCCTGGTCGAGCAGGCGCTGGACGGGGAAAATACCGTATTGCCCACCTTCGCTGAGGCAAGAAACCAGTTTGAACTCAATTATTTAAGAAAGATTTTACAGATAACCAAAGGGAATGTGACCCAGGCGGCGAGAATGGCCGGGCGTAACCGCACCGAGTTCTATAAACTGTTAGGGCGTCACGAACTGGATGCCAACGACTTTAAAGAGTAGTTTGTTGCCGCAATGACGGGAAGAATATGGTAATTTGTGCGCCCAGAGCTGCGTTCTTCTGCCCCGCGGGCAGTTTTTAAGGATCCACCATGAAAAAAATTGATGCGATAATTAAGCCTTTCAAACTGGATGATGTGCGCGAAGCGCTTGCGGAAGTTGGCATTACCGGGATGACGGTAACGGAAGTTAAGGGTTTTGGTCGCCAGAAAGGGCATACCGAACTCTACCGTGGTGCGGAGTATATGGTGGATTTTCTGCCGAAGGTGAAGATTGAAATTGTCGTGCCTGACGACATTATGGATATCTGTGTCGACACCATTATCCGCACGGCCCAGACCGGGAAAATCGGCGACGGGAAAATCTTCGTGTTTGATGTGGCCCGGGTTGTCAGAATCCGTACCGGTGAAGAGGACGACGCGGCCATTTAAGCCACGGCAGACAGAACGAAAAAAGGCGGGAAATCCCGCCTTTTTTGCGTTTACATCACCTTGTGAGGGCCAAAGCACTCATAGTGAATGCGTGTGGGCTCCACGCCTGCTGCCGTTAACTGCTGTGCCACCATCTGCATAAATGGCAGCGGGCCGCACATCCAGTATTGCATATCCGGATCCCGGAGCTGCTCGCCAAGGCTGGTAACGTCCATCAGCCCCTGATGGGTGTAGCGCGGGCTGAGCCTGTCCTGCTCGTCGGGCTGCCGGTACCAGATTTTGCTGGTAAAGTGCGCAAGCCTGGCGCCTTGCTCTGCCACTTCACTGGCGAAGGCATGGGCCGCGCCGTTTTCTGCCGCGTGCAGCCAGTTGACCTGCCCCTGGTGCCCGCTGCTGGCCAGCGTATCCAGCATGGCCAGCATGGGTGTCTGGCCCACACCGGCTGAAATCAGCGTCACTGGCGTGTTGCTCTCCACCTGCATAAAGAAATCCCCGGCCGGTGCAACCAGGCTCACCACATCACCCACATTTGCGCTATCGTGCAGCCAGCCTGAGACCAGGCCGCCATTTTCCCGTTTTACGGCGATCCGGTAGCCTTTGCCATCCGGCTTGCGGGTCAGTGAATACTGGCGAATCTCCTGCCAGGCGAAGTTTTCCGGTTTGATCCAGATCCCCAGATACTGGCCCGGCTGGTAATCCGCTACCGCAAGGCCATCTACCGGCTCGAACTCGAAGCTGGTAATCACGCTGCTGCGGGCGGTTTTTTTCGCCAGGCGGAAAGGGCGGGTGCCGCGCCAGCCGCCGGTTTTCTCCGCAGAGGCCTGGTAGATGTCTGCTTCCCGGTTAATAAAGATATCCGCCAGTACGCCATAGGCTTTTCCCCAGGCATCCAGCACCTCCTGCCCCGGGTGGTACAGTTCATCCAGAGTAGCCAGTAAATGCTTACCAACAATCTGATACTGCTCAGGTTTTATCTGAAAACTGGTGTGTTTCTGGGCGATTTTTTCAACGGCCGGCAGCAGCGCCGGAAGGTTATCAATATTGCCGGCATAAGCGGCGATGGCGTTAAACAGAGCTTCGCGCTGGTCGCCATTGCGCTGGTTGCTCATATTGAAAATGTCCTGCAGTTCCGGGTTATACCGGAACATGCGATCATAAAAATGTGCGGTCAGTTTCGGCCCGGTGGCGGCCAGTAACGGCAGAGTGGATTTTACTGTTGCGATGGTCTGGGGATCTAACATAGCGCTTACCTTCTTACGGATTTTACATAAATTTAATGATGTATTTTAAATGCATCTTATTTGTTTAACATTATCCTGTAAATGGTTTTTATCTTTAACATTTGGCTGTTTTGTAAGCCTATGAATAAACCGCATGATAATCATGAAAAAATGTCGCTCCAGCTCGTAATGATAAACGGGTATAAATTCAGTAATAGCAGCAAGCCAAACGTTTGCGTAAAAACCTTTGGCAACAGCAGGCTTCCCGGTTTACACTGTGGCCCGCTGAATAATTTCATACCATGATCCCGCAGGTAGCGCGCCGTTTTTGCCGTGATGTATTGAAAAATCAATATGATAAGCAAAAAAAGCGCAGTCAGTGCGATCGCCGGGGTATAAATTGCGTCAATTTACTGTTAGCTGAGCCAGGAGATGCGGATGTTAAAGCGAGAAATGAACATAGCCGATTATGATGCCGAACTGTGGCAGGCCATGGAGCAAGAAAAAGTACGTCAGGAAGAGCACATCGAACTGATCGCCTCCGAAAACTACACCAGCCCGCGCGTTATGCAGGCTCAGGGTTCTCAGCTGACCAATAAGTATGCTGAAGGTTACCCGGGTAAGCGCTATTACGGCGGCTGCGAATATGTGGATATCGTTGAACAGCTGGCAATTGATCGGGCTAAAGCGTTGTTTGGTGCCGATTACGCTAACGTTCAGCCGCATTCCGGTTCCCAGGCTAACTTTGCCGTGTATACCGCGCTGCTGGAGCCGGGTGATACCGTGCTGGGTATGAACCTGGCCCACGGTGGCCACCTGACCCACGGCTCCCCGGTGAACTTCTCCGGCAAGCTGTACAACATCGTCCCTTACGGGATTGATGAAAGCGGCCACATCGATTATGACGATCTGGAAAAACAGGCGAAAGCGCATCGTCCGAAAATGATCATCGGCGGCTTCTCTGCCTATTCCGGTGTGGTTGACTGGGCAAAAATGCGTGAAATCGCAGACAGCATTGGTGCTTATCTGTTTGTGGACATGGCCCACGTTGCCGGTCTGATTGCGGCTGGTGTGTACCCTAACCCGGTTCCTCACGCCCATGTCGTGACCACCACCACCCACAAAACGCTGGCGGGCCCGCGTGGCGGCCTGATTCTGGCGAAAGACGGCAGCGAAGAGCTGTATAAAAAACTGAACTCTGCCGTGTTCCCGGGTGGGCAGGGCGGCCCGCTGATGCACGTTATCGCCGGTAAAGCGGTAGCGCTGAAAGAAGCCATGGAGCCGGAATTTAAAATCTACCAGCAGCAGGTTGCGAAAAACGCCAAAGCGATGGTGGATGTGTTCCTGAATCGTGGCTATAAAGTGGTCTCTGGCGGTACAGACAACCACCTGTTCCTGCTGGATCTGGTTGACAAAAACCTGACCGGTAAAGAAGCAGATGCGGCCCTGGGCCGGGCCAATATCACGGTGAACAAAAACAGCGTGCCAAACGATCCTAAGAGCCCGTTTGTCACTTCCGGTATCCGTGTCGGGACCCCGGCAATCACCCGTCGCGGTTTCAAAGAAGCGGAAGCGCGCCAGCTGGCAGGCTGGATGTGTGATGTGCTGGACAACATCAATGATGATGCCACCATTGAACGCATTAAAGGCAATGTGCTGGATATCTGCGCCCGTTACCCGGTATACGCATAAACCACGGCGCCGTGCTGTGGCACGGCAAGCCTGAACATCAAAACCGCTGCGCTCTCCGTAGCGGTTTTTTTGTTGGTGGCGGCAGTTGCGGCTGAAAGCCTTACAAATATCGTTTTTTGTCATCCTTATCTGACATGGCAAAAAGGCTAGTGACGGGCAGAAGGGGGGGCATTCTGATATGCAGCCCCTAACGCTGGGCATACTATGCTCCTTGTTAGATTAATTTCTATTTTCTGTATTTTATATTCATCTCCGCGAGCGATTAGCTGGAAGTCTTTATGAAATAAAACAATCACAGATTGTGTTTTATATAGGATAAGGTCATGAAAGATAAATGGACGATATCAATCTCATCTGAAAATGCATATATTCTTGACTCACTTGAGAAAACGTTTTCATCCGCCGCTGAGTTCCAGGTGGTAAATGTTACGAACTCTGGCGATGTGCTGATGAAATGCCTGCAATTACGCCAGCCGGATATTATTATTGCTGATTTTTCGGTAAATACTGTGGATCGTAATCTTACCGGGTTTACCAATCTGACAATTCTGCGTAAAAAATATCCTGACATTAAAGTTATTGTGCTTACTTCGTTAAAGAATGCCGGTATTTTTAAAATGCTGCTTGAGCATGGCGCGATGGCGGTAATCAGTAAAAATGATCCGGTGAAAGAGACGGAAAAAGCCTGCTTTACCGTAATGGAACAGAAGAAAATATATTTATCACCGGGTATTCAGACAATACTGGATAATAGCGACAATAGCCCGAAGTCCAGCATGCTGACGGCGAAAGAGCTGGAAGTTGTGCGCCTGTTTGCGTCTGGTTATACGCTTTCCCAGATTGCCGATCGCCAGAACCGGACTATCAGCACCGTCTCTACACAGAAATGGAGCGCCATGCGTCGCCTGGGGATCACCACCAATAGCGAGCTTATCCGCTATGCGTTCTCTCAGGGTATTATTGTCTGAACCGGCCAGCGGACTGATGTAACGTGGAGGTGAGCCTCCACGAATATCGGGTGCGGGTTAATCAATATTATGGCGGCGGGCAAAGTTGATAAGCTCCGTTGTCTGGCTGACGGCCAGCTTCTGCAGCAGCCGGCCTTTGTAGGTGCTGACAGTCTTGGTGCTGATATGCATGCGCCCGGCAATGTCGACCAGCTTCATGCCGCGCGCCAGATACGTTAATACCTGGAACTCCCGGCCCGACAGCATGGTGAGCATATCCTCTTCCGGGTTGTTTTTATAACCGGCGGTAAACGGGAAGTAGGCGTAGTCCCGCAGTATCGCTCTGACCGCGTCGGTGAGCTGCTCAAGGTTATTGCGCTTACTTAAGAAGCCATTGGCGCCCGCCTGGCGGCAGCGGCTAATGTAGTGCCAGGCATCCCGGGAGCTGAATACCAGCACGCGCCCGGTGTATCCCTGGTGGCGTAACCGCTCGGTTAAATCGATACCGTTAAGTGAGTGGATATCAATATCGACAATAACAATATCTGGCTGCTGCTGGCGAATCGTCAGCAGCCCCTGCAGGCCGTCGCCGCCCTCAGCAATAACCTGGTGCCCTGCATCATCCAGTAATTTACGGATAGCGAAGCGTGCCACAGGATGATCGTCCAGTATCATAACGGTTGCCATAATTAGTTCACTCTGCTGGTTAGTGGCGGCCCGGGGTCACCGTGCCCGGCCTGTTGTGTCGTCAGTAGAACGTCATCCTTGCGTTTTCTGACGAATTATTACTACTGAAGTCTTATTTATTTTTATCTTGTCTTCTCATCTACTCTCATCTTATATCTGCTGTGGCGCTCTGCTGGCCGTACCGGTGGCGATCACAATGTTGTGTCAGCGTGTGAGACGCCAGGGCCAGTATCAACACCTGTGATGTCGGGAAAGCGATTATAATGACGCTATGTCGGGCGGTGGCTGTTGCCGTTCTGTGAAGGTGGGGCGCGGTCTCGCCGGTGATAAAAGGAAGAGGACATGAGAGCGACTCCGGACATCTTACGGGGGATTATTACGGGGCTGCTGGCGTTGTCTGTGGCCCTTCCGGCCGCTGCCGTGCTTAAGCCTGAGCCCTTCAGCCCCGTGATGGCGAGCTTCTCAAATGAACTGGAGTTTGATGCGCTGCGCGGCAAAGTGAAGAGCTTTGAACAGGCGCTGTATGACAGTGGCGATACACCGGTGATGCTTGCCCGGGGGGAGTTCGATACCCGGGGATGCCTGATGCGTTATGAGAAAATCGACGGCGTGAATAACGGGAAAATAAAACTCACCCGCAATGTGGCAGACAACACGCTGATATCTGCTTACGATAAGCAGCGGGTTATTCACCTGAATGATCGCTGCGAAGTGGTCAGCACGGATGCGAAGGGCGATGATGCAAAAGATTATATTTATGACGCCCGGGGTTTTCTGGTGAAGGTGAAAGGCCATAAAGATGCCTGGGTTTATAAAGAATATTTTTATACACCGGAAGGCATGCCAAAGAGTGTGGTTTATTACGGGGATGAAAAAGATTTCCTGATAATTACCGAGCCGAAGAAAAAATTAAGCGAGCAGTGGGATTTTATTACCGAAGGGCTGGATGACGGTAAACCGGTTTTTCAGTCAGTGAAAAAGTGTCTGTATGATGATCGCTATAACCCGACTGTCTGCTACCTGATAACGGCCGTCGTGGAAAACGGCGTTCAGAAAAAGCGCGTAGAGCAGATCCACTATATTGTGAAATATTACTGAATAATCAACGGTGAAAATATTCCACCGTCAGTGTATTGCTCCCGATCGCGTTGCCCGTGGTAAATTATTTTTAATACCAGGCGGTATGAGGTGATAATATCCCGCAGTTCGCAACATTATCACCCTATTGCCGCTCACCGGGATATAAAACAAGCCGGCTAATGAGGAAAACATGGTACTGCAGTCCACGCGCTGGCTGGCGTTAAGTTATTTTACCTATTTTTTCAGTTATGGCATTTTCCTGCCCTTCTGGAGTGTCTGGCTGGCGGGAAATGGCCTGCCTCCGGAAACCCTCGGGCTGTTGTTAGGCGTGGGCCTGGTGGCCCGTTTCCTTGGCAGCCTGCTGCTGGCTCCCCGCATCACGGATCCTTCCCGTCTGATTCAGGCTCTGCGCCTGCTGGCCTTGCTGACCCTGTTGTTCGCTGCCGGGTTCTGGGCCGGGCACTCCACCGTCTGGCTGCTGGTGGTGATGGTGGGGTTCAACCTGTTTTTCTCACCCCTGGTGCCGCTGACCGATGCGCTGGCGGGCACCTGGCAGCGCCAGATAACGCTGGACTACGGGCGGGTACGGCTGTGGGGCTCCCTGGCGTTTGTTATCTCATCCGCCCTGACGGGCAAACTGGTGACCCTGTTTGGCTATCAGTCTGTGCTGGTTATCCTGACCCTCGGCGTGGCCGCCATGCTCCTTGGGATGTTACTGCGCCCCTCGGTGATGCCCGCCGGTGAGATTCACCAACGCCAGGGGGCAGGGTGGCCCGCGTGGCGCCAGCTGCTGGTGACCCACTGGCGCTTTCTGGGCTGTGTGTCTTTGTTGCAGGGGGCCCACGCCGCTTATTACGGTTTCAGCGCTATCTACTGGCAGGGGGCCGGGTATGCGGCATCCACAGTCGGTTACCTGTGGTCCCTGGGGGTAGTGGCAGAAATTGTGATTTTCGCCCTGAGCAACCGGTTATTTCGCCGCTGGACCGCCAGAGATCTGCTGCTGCTTTCTGCCCTGTGCGGCGTGGTGCGCTGGGGGCTGATGGGCTGGACGACAGGGCTTCCCTGGCTGATTGTTATCCAGATCCTGCACTGTGGCTCTTTTACGGTCTGCCATCTGGCGGCCATGCGCTATATTTCTGCCCGGCACGGCAGTGAGATTATCCGCCTGCAGTCCGTTTACTCGGCGGTTGCGATGGGGGGCAGTATCGCACTGATGACCATGCTGTGCGGCTACCTGTACCAGCATCTGGCAGGCGGGCTGTTTACGGTGATGGCGCTGGTGGCATTACCGGCATTGTTCCTGCGCCCGGCAAGGCAGACTGCCGGGCAGGTTAACGTTCAAGAATAGCGCGAATACAGCGCTGCTGGTGCTCCGCCAGCGGCAGGCTTGCGTGGATCAGCGGTGGCGCAAACAGTAACGGAAGCGTCGTGGCATAGGGGGTCACAATCAGGGCCGCGTCTCTGGGGGCTCCTTCGCGCTGGAAGGTGTGCAGCGTCAGGTATTTTATATTAAGGGGCAGCAGCGTCAGCTCGCGGATCTGCTGCTCAAGCGCCTGTTCAATCTGGCTGTTGTTCCCGGTCAGCATCACGACTTGTTTCTCGTGCAGATCTTTTTCCTGCATCAGCCAGGCACCGAAAATCACCGCAATCAGCCCCAGCTCGCACTCCGGAAAGGAGACGCCATAGTGCTGTTCAAATGGCCGCATCGCCTCGCGGGTGGTACGAATCAGCCGCGGGTAGAGACGCCGGATATCCTCCTGGAGCGGGTTATCGATACCAATGCCGAACTGCCGTCGGTGCAGCGCCTGGCTAAGGTGGGTGTATAGCTGGTTCGCCAGCCCCTGTTCATCACTGAATGACATGGCCGAGAGCTGGCGGAAATGGTCCACCAGTCGCTGTATTGCGCGGGTCAGGCGCCGGGCCTGTAGCTGTGTGTCGCGCCGGGGATCCGGCGTGTGCAGCAGCATCAGCAGTACGGTTAAAAACAGGTGCTCTTCCTGCTCATACTGCGGGTCGACCGCGCGCCGTCGCCAGTGGCGGACAATATCGGCCGCGGCGCTGAACTCTTCGTGGGTCCGGGCCCAGCGTTGCTGATTATCAGAAAACTGTGGCACCAGGCCGGACTGATGCTGCAACAGGCAGTATTGCAGATACAGCGCGAGGAACTGGCTGTCGCGCTGGTCGAAGCGGCGCGCCAGGCGCTGGGAACAGAGGTTGATAAGCGCCCGCAGATTGGTATCGTCATACAGCACGGTGGCGATACGCTGGCGTTTAAGTTCAGTTTTCAGTGTCGGTATAAACTGCTGGCTGACAAAGTGCGGGCACAGGCGAATCGCCCGCCGCAGCCAGTGGAACAGGCACAGGCGATTATCCAGTGGGCTACCTTCCAGGCGGTAGCTGCCATCCTGCTGGGTAACAATACTGAGCCGGTGGAAGCGCTGGATTTCCTGCGCGGTTTCGGCAATATCTTTCCTGGCAAGATCGTCGTCTACGCCGTTCACGCGCCCGATAACTTCCGGTGTTACTGTTTGCCCCGGCAAATAGAGTAGCAATAGCAGGTGGCAGCGTCGTTGCGGGCTGGAAAGCGCAGATGGTGTAGGGCTGAGCACTGTCATCATCCGGGATCCCATAAAGGTTTTAAGTAAAGAATAGCTAATACATTGTGCTGTGTTTGTTGCCCTGATCGCTTTAATTACGTAATTCCGGCTGGCTCACACAATTTATTATCCTCAGGAAGGGGGCGAAAATGATGTGCAGATTCAGGCACTGGCTGACCGCCGCAGGGCTTATCTGTAGCGCGGCTGCCGGTGCCCATCCCCACAGTTTTATTGCGCTGAAAACGCAACTGGTGGTTGAAAACGGGCAACTGACAGGCCTGGCAATGGCGTGGACCATGGATGAGCTGACCTCGGCAGATTTACTCTACGACGCCGCAGATGCGCAGGCTGACTCTCCGGTCTGGAAGAAACTCGCCGCTGAGGTGATGGCAAACGTGATAGCCCAGCACTATTTTACGGAGTTCTGGCGCGGCAGTGAGAAAGTGACATTTACCCCCCGTCCGCCGCAGTACAGCCTGGCGCGCAGCGGGCACCAGGCCGTGCTTCGTTTTGTACTGCCGCTGGCCCATCCTCAGCCCCTGGCCGGGCAGCGCTACCGCTTTGCGACTTTTGACCCCAGCTACTTTGTGGATATGCACTACGCGCAGGACAGCGATCTGAGCCTGCCAGCCCAGGTGCCACCGGGGTGCAAAATCACCCTGACGACGCCAGAGCCCACAGCGGAGCTGCTGGCGTATGCGCAGGCGCTGGATAAAACCGATACGCCCGACCGGGAGATGAACCTCGGCGAGCAGTTTGCTCAACAGGTGGTGCTGCAATGTCCGTGATGACCTCCCCTGTAAAACATCGCTGGATAGCGTTCTGGCCGCTGGCGGCCCTGCTGGTACTCACGGTGGCAGGGGGGCTGGCCCTGTGGCAGTACTGGCCCCGGGTGATGCTGGAAAGCCACCAGTGGCAGCGCCAGATCAACGGGCAGTTAACCCGGCTGCTGCGTGCGGTTGCCAGCGATCCGCTCTCTGCCGGTGGGCCGTTGTTAATTTTTAGCCTGGTTTACGGGGTGCTGCACGCCCTGGGGCCGGGGCATGGCAAAGTGGTGATTACCACCTGGCTTGCCACTCGTCCGGCCCGGCTGCGGGAAAGCCTGTGCCTGACATTTGCCGCCTCGTTACTTCAGGGGATGGTGGCCATTGTGCTGGTGGCCGTGGTGCTGACACTGCTGCAACTGCCCGCCAGGCAGCTGCACCTCAGCAGTTACTGGCTGGAAAAGGGCAGTTATCTGCTGGTGGGGGGGCTTGGCGCCCTGTTGTGCTGGCGGGCGCAAAAACGGCTGCGCCCGCTGCTGAGACGCCCGGCCGTATTTCACCGCTTTACGCCGGTGCACGTTCACAGCGCCACCTGCGGGTGCGGGCACCACCATGTGCCGCAGGCCCGTGAGCTGGAGGCCGCCGCAGACTGGCGCAGTAAACTGATGCTGGTCCTGGCCATGGGGATGCGCCCCTGCTCCGGGGCAATTATGGTGCTGCTGTTCAGTAAGGTGGTGGGGATTTTTGCCTGGGGGATGGCCGCGGTGCTGGCTATGTCGGCCGGAACTTCGCTGACCATCTCCGGGTTTGCCGTGCTGGTGCACAGTTTCCGCCGGGTGGCAGAACGCCTGGCGAGCCAGCGCACGCCGCCGCTCTGGCGCCGGGTTATGTGGCCGGTACTGGCAATGGCTGGCGGGATATTTCTGATGGCAGTCGCCACAGTGATGTGGAGCAGTACGCCGCTACCGGTTCGTGGGCTGAGGCCTTTTTAAAGCTAAAAGTGGAGGGGAGAATAGCGATTCTCGCCCGCTTCAGGTTCAGACATATGAACGCCCGATGAACGGGTTCCGCTCCCTGACGATGGGCACTCATATGTTGTGTGCGGAACCTGGTCGCGTTCCAGGAGGGGGGGCCGGCCCCCTCCTGGAGACCTCGCCGGCCCGCGGTCAATCGCCGCTGCGCGGTTCGCTGCAACTCCGGCTTGCTCTGGCGGACCAGTCAGGATTCGGCATCCATGCCTCAACCTTCCTTCTGGCTGCCATCCTGGCAGCCAGTCCTTGAGCTGCACCTGCGTTTTCGCCGATTGCCTTTATGCGGGGATTTAACACCCTCGCGGTCATTAACTGACATTCAGCGGCATTTCAGCCGCTGAAACCGTGTTGTTGTACCGCAGGGGTTTTCCAGTCCCGCGTAAAAGAAACTGGCGGCGCGCAGCCGAAAAGACCAGGGGTGGCGGCCAGGACGGCCGCTACAGGGAGGGGTGAGACAGGATGTCGAATCCCGACCGGACCGCAGGATTGAAGCGCAGCAGAGCGTATCGCGTCAGCGACAGTTTCCCCGCGGGCCGGGGGTATCCCTAAAGGGGAATCGGCATTCCCCTTTAGGACGCGACCAGGTCCAGGTGCAACAAAGAAATGCCGGGGGGGCGGGGAGCGGAACCGGCTCCCCGAACGAACATATTCCGGATCATATTGCCAGCACTAAAGCCACTATCGGCATCGCCAGGCCAGCCTGAATCGCCGGATTCTACTTAGCGTTTTAACGCTTCGCTCAGCTCGTCACGCATGCCGGACAGCATCGCTTTCACCACACGCGGGTTACCGGCCACAATATTGCCGTTCAGCATGTAGTTATGGCCACCGGTAAAGTCACATACCAGGGAGCCGGCTTCGCGGGCAATCAGTTCACCAGCGGCAAAGTCCCAGGGGCGCAGGCCAATTTCAAAGTAACCGTCAACGCGGCCAGCGGCAACGTAGCACAGATCCAGCGCGGCGGAGCCGGTGCGGCGGAAATCGGCACACTGGGTAAACAGCTTGCCGAGGATGTTCATATAAGCGGCAGAGTGCTGTTTGGCTTTGAACGGGAAACCGGTCGCAAGGATAGTTCCGTCCAGATCGCGGGCATTGCTGCCGCGCAGGCGGTAGCCGTTAAGCTGGGCGCCCTGGCCGCGGGTGGCGGTGAACAGTTCGTTGCGCATCGGATCGTAAACCACGGCCACTTCAGTGCGGCCTTTAATGCGCACGGCAATGGAAACGGAGAAATGAGGTAAACGTTTTACGAAGTTGGTGGTGCCATCCAGCGGATCAATAACCCATTGAATATCTTTATCTTCACCGGCCAGTTCGCCGGATTCTTCGGTGATAATGCTGTGCTGAGGATAAGATTTGCGAATGACATCGATAATCACGCGCTCTGCGTCTTTATCTACGTTGGTAACGAAATCATTAGTGCCTTTCTGGCTGGTTTCTACGGCGTCCGGCGTTTCGTAGTTTTTAGCGATAATATTGCCGGCCTTACGCGCAGCGCGAACGGCGATGTTCAGCATCGGATGCATGGGTTACTCTCACTGGATGTTAAAGAACGGGGGAAATCGGCGCGGAGTATATCAGAGCATTCGGACTCTGTCTCGGGAATATGGTATCATCGGCCGATATTCTTCCTGTCGTTGTAGTGAGCTATGCTAGAAAATATTCGCATTGTGCTGGTCGAAACCTCTCATACCGGCAATATGGGCTCCGTTGCCCGCGCCATGAAAACCATGGGGCTGACCAATCTGTGGCTGGTTAACCCGCTGGTCAAACCGGACTCTCAGGCTATCGCGCTGGCCGCTGGCGCCAGTGATGTTATCGGTAATGCGCAGATTGTTGACTCGCTCGATGAAGCCATTTCCGGCTGCAGCCTGGTGGTTGGCACCAGCGCCCGTTCCCGCACGCTCCCCTGGCCGATGCTCGACCCCCGTGAATGCGGGCTGAAAAGTGTGGCTGAAGGTGCCCATGCCCCGGTGGCGATTGTCTTTGGCCGCGAGCGGGTTGGCCTGACGAATGACGAGCTGCAAAAATGCCATTATCACGTCGCCATCGCGGCAAATCCGGAGTACAGCTCGCTTAATCTGGCCATGGCGGTGCAGGTTATCACGTATGAAGTGCGTATGGCGTGGCTGGCGGCTCAGGAGCAGGGTGAGACTCACCAGGATGAGGAACACCACTACCCGCTGGTAGACGATCTGGAGCGCTTTTACGGGCACCTGGAGCAAACCCTGCTGGGCACCGGGTTTATCCGCCCCGGCAACCCGGGCCAGGTGATGAGTAAACTGCGGCGTCTGTTTACCCGGGCCCGCCCGGAAAGCGCCGAGCTTAATATTTTGCGCGGCATTCTGGCGTCGATTGATCACCAGGACTCGCAGGGTAAAAAATAGTTGAGTAAAATGCCGGGTTAAATAGTTGACCAATTTACTCAGGAATGTCAGACTTGCCGCTGCTATGTAAATGATATTGCAATCCCGAGCTTTCATCTGCGGCTGTTGTCGCAATTGTCCGGAACACGACAGAAAGTTACCTGCATGATTCTGGCCTGCGCTATCGCGGTAGCCAGAATCAACGGGACAACACACTAAACCCCCGGCACGAGGGGAGAGTAGAGGTTAAGTAAGACATGAGACTGACATCAAAAGGGCGCTACGCGGTCACTGCTATGCTGGACGTTGCTCTTAATTCTGAGGCGGGCCCGGTACCACTGGCTGACATCTCTGAACGCCAGGGGATTTCTCTTTCCTATCTTGAACAGCTGTTTTCTCGCCTGCGTAAAAACGGCCTGGTCGCCAGCGTGCGCGGCCCGGGCGGCGGTTATTTGCTGGGCAAAGATGCTGACGACATCGCTGTTGGCGAAGTTATCAGCGCGGTTGATGAGTCTGTAGACGCCACCCGTTGCCAGGGTAAGGGTGGATGTCAGGGCGGCGACAAATGCCTGACCCACGCCCTGTGGCGCGATCTGAGCGATCGGCTGACCGGGTTTTTAAATAACATTACCCTGGGTGAACTGGTGAATAACCAGGAAGTGCTGGATGTGTCTGACCGTCAGCATACGGATCCTCAGCGCGCGCCGCGCGTACAGGATGCCATTGATGTAAAACTGCGCGCATAAATACCAGAACCTCTTCACCTTCGGCGGCAGAAGGGCTGGTCAGTACCGGCGTTGTGCTTCTGCTGACCTTATAACAGAGAAGAGGGGATTCTTTTTCAGGATCAGGCGGGGGGTATCCCCTGAACGCTGAGGCGTACATCGAGTCGTTGGCCTGATTCCGTAGCATTGAGTGATGTACGGAGCTTAAAGAGCAATGAAATTACCGATTTATCTTGATTACTCTGCAACCACGCCCGTTGATCCGCGCGTTGCTGAGAAGATGATGCAGTGTTTAACTCTGGACGGGACCTTTGGTAACCCCGCATCCCGTTCACACCGTTATGGCTGGCAGGCTGAAGAGGCGGTTGATATCGCCCGTAATCAGATTGCCGAGCTGGTAGGTGCCGACCCGCGTGAAATCGTCTTCACCTCCGGCGCTACGGAATCAGACAACCTGGCTATCAAAGGTGCGGCCAATTTCTACCAGAAGAAAGGCAAGCACATCATCACCAGCAAAACCGAGCATAAAGCGGTTCTGGATACCTGCCGCCAGCTGGAGCGTGAAGGCTTCGAGGTGACTTATCTCTCCCCTGAGTCTAATGGCCTTATCGATCTGAAAAAGCTGGAAGCCGCCATGCGTGATGACACCATTCTGGTTTCCATCATGCACGTTAACAATGAAATCGGCATTGTGCAGGATATCGCGGCCATCGGCGAAATGTGTCGCGCCCGCGGGATTGTCTACCACGTAGACGCCACCCAGAGCGTGGGCAAACTGCCTATCGACCTGAACACCCTGAAAGTGGATCTGATGTCCTTCTCCGGCCACAAAATTTACGGCCCGAAAGGCATTGGTGCTCTGTATGTGCGCCGTAAGCCGCGGATCCGTATTGAAGCCCAGATGCACGGTGGCGGCCATGAGCGCGGCATGCGTTCCGGTACTCTGCCGGTACACCAGATTGTCGGTATGGGCGAAGCCTACCGCATTGCGAAAGAAGAGATGTCGACCGAAGTGGCGCGTCTGGCTGCCCTGCGCGACCGTCTGTGGAATGGCGTGAAAGATATCGAAGAAGTGTATCTTAACGGCGATCTGGAGCATGGCGCACCGAACATCCTTAACGTCAGCTTTAACTACGTTGAAGGCGAGTCCCTCATCATGGCGCTCAAAGATCTGGCGGTTTCCTCCGGCTCTGCCTGTACGTCTGCAAGCCTTGAGCCCTCCTATGTGCTGCGTGCACTGGGGCTGAATGATGAGCTGGCTCACAGCTCTATCCGTTTCTCTTTAGGTCGTTTTACTACCGAAGAAGAGATTGACTATGCCATCGACCTGGTGCGCAAATCCATTGGCCGTCTGCGTGAGCTCTCCCCCCTGTGGGAAATGCACAAAGACGGTGTGGATCTGAACTCCATCGAATGGTCGCATCATTAATCGGTAAGGCAATAAGGAGAATTCACCATGGCATATAGCGAAAAAGTTATCGATCACTATGAGAACCCGCGTAACGTTGGTTCTTTTGACAACAGCGACGAAAACGTCGGTAGCGGCATGGTCGGGGCCCCGGCCTGCGGCGACGTGATGAAGTTGCAGATTAAAGTCAACAATGACGGTATTATTGAAGACGCGCGCTTTAAAACCTACGGCTGTGGCTCTGCCATTGCCTCCAGCTCCCTGGTGACCGAGTGGGTCAAAGGGAAGTCTCTGGACGAAGCGCAGGCGATTAAAAATACCGACATCGCCGAAGAGCTGGAGTTACCGCCGGTAAAAATCCACTGCTCGATTCTGGCGGAAGATGCCATTAAGGCCGCCATTGCGGATTATAAAAGCAAACGTGAAGCGAAATAATTATTGAGGTTGTTGTATGTCGATTACCCTTAGCGACAGTGCTGCCGCGCGTGTAAGTACCTTCCTGGCAAACCGGGGAAAAGGTTTTGGTCTGCGCCTTGGTGTGCGTACATCCGGATGCTCCGGCATGGCGTATGTACTGGAGTTTGTTGATGAGCCTGCGGCCGATGACACCGTCTTCGAAGACAAAGGCGTCAAAGTGGTTATCGATGGCAAGAGCCTGCGCTTCCTGGACGGCACTCAGCTTGACTTCGTAAAAGAAGGTCTGAACGAAGGGTTTAAATTTACCAACCCGAACGTCAAAGATGAGTGCGGCTGCGGCGAAAGTTTCAACGTGTAATGCCGTCTGCGTAAAAACCCCACCGGCCACGTGTCCGCGTGGGGTTTTCCTTTATATTGCTAACCACGGGGCTGTTATGGACTACTTCACCCTTTTTGGGCTACCGGAAAGCTACCAGCTTGACGTTAACCAACTTGCGGCCCGTTACCAGGACCTGCAACGCCAGTATCACCCGGATAAATACGCCAGCCGCCCGCAAGCAGAGCAGCTGGCCGCAGTACAGCAGTCCGCCACGATTAACCAGGGCTGGCAAACGCTGCGCCACCCCCTGTCCCGGGCGGAATATTTGCTGTCACTCCACGGTTTTGATCTGGCGTCTGAGCAGCACACGGTGCGCGATACCGCCTTTTTGATGGAACAACTGGAATTGCGCGAAGAGCTGGATGATATTGAACAGCAGCGTGATGAATCCCGCCTGGCGTCATTTTCCACGCGTGTTGATGGCATGATCTCTTCCCGCACCCGCACCATGGTGAGCGAGCTGGATGCCCGGCAGTGGGAACCGGCCGCCGACACGGTACGTAAATTACGTTTTCTCGATAAACTGCGCAGTCAAATAGAACAACTCGAAGAAAAACTGCTCGATTTTTGATTCTGGAAGCATACATGGCCTTATTACAAATTAGCGAGCCCGGTCTGAGTGCCGCGCCCCATCAGCGTAAGCTGGCGGTGGGGATCGACCTGGGCACCACCAATTCTCTGGTGGCCACTGTACGCAGTGGTAAAGCCGAAACACTGGCGGACCACGAAGGGCGTCACCTGCTGCCTTCGGTGGTGAATTACCGCAGCGACGGGCGCATCACCGGCTGGGAGGCACGCGCCATCGCCGCCAGCGATCCGGTGAATACCATCAGCTCCGTTAAACGGCTGATGGGCCGCTCCCTGGCGGATATTCAGCACCGTTACCCCCATTTACCCTACCAGCTACAGGCCAGTGAAAACGGCCTGCCGATGATTAACACCCCTGCAGGTCTGCTCAACCCGGTGCGGGTTTCTGCCGACATTCTGCAAAGCCTGGCTGAGCGCGCCCGGGAAAGCCTCGGTGGCGAGCTTGATGGCGTGGTGATTACGGTGCCGGCCTATTTTGATGATGCCCAGCGCCAGGGCACGAAAGACGCAGCCCGGCTTGCCGGTCTGCATGTTCTGCGCCTGCTGAATGAACCTACCGCGGCGGCTATCGCCTACGGGCTGGATTCAGGCCAGGAAGGGGTGATTGCCGTGTACGATCTGGGCGGCGGCACCTTTGATATTTCTATTCTGCGCCTGAGCCGCGGGATCTTTGAAGTGCTGGCCACCGGCGGGGATTCTGCCCTCGGGGGTGACGATTTTGACAACCTGCTGGCGGAGTGGATCCGCGAGCAGGCAGGGATAAGCGACCGTGACGACACCCGTCTGCAGCGCCAGCTGCTGGACGCGGCTATCGCCGCCAAGATAACCCTCAGCGATGCCCGGGACGCCGCAATTAATGTGGGCGGCTGGCAGGGCACCATTACCCGGGAACAGTTCAGTGCGCTGATTGCCCCGCTGGTAAAACGCACGCTGCTCTCCTGCCGCAGAGCCCTGAAAGATGCCGGGGTGGATGCCAGTGAGGTGCTGGACGTTGTGATGGTCGGCGGCTCTACCCGGGTGCCGGTTGTCCGCGAGCGGGTGGGCGAGTTCTTTGGCCGCACCCCGCTGACATCTATCGATCCGGACAAGGTCGTGGCCATTGGTGCCGCTATCCAGGCTGATATTCTGGTGGGGAATAAACCGGACAGCGACATGCTGCTGCTGGACGTGCTGCCGCTCTCTCTGGGGCTGGAAACCATGGGCGGTCTGGTTGAGAAAGTTATCCCGCGTAACACCACCATTCCGGTGGCCCGCGCCCAGGATTTCACCACCTTTAAAGACGGCCAGACAGCAATGGCTATCCATGTGATGCAGGGCGAGCGTGAGCTGGTGCAGGATTGCCGCTCCCTGGCGCGCTTTGTGCTGCGCGGTATTCCGCCGCTGCCTGCGGGCGGTGCGCATATTCGGGTAACCTTCCAGGTGGATGCCGATGGTTTACTGAGTGTCAGCGCTATGGAGAAATCCACCGGGGTTGCCTCCTCGATTCAGGTGAAGCCGTCATACGGCCTTACCGAGGGCGAAATTGCCGCGATGATCCAGGCGTCGATGACCTTTGCCGATGATGATGTTCAGGCCCGTATGCTGGCAGAGCAACAGGTCGAAGCGGCCCGGGTGCTGGAGAGTCTGGAAAGTGCCCTTGCCAGTGACGGGGCGCTGCTGAGTGAAGAAGAGCGGGCCGCGGTAGATACGGTCGCCCTTGAGCTGCGCGCAGTAATGCACGGCAGCGATATCGAATCCATTAAGCAAGCCATTAAAAACGTAGACAAACAAACCCAGGAATTTGCCGCACGCCGCATGGATAACTCAATCCGTCAGGCGCTGAAAGGGCAATCCGTGGACGAGGTTTAATTTACTATGCCTAAGATTGTATTTTTGCCCCACCAGGGCCTGTGCCCGGATGGTGCCGTTCTGGAAGCTGAGACTGGCGAAACGATCCTCGACGTTGCCCTGCGCAACGGTATTGAAATCGAACACGCCTGTGAAAAATCCTGTGCCTGTACGACCTGCCACTGCATCGTTCGTGAGGGGTTTGACTCCCTGGCGGAAAGCAGTGAAGAGGAAGACGACATGCTGGACAAGGCCTGGGGCCTGGAGCCGGACAGCCGCCTGAGCTGCCAGGCGAAAGTGGCGGATGAAGATCTGGTGGTTGAGATCCCGCGCTATACCATTAACCACGCCCGCGAACACTAACCGGCACCAGCCACAAGGGAGAAACCCATGGGACTGAAATGGACCGACAGCCGCGAAATCGGCGAAGCGCTGTACGACGCCTACCCGGATACCGATCCGAAGACGGTACGCTTTACAGATATGCACCAGTGGATCTGTGAGCTGGACGACTTCGATGATGATCCGCAGGCCTCAAGCGAGAAAATTCTTGAAGCCATTTTACTGGTATGGCTTGATGAAGCGGATTAACTGAACAGGCTGCCTGCGGGCAGCTTTTTTGTATCATCTGACACGGTGAAGATAAGGAAACCACAATGACAACCGACGCGATGAAAATTACCCTCAGCACCACACCTGCCGACGCCCGCTGGGGGGAGAATGCCATTTACAGCATTAATAATGACGGGGTGACCATCCACCTGACCGGCAACGATGTGCCGGGGCTTATCCAGCGCGCCGGGCGCAAGCTGGACAACCAGGGCTTTAAACATGTGCAGCTGGCCGGTGACGGCTGGGACGTGGAGAAAAGCTGGGCCTTCTGGCAGGGCTATCGCGGGCCAAAAGGCAGCCGCAAAGTGGAGTGGGCCGCCCTTGATGACGCCCAGCAACAGGAGCTGGAAAATCGCCTGACTATCATCGACTGGGTGCGCGATGTGATTAATGCCCCGGCAGAAGATTTAGGGCCAGAGCAACTGGCCCAGCGCGCCGTTGATCTGCTGTGCGCAACCGGCGGTGAGCACGTGACATACCGGATCACCAAAGGTGAGGATCTGCGCGAGCAGAACTACCTTGGGATCCATACGGTCGGGCGCGGATCGGATCGTTCCCCGGTGCTGCTGGCGCTGGACTATAACCCGACCGGCATACCGGAAGCACCGGTATACGCCTGCCTGGTGGGCAAAGGCATTACGTTTGACTCCGGCGGCTACAGCCTGAAGCAGAGCGCGTTTATGGATTCCATGAAATCCGATATGGGCGGCGCGGCGCTGGTCACCGGCGCACTGGCTTTTGCCATCACCCGCGGCCTGAATAAACGCGTAAAACTCTACCTGTGCTGCGCCGATAACCTGGTCAGCGGTAACGCCTTTAAACTGGGGGATATTATCCGCTACCGTAACGGTAAAAATGTTGAGGTGATGAACACCGACGCGGAAGGCCGCCTGGTCCTGGCAGACGGGCTGATTGACGCCAGTGCCCAGAAGCCGGAGCTGCTGATTGACTGCGCCACCCTGACCGGGGCGGCAAAAACCGCGCTTGGGAATGACTACCACGCCCTGTTCAGCTTTGACGACGGGCTGGCAGCCCGTCTGCTGGAAAGCGCTGCGGCGGAAAATGAACCCTTCTGGCGCCTGCCGCTGGCGGAGTTCCACCGCCATCAGTTGCCGTCGAACTTTGCCGAGCTGAACAACACCTCGAACGCTTCGTTCCCGGCCGGGGCCAGCACTGCCGCCGGTTTCCTGTCCCACTTTGTGGAAAATTATCACCAGGGCTGGCTGCACATTGACTGTTCCGCCACCTACCGCAAAGGGGCGGTTGAGCAGTGGTCTGCCGGGGCAACGGGCCTTGGCGTGCGGACACTGGCTAACCTGCTGACGCGCTGATCGCCATGACCGAAAATCAACCGACCCTTGAAACGCTGCTGGAGCAGGCAGCAACAGAGCCGGCGCACCGTCCGGCCTTTTTCCGCCAGTTATTACAGGCAACCGTCTGGGTGCCTGGCCGCCGCTACGGGGATAACGCCGGGGAGATTGAGCTTGATCACTGGGAGCGGGATAACGACCGCGACGTGATCCCCTTTTTCACCTCGGTCCGGGCGCTGGCTCAGGCCGCAGGCGACGGGCAGCAGTGGGTTATGCTGCCTGCCCGGGAGCTGTTTGAGATGACGGCCGGAGAAACGCTGTTCCTCAATGCAAAGTTACCGACAGGTAAAGAGTTCACCCCCGGTGAAATTCACCACCTGCTCGGGCACGGGGGGGACGCGCTCAGCCAGCAGGTGGTGATGGAGGGTGACAGCCAGCTGTTGCTGTCTGCACTTGAGCAGCCTCCTGCAGTGCTGGTGGAGTCCCTGAGTGTGCTGTTTGCCTCGCTCAACACCGTAAAGCGCGCCTGGCTGTGTACGGTGAAAGGGCCGGGGGATGAGACACCAAACCTGATGATTGCGCTGGAGGTTGCCGGGGAACACGAAGAGGTGATTCAGGCCACCGGCAGTGTGGCAACCGATGTGTTGCCCGGTGATGAGCCCGTCGATGTTTGCCTGGTCAGCGCCGGTGAGCCGGGGGTAAGCCACTTTGTCCAGGCGCACCTGACACCCTTCTATGAGCGCCGCTGGGGAAGTTTCCTGCGCGACTATAAAACCGGGCGCATTCTGTAATGAAATCTGGCCGGGTAACCGGCCAGACCTAACGGCTCAGGCGTCGGGCTCGACGGGTAAATCCGCCCGGGCTCCCCATTCGCTCCAGGAGCCGTCATACAGGGCCACATCATCCAGCCCGAGGGTTGCCAGCGCCAGGGCGAGTACCGCAGCGGTCACCCCGGAGCCACAGCTGACGATAATCGGCTGATTAAACCGCACCCCGTGGCTGGCAAAAATAAAGCGCAGATCGTCGGTGGTTTTTAACTGGCCGTTTTCCACAAGCTCCGTCCAGGGCACGTTATGGGCACCGGGAATATGACCCCGGCGCAGGCCCGGGCGCGGCTCGTCGGCCTGGGCATTAAAACGGGCGGCCGGGCGGGCATCCACCAGCTGGGCGGTCCCTTCATGGCTGGCGACCAGGACATCAGTCAGGCGGCGGATGGCCTGAGCATTAAATTTCACCTCGAACTCGCCCTCCCGGGGCCGGGGCTCACCGGACTCCAGGGCCAGATCTTCGCGTAACCAGTCGGCCATCCCCCCGGCGAGAATAGAGACATTCTCCACGCCAAAGCATTTCAGCATCCACCAGGCGCGGGGCGCTGAAAACAGGTTGCCGTCGTCGTAAATCACCAGGTGCTTGTGGCCGGAGATCCCCAGCTCACGCATGGCCACGGCGAAGGTTTCCGGGCGCGGCATCATGTGGGGCAGGGCAGTGGTGGTGTCTGACAGGGCCTCGATATCGAAGCGCCGGGCACCGGGAATGTGCCCGGCCAGGTATTCTGCGTTGACATCCCGGTCCTGTTGCGTGGGTTGTGCCATTCGCGCATCCAGGATCTGGATCTGTGGATCGTCAATATGTTCGGCAAGCCAGTCGCCAGCGACGAAGAAAGTGGTGGACATGGTGGGTTCCTTGTCATGAGCAATAGCATAATTGTCGACGTTTTTCCCCGGAGTCTCAAGGTGACGGGGGAGGGGAAAGGCACAAATCATGGCATTAAGCGGCCTGGATCGCGTCAGCCCTGGTGTTATCGCGTTACCGATTGAAATAAAAGGCCGATTGGGGCCAGCGCCGGAGTTTGCTATGGTAGCGGCACGGGCTTACCCCCCATGCCCGGGACGGGGAAACAGCAGTATAGACGCAATGTTATCTGATCTCGTATTTTTTTAAAAAAATGTTAACCAGATCGATAGTCAATAACAGCGTCTCTCTTTATAATCCGCGCCAGGTTATCCCGGAAAGCCGGGATCCATAAAACACATTACAGAGGTAAACATGGCTATCGAGCGTACTTTCTCCATCATTAAGCCCAATGCAGTGGCAAAAAACGTTATTGGTAATATTTTTGCGCGTTTTGAAACCGCTGGCCTGAAAATTGTTGCCACCAAAATGGTGCACCTCTCTTCTGAGCAGGCTCAGGGCTTCTACGCAGAACACGCCGGTAAGCCGTTCTTCGACGGCCTGGTTGCCTTTATGACCTCCGGCCCGATTGTGGTCTCTGCACTGGAAGGTGAAGACGCGGTGCGCCGCCACCGTGAAATCCTCGGGGCGACTAACCCGGCAAACGCACTGGCCGGTACGCTGCGTGCTGACTACGCCGATAGCCTGACCGAAAACGGCACCCACGGCTCTGACTCTGTTGAATCTGCGGCCCGTGAAATCGCCTACTTCTTCGCCGAAGGCGAAGTGTGCCCGCGCACCCGCTAATCCGGTAACGCAGTAAACGGCACTTACATTTTATTTTGCCGTGCTCACCACAGAGCATGGCGCTGTTGCCGCAGAATTTGTACAATGTCGCGCCCCCTGATGCCATACTTCACGGGGCGCTTCTTTTTTCTTAAACCTACCTGGGGCCATAACGTGTAACAACGAGGCCGGAAACGAATATGTCAGATCAAATTATCATCCCCGAGACGTCACCTGTTGCCGTTTCTCCTAAAGCCGAAAAAATCAACCTGCTGGATCTGAACCGCCCGCAAATGCGCGAGTTCTTTAAATCCATGGGGGAAAAGCCGTTCCGTGCCGATCAGGTCATGAAGTGGATCTATCACTACTGCTGTGATGACTTCGACGAGATGACGGATATCAATAAGGTGCTGCGCGCCCGGCTAAAAGAGATTGCTGAAATCCGTGCCCCGGAAGTGGTGGAGGAGCAGCGCTCATCCGACGGGACTATCAAGTGGGCGATAGCGGTGGGCGATCAGCGCGTTGAAACGGTCTATATCCCGGAAGATGACCGCGCCACGCTGTGTGTCTCCTCCCAGGTAGGCTGCGCGCTGGAGTGTAAGTTCTGCTCCACGGCTCAGCAGGGCTTTAACCGTAACCTGCGGGTGTCGGAAATTATCGGCCAGGTGTGGCGGGCGGCGAAAATTGTTGGCGCGGCGAAAATCACCGGCCAGCGCCCCATCACTAACGTGGTGATGATGGGGATGGGCGAACCGCTGCTGAACCTGACAAACGTGGTTCCGGCGATGGAAATCATGCTGGATGATTTCGGTTTCGGCCTGTCAAAACGCCGCGTTACCCTGTCCACTTCCGGTGTGGTACCGGCGCTGGACAAGCTCGGGGATATGATTGACGTGGCGCTGGCTATCTCGCTGCACGCGCCGAACGATACCATCCGTGATGAGATAGTCCCCATCAACCGCAAATATAATATTGAGACATTCCTGGCGGCGGTACGCCGGTATCTGGAGAAATCCAATGCCAACCAGGGGCGGGTGACCATCGAATACGTGATGCTGGACCACATTAACGACGGTGTTGAGCATGCTCATCAGCTGGCGGAATGCCTGAAAGACACCCCGTGCAAAATTAACCTGATCCCGTGGAACCCCTTCCCGGGGGCACCTTATGGCCGCAGCTCAAACAGCCGTATCGATCGCTTCTCCAAAACCCTGATGGAGTACGGCTTTACGACGATTGTGCGTAAAACGCGCGGTGATGATATTGATGCCGCCTGCGGGCAGCTGGCCGGGGAAGTGATTGACCGCACCAAGCGGACAATGCGCAAGCGGATGCAGGGCGAAGCTATTGCGGTAAAATCTGTCTGATTGACACCTGCGGGCCGCCGGGGCTGAGTATCCGGCGGTGTTGCGCAGGTCAGATTATGTGTAAACCTGGCTTTTCACCTTGTGGAATCTGCCTGAACGGTAATAATTACGGTGCGTTTTTTCGCGCTTTAAGGCAGTATGTAGCGGCGCAACAACATGTTAGCGGTGCCGCATCAGGCAGGACACTGTCGCGCTGTTGTACAAGATATATTCGTGGCACAGGCCAGCGCCCCTTAACGGGCAGGCGGCCGGTGTCTGGTTCCTAAATTCACACAGTACCAGCAGTTGTAAGCTAATGAATACTGAAGCCAATCAAGAACAGAAAACAGCACAGACCACGGGCGAGCGTTTACGCCAGGCCCGCGAAAAACTCGGTCTTAGCCAGCAAGTTGTTGCTGAACGTTTGTGCCTGAAGGTCTCCACCGTCCGGGATATCGAAGAGGACAAAGCGCCAGCCGATTTGGCTTCCACCTTTTTGCGCGGTTATATTCGCTCTTATGCCCGGCTGGTCCATGTACCTGAGGACGAACTGCTGCCGATGATGGCGAAGCAGACACCGCTGAAGGCGAGCAAAGTGCAGCCGATGCAGAGTTTTTCTCTGGGTAAGCGGCGCAAAAAGCGCGATGGCTGGCTGATGAGTATCACCTGGCTGGTGCTTTTTGTGGTGGTCGGCCTGACGGGGGCCTGGTGGTGGCAAAACCATAAAGCCCAGCAGGAAGAGATAACCACCATGGCGGATCAGTCCTCGGCCGAGCTGGGCAACACCGGCAGCGGCCAGTCCGTTGCGCTGGATACCGGCGCGGCCAGCACATCTGCCCCGGCACAGACCAGTACAGCGGCACCGGTGGTGGACAACAGCGCACCGGCAACCGCCCCTGCGACACCGGCACCGGCTGACAGCCTGGCGACGGCGGCAACGCCTGCGCCTCAGAGCACTGAACAGCAGCCTGCGGTAGTGGCCCCGAGCCAGACCCCGGTAGATACCGCCAACCCGGCGGCCACCGCTGTACCGGGCCAGTTGCCGACCGATCCGGCACAGAATACCCCGGCCGTTGCCGATCCGAACGCGCTGGTGATGAACTTCTCCGCTGACTGCTGGCTGGAAGTGAGCGACGCGACCGGCAAAAAACTGTTCAGCGGCCTGCAGCATAAGGGCGGTAACCTGAATCTGGTAGGCCAGACCCCGTACAAACTGAAGATCGGTGCGCCTGCCGCGGTACAGGTTCAGTTCCAGGGTAAACCTGTTGATCTGAGCCGTTTTATCCGGACGAATCAGGTAGCACGCCTGACTGTTAATGCTGAGCCGGCCACGGCCCAGTAATTGACGGTTTTTTGGAGAATGTAGTTATGCATAACGAAGCGCCCATTCAACGCAGAAAATCCACGCGGATTTATGTCGGGAATGTGCCCATCGGGGACGGCGCACCTGTCGCCGTCCAGTCAATGACCAATACCCGCACGACCGATGTGGATGCCACCGTTAACCAGATCAAAGCGCTGGAGCGGGTCGGGGCGGATATTGTGCGCGTCTCTGTTCCGACCATGGACGCGGCAGAAGCCTTCCGCCTGATCAAGCAGCAGGTGAACGTGCCGCTGGTGGCCGATATCCACTTTGACTACCGTATCGCCCTGAAAGTGGCGGAATATGGTGTGGACTGCCTGCGGATCAACCCGGGCAACATCGGTAACGAAGAGCGCATCCGCCAGGTGGTGGATTGCGCCCGGGATAAAAACATTCCGATCCGCATTGGCGTTAACGCGGGCTCCCTGGAAAAAGATCTGCAGGAAAAATACGGCGAGCCGACCCCGCAGGCGCTGCTGGAATCAGCCATGCGCCATGTGGATCATCTGGATCGCCTGAATTTCGACCAGTTTAAAGTGAGCGTAAAAGCCTCTGATGTCTTCCTGGCGGTGGAAGCCTACCGCTTGCTGGCGAAAGCCATTGATCAGCCGCTGCACCTGGGGATCACCGAAGCCGGTGGCGCCCGCAGCGGTGCGGTTAAATCGGCCATTGGCCTGGGGCTGCTGCTGTCAGAAGGGATCGGCGACACGCTGCGTGTCTCTCTGGCGGCCGATCCGGTGGAAGAGATCAAAGTGGGTTTCGATATTCTGAAATCCTTACGCATCCGCTCACGCGGGATTAACTTTATCGCCTGTCCCACATGCTCCCGCCAGGAGTTTGACGTGATAGGCACCGTTAATGCCCTGGAGCAGCGCCTGGAAGATATCATTACGCCGATGGACGTATCGATTATCGGGTGCGTAGTGAATGGCCCGGGGGAGGCGTTAGTCTCCACCCTTGGCGTGACCGGCGGCAATAAGAAAAGCGGCCTCTATGAAGACGGGGTGCGCAAAGATCGTCTCGACAATAACGATATGATCGATCAGCTGGAAGCGCGCATCCGGGCGAAAGCCGCATTGCTGGATGAAAACCGGCGCATTGAGGTGCAACAACTGGAAAAATAACGCCAGTCCCGATAAGGTGCGGGTGCCAGGCACTTCGCAAATACCGGTGGACAGGGTTATTTCGTCCCATAAATGCCTGGACCCGTCAGGCACTGCCAGACGGGTTCATTTTTTTGTATCAGACAATAGAGAATAATCGTGGCAAAGAATATTCAAGCCATTCGCGGCATGAACGATTATCTGCCGGGTGAAACCGCAATCTGGCAGCGTATTGAAGGCATCCTGAAACAGGTACTTGGTAGCTACGGCTACAGCGAAATCCGCTTACCGATTGTAGAGCAGACCCCGTTATTCAAACGCGCCATCGGCGAAGTGACCGATGTCGTGGAAAAAGAGATGTACACCTTCGAGGACCGCAACGGCGACAGCCTGACCCTGCGCCCTGAAGGGACTGCTGGCTGCGTGCGCGCCGGTATTGAGCATGGTCTGCTGTACAATCAGGAACAGCGCTTGTGGTACATCGGCCCGATGTTCCGTCACGAGCGCCCGCAGAAAGGTCGCTACCGCCAGTTCCACCAGCTGGGGCTGGAAGTGTTTGGCCTGCAGGGGCCCGATATTGACGCGGAGCTGATCATGCTGACCGCCCGCTGGTGGCGTGAGCTGGGGATCAGCCAGCATGTGAACCTGGAGCTGAACTCCATCGGCTCACTGGAAGCGCGCGCCAGTTATCGCGATGCTCTGGTGGCCTTCCTTGAGCAGCATAAAGACAAGCTGGACGAAGACTGCCAGCGCCGGATGTACAGCAACCCGCTGCGGGTGCTGGACTCCAAAAACCCGGAAGTGCAGGCGCTGCTGAACGACGCACCGGCACTGGGTGACTATCTGGATGAGGCTTCCCGCGAACACTTTGCGGGCCTGTGCGCCCTGCTGGATGCCGCCGGGATCAAATACACCGTGAATCAACGCCTGGTGCGCGGCCTGGATTACTACAACCGTACCGTGTTTGAATGGGTGACCAGCGCGCTGGGTGCTCAGGGAACCGTGTGTGCCGGTGGCCGTTACGATGGCCTGGTGGAACAACTGGGCGGGCGCGCTACGCCGTCCGTTGGTTTTGCCATGGGGCTTGAGCGCCTTGTCCTGCTGGTGCAGTCAGTGAATCCGGAATTAAAACCGGAATCCGCTGTCGATATATACCTGATCTCCTCCGGCACCGGCACCCAGTGTGCGGCTATGCTGCTGGCAGAGCAGATTCGCGATCGACTGCCGGGTGTAAAACTGATGACGAACTACGGCGGCGGTAATTTCAAGAAACAGTTTGCCCGTGCCGATAAATGGGGCGCCCGCATTGCGCTGGTGCTTGGCGAAGATGAAGTGGCAAACCACCAGGTGGTTGTGAAGGATTTGCGCTCCGGAGAGCAGGAAGCCGTAGCACAGGATGCGGTAGCTGAACGCCTGCGGGCGCTGCTGGGCTGATAACTTCCCCGGTAATATTTCGTTAAGGAGAAGGACTGCGTGGAAATGTACGACAACGAAAACGACCAGATCGATGCGGTAAAACGCTTTTTTGCCGAAAACGGCAAAGCGCTGGTCGTTGGGGTAGTGTTAGGGATTGGTGCGCTGGTAGGGTGGCGTTACTGGAATGGTCACCAGAGCGATACCGCAAGGGCCTCTTCCCTGGCGTATGAGCAGGTGACAACGGCTATTCAGGCTGACAAGCCAGAAACCCTGGCCGCGGCGCAAAAATTTGCCGCCGATACCCGGGATACCTACGGTGCGCTGGCCGCCATGCAGGTGGCTCAGCATTTTGTAGACAGCGAGCAGCTGGATAAAGCCGCCGCTGAGCTACAGCAGGGCGCGGGCGATGCCAAAGACCCGCAACTTCAGTCCCTGATTAATCTTCGCCTGGCGCGTATTCAGATCCAGCAAAAACAGGCAGATGCCGCGCTGAAAACGCTGGATACGGTAAAAGGCGAGGGCTGGTCAGCGATTGTGGCCGATATTCGCGGTGAAGCGTTACTGAGCAAAGGCGACAAGCAAGGGGCTCGTGATGCATGGAGTAAAGGCGTCGCCAGCGATGCTTCTCCGGCACTGCGCGAAATGATGCAGATGAAAATTAATAATTTGTCCAGCTAAGAGGGATCCATGCAATTGCGTAAATTACTTGTGCCAGGGCTGATTTCTCTGACGCTGCTCAGCGGGTGTTCACTCTTTAGCGGTGAAGAGGATGTGGTAAAAATGTCTCCGTTACCGGAGGTAGAAAACCAGTTTACACCCAACACCGTCTGGAGCAGCTCTGTGGGCAGCGGTATTGGTGACTTTTACTCTAACCTCCACCCGGCCTGGCAGGATGGCAATGTCTATGCCGCCGATCGTCGCGGTACGGTAAAAGCCATGAGCGCCAGCGATGGTCAGGAGATCTGGAAAGTTGACCTGTCTGAAAACCGCGGGCTCCTCAGCCGCAATGCCCCGGCACTGCTGTCTGGTGGGGTAACGGTGTCCGGCGGGCACGTCTATGTGGGCAGTGAAAAGGCCCAGATCTACGCGCTGAATATTGTCGATGGCGCAATTGCCTGGCAGACCACAGTAGCCGGTGAAGCCGTTTCACGCCCGGTTGCCAGCGATGGCCTGTTACTGGTTCACACCAGTAACGGCATGCTGCAGGCGCTGGATGAAGCCAGCGGCGCTATCAAGTGGACGGCGAACCTCGATATCCCGGCTCTGTCATTGCGTGGTGAATCTGCACCGGCAACGGCCTATGGCGCGGCGATTGTGGGCGGCGACAACGGGCGCGTAAGCGCGGTGCTGATGCAGCAGGGGCAGATAATCTGGCAGCAGCGTGTCTCCCAGGCGACTGGCCCGACAGAGATTGACCGCCTGAGCGATGTGGACACCACCCCGGTGATCGATAACGGTGTGGTCTATGCCCTGGCCTATAACGGTAACCTGACCGCGCTGGATCTGCGCTCTGGTCAGATCCTGTGGAAACGCGAGCTGGGCTCGGTAAATAACTTTATCGTTGATGCTGGCCGTATCTTCCTGGTTGATCAGAGTGATCGGGTACTGTCGCTGACCACTGACGGTGGCGTTACCATGTGGACCCAGGAAAAACTGCTGCACCGTAATCTGACGGCTCCGGTTCTGTTTAACGGCTATCTGGTCGTGGCGGACAGCGAAGGGTATATGCACTGGATGAACGCGGATGATGGCCGCTTTGTTGCCCAGCAGAAAGTGGACAGCTCTGGCTTCCAGACCGATCCGGTCGTTGCCGGTGATCGGGTGCTGATCCAGGCGAAAGACGGTACACTGTACTCTATCAGCCGTTAACTGGCTCAGTCAGTGAGTTTTAAAAACGGCCCCTGTTTATCAGGGGCCGTTTGTTGTTTATAAAAAACGATGCGGCCCGGGCGATGCCCGGGGAAGTCTGGCGTCGGTTATTCGTTAATTTTTTGAGTGATGAGGCTTTTATCATGGTACCTGTGATCGCGCTGGTCGGGCGCCCGAACGTGGGTAAGTCCACGTTATTTAACCGTTTAACTCGCACCCGTGATGCGCTGGTGGCGGATTTCCCGGGGCTGACACGCGATCGTAAATATGGTCGTGCGGAAGTTGAAGGACGTGAATTTATCTGTATCGATACCGGTGGTATTGACGGTACAGAAGAGGGGGTCGAAACCCGGATGGCCGAGCAGTCGCTGCTGGCGATTGAAGAGGCGGACGTGGTGCTGTTTATGGTGGATGCCCGCGCGGGCCTGATGCCGGCAGATATCGCGATTGCCAAACATCTGCGCTCCCGTGAGAAACCCACATTTCTGGTGGCTAACAAAACGGACGGCCTTGACCCCGATCAGGCCATGTCGGACTTCTGGTCCCTGGGGCTTGGGGACATTCACCCGATCGCGGCCTCCCATGGCCGTGGGGTAACCACCCTGCTGGAGCAGGTGCTGATGCCGTGGATGGACGAAGTCAGCCCGCCGGAAGAGGTGGACGAAGACGCCGAATACTGGGCGCAGGTGGCGGCCGAAAACGGCGAAACGCCGGAAGGGGAGCCCCTGGAAGAAGAGACATTCAACCCCCAGGATCTGCCAATTAAACTGGCGATTGTCGGGCGGCCTAATGTGGGTAAGTCCACACTGACTAACCGTATTCTCGGTGAAGATCGGGTCGTGGTTTACGATATGCCCGGCACCACCCGCGACAGTATCTATATTCCGATGGAGCGCGATGAACGTGAGTACGTACTTATCGACACCGCCGGGGTACGTAAGCGCGGGAAGATTACCGATACGGTAGAAAAATTCTCGGTCATTAAAACGTTGCAGGCCATTGAAGACGCGAACGTTGTCATGCTGGTGATTGATGCCCGTGAGGGGATCTCTGATCAGGATTTGTCCCTGCTGGGATTTATTCTCAACAGCGGGCGTTCGCTGGTTATCGTGGTGAATAAATGGGATGGTCTCACCCAGGAAGATAAAGAGCAGGTGAAAGAGGCGCTGGACTACCGTCTGGGCTTTATCGACTTTGCCCGGGTGCATTTTATCTCCGCACTGCACGGCAGCGGGGTGGGCAACCTGTTTGAGTCAATTCGTGAAGCCTATGACAGTGCGACCCGTCGCGTCAGCACCGCGATGCTGACCCGGATTATGAACATGGCAACCGAAGATCACCAGCCACCGCTGGTACGCGGGCGCCGGGTGAAACTGAAATATGCCCACGCCGGTGGCTATAACCCGCCGATTGTGGTTATCCACGGTAACCAGGTGAAGGATCTGCCGGACTCTTACAAACGGTATCTGATGAACTACTTCCGCAAATCGCTGGAAGTGATGGGTACACCGATTCGTATCCAGTTTAAAGAGGGGGAAAACCCGTTTGCGAATAAGCGCAACACCCTGACCCCGAACCAGATCCGCAAACGCCAGCGCCTGATGAAGCACATCAAGAAAAACAAATAAGCCCAACCCGAAGGCCCGCTATTGCCGGGCCTTCGGGGACCGGTTCAGCCATTGCGCTGGGCGTTTTTGCGCCGTTTATTCTGATAGAGCAGCTCATCCGCTTTGCGCAGGGCATGCTCCAGTGTGTCACCCGGGGCCAACTGGTAGCAGCCGTAGGAAAACTTCACGATATTGTGGCTGTCGGTCTCACACAACCTCTGTATGATGCGCCGGATCACCGCATCCGCTTCCGGCAGGCTGTTTCCCATCAGGATTATCAGGAACTCATCGCCGCCGAGACGCACCCCGTAGTCGGCTTTGCGGATCGAATGTAAAATCGCCTGCCCCAGTATTTCAATGGCATAATCGCCCATATGGTGGCCAAGGGTATCGTTAATTTTTTTCAGCCCGTCGCTGTCGATGGCTATCGTGGTGATGGGGATATTTTTCCCCGTCAGGCTGGCGATGGTTTTTTCCAGCGCTGATGAGAATATCCTGCGATTATAGAGCCCGGTCATCGCGTCGGTTATGCTTTCCCGGGCCAGCAGATGCTGGCGGATCAGATGGTTTTTGGTGTAGGCGCACAGCAGGCAGGTCGCCAGGATATACAGGATAAATATCCAGATATTGTTGATAATAAAATACTGCATATCGATGCCGATATGCAGCGTATAGTATTTTGTTATGCTGGTCTGGTAGTGGCTAACGTCGAATATTTTTAACGATGGCTGGTGGAAATCAATGATTTTACCGGCATGGTTATCTTTTACATACAGGGTAATAAACTTCCATAAAAATGGCCGGTCGTGGGTATAGAAGGCGGTTGTCAGATCAGAGATATTGATATCAGTAATAATAATGCCCTTAATATCGCCGGAGGAAAACACCGGCATCAGCAGGCTGATAATATTACCCTGGGTGTCCCCGTCATTGTATATGTGCGAGACAATACTCTCGCCATTTTCCAGATCATCAAGGGCATTTTCATCAATATCAATGGTGTGAACGCTGGTTCGGATATCGATGTTATTTCGTTTTTTAATCAGCCAGTTGCTGAAGATATACTTTCTGTAATCAAATATTTTATTAATATAAATGTAGTTTTTCTTCAGGTCGATATAGTAGCGCGTGTTATTAAAAAGGTAGCCGGTATAGTTAGAAAAACTGTACTTTGACGAGATCGAACCAATCTTTTTATTAAAGAACAGAAGGTCCGGAACATCTCCCGCCCAGTCGTTACAGTTGGGGTTTTTCGTCTGTAAGGTGCCCGGCAGTGGCTGAAAGGCGTGATCGTTCAGATTAAGGCCGTAAATATCCCCGTTTCTCTCCTGCTTCTGGCATATTCTGGCTGGGGTAAGTGTTGATGTATCCTTGCCGGAAAATGAGTGGCTCAGGTGCAGTGATATTTTCTGATTAATGTATTCTTCATGGAAGAGTGCGGATTTGCCATTTTCTGCAATATACCGGGTGTACTTATTTAAGTTATCCAGTTCATGGTAGATGAATATGGAGAAAACCAGAGTGGTTAATGCGGTAATAATGACCGTTGCTTTGGTATGTGAGGTCCGTCTCAACACGGTTTGCATCTGCTCCACCTTACAAAGTATCGGAGATTCACCCGTTTTTACCGGGCTGAATATCGGTGATACGCACAGATACTATCACCAAATCTGGATAATTAGCGATAAATCACTGCAGTTTGTGACCAATAAGGGCGGAAAGTGGCTGTACCGGGAAGGGGGTTGCCGCAACACCAGGGGGCGGATACTGCGGCGGTTAAGCGGGGAGGATTGCGGTGTGGCTTATGCCTGCTGGCGGGTCGCCGCCAGGACAATTTCCCGGATGCAGACATGCTGCGGCTGGTCGTAGGCAAACTGAATGCTGCCGGCCACATCTTCAGCGGAAAGCACAACGCCGCCCATCTCCTGCTTCCATGCCTGGTAGCCGGTTTTTATCTCTTCGTCGCTGGTGTGGCTCAGCAGTTCGGTTTCCACGGCACCCGGGGCGATGGTGATAACCCGGACCCCATAAGGAGAGAGCTCTTCACGCAGGTTTTCTGAAATACCGTGTACCGCGAACTTGGTGCCCACATAAGCCACATGGTTCGGGAAGGTTTTACGCCCGGCAATGGAGCTGATGTTGATAATCGTTCCCTGCTTTCTGGCGACCATACCGGCGGTTACGGCGTGGATCCCGTTCAGTAACCCTTTGACGTTGGTATCCAGCATCCGGTCCCACTCGGCGGGATCCTGGGTTGCCATATGGCCCAGCAGCATGACCCCGGCGTTATTGATCAGCGCATCGACCGGGCCAAATTTTTGCTCGGCCTCATTTACCGCGTTCATGAATGCTTCGCGATCGGTCACATCGACTGCCTTACACAGGGTGTCCGGCAGGTTGAGCTGCTCCATCGGTGCGGTGCGGCGGGCAAGTAACAGCAGCGAGTGCCCGGCTGCGGACAGCCGTTTCGCCGTAGCCATACCGATACCGGAGCTGGCGCCGGTGATAACGACCAGGGGTTTCTTTGAATTACTCATCTTTCGGCCTCATAATAAAATGTGATATCGGTTGCGATGCGGATACTCTAGTCCGCCATGCTGCCGGGTAAAAATGGTTTATTTTTTTCACAGGCATCAAAAATTATTATGGATTACCGGCAACTGAAATGCTTTATCGCCGTGTTTGAGGAGCGCAATATCACCAGCGCCGCCCGGCGAATGTTTCTTACTCAGCCTGCGCTTTCGGCAACGATTAAAGCGCTGGAGCAGGAGCTGGAGGTCGCGCTCTTTGACCGGCTCCCCAGAGGGGTAGAGGTCACGGCAGACGCCCGGGTGCTCTACCCGCAGGCCCGGCGCATGGTGGCCGAGGCCGACGCCCTGGCCCGCAGCTTTCGCAAAGAACAAAACCGCCAGCAGGTGGTTATCGGTATTGAGAGCGATATCGCCACCAGCCATGTGGAGCAGGTCCTGCGGGCGGTACAGCAGAAGGAGTACCCTCTGCTCATCACGCTGGAACCGGATTGTACCGGGGAGATCCGCTTTGGTAGTGAAGATCAGCGCTGTGAAGATGAATTATTCCTGCCGCTCTTTACCGAACCCTATGTACTGGCCCTGGCGGATGACCACCCGCTGGGCCGCAGTGAGCAGCTTACCGCGGCGGATCTGCAGGATATTGACTGGATCCAGTGCCCGGGCCATGACTCTCACCAGCGGCTGCTCCCCTTGTACGGGGCCCGTGCCGCCAGCCCGGCGGCCAATGCCGGTAACCTGACACTGGCGCTGCACCTGGTGCAGTCTGGTATGGGGGCCGCGATCGTGCCTGAATCGCTGGCACAAGCCCGGTGCAATGTTATTACCCGCGCGCTCCCCGAGCAGCCCCTGGTGAGGCGCACCGGGATTTGCTATGCCGCACAAACCCAGGCTATCCCTTCTGTGGCCTGGTTACTGGAGCATCTGCGCCAGGTATTCGCCGGGTGAGTGAATCATGTGGTTGTTTTATTCCGGTTTATTCTTAAGGCACAGCATGGTCTTTTTATGCCATGCTTAAGATTCATTGCTGAGAGGAGAAAACGATGAACAAGACGATTATTGCACTCTCTACCTTTTTACTGACTGCACCTGTTTTTGCCAATACCGTCAGCCACGCGACTGATGAAACCGTGGCTCAGGCTCATAAAACAGCCGATACCGCGAAAGAAAAACTGCATCAGGCCCAGGATCACGGCAAAGAACTTAAGCTGAAATCCGAGCACGCGGCGCAGGGCAAAAGCGATGATCTGAGCAGTAAGGTCAGCGAGGGCTCACAAAAGGCCTGGAATAAGACGAAGCAGGGAACCGAAAAAGCCTGGGATAAAACCAAACAGGGTTCAGAGAAAGCCTGGGATAAAACCAAACAGGGTTCTGAAAAAGCCTGGGATAAAACCAAAGAGGGCTCAGAAAAAGCCTGGGATAAAACTAAAGAGGGCACCAGCAAAGCCTGGGACGCCACTAAAGAAGGCGCCAAAGATCTGAAAGACAAGGTTGCCAACTAAGGTTTCCAACTAAAGAAATCGTGACGCAAACGGCTTCGCCTTTGGTCACCAGCCTGAGCCCGCACCCTGTGTGGGCTCTTTTGTTTCTGGTGACCGGCCAGCGCAGGGTGATATGCTGGTGGTTTGTTTGCGGTATTTTAGTGGAGTCACAGCATGGATATTCTTTGCCCGGCGTGCCAGGCACACCTTGAACAACAAGGCCTGCAGGGGCACTGCCCGTCGTGCCAGCATGATTACGCATTGCTCCCCTGCTGCCCGGAGTGCCACCAGCCCCTGGAGGTGCTGAAAGCCTGCGGCGCGGTGGATTATTTTTGCCAGCATGGTCACGGGCTGATTTCCCGCAAGCGGGTTGAATTTGTTCCGCAGCCTTCTTGCTGAGGCTTATTCCGGCGCTGTTTTAGCGGTACTTTTGCGCCGGCGCTGCTTTTTCACCCCGGTGACCTGGCTCTCTACCCAGCCGTCTGACAGGCGGGTGGTCAGTGTATCGCCGGTTTTGACCTGGCGGGTCTGTTTGAGTAACTCCCCTTGCTCCAGGGTGGTGACGTTATAACCCCGGGCCAGGGTGGCCAGCGGGCTGACCGCCTCAAGGTGGGTGAGGGCGGTGCCAAAGCGGGCGCGGGTGGTGTTCAGCTGCTCGCGCACGGACTGGACCAGGCGGTACTCCAGCTGCCGGGTGAGGCTCCGGGCCTGATGAATACGCCAGGCGGGCTGCTGCTGGTGCAGCCGCCGTGCCAGCCGCTCATTGCGCTCCCGGGCCTGGCGCAGGCGCTGCTCAATGGCACCGGCCATACGCTGGCGGAGCTGGGTCAGCACGGCGCGCTGGCGCAGCAGGCGTAACTGCGGGTGCTGCTGTTGCAGGCGGTGGCTGAGCTGGGAAAAGCGCCGGTTCTGGTGGGCCAGATAGTAGTCCATAGCCATCTCCAGCCGCTGCTGCTGCCCCTGTAGCTGGCGCTGTAGCTCCAGCTGGTTGCGGCTGACCATTTCCGCCGCTGCAGACGGTGTAGGGGCGCGGAGATCGGCCACAAAGTCGGCAATGGTCACATCGGTTTCATGCCCCACTGCGCTGACGACCGGGATAGCACTGGCAAATATCGCCCTGGCGACCCGCTCGTCGTTAAAACTCCATAAATCCTCAAGTGAGCCGCCGCCGCGCCCGACGATTAACACGTCACACTCTGCCCGCTGGTTGGCCAGCTCAATTGCGCGGATAATTTGCCCGGGTGCCTCCGCCCCCTGGACGGCGCACGGGTAAATCACCACCGGCAGGGAGGGATCCCGGCGCTGCAAAATATGCAGAATATCGTGCAGGGCCGCCCCGGTGCGGGAAGTGATCACGCCAACGCAGCGTGCCGGTGTCGGCAGGGGCTGTTTATATTGCTGGGCAAACAGCCCTTCAGCCGACAACCGCTGCCTGAGCTGTTCATACTGCTGTTGCAGTAAGCCTTCGCCCGCCGGCTGCATGCTCTCGGCAATGATCTGGTAGTCACCGCGCGGCTCGTACAGGGTAATGTTGGCCCGGACCAGCACCTGCTGGCCATGCTGAGGGCGAAAGGTGACCCGGCGGTTGCTGTTGCGAAACATCGCGCAGCGCACCTGAGCGGTATCGTCTTTCAGGGTGAAGTACCAGTGGCCGGACGCCGGCTGGGTGAAGTTAGAGATTTCACCGCTGATCCACACCTGTCCCATCTCCTGCTCAAGCAGCAGACGAACGGTCTGATTCAGGCGGCTGACACTGTAAATAGCAGGGGGATTTGTTGGCGACATGTGAGCTGGATCAAATTTTAAATCAGCAGGTTATTCCGTCGATAATAACCCGGTGAGCCTCTCAGGCAAGCTGTTTTTGAAAAAAATGTAGCGGCAATCGCATACGCTCTGTATAATGCCGCGGCAATATTTTATCTGTTCTCATTCACCCCAGGTTGAGATATTGCCATGCTACGTATCGCTAAAGAAGCACTCACTTTTGACGACGTTCTGCTCGTCCCCGCACACTCTACCGTTCTGCCGAATACTGCTGATCTTGGTACTCAGCTGACCAAAACTATTCGTCTTAATATTCCTATGTTATCCGCCGCGATGGATACCGTGACTGAGGCGCGCCTGGCAATTGCGCTGGCTCAGGAAGGTGGCATCGGTTTTATTCACAAGAATATGTCCATTGAGCGCCAGGCCGAACAGGTTATGCGCGTCAAAAAACATGAAAGCGGCGTGGTAACCGATCCGCAAACCGTTCTGCCGACCACCACCCTGCGCGAAGTGAAAGAGCTGACCGAGCGTAACGGCTTTGCCGGTTACCCGGTGGTGACCCACGATAACGAGCTGGTGGGGATTATTACTGGCCGTGACGTGCGCTTTGTGACCGATCTTAACCAGCCGGTAACGGCATATATGACGCCGAAAGCGCGCCTGGTGACCGTTCACGAAGGCGAAGCCCGTGATGTGGTCTTTGCCAAGATGCACGAAAAGCGCGTTGAAAAAGCCCTGGTGGTGGATGACGGTTTCCACCTGCGCGGCATGATCACGGTAAAAGACTTCCTGAAAGCCGAACGTAAACCTAACGCCTGTAAAGACGAACATGGCCGTCTGCGTGTAGGGGCCGCTGTGGGTGCCGGTGCCGGTAACGAAGAGCGTGTTGATGCCCTGGTGGCTGCCGGTGTTGACGTGCTGCTGATTGACTCCTCCCACGGGCATTCCGAAGGGGTGTTGCAGCGTATTCGTGAAACCCGCGCCAAATACCCGGATCTGCAGATCATCGGCGGTAACGTGGCAACGGCCGCAGGCGCCCGTGCTCTGGCAGAAGCCGGTTGCAGCGCGGTTAAAGTGGGTATCGGCCCGGGCTCCATCTGTACTACCCGTATCGTGACCGGTGTGGGTGTACCGCAGATTACTGCCGTATCTGATGCGGTAGAAGCGCTGGAAGGCACCGGGATTCCGGTTATCGCCGATGGCGGTATCCGTTTCTCCGGCGATATTGCCAAGGCGATTGCTGCCGGTGCTGCGGCGGTGATGGTGGGCTCTATGCTGGCCGGTACTGAAGAATCCCCGGGTGAAATCGAACTCTACCAGGGCCGCTCTTTCAAATCCTACCGCGGTATGGGCTCCCTGGGGGCGATGGCAAAAGGCTCTTCTGACCGTTACTTCCAGAGCGATAACGCTGCCGACAAGCTGGTGCCGGAAGGTATCGAAGGCCGCGTACCTTACAAAGGTCGCCTGAAAGAGATTGTGCACCAGCAGATGGGCGGCCTGCGCTCCTGTATGGGCCTGACGGGCTGTGGTACTATTGACGAGCTGCGAACCAAAGCGGAGTTTGTTCGCATCAGTGGTGCCGGTATTCAGGAGAGCCACGTACACGATGTGACCATCACTAAAGAGTCCCCGAACTACCGTCTGGGCTCCTGATAAAACTTCCGCGCCCGGCTTTATGCCGGGCGTTCTGATTTTGTTCTACTTGCCTCGGAATTAGCGTCAATGACGGAAAATATTCATAAACATCGCATTCTCATCCTTGATTTCGGCTCTCAGTATACTCAGCTGGTGGCGCGCCGCGTGCGCGAACTGGGGGTGTATTGTGAACTGTGGGCGTGGGATGTTACTGAAGCTCAGATTCGTGAGTTTAATCCCAGCGGGATAATTCTTTCCGGCGGCCCGGAAAGCACCACAGAGGCGAACAGCCCGCGTGCGCCTGAGTATGTCTTCGAAGCCGGTGTGCCGGTATTTGGTGTGTGCTACGGCATGCAGACCATGGCAATGCAGCTGGGCGGCCACGTAGAGGGCTCCAGCGAGCGTGAATTCGGTTATGCGCAGGTAGAAGTGCAGACCGACAGCGCGCTTATCCACGGTATTGAAGATGCCATGAGCCCTAACGGTAAGCCGCTGCTGGACGTATGGATGAGCCACGGCGATAAAGTCACCGCTATCCCGTCTGACTTTGTCACCGTTGCCAGCACCGACAACTGCCCGTTTGCCATTATGGCCAACGAAGAAAAACGTTTCTACGGTGTGCAGTTCCACCCGGAAGTGACCCACACCCGCCAGGGGATGCGGATGCTGGAGCGTTTCGTGCTCGACATCTGTAAGTGTGAAGCCCTGTGGACCCCGGCTAAAATTATCGACGATGCGGTAGAGCGCCTGCGCAAACAGGTGGGCGAAGATAAAGTTATCCTCGGCCTGTCTGGTGGTGTGGACTCCTCCGTGACCGCGATGCTGCTGCACCGGGCCATTGGCGATCGTCTGACCTGCGTATTTGTGGATAACGGCCTGCTGCGCCTTAACGAAGCCGAGCAGGTGATGGATATGTTTGGCGATCGTTTTGGTCTGAACATTGTCCACGTTCCGGCAGAAGATCGCTTCCTGAAAGCCCTTGCCGGGATCAACGATCCGGAAGCCAAGCGTAAAACCATCGGCCGCGTTTTCGTTGAAGTCTTCGACGAAGAAGCCCTGAAACTGGAAGACGTGAAGTGGCTGGCCCAGGGGACTATCTACCCTGACGTTATCGAATCTGCCGCTTCCGCCACCGGCAAAGCGCACGTGATTAAATCTCACCATAACGTGGGCGGCCTGCCAAAAGAGATGAAAATGGGCCTGGTTGAGCCGCTCAAAGAGCTGTTCAAAGACGAAGTGCGCAAAATTGGCCTGGAGCTGGGCCTGCCGTATGACATGCTGTATCGTCATCCGTTCCCGGGGCCGGGCCTTGGGGTGCGCGTGCTGGGCGAAGTGAAGAAAGAATACTGCGACCTGCTGCGCCGTGCAGACGCTATCTTCATCGAAGAGCTGCGTAAAGCCGAGCTGTATGACAAAGTCAGCCAGGCCTTTACCGTATTCCTGCCGGTGCGCTCCGTTGGTGTGATGGGCGATGGCCGTAAGTATGACTGGGTTGTATCCCTGCGTGCGGTGGAAACCATCGACTTTATGACCGCGCACTGGGCTCACCTGCCTTATGACTTCCTGGGCCGCGTCTCTAACCGCATTATCAACGAAGTTAACGGCATTTCCCGGGTTGTTTATGATATCTCCGGTAAACCGCCAGCCACCATTGAGTGGGAGTGAGGCTATTATTTAACCTATTGTTTTATTTGATTTAGTGAGTGCCATTGATGATATTGACTGCATTATCAATGGCATTTTTCATGGTATAAGGCCGACACTGAATCGAAGATATAGCAAATACCATGTGACCGTATCAGCAAATGCCATGGTATCGACAACCGGGTGCATTGCAGCGCTGTGCTGATGCCATCGATGCCCGCTTTTGGTCAGAATCGCTCTCTCGACCCAAGCCTCCAGATCGTTAAATGTGCTCCAGAGGAGCACCTCGTGATCGAAATTGTGAACAAGACAGCCGCCGCTCGGAATCGAAGTCTCCATATGGGTGAATAAAGTTTGCGGAAAACACGCTGAGAAAATAGAAAAGCGTCAATGACGGGACATAGCAATGGCGATTAACGGAGAGGACGGTGTTAGTGCAGTCACCGTGGATGAACTACTCAAGCAAGGCCTTCGGATACCGAACTATCAACGCCCATACAGTTGGGAAGTATCGACCGCTCTACAACTGGTGGATGATCTCAGCGAAGCTCTTCGAGATACCGAACGAAAAGATATTCCCTATGTTTTGGGTGCAATCATTCTTCACGATGATGGTGAGTATCTCAATGTAGTCGACGGACAGCAACGTCTGCTGACTTTGCGAATGATTCTTGCGGCCTTAGATCCGATAAATCATCAGATTTCGGTGTCTGGTAACAGCGAAACCCCTGTCTCCCTGGTTTGGATGGAGCTTCAAAGGCGCCTGTCGCAGTTGGAAGATAAAAAAGAATTTTTGGATTTTATCTGTCACAAATGTCAGTTGGTGCGTATTGTGACGGACGATATTGATGAGGCATTTCGTGTCTTTGATTCCCAGAACTATCGCGGCAAACCGCTTGCCCCTCACGACTTGCTCAAAGCACACCATCTGCGCGAAATGCACGATGAGTCCGCTGCTATGAAAGTGGCTGTCATTGAGGCTTGGGAAGCCGTAAAAGATGAGGATCTGGACAGGCTTTTTTCTACTTTTTTATACCGGATATCCAAGTGGTCACGAGGCGAAAGCTCGCTCGAATTTACTATTCGGGACATCGGCATGTTCAAGGGAATTTCATCACGATCCCACAGATCATTTTCGCCAAATCTGCGATATCACCTTGCAGCACAAGCCGCTATGCCACTTCTAAGTGCATGGGCGGTGTCCTCTACACATGATGCACGAAATGCCGGGCGCAGCCGCTTTCAGCTTGATGCCCCGATAATCGCTGGGCGCTCATTTTTCGAGATGGTGACATTCATGCTTGACGAATTGAAGATACTGGAGAAAGAGGTTATCGACAGAGGTTTCAAAAACTTTGGCCCATCTCAAAGTCGCTACCGCTACGTGTACGAATTGTTCATTGCCGCGCTGCTTTGCTATACAAACAAGTTTGGCGATGAAGATGTGGATGAAGTGCGAAATAGGTTATTCGCGTGGGCATATGCCTTGCGGGTCGAGTTACTTCGTGTGCAATTTGTATCTGCTGACAACCGAGCGCGAGGTAAAAACGATGCAAATAAATCGCCTTTTGTTTTGCTACGCAATGCGATGACTGGAAGTGTTGTCCGCAAACTTCCAATAGCATGTCAGCCATACAACGATAACCACGAAAAGGAACTCGTTGCTTTTATCAAGGGGCTGCAATGAGCAAGAAGGAGTTGAAACCCGAACTGCTAACAGTAGGCAAGCTATTCACGGACAATTATCTGATTCCTGTTTATCAACGAAACTATGCTTGGCGGGCCGAACAGATTGAGCAACTTATCAGCGATATTCAAGACTCGGTGGTTGGGGGCCAGGACGACTATTTTCTTGGGAACCTTGTTGTAATCAAGCGGGGTAGAGAGGACGAGTTCGAGGTCATAGATGGACAACAACGACTTACAACCCTCTATCTGCTTCTGACCTTCCTGGAACAGGACGGAGAGGGTGAGAAGCCGTCGGTTGGTCATGCAGGCCACTTGCAATATGAGTCGCGCGCACGGGCAACGGAAGCCCTGCGGCGAATAGCACAGGAGGCGGCTAAGGAGCACGTCCGACCGCAGGCCTCCACGAGTAATGCAGATGCTGGCATCCATGAAGGCTACAGCGTCATCAATCAGTTCTTCAAACAAAATGAAACCCTTAATCGCTCACGCGAAAAATTCTCCGATTTCTTGCTAACGAAGGTGACTGTCGTCCGTGCCTCACTGCCACCCAATACCGACCTCAATCGCTACTTCGAGATCATGAACACTCGTGGGCAGCAACTCAGGCAGGTTGATATTGTTAAGGCTCGCCTGATGAGCAAGTTGCCCAATCAATATGAACGCGAATGCTTCGCGTGGGTTTGGGATGCCTGTGCTGACATGGATTCTTATGTCCAGATGTCTCTGACCCGTGGTGACACCAGTTTGCGAAACAAAGTATTTGGCGATGAATGGTCCTGGCTGGAGGTGACCAGCTTCGCGTCGCTAATGGAAAGTCGTCCGCAATCCGGCATCAATTCATCAAGGCAATCCTCCGAAGGGGTATCGTTGTCCCTGGATGAGGCGTTGTCAAAATACGCTAAAGAGATCGAGTCAAATTCCACTGAAGACGAGGGCAACGAGCGGTTTCGTTCGACAATTGAGTTTCCGGCCTTTCTGCTACACGTTCTAAGAATTATGAAAGGCGATGAGGTCGAAGACGAAGGCCTGCTTGACGACAAGCGCCTCATCAAGTCATTTGACGACGCCGTAAATAATGTACCCGATGCTAAAGCCGATTGGGTGCGTAGCTTTGCATTCATGCTTCTCAAGTGCCGCAACCTCTTCGATGGCTTCATCTTGAAGCGTCAATTCACGGCGAACATCGGTGACGATGGCGATTGGTCTCTCCAGCGATTGAAGAAAGGCGGCGCGGACAAGAAGCCAACCCCGACGTACATCCATGTTTTCTCGGCCAGCAATGGAAACTTAGAGGAGGACGGCGGTGCTGACCCACATACCCGAGATGTGTTGCTGCTTCAGTCCATGCTTCGGATTACCTACACTTCTCCGCGAACGATGCACTGGATTACCAAAGTTCTTCGCTGGCTATCCGTTAAAGCCCCTCAAGACGCGAAACATGCGGATCTTGCCGATTTGTTGAAGGGGTATGCCCGCAGCAAGGTCAAAGAGGCATTCCCCTTTGAGGAAGATCAGCAACCACAAGGGTTTGGTATCAGCCGTATCGTCTTTTCGTATCTCGACTATCTTCTGTTGAGCGATTCCTCAAAACGAGATTTCAAATTTCAGTTCAGAACTTCCATTGAGCACTTTTATCCACAGCATCCGGACAAAGAACAGTCGGGCGCGGTTGTTTCAGGTTCTAGCCTTAACCTGCTTGGCAACCTTGCGCTCGTAAGCGTCAGCGCGAACTCAAAATTCAGCAATAGCCTTCCCAGAGCGAAAGCCGAAAATTTCAAGGATACGATTGAACGTCAAAGTCCCAAGCTCAAGAGAATGGCGGAAATCACTCGAAATACAGGCTGGGACGATCAGCAGATAACAGCACATCATGAAGAGATGGTGACATTGCTTCGTGATGATGTAAGTCTGGTGGAGGCAAGCGGAAGATCCTACCCGGGGCGTTGACTTCTTTGAATAACCGCTTTTGGACGAATGTCCCTTGTGGAGTGCAGGTTGTCAGTCTAAAAGCGTTTTGTGTCGGGCGACGCGATCAGTACAGCTCCCAGGTTTTCTTACCATGGTATTTTGTGTGGTATTGACATGTAAAAATAATTCTACATTATTGATTTTATGGTGTTTTTATGCAGCATTAATCATCGAGTGGGAATAATTTCGCGTCCGGCAACAGCCGGCACGTAAAGCAGTAAACTATATCTGAGCCCGCGTAACAGCGGGTTTTTTTATTTTTGGGCAGGGGGTTCTGGTTGTGATATCCGGAAAAGCCGGATGAAGGATGGGTTCTTAACGGTGGGGTATAGCATATCCTGCCCGGGATGCGGTGCACGCATCAGGCATTGATTCTGACTGGCTGAGGGTTAACGAAAGCGTTGCGTAGGGCTATTCCCTGTCCGCCGGGCTGATGCTCAGGCTGGATTGCTGCTGGGTTTGCTGTTGCTGGACTTTGTCCTGGTGGTGATGCCAGGCCCCGATGGAGGAGTAAATCAGACGACCGAAGAAGAACAGAAAACTGATGAGGAGAACGATACGAGTCATGCGGCTGTTAAATCGGTGTCGCTTACGCAGTGGGGTGCCGGGTTTTCGTATAGCAGATGCCTGTGTCACGCAATTATCCTTCAGGTATGCCCGCAGTGGGGCGACCCGCCCATTTAGTCATAGCGGGGGGGAGGGGTCAACAAATTTGTTGGGAAAAAGTGCGGTCGGACAGTTGATGGATAATTGTTATATAAATGAAATATTACCCAGAATAATTCGGCAAAAATTGCTGGAGAGTTCGAAAAAATAGAAATGTATCCAGAGTGTGGGGCTGTAAATTGACTTATGTCAAAAAATACCCAATAAAACCCATTACACTTTCTCATCCATTCTGATTTGCACTTAGTAAGTGATCAGGTAATTGTACTGGATGGATGCCGGTCTAATATAAACCATTTTGGATGTTGGTTTTTGGACGATAACTGGATGCATAAGCTAAGCTGGTATCACAAAAATAAAAACCAGTGGTGGTTTCTGCCATTAATATTACCTACGGTATTATTGCCGATAGCCGCATGGTGTAATTCCGGGACAGTCCTGGAAGGCTCACCGGTGGTGCTTTATTATTTGTCACCTGCGGTAATGATTTCTATTATGTTATTATTTGGCTGGAGTGCGCTGCCCGGTATTGTACTGGCGGTTTTTCTGCGCACGCTGGTACGTAGCGACATATTCGATGCAATTACTGCCGTATTCCACTACCTGGTCCCGCTCACTGTCAGCTGGGTGGGGTATCAGTGTTTTACTCCCCGGCACAACAGAGGCAGCTTTGGCGACAGCAACCTGACGTTTCAGCGTATGCTGTGGCTGGTGTTCTGTAACGCGATTCTGTTTTTCCTGTTTTATCAGTTTGCTATATTTTTCGGGCTGTATAATTATCAGAGTTATCTTTTTGGCAGTGACCCCTTTCGGATCACCACATTACTTAATTTTCAGGCGGTACTGGTAGGGTGTCTTACCGGGTTGCCGGTCAGTTATTTTATCATTCGCACTATTCGTAACCCACGTTACTTTTATACCTTAAAATCCAGAATGCGTGCGCAGTTTCATAGCGGAACGTCGCGGATTGAGATTGTATCCTGGTGTGCGATTATGGTTACTTTGCTGGCGCTGTTATTATTACCGCTCAGCGAAAACAGCACTATTTTTAACACAAATTATACTTTTACGCTTATATTGCCTGTGATGCTGTGGGGGGCGATGCGTTTTGGTTATTTATTTATAATGACCATCTGGACGGTGATTGTTATTATCTTAAGTCACTATTTTTACCGTTATATTCCCCATGATACTGATTATAAACTGCAACTGGCGATAACCTCATCGTGCTATCTGGTTTTTTCTTTTTGTATCTGTCTGATGGCCATTATTACCACGCGCCAGCGGGCTGACTCCGCGCTGGAGCGCCGCTTGTCGCTGATTGACCCGATGATCCAGCTGCCGAACTTACGCGCCTTATCCCTGGATTTAGGCAAATATCCCTCATCTGTTGTCTGTTTTTTGCGCATTCCGGGCCTGGAGCTGCTGGGCCGCAATTACGGCGTCTCGCTGCGCCTTAACTATAAGCAGCAGTTATCGGTGCTGTTGCGCCAGGAGATCGCAGACAACGAGCTGGTTTATCAGTTATCGGGCCATGAACTGGCGATGCGGCTGAATGGCGACGCCACCGCAGAGCGTATTGCCAGCCTGCACGACAAGGTAAAAGCGTTCCGCTTCCTGTGGGACGGGATGCCGCTGCAGCCGCAGGTCGGGCTCAGCTACTGTTATGTGCGCTACCCGGTGGATTATCTGCCGCTGCTGATGGGCGAGCTCAGCACTATGGCGGACCATTCGCTGATGACGAACCGCCCGGAGAGCGTACAGCTGCGCGGAGCAAGGCATGTTCAGAATTCGGTGAAGCGCAAAGTGGATATGCTAAACCAGCTCCAGCACGCGCTGGATAACGATAAGTTCCTGCTTCAGGCCCAGCGGGTTCAGGGGGCGCGGGGCGATCACTATTACGAAATCCAGCTGCAGATGCAGGGCGATGACGTGATTTATTTCCCGAGCCAGTTCTTATCTGTGGCGCAGGAGTTCGGGTTATCGTCGAAAATGGATTTATGGGCCCTGCACGCCACGCTGCGGTTTATTGATAAACACCGGGAAAGCCGACCGGGGATGCGCTGCGCGCTGAGCCTGACACCGGCATCCCTGTGCCGCACCCACTTCCCCCAGGAGGCCGCCGAGCTGTTCAGTCAGTATCACGTGGAGCCGTGGCAGCTGATTTTTGAGGTGACCGGTAATCAGGCGTCGTCCACGTTTGCGCTGGCGGATACTACCCTGCGGGGGCTGCGCGCCATGGGCTGCCGGGTCTGCATTACGGATTTTGGCAGCAACGGGGCAAGCTATCTGAGCCTGCGGGATATGAATGCCGATATGATGAAAATCGACGGCAGCTTTATCCGTAATCTGCCGGTCAGCAGTATGGATTACCAGATTGTGGTCTCCATCTGCCAGCTGGCCCGGGCCAGGGGGCTGCAAATTGTGGCGGGCTATGTGGAGACCGGTGAACTGCGCACCCTGGTAGAAAAGATGGGGATTGATTATCTCCAGGGCTCGGCCATTGCCCGGCCAGTGCCGCTGGTGCAGATAGCGGCCTGACAGCAGAAGGGCGGCTTATGCCGCCGCTTCCGGGGCGTCTTCCTCTTCGAGGGTGAGCTTCCAGCCCGGAATGCTTTCCCAGTATTGCTGTTCCCGTTCCAGATCCAGCATCACCAGGGCATTCTGGCGCAGCCAGTTATGGGGGAAACGCAGCGTCCAGTGGTTGTTGTCTGTGCTCAGGTGGAGTGTTTCGGGCCGGGTCGTGGCCTGGCGCTGGTTGTTGAGCAGCAGCCCCAGGCGCAGCATTTTCATCAGCGGCAGCACATGCTTTTTACGAAATACCGTAAACCGCGGCAGCTCGCTGAGCTTAATGGCTTTGCGGCTGAATCTGACCAGCGCCGCCATTAATAACTGCTGCTCCTGGGTAAAGCCCGGTAAGTTACTGTGCTGCAGAATATAGGCCGAGTGGCGATGCATGCCGCTGTGGCTGATGCTGATCCCCACTTCATGCAGCATGGCTGCCCACTTCAGCAGCGCTTCCGTTTGCGCGGTGGCGTGCTTCGGGCACTGCTGCTGCCACTGATCGTAAATACGCAGGGTGGTGTCCAGCACCCGGCGGGCCTGATCACCATCAATATGGTACTGGTGTGCCAGGCTCTGGGCGGTGCGGCTGCGAATATCCTGGTGGCGGAAGCGGCCTTCCATCTCATACAGCACCCCTTCGCGCAGGGCGCCTTCGGACAGGCGCAGCTCGCGAATTTTCAGCGCATCGAAAATACCGCATAAAATCGCCAGCCCGGGCACAAATACCGCTTTGCGCTCGTCTGAAAGCCCCGGCAGGCTGAGTGCGTTAAGGGTATTAAAGCGCAGCACGCGATCAACGAGTTTCTCAAGGCGCTCCGGGGTGATGATGCCGTCTTCGTCGCCCATCTGGATCAGTATCTCACGGGCGGCCTTAATGGTGCCGGAGGCCCCCAGCGCCACGTTCCAGCCGTGCAGGCGATACTGCCAGGAAAGGCATTCCAGCTTTTGCACTGCCGCCAGGCGGGCGCGGTTAAAAATCTTGCGGCTGAGCTCGCCGCTGGCGAAAAACAGCTGATTAAAGCTGACACAGCCCATGCGGCGGCTTTCAATCAGCTGGGGTTCAAAATCCTCCCCAATCACCAGTTCAGTGGAGCCACCACCGATATCTATCACCAGTTTGCGGCCCTTTTCCGGCTGGGTATGCTCAACGCCCATAAAAATCAGGCGCGCCTCTTCATTGCCGGAGATAACATCAATCGGGTAGGGGAGGAACGCCTCCGCCCGGCGGACAAACTCCGCCAGGTTCGCGGCCTGGCGCAGGGCGTGGGTGCCAACGATGGCGACATTATCCGCCGGAAAGCCCTGCAGGCGCTCGGCAAACAGCGCCAGGCAGGCCAGCCCGCGCGCCATTGCTTCTTCGGTCAGATTGTTGTTGTCATCCAGCCCTTCGGCAAGGTAGACCCGCTGTTTCAGGCGGCCAATGATTTGCAGCGCGCCATCCACCACGCGGGCAATGACCATATGGAAGCTGTTAGAGCCAAGATCGACGGCCGCAAACTCTTGCGGCCGGGGTATCTGTCTGGTTATCGGCATAATCGGTTATTCGGGCTGTTCCAGGGATTTTATATAGTCGTAAATCGCCATCTGGGCGCGAACCTTGCGGCGATTTCCGCGCGGAACATAACAGTTACTCAGTTCTTTGTCGATAATCCGCGCTTTGACCGTATCGCTGAATAAAATCTCGATAATATCCAGCACCTGCTGTTTGAGGCGCGGATCCAGCAGCGCCACGCCCACTTCGATGCGGTAATCGATGTTGCGGGTCATCCAGTCGGCGGAGGACAAAAAGACCTTTTTGTCGCCGCCGTTTTCAAAGATATATACCCGGTCATGCTCAAGGAAGCGATCAACAATACTGATAACCCGGATATTGTCGCTGATGCCCTCCAGCTGCGGGATAAGCGAGCACATGCCGCGGACCAGCAGCCGGATCGGCACCCCCGCGCAGGAGGCCGCATACAGGCGGTCGATCAGGCCGTTATCCACCAGGTTGTTCAGTTTGAGCGTGATCCCGCAGGGCTGGTCGTTGCGGGCGGCGGCGATCTCTTTATCCACCAGCGAGTACAGCAGGCGCCGGGAGTTCTGGGGGGAGACCAGCAGATGGTCGAAGGTGACCGGCCGGTAGGGGTTTTCAATAAAGTTAAAGACCCGGCGCACCTCATTGGTGATGCGGGCATCGGCCGTGAGCAGCGAGTAGTCGGTATAGATGCGCGCGGTTTTTTCGTTAAAGTTACCGGTGCCGATATGGGCATAGCGGATGATTTCGTCGTTTTCACGCCGGGAGATAAGAAACAGCTTGGCGTGGATCTTCAGCCCGGGGGCGGAGAAGATCACGTGAACCCCCGCTTCGGTCAGGCGTTTCGCCCAGTGAATGTTGGCTTCTTCGTCAAAACGGGCCTGGAGCTCAACCACCACGGTAACCTTTTTCCCGTTGTGGGCGGCGTGGATCATGGAGTTGATAATGCGCGAGTCCTTGGCGACCCGGTAAATATTGATTTTGATAGACAGCACGCTCGGGTCGAAGGAGGCCTGGCGCAGCAGCTCCAGGACATGCTCGAAGGTGTGATACGGATAGTAGAGCAGCACGTCCCGCTCGCGGATGGCATCAAACCCGTTACGGAACTTATCAAACCAGATATGGCGCAAACGCGGCAGCGGTTTGTTTACCAGGTTGGCTTTGCCCACATTGGGGAACTTAATAAAATCTTTAAAGTTATGGTAGCGGCCGCCGGGCACAATCGAATCATAGCGCGAGATGCTGAGCTTCTCGCGCAGGGTCTCGACCAGCGCGTCCGGCATATCGCGCTGGTAAACAAAGCGCACCGGCTCTGCGGTAAGGCGCTGTTTCAGGCTGGATGACATCAGCTCCAGCAGGCTGGATTCCATCTCGTTGACCAGGTCATATTCCGCATCCCGGGTCATTTTCATGGAGTAGGCGTTGAGGGCGTCGTAATCGAAGAAGCCCTTAAAAATATCATCAAGGCAGTAGCGCATGATGTTATCCAGCAGGATCATCGGCTTGCGCCGCCGCGGGATTTCCGGCGGCAGGTTAACGAAGCGCGGCACCTTGTCCGACGGGATCTCCAGCAGGGCGTAATGGGTACTGTCGGCGCGGATAATCTCTACCGCCAGGTAGGTGTAGTCATCTTTGAGAAACTGAACCAGATCCGTCTCCCGGGTTATCAGGATCGGCGTAATGTGCTGGCGCAGATAGTGTTTAAAGTAGTCACGCAGCCATAACTGCTGGTTGGGGGAGAGCTGGCGCTCGTTGATCAGGAAGATCTGGTTACGGGCCATCTCCAGCAGCAGCTCGTTGTACAGTGCATCGAACTCCTGGTCAGCTTTCAGCACCTTGCTCTGGATCTTACTCAGCAGGTGCCGGGAATGGGCGTTAGATCCCTGTTCTTCACTAATCAGAATGCGGCTTTTCAGCTCAGCAAAGCGGACTTTATAGAACTCATCCAGGTTATTCGAATAGATCCCCAGAAAGCGCATCCGCTCGATAAGCGGGTTGGTTTTATCGGCGGCTTCCTGCAGAACGCGTTCGTTAAACGACAACCAGCTCAGTTCTTTTTCGATGTAAAGTTTATCCTGACCCATTACCACTAGACTCCGGTTACTGACTTCTGGATGTGGAAAATCCTCTCACCCGCTGATTATTATGGCGAGCTTTTCAGTAATATGTCCAACCTGATGAGAAGACAAGAAAAATCGCTGTGAAAGGCGGGGAACAGGGCAAATAACGTGGCGCAGTTCGCGCAGAACCGCGCCACGAAAGAGGAGTCAGTTATCGGCGGCGTAGCCTTCCGGCGGCAGGGGGGCGCCGTCCAGCCAGGCTTTACCGTCGCGCATGACCAGGCGCTTGCTGGCAAACCAGCTGATGACCAGCGGGTAGATGGTGTGCTCCTGGTGCTGCACCCGGGCGGCGACGATATCTTCGTCATCTTCCGGGAATACCGGCACTTTGGCCTGTAACACCAGCGGCCCGCCATCGAGCTCCTCGGTAACAAAATGCACGGAGGTGCCATGCTCCCGGTCGCCGTTTTCCAGCGCCCGGCGGTGGGTGTGCAGCCCCGGGTATTTCGGCAGCAGGGAAGGGTGGATATTCAGCATCCGCCCCTGATAGTGCTGCACAAACCCGGCGCTGAGGATACGCATATACCCCGCCAGCACCACCAGATCCGGCTGCCAGGCGTCTATCTGCGCCATCAGCTGGTTATCAAACTCCTCGCGGCTGGCACTGGCCGCCGGCAGGACCACCCGGGCCGGGATCCCGGCCATCTCCGCCCGTTGCAGCCCGTAAGCATCCGCTTTATTGCTGAATACCGCACAGATATTCCCGGCAATTTTGCCCTGCTGGCAGGCGTCGATAATCGCCTGCAGGTTGCTGCCGTTGCCGGAAATCAGCACTATGATGCGCGTCATTTATGCGATAACCACAGGTTGCCCGGCGTCGGAGGCGTTAATCGAGCCGATAACCCACGCGGTCTCGCCAAGCCCGTTAAGCAGCTCAACGGCCCCCGCAGCCTGATCTGCCGGCAGGGCGATAACCATCCCTACCCCGCAGTTGAAGGTGCGGTACATTTCGTGGCGACTGACATTACCCGCCTGCTGCATCCAGGTGAAGATGGCCGGCCACTGCCAGCTGGACTCATCAATCACCGCCTGGGTGTTGTCTGGCAGTACGCGGGGGATATTCTCCCAGAAGCCGCCGCCGGTCAGGTGGGCGATGGCGTGAACATCGGCGTTCGCAATCAGCTCCAGCACCGGTTTAACATAGATACGGGTGGGCGCCAGCAGGTGGTCTGCCAGGGATTTGCCCTCCAGCATGTCAGCCAGCGGATCGGCACCGCTGACTTCAAGAATTTTGCGCACCAGCGAGTAGCCATTAGAGTGGGGGCCACTGGAGGCCAGCGCCACCAGAACATCGCCGTCGGCCACTTTACTGCCGTCGATGATGTCAGCCTTCTCAACCACGCCAACACAAAAGCCCGCCACGTCGTAATCTTCACCGTGATACATGCCCGGCATTTCGGCGGTTTCGCCACCCACCAGCGCACAGCCGGACTGCAGGCAACCTTCGGCGATACCGGTTATCACGCTGGCGGCGGTGTCCACGTCCAGCTTCCCGGTGGCGTAGTAATCAAGGAAAAACAGCGGTTCGGCCCCCTGAACCACCAGGTCGTTCACGCACATGGCCACCAGATCAATGCCAATGGTGTCATGGCGCTGTAAATCCATCGCCAGGCGCAGCTTGGTGCCTACCCCGTCGGTGCCGGAAACCAGCACCGGCTCGCGGTATTTTTGCGGTAACGCACACAGGGCACCGAACCCGCCCAGACCCCCCATGACTTCCGGACGACGGGTTTTTTTTACAACGCCTTTAATTCGGTCAACCAGCGCATTCCCTGCATCAATATCAACACCGGCATCTTTATAGCTAAGAGAGGTTTTATCGGTCACGGCTCAAGTCCCCACGGGTGGTATAGAGAAGAAAACGGCGCAATTCTATCAGTCAGGGCAAACGTTTGCGAGCCTCTTATAAGCGGGATATGAATTATTATTAACGTGGGCTCTTTGCCATTCCGTTGATCCAGATCAGGCACCTTAGATATGGCGCTGCGCAAAAAAAGCGGTATAATCCGGCGATTTTTTTTGCGGTTGCCGCTTTTTAGGAGAATGAGTATGAAGATCGTGGAAGTGAAACACCCACTCGTTAAACATAAGCTGGGCCTGATGCGTGAGCACGACATCAGCACCAAACGCTTTCGTGAACTCGCCTCTGAAGTTGGTAGCCTGCTGACCTACGAAGCGACTGCCGATCTTGAGACAGAAAAAGTCACCATTGAGGGCTGGAACGGCCCGGTTGAGATTGAACAGATCAAGGGTAAGAAAATTACTGTTGTGCCGATTCTGCGCGCAGGTCTGGGCATGATGGAAGGGGTGCTGGAGCATGTTCCCAGCGCCCGTATCAGTGTGGTCGGGATCTACCGTAATGAAGAGACCCTTGAGCCGGTTCCTTACTTCCAGAAACTGGTCTCCAACATTGATGAGCGCATGGCGCTGGTGGTTGACCCGATGCTGGCAACCGGCGGCTCGATGATAGCCACTATCGATTTACTGAAAAAAGCCGGCTGCAACAGCATTAAGGTGCTGGTGCTGGTGGCCGCGCCGGAAGGGATTGCCGCACTGGAAAAAGCGCACCCGGATGTTGAGCTGTATACGGCGTCGGTTGACCAGGGGCTCAATGAGCACGGGTACATCATTCCTGGCCTCGGCGATGCGGGCGATAAGATATTTGGTACTAAATAACAATTTGAGCCGACTTGATAGTCGGCTTTTTTTTGGTTCGTTCCACTGAAAAAAACAATACTGAGGAAAATACTATGACACGCCGGGCCATCGGGGTAAGCGAAAGACCACCATTACTACAAACTATCCCGCTCAGTCTGCAACACCTGTTTGCGATGTTTGGCGCAACGGTCCTGGTGCCGATTATGTTTCATATTAACCCGGCCACCGTGTTGCTGTTTAACGGTATCGGGACACTGCTGTATCTGTTTATCTGTAAGGGGAAGATCCCCGCCTATCTTGGCTCCAGCTTTGCGTTTATCTCCCCGGTATTGTTACTGCTGCCCCTGGGGTATGAAGTGGCCCTCGGCGGTTTTATTATGTGCGGCGTGCTGTTTTGCCTGGTGGCGCTGATTGTTAAAAAGGCCGGCACCGGCTGGCTGGATGTGATGTTCCCCCCGGCGGCCATGGGCGCAATCGTTGCCGTTATCGGTCTGGAGCTGGCGGGCGTGGCGGCCAATATGGCGGGCCTGCTGCCGGCAGACGGCACCACGCCGGATACCAAAGCGATCACCGTCTCCCTGGTGACCCTGGCGGTAACGATTTTCGGCTCGGTGCTGTTTCGCGGCTTCCTGGCGATTATCCCTATCCTGATTGGTGTGCTGGTGGGCTATGCGCTCTCTTTTGCCATGGGCATGGTGGATATTACCCCGATCCGCGATGCGCACTGGTTTGCACTGCCGACCTTCTATACCCCGCGTTTTGAGTGGTTTGCGATTTTCACCATTCTGCCTGCGGCGCTGGTGGTGATTGCTGAGCACGTTGGCCACCTGGTGGTCACGGCGAATATTGTGAAAAGAGATCTGCTGCGCGATCCGGGCCTGCACCGCTCCATGTTTGCAAACGGCTTTTCAACCATTGTTTCCGGCTTCTTCGGCTCCACGCCGAACACCACCTACGGTGAGAACATTGGCGTGATGGCTATCACCCGGGTATACAGCACCTGGGTCATTGGCGGGGCGGCGATTTTCGCTATCCTGCTCTCCTGTGTGGGCAAGCTGGCGGCGGCTATCCAGATTATCCCGGTGCCGGTAATGGGCGGGGTGTCTCTGCTGCTGTACGGGGTTATCGGTGCGTCCGGTATCCGTGTGCTGATTGAGTCAAAAGTGGACTACAGCAAAGCCCAGAACCTGATCCTGACGTCCGTTATTCTGATTATCGGTGTCAGCGGCGCGAAGGTGCATATTGGCGCTGCGGAACTCAAGGGGATGGCGCTGGCGACCATCGTCGGGGTTGGCCTGAGCCTTATCTTTAAAGTGATAAGCCTGGTTCGCCCGGAAGAGGAAATACAGGAGAGCGACGAAAAGCGCGCCTGATGCCGGGCCGGGCGGAGAGTTCCGCCCGGTTATGGTTTTGTGGTAAACTCACCCCGTTTTTACGCCATACCTGAAGAGGTTCCTCTGAATACACCGGCACAGCTCTCTTTGCCCCTCTACTTACCTGACGATGAAACCTTCGCGAGTTTCTGGCCAGGGGATAACGCCTCCTTATTAGCGGCCCTGCAAAATGTGTTGCGTCAGGAGCACAGCGGGTACATCTATCTGTGGGGCCGGGAAGGTGCCGGTCGCAGCCATTTGCTGCACGCGGCCTGTGCGGAGCTTTCCCAGCGTGGCGATGCGGTCGGCTATGTGCCGCTGGATAAGCGCACGTGGTTTGTTCCGGAAGTGCTGGACGGTATGGAGCAACTGGCGCTGGTGTGCATTGATAATATTGAGTGTGTCGCCGGGGATGACCCGTGGGAAATGGGCATTTTCAATCTCTATAACCGCATTCTGGAATCCGGAAAGACCCGGTTACTGATTACCGGCGATCGCCCTCCGCGCCAGCTGAATCTGCACCTGCCGGATCTCTCCTCGCGCCTTGACTGGGGGCAGATTTACAAACTCCAGCCCCTGTCTGACGACGACAAGCTCCAGGCGCTACAGCTGCGTGCCCGGCTGCGCGGGTTTGAGCTACCGGAAGATGTGGGGCGCTTTTTGCTCAAGCGGCTGGACCGGGAGATGCGCACGCTGTTTATGACCCTCGACCAGCTGGATCACGCCTCGATTACGGCGCAGCGCAAATTAACCATTCCGTTCGTTAAAGAGATCCTTCATCTCTAGTTTCCCTGGCCCGGCGAACCTGCTAATGGCCGTTTTGGGGGATGGAACACAGTAACACGATTCGGAACATGTTCGTTCAGTGAGCCTGTTCCGCTCCCCGACCCCCGGTATTCCTTTGTTGCACCCGAACCTGGTCGCGTCCTAAAGGGGAATGCCGATTCCCCTTTAGGGATACCCCCGGCCCGCGGGGAAACTGTCGCTGCGCGATACGCTCTGCTGCGCTTCAATCCTGCGGTCCGGTCGGGATTATTCGCCTCATCCATGAGGCTCACCCCTCCGGGGCCAGCGCAAGCGCTGTTTAACATTGTTCCTGACAATGTTAAACGACATCCTGTCTCAGCCCTCCCTGTGGCGGCCATCCGGGCCGCCACCCCTGGTCTTTTCAGCTTCGCGCCGCCAGTTTCTTTTACGCGGGACTGGAAAACCCCTGCGGTAAAACAACACAGTTTCAGCGGCTGAAATGCCGCTGAACGTTTGTTAATAGCCGCGAGGGTGTTAAACCCCCGCATAAAGGCAATCGGCGGAAACGCAGGTGCGGCTCAAGGACTGGCTGCCAGGATGGCAGCCAGAAGGAAGGTTGAGGCATGGATGCCGCATAACATTGTCAGGAACAATGTTAAACAGCGCTTGCGCTGGCCCCGGAGGGGTGAGCCTCATGGATGAGGCGAATAATCCTGACTGGTCCGCCAGAGCAAGCCGGAGTTGCAGCGAACCGCGCAGCGGCGATTGACCGCGGGCCGGCGAGGTCTCCAGGAGGGGGCCGGTTCCCCCTCCTGGAACGCGACCAGGTTCCGCACACAACATATGAGTGTCCATCGTCGGGGAGCGGAACCCGTTCACCGGGCGTTCATATGTCTGAACCTGATGTGGGTGAGAAAAAAAACGCTAGCGGGCGCTAAGCGCTCAGAGTATCTCCAGCACCTGCTCTGGCGGGCGGCCAATGCGCGCCTGGCCGTGGCTTACGACTATCGGGCGCTCTATCAGCTTCGGGTGGGTAACCATGGCGTCAAGCAGGGCGTCTTCACTAAGATTGGTATCGGCCAGATTCAGGCTCTTATACAGATCTTCTTTATGGCGCATTAACTCCCGGGCGCTGTGCATCCCCAGCATACTGAGCAACTGTTGCAGCGTGGCTTTGTCGGGCGGGGTCTCCAGGTAGAGCACCACCTGGGGGCTGACCCCGTGGGCCTGCAACAGCGCCAGCGTTTCGCGGCTTTTGGAACAGCGGGGGTTATGATAAATGGTCACGTCTGAACTCATCGGGATTCCTTAACGTTTTTCATATAGGGGCGGAAGCGTTGCTGTAACGTGCGGAACTGATCAATACGCGCATCGTAGCGCGCCTGCTGCAGGCTCCCCAGTTTGACCTGGTTGCTGGCACTGCTCAGCAGCGATATGGCCTGATCCAGATTACCAATCAGCCCCATCACCTCAGCCCTGGCGGCCAGCTCCTGATCCCGGTTCCCCAGTGCAGACTGGGCCTGGGCCAGCAGATCCCAGCCGTTGGTGTCGTCCGGGTGGCTGAAGGTATAGCGGTTGAGCAGGGTAACGGCACCTGCCGGTTGCCCCCCCTCGACCATGGCGTTGGCGAGGTTCAGCTGCAATACCGGATTTGTGCGCGAGCCCGGAGCGGCCTGCAGGCGTTTAATGGCGTCGGCGGCTTTATTCTGGCCAAGGTCGATATCGGTCATCAGATCCAGATACCAGGGGTTGTCCGGGTGGGCGCTGAGCAGGGGCTGAAGCTCCCGGGCGGCACCGGCGAAGTCTTTGTTTTGCATCGCCACCACGGCCCGGCCGTAGCGGGCGGCTGTCTGTTCGCGGCTGTTGCCGTTTGACCAGTTAGCCAGCATGTCGGTCACCAGCCCTTTCTGGTTTTCCGGCCCGTACATGCCCATCATCCTGGCCCGGGCCAGATAGAACTCTTCAGAAGACTGCACCACCACCGGGCGCATCTGGCTGGCGCGGTTGCGGGCATCCGACAGGCGGCTTTCCGGCAGGGGGTGGGTGAGCAGAATTTCCGGTGGCCGGGTCGCATAACGGGACTGGTCGAGCAGCTTCTCCATAAAGGCGGGCATGGCCTGGGGATCAAACCCGGCCCGTTGCAGCACCTGAATGCCGATGCGGTCCGCCTCCTGCTCATTTTGCTGGGTAAAGCTGATCATCCCCTGCTGGGTGCCCGCCATTGTGCCGGTCAGGGCCGCCATCCCCGCCTGGGGGCTGGCCATCGCCAGTAAAATAGAGCCCAGCGCACCCACCCAGGTCAGGGGGGCGTTGCGCTGCTGGTCTTCCATGGCCCGGGCCAGATGGCGCTGGGTCACGTGGGAGATTTCGTGCGCCAGCACCGATGCCAGCTGGCTTTCATTGTCTGTGTAGCGAAACAGCGCCGAGTGCAGCACCACATTGCCGCCAAAAAAGGCGAAGGCGTTAATATCGTTATTGTTAATCAGATAAAAATGGAACGGGGTACGCACCGAGTTCGCGTGGGACACCAGGCGGCTGCCGAGATTATTGACATACTGCACCAGCAAGGGATCGTTGATAAGCGGTGCGCTGCCGCGTAACTGGCGGACATAAAAATCCCCCATCTGCAGCTCCTGACCAATAGACAGGGTATTGCCCGCAGAGGTGCCGATATCCGGCAGTTGATCCATGCTGGTATCCGCACGGGCGGGGAGCGCCTGGCCGGTAAATACTCCGGCAACCAGCGCGGCGATTAATGTTGTTTTTAGTTGCCTGAGCATAACTTTTGTCCTGTAAAGTCAGTTCCCGTTTTTGACCGGCCAGACAGTAAATTGTTCATTTGTTCCGATTGACTGGGAGTGTAGCCGCTCCCGGGCGGGAATGAAATGCCATTCATACGCCGATTCAGCCGCCCGGCGCGGCGGTAAAAATCTGATACTTTATTGTGACAATTCGCTACACTGCGTGGCTGATTATTATCACCTGTGGTGATCAAGGACACGATCGATGCTTGATTTGATATTGCAGTGGTACCGCCGCCGTTTCAGCGATCCGGAAGCGATAGCGTTGCTGGTTATCTTGTGTGCGGGTTTTCTGATTTTATTCTTCTTTTCCGGCATTCTGGCCCCGCTGCTGGTGGCCCTTGTTCTGGCCTATCTGCTGGAGTGGCCCACGGTACGCCTGGAGCGGCTGGGCTGTTCCCGGCGCCTGGCAACCTCCCTGGTGCTGGTGGTCTTTGTGGGCATTTTGCTGCTCCAGGTGCTGGTGGTGGCGCCGATTGCCTGGCAGCAGGGCATTTATCTGATTCGCGATATGCCCGGCATGCTGACAAAATTATCCGATTTTGCCTCCACCCTGCCTGAGCGCTACCCGGCGCTGGTGGATGCCGGGATCATTGATGCCATTGCTGAAAATATGCGCACCCGGCTGGCGGCCATGGGCGACTCGGTGGTGAAGCTGTCCCTGGCGTCGCTGGTCGGGCTGCTGACACTCTCTATTTATCTGGTGCTTGTGCCGCTGATGGTGTTCTTTCTGGTGAAAGACAAAACCCAGATGCTCAACGCGGTGCGCCGGGTGCTGCCGCGTAATCACGGTCTGGCCGGGCAAGTGTGGCAGGAGATGAACCAGCAGATCAGTAACTATATCCGCGGCAAAGTGGTGGAAATGGTGGTGGTCGGGGTGAGCACCTGGATTGCCTTTATCTTGTTTGGTCTCAACTATTCGCTGTTGCTGGCGGTGCTGGTGGGCTTCTCGGTGCTGATCCCGTATATCGGGGCGGTGGCGGTGACTATCCCGGTGGTGTGTGTGGCGCTGTTCCAGTTCGGGCTGACCACCGAGTTCTGGAGCCTGTTTGCGGTCTATCTGGTTATTCAGGCGCTGGACGGTAACCTGCTGGTGCCGGTGCTGTTTTCCGAAGCGGTAAACCTGCACCCGCTGGTGATTATATTGTCGGTGGTGATTTTCGGCGGGCTGTGGGGGTTCTGGGGGGTATTTTTCGCCATTCCGCTGGCCACGCTTATCAAGGCCGTATGGCATGTACTGCCGGACAACCCGGTGCGGGATACGCCAGATACGCAATAAAGCCGGTGCTCGCCGGCTCTATTGCGGGCGGGCTCAGGCGTGCTCGGCTAACCAGTTCAGCACGATGTCGTGATGGTTGGTGGTTTTAAAGTCATCAAAAACCTTTTCAACCACGCCGTTGCCATCCAGCAGGAAACTGATGCGGTGAATGCCGTCGTAGGTTTTGCCCATAAATGATTTCTCACCCCAGACACCAAACTGCTCGCACACTTTGTGATCCTCATCGGACAACAGGGTGAAGTTGAGCAGCTCTTTTTCGGCAAAGCGCGACAGTTTTTCGGGTTTATCGGTACTGATCCCCAGCACTTCAACACCGGCTTTTTTGAGTGCGTCCATGTTATCACGCAGGCCACAGGCCTGAACGGTACAACCAGGGGTCATAGCTTTAGGGTAGAAATAAACCAGAACGCGCTGCCCCTGGAAGTCGGTTAAATTCACTTGTTCGCCATCCTGGTCGGGCAAGCTAAATTTCGGTGCGCTGTCACCGGCTTTCAGTGGATTCATTACAACTCTCCGTCTTTGTTTTATTCATCTGACTGTCTGTTTACGACGATAAGTTAACGACGCTAATAGTGCCCTGTGCATTGAGCTCTGTACAGAGGGCATTAAAGGCTTGTTCGAGATTTAACGTGTCGTGTGATACCGGGCTGTGGGCCGTGATCTGAATATACAGCCGTGGCGTGGCGCTGCCGTTATCGTTTTGAGTGCGCGAAACCAGTTCCGCAATATTCATCTGCCAGGTGTCGAAAAGATCGGTGAAGCGCTCAATCAGGTGGGGGGAGTCGTCTACCTCAACCTGAACCCAGACCGTGCCGGGCATGGGCGGGCGCTCCTGGGCGGTGGTGCGCTTCATCACTATCAGTAAATCCAGCTCGGCGCCTTTCAGGGGCAGGGTGGATTCAATCAGCGTAATGGCGTTCCAGCTGCCGGAAAGTAACATAATAAAAGTGAACTCTTCCCCCAGCATGGCCAGGCGGCTGTCTTCGATATTGCAGCCGCAACTGCTGACATGGCGGGTGATGGTATTGACGATCCCCGGGCGGTCCGCCCCCAGGGCGGTAATAACCAAATAGTGTTGTGATGAGGCAGTCAAACGTGCGATTCCTGTGACGCGAAGAGATAATTATAAGGAAAGCATAAAAAAAACCGCCATACAACCGCCGGAGTCCCCCACGCCGCTTGCTTTTAAGGCTATACCAAAAGTACCATTACGAGACTTGTTTGCGTAGAGGATCGCCAATGTTCACGGGAAGTATTGTCGCGCTTGTTACACCGATGGATGACCAGGGCAACGTTTGCCGGTCTGGCCTGAAAAAACTGATCGATTATCATATCGCCGCCGGGACTTCGGCGATTGTTTCTGTAGGGACAACCGGGGAGTCTGCTACCCTGAGCCACGACGAGCACGTTGATGTTGTAAAACTCACCGTAGAGCTGGCGGACGGGCGGATTCCGGTCATTGCCGGGGCGGGCTCTAATGCCACTGCCGAGGCTGTAGCGCTGACGAAGAGTTTCGCTGATGTGGGTGTGGTGGGCTGCCTGACGGTGACCCCATACTATAACCGCCCGACCCAGGAAGGGCTGTTCCAGCATTTCAGCACCATTGCCGCGAACACCGATTTGCCGCAAATACTGTATAATGTGCCGTCCCGTACCGGTTGCGATATGCTGCCGGAGACGGTTGGCCGTTTGTCTAAAGTTAAAAATATTATCGCGATTAAAGAAGCCACCGGGAACTTATCCCGCGTTCAGCAGATCAAAGCGCTGACCGGGAATGATTTTATCCTGCTCAGTGGCGACGATGCCAGCGCGCTGGATTTTATGCGCCTGGGTGGTCACGGGGTCATCTCCGTGACGGCGAACGTTGCCGCAGCCGATATGGCGACCATGTGCCGTCTGGCGCAGGAAGGCAAATTTGACGAGGCGCAGGCCATCAACCTGCGTTTGATGCCGCTGCATCATGACTTATTTATTGAACCCAACCCCATCCCGGTAAAATGGGCGTGCAGAGAGTTGGGACTTGTGGCGACCGATACCATGCGTCTGCCGCTGACCCCGCTGAGCGAGCAGTACAGCCCGGTGGTCGTCAACGCGCTCAGGCATGCCGGTTTGCTGTAAAGTTTAGGGAGATTTGATGGCTTACTCAGTACAGAAGTCGACGGTTGCAACCGTGGTGGGCCTTGCGCTCACCATGATGCTGACAGCGTGCAGCAGTGATTCGCGCTATAAACGCCAGGTCAGCGGTGACGAGTCCTACCTCGAAGCGGCGCCGTTAGCTGAATTGCATGCCCCGGCAGGCATGATCCTGCCTGTCACCTCCGGGGATTACGCTATCCCGGTTACCAACGGCAGTGGTCTTACCGGCAAGCAACTGGACATCCGGCCCCCGGCTCAGGCACTGGCGCTGGTGACTGGCGCACGTACTCAGTTTACCGGTGATACTGCCACGCTGATGGTGGAAAACGGGCGTAGCGGCGGACTGTGGCCACAGGTTGTCAACGTGGTGCAGGGGCAGAATTACACCATCACCAAACGTGATGATGCCGCCCAGACCCTGTCAACCGACTGGGTACAGTGGAACCGCGCCGATGAAGACCAGCAGTATCGCGGTCGCTATCAAATTACCGTGCGCCCTCAGGGGTATCAGCAGGCGGTTGTTGTGAAGCTGGTTAACCTTGAACAGGACGGTAAACCGGTGGCTGATCCTTCTGCACTGCAGCGCTACAGCGCCCAGATGCTGAATGTCATCTCTGCGGGTCTTGATAAAACCCAGACCGCACGCCAGAACGCGCTGGATAACCGCAACGTTAACCAGATAAGCGTTCAGAGCGGTGCTGATGATACCGGTCTGCCGCTGCTGGTTGCCCGGGCGCCGTTCAGCGTTGTCTGGAGCCGGTTGCCTGCCACACTGCAAAAAGTGGGCATGAAGGTGACCGACAGCACCCGTTCAACCGGGAATATGACCGTGGAATATAAACCGGGCAGTGCGGACTGGAGCGAGTTAGGGGTCAGTGAGCCTGATCTTGCCTCCGGCGAATATAAAGTTCAGGTCGGCGATCTGGATAACCGCAGCAGCATTCAGTTTATTGATCCGAAAGGTCATACGCTTAGCCAGTCCCGCAATGATGCGCTGGTCGCAGTATTGCAGGCGGCGTTTAACAAATAATAAAAAGGCCGGTGCGATCCGGCCTTTTTTCATCGTGGCTACGCAAACGTGTGCGTGGCCCGATGAGCAGGGATCCATATGTTAAATCCTCATACCACGCGAGTGGTCATTTATCCGGAGTAAGAAAGATGCAAAAGCAAGCTGAGTTGTATCGTGGCAAAGCGAAAACCGTCTACAGCACCGAAAATCCCGACTTGTTAGTGCTCGAATTTCGCAACGATACTTCAGCAGGAGACGGGGCCCGCATTGAACAGTTCGACCGCAAAGGCATGGTGAATAATAAATTTAACCATTTTATTATGACCCGGCTGGAAGAGGCAGGCATTCCGACCCAGATGGAAGCGCTGCTGTCGGATACCGAATCCCTGGTCAAAAAGCTGGAGATGGTGCCGGTTGAATGCGTTATCCGTAACCGGGCGGCCGGTTCCCTGGTTAAACGTCTGGGCATCGAAGAAGGGATCGAGCTCAACCCGCCTCTGTTCGATATGTTCCTGAAGAACGACGCCATGCACGATCCGATGGTCAACGAATCCTACTGTGAAACGTTCGGCTGGGTGAGCAAGGAAAACCTGGCGCGCATGAAGGAGCTGACCTTCAAAGCCAACGACGTGCTGAAAAAACTGTTCGATGACGCCGGTCTTATCCTGGTGGACTTCAAACTGGAGTTCGGCCTGTTTAACGGCCAGGTAGTGCTGGGGGACGAGTTCTCACCAGACGGCAGCCGTCTGTGGGATAAAAAAACCATGGATAAAATGGATAAAGACCGCTTCCGCCAGAGCCTGGGCGGCCTGATTGAGGCCTATGAAGAGGTTGCTCACCGTCTGGGCGTGAAGCTGGACTGATCACGCAATCGTTTTCTTGTTCAGGCGGGGATACCGGTGCGGTATCCCCGTTTTTTATCCGCTTTTTATCTGCTTTCTTATGGTAATTCTTGCGAGAATCACCCAGGATCAATAGGTCGCGGTCCTGGTTTTTCCGGTTTGATGTTTTACCGACACCAGAGGCCGTTATTCTTTGGGATGGTTATCTGGAGTATGCAGTATGGATTTGAAAGACAGGCGTGAAAGCCAAAATGTTGAAGACAGACGTAACGACACTCAGGGGCCTTCGCTGGGTGGCGGCGGTGGTTTTCGCATTCCCCGCGGCAAGGGTGGCCTGATTCTGCTGGTGGTCGTGGTGGTGGCCGGTTACTACGGGGTGGATCTCAGCCCGCTGCTGACGGGCGATATGTCCGGCTCCGGGCAGCAGTCGGTACAGCGCCAGACCATCAGCCCGGATGATGAGAAAGCCGCTAAGTTTACCTCGGTTATCCTTGGCACCACGGAAGATACCTGGGGCGAAATCTTTACCAATATGGGCAAAACCTACCAGCAGCCGAAACTGGTTATGTATCGCGGCGCAACCCGCACCGGCTGCGGTACTGGCCAGTCTGTGATGGGGCCGTTCTACTGCCCGGCAGACAGCACAGTCTATATTGACCTCTCGTTCTACGACGATATGAAAAACAAACTGGGCGCCGGTGGTGACTTTGCCCAGGGGTATGTGGTCGCCCATGAAGTGGGCCACCACGTGCAGCACCTGCTGGGCATTGAACCGAAAGTTCGCCAGCTCCAGCAGAACGCCTCCGAAAAAGAGGTGAACCAGCTCTCTGTGCGCCTGGAACTGCAGGCAGACTGCTTTGCCGGGATCTGGGGGCAGAAAATGCAGCAGCAGAATGTGCTGGAAGAGGGCGACCTGAAAGAAGCCCTGAACGCGGCCCAGTCCATCGGGGATGACCGTCTGCAACAGCAAAGCCAGGGCCGCGTGGTGCCGGACAGCTTCACCCACGGCACCTCAGAGCAGCGTTACACCTGGTTTAAACGCGGCTTTGATACCGGCGATATCAAGCAGTGCGACACCTTTGGAGGCCAGCTGTAATTTGTGACTATCATGGATGATCGGACCATTGTGTCCACCCTGTGCGCCATGGCGCAAAACATGGCGCACAGCGGGTATCGCCGCTTACTGGTCATCAGCGGCGATGCTGAGTGGAGCCTCGCCCGTGCCGGGCAACTGTCCACAGCCCTTGGCACGGAGTGCTTATGGGTCGGGCCACAGCCCCTGGTGGGCACCGGTTGCCCGCCACGCCAGCTGCGCAACCTGCTCGGGCGCGAGTTCCACCACGGCGTCTTTGACGCCCGCAGCAGCGTTGATGCCGAAGCCCTGGCGGCCATGAGCGGCACGCTCACCGCCGGAAGCTGGCTTATCTTACTGGTGCCACCGTTATCCCGGTGGCCACTCACCCCCGATACGGATTCACCGCGCTGGAGCGATACGCCGGCGCCCATCGCCACCCCCCGTTTTATTCACCATCTGATACGCACGCTGCAAAGCGACAGTGAGGTGGTCTTCTGGTCCCGTGAGGAGGGGCTGCGCTGCCATGAAGCCCCCCCGCGCCCGCGCTGGCAGGCCGCTGCGGGCGCACCGGAGGCCGGGCAGCGCGCCATTCTTGAACAACTGTGCCATATGCCCCCGGGTGTGGCGGTGCTTACCGCTGAGCGCGGGCGGGGCAAATCGGCCCTGGCCGGGATGCTGCTCCGGCGCGGGCCTGGCCCGGTGCTTGTCAGCGCCCCGGCCCGGGTATCAACCGATGTACTGGCCCGCCACGGGGGCGAAAAATTTCAGTTTATCGCCCCGGATGCGCTACTGGCGGCCCTGGAGGCGGGCAGTGCGCCGCCTGCGGACTGGCTTATTATTGATGAGGCGGCCGCCATTCCCGGCCCCTTGCTGGCCCGGCTGGCCCGCGCCTTTCCCCGCACCCTGCTGACCACAACCGTCCAGGGGTATGAAGGCACCGGCAGGGGCTTTTTACTGAAATTCTGCGCAGCACTTCCCGGGGCGAGCTATTTCACCCTCACCACGCCAATGCGCTGGTGTGCCGGTGATCCGCTGGAGCGGGTCATCAGCCAGATGCTGCTGTTTAACGATCTCAGCGGGGAGACACAGGTCGCCGATCCGGTTGTTATCGCCCCTGTATCGCGCCAGTGCTGGCAGGAAGAGAGCCGCGAACCGGCTGAGCTGTACGGGCTGTTGAGCAGTGCGCACTACCGCACCTCGCCGCTCGATTTACGCCGGATGATGGATGCCCCGGGGCAGTCTTTTATGGTGGCCCGGGGGGGCGGGAAAATGTGCGCGGCCCTCTGGCTGGTCAGGGAAGGGGGGCTGTCTGCGCCCCTGAGCCAGGCCGTCTGGGCCGGTTACCGCCGCCCCCGGGGTAACCTGGTAGCCCAGTCGCTGGCGGCCCACGGGGGCAGCCCGCTGGCGGCCACCCTGCACGGGTTGCGGGTCTCGCGTATTGCGGTGATCCCCTCCCGCCAGGGGCAGGGCACCGGCCAGCGGCTGATTGCCGCCGCGCGCCAGGCGGCAGGCGAGCAGCTGGATTACCTGTCGGTCAGTTTTGGTTATACCCCGCAGCTCTGGCGCTTCTGGGCCCGTTGCGGCTTTGTGCTGGTGCGGGTGGGCTCCCGCCGGGAGGCGAGTAGCGGCTGCTACAACGCCATGGCGCTGCTGCCGCTCTCGCCCCGGGGCCAGGCCATGGTGGAGCACGAACACCGGCGCCTGTGTGAAGACTGGCACTGGATGCAGCCGTGGATTGACGAGGTTATTCCCCTGCCGGTGGCGGCACGCACTATGCTTACAGAAGAAGACTGGCAGGAGCTGGCCGGGTTTGCCTTCGCCCACCGGCCAGTGGAGGCCTGCACCGGCGCCCTGAGCCGCCTGCTGGCGTACCGGTCTGACGGTCTGGCAGCTCTGCGCTGTCGCCTGGTGGCGCAGATTTCCGATGCGCAGATCTGCCGGCAGTTTCAGTTATCCGGGCGAAAAGCCCTGCTGGCCCACTGGCGTAGCGAAGTGGCCACTGCGCTGGCGGCCTGCCTCCCTGACGGGGCACAGAGCCTGAAACGCCAGATATTGCAATTGCAATTTTTGCAATAAGACGTTCAGTGGCTGTGGCTGGTCATCTGCGCCACCGGGCATAGAATGGTGACATCAGTGACGAGCCCTGCCCGCTAAGGGGCGGGCCAAAAGGAGAGCACCATGAGAGACGACCATTTTGTTGTTCAGAGCCCCGCCGCCCCGGCACGGCAGTTGATCCTGCTGTTTCACGGTGTCGGGGATAATCCGGTTGCCATGGGGGAAATTGGTCGCTGGTTTGCTCCGCTGTTTCCTGAAGCCCTGGTGGTGAGTGTGGGCGGGCCCAGTCCCAGCGGCCCGGGTGCCGGGCGGGAGTGGTTTTCCGTGCGCGATATTACGGAAGAAAACCGCCAGCAACGGGTCGATGCGATAATGCCTGAGTTTATCCGGCAGATACAGGCCTGGCAGCAACACAGTGGGGTGGGCCCGGCGGCCACGGCACTGGTGGGGTTTTCCCAGGGGGCCATTATGGCGCTGGAAAGCCTGAAAGCCGCACCGGGGCTGGTTTCCCGGGTGGTTGCGTTTAACGGGCGCTTTGCATCACTGCCTGCGGCTGTACACGCGGCGACCACGGTGCATCTGATCCACGGTGAGGATGACCCGGTTATCCCGCTGGTATACGCGGTAAATGCTCAGGAAGCCCTGGCCGCAGTGGGCGGGGATGTGACACTGGATATTGTCGACGATCTGGGCCACGCCATTGATCAGCGCAGTATGCAGTTTGCCCTGGATCACTTACGTTATACGGTGCCGAAGCACTACTTTGATGAGGCACTGGGAGGCGGGGCCAAACCGGGCGATGATATTATCTCGCTGATGTAACCGGAAATAACACGGGCCGCACAACAGGCGGCCCGCATTGCTCTGGCCGGGTTATTTCTTTTTCGGCCAGTCGTCTTCATCGTCCCATTTATCGTTAAAGTCACGATGGGGCGGCAGATCGGGTTTGTTATCCAGATACTTCTTCGGATCGATCCGCTTCAAATCTTTGATCACGTTAATAAACATTCCCAGCAGGACGATCAGAATGATCACCCACCAGTATTTTGACAGCCAGTCCATGGGCGGCTCCTGTGTATATCAGGTCAGGCGACGAGTTGTTCCATTATACGCTGGTACATACGTGCCAGTAGCTGAAGATCCGCCGCGTTCACGCATTCATTGATTTTATGAATGGTCGCATTTACCGGCCCCAGCTCCACCACCTGTGCCCCCATGCGGGCAATAAAGCGCCCGTCTGAAGTGCCGCCGGTGGTCAGCAGCTGCGGCTTAATTTCATTATAGTGCTCAACCGCGTTAACCACGGCATCGACCAGTTTCCCCCGGGATGTCAGGAACGGCTGGCCGGAGAGGGACCACTCCAGGGTATAGCGCAGCTGGTGTTTGTCCAGCAATGCGGCAACGCGCTGTTTGAGGATCTCGTCGGTCACTTCGGTACTGAAGCGGAAGTTAAACTGAACAAACAGCTCCCCCGGGATCACGTTGTTACTGCCGGTCCCGGCCTGAATATTGGCGATCTGCATACTGGTGGGCGGGAAAAATTCGTTGCCTTCGTCCCAGACAATATTAACCAGCTCATCAAGCATCGGGGCTGCCCGGTGTACCGGGTTATCCGCCAGGTGCGGGTAGGCCACATGCCCCTGAACCCCGTGAATCGTCAGGTTGCAGGTCAGTGAGCCCCGGCGGCCATTTTTCACCACATCACCGACGATTTCGGTGCTGGAGGGCTCGCCCACCAGGCAGTAGTCCAGGCGCTCCTGGCGCGCCATCAGCGCTTCCACCACTTTGACGGTGCCGTTATGGGCGCAGGCTTCTTCGTCGGAGGTTATCAGAAATGCCAGGCGGCCCCGGTGATCCGGGAACTGGGCCACAAAACGCTCGGCGGCAACCACCATGGCCGCCAGTGAGCCTTTCATGTCTGCCGCGCCGCGGCCAAACAGCATCCCGTCGCGGATGGTCGGCTCAAAAGGCGGGTTCAGCCAGCGGGATTCATCCCCCGGGGGGACCACATCCGTATGACCGGCAAAGGCGAGGGTCTCGCCGGTGCCGCGCCAGGCCCAGAAGTTTCGGGTATCGGCAATGTTAATCTCTTCGATGGTAAAACCGATGGCGCGCAGGCGTTCTGTCAGCAGTGCCTGACACCCGGCGTCATCCGGGCTGAGAGAGGGGAGACGAATAAGCTGCTGAGTCAGCTCAATAACCGGGCATGACATAACACTACACCTCACTGAAAAATTGCTGATAACGGGACGCATCAAATCCCAGCAGCATAGGCTTACCGGGCGAGCAGAGCAACGGGCGTTTAATGATAGCGGGCATCTCCAGCATCAGTGCGATGGCGCTTGCGTCATCGGTAATGGCGGCTTTGCGCTCAGCATCCAGCGTGCGCCAGGTGGTGCCCCGGGTGTTCAGCAGCGCATCCCGGCCCAGTTCGGCGACAAACGTTTCCAGCAGGGCGCTATCCAGCCCGTCTGTGCGGTAGTCATGAAAGCGATAATCTATCTGGTGCTCTTCCAGCCAGCGGCGGGCCTTTTTGATAGTGTCGCAATTTTTAATGCCATAAAGGAGGGTCATTGTCAGGCAGTCCTCAGGGTTGCGAATGTTGATGTGTGCATTTTTAGCGAATTTTTGTTCACCAGCAGGTGGCGGCCACCACTATACCTGATGTTCCCGGCAGAGGTTAAATGTGGCCGGGTACTCTGTTTACGGCATATTTCCCCGGCAGCGGAACGCTCCCCCCCGCCAGGGGTGAAATAGCAGGAAAGCACCGGTTTATAGCTATTTTCTCCATAGCATAAATGTTGTTTAAATATATTTGAATTGTTATTTGAAAATTGATTGCCTGATTACCACGTGAAAAAGATAACTTACTGACAGTTAGTGCTATTTGTGTGTCATGCGGGAAGGATATGTCGCAAAATGTTGCGCGTGATCACACTTTGCTTACATTGCGGCAGGCATAGTGAATTCATGAATTGATAGCCGATTTAAAGAAAACCGATTTCACTAATAGGATAAAGATTATTCAATCCCTGGTGTGGTTATCGTACAATCTCTGTCAATGAAAGAGAGGTAATTATGATTGAACACGAATTGGGAAACTGGAAAGACTTTATTGAAGGCATGCTGCGTAAATAATCTGGTCATGGTTTCTCGTAAGTAATGTGCTGTTCCCTCTCAAGGATGATTAGTGGCAATAGCCCGAACAAAAAAGGCGACCTCCGGGGCCGCCTTTTTGTTTGTCTGCGATTTACGGCTCAGTCGTCGGTTTTCTCCGCCAGGGGAAAGCGGCGGCGTATCAGCACAAAAAACAGCGGCACGAAGAAGACCGCCAGCACCGTGGCTGAGATCATGCCGCCTATCACCCCGGTGCCTACCGCATGCTGGCTGCCGGAGCCCGCACCGTTACTGGTGGCCATTGGCAGTACCCCGAAGATAAACGCCAGCGAGGTCATCAGAATCGGGCGCAGACGCTGGTGGCAGGCATGAAGGATAGCTTCGGTTAGCTCCGCTCCTCTGGCGTTCATATCATTGGCAAACTCCACGATCAGTATGGCGTTTTTGGCGGCCAGGCCGATAACCGTCAGCAGCCCCACCTGGAAGTAGACATCGTTTTCCAGCCCCCGGGCCCAGGTGGCAACCAGTGCCCCCAGCACCCCAAGGGGAACGACCAGCATCACCGAGAACGGCACAGACCAGCTCTCATACAGGGCCGCCAGGCACAAAAAGACCACCAGCAGGGAGATGGCGTACAGGGCCGGGGCCTGAGCACCGGACAGCCGCTCCTGGTAAGACATGGCCGTCCACTCCAGGCCAAAGCCGCCGGGCAACTGGTGGACAATGTTTTCCATAATGGTCATGGCAGTACCGGTACTGACCCCGGGGGCCGCCTCCCCGACAATCTCCAGCGCCGCATAGCCGTTGTAGCGCTCCAGGCGCGGCGAGCCGGTCACCCAGCGTGAGCTGGCGAACGCGGAGAAGGGCACCATACCGCCGCTGTTATTGCGGACATACCATTTATTAATATCTTCCGGCAGCATCCGGAATTTGGCCGCCGCCTGCACGTAGACCTTCTTCACCCTGCCGCGGTCAATAAAATCATTCACATAGTTGGCCCCCCAGGCGGTTTGCAGGGTGTTGTTGATATCATCAACCTGCACACCCAGCGCCTGCGCTTTGCGCTGGTCTACGTCTATCTGCAACTGGGGGCTGTCATCCAGGCCGTTGTGGCGCACCCGGGTCAGGGAGTGATCGGCGGCGGCCAGCGCCAGCAGGGTATCCCTGGCTTTCATCAGCGCGCTGTGCCCGGCACCGGCGTGATCCTGTAATTCCATATCAAAACCGGCAGAGCTGCCAAGGCCACTGATGGCGGGCGGGTTAGAGGCAATCACCCGGGCCTCTTTTACCTTGCTGAAAGCGCGGGTCGCCCGCTCGATAATGGCAAATGAGCTGGCGGTTTCCGGGTCCCGCTCGCTCCAGTCTTTCAGGCGCACAAACATCCGCGCCACGTTCTGCCCGTTACCGCCCGGGCCTGAGCCCACGGTCGAGAAGACCGACGCCACATTCTGTTTTTCCTGCGTCAGGTAATAGTGCTCAATCTTCTCTACCACTTTTAAGGTCTGCTGTTGGGTGGAGCCGCTGGGCAACTGGACCGAGGTGGAAAACATGCCCCTGTCCTCCTGGGGCAGGAACGAGGTGGGCAGGCGCATAAAGATAATGACCATCCCCGCAAGCAGCAGCAGGTAGACCAGCATTGTGCGCATACTGCGGCGCAGGATCACCGCCACGCCGCGCTCATAGCGGGTGGTCCAGTGATCAAACTGGCGGTTAAACCAGCCAAAGAAGCCCTTTTTCTGGTGGGATTCACCGGCCGCCAGCGGTTTGAGCAGGGTGGCACAAAGGGCCGGGGTCAGGATCATCGCCACCAGCACCGACAGGGCCATCGAGGCGACAATCGTTACCGAAAACTGCCGGTAAATCGCCCCGGTCGTGCCGCCGAAAAAGGCCATCGGGATAAACACCGCCGAGAGCACCATGGCAATCCCTACCAGCGCCCCCTGGATCTGGGACATGGATTTACGGGTGGCCTGGCGGGGGGAGAGCCCCTCGCTGGACATGATGCGTTCAACGTTTTCCACCACCACGATGGCGTCATCCACCAGCAGGCCGATGGCCAGCACCATGGCGAACATGGTCAGCGTGTTAATACTGTACCCGCACAGATACAGCACGGTGAAGGTGCCAAGCAGCACCACCGGCACGGCGATAGTCGGAATAAGGGTGGCGCGAAATTTCTGCAGGAACAGATACATCACCAGGAAGACCAGCAGGATGGCCTCGAACAGGGTTTTCACCACATCTTCAATGGAGGCCTTCACAAAGGAGGTGGTCTCATAAGCGACCCGGTACTCCAGCCCGCGGGGGAAATAGCGGGACAGCTCATCCAGCCGCTGCAGCACCAGTTCTGAGGTCTCCATTTCGTTAGCGCCAGAGGCCAGCTTCACCCCAAGGCCCGAAGCCTGCATACCGTTAAAGCGGCTGAGGTAGTCGTATTTCTCCGCCCCCAGCTCCACTTTCGCCACATCCCCCAGCAGCACCTGGGAGCCGTCCTGGTTAATTTTTAGCGAGATATTGCGAAACTGCTCCGGGGTTTCCAGCATCGCCTGGGCGTTGATGGTGGCGTTGAGCGCCTGCTTATCAATGGCCGGGGTGCCCCCCAGCTGGCCCACGGCAATCTGGCTGTTCTGGGACTCAATCGCCTCGACCACATCCTGGGTGGTGAGCTGGAAACTGGTCAGCTTGATGGGATCAAGCCAGATGCGCATCGAATAGGGGGAGCCGTAGGCGTCAATATCGCCCACACCGTTAATCCGGCTTAAGGGGTCCTGCAGGTTACTGGCCACATAGTCGGCAATATCCTGCTTATCCATACTGCCGTCCGTGGAGATAAACGCCAGGGTCAGAATATTGGTGTCCCCGGTTTTACGTACCGTCACCCCCTGGTTCTGTACCGACTGGGGCAGTTTTTTCATTGCTGTCTGGAGCTGGTTTTGCACCTGCTGCACGGCTTCATCAGGATCTGTACCGGCGGTAAATGTCAGCGTGACGGTGGCCTGGCCGGTATTACTGCTCTGGGAGGACATATACATCAGATTGTCCAGGCCGGTCATATTTTGTTCTATGACCTGGGTCACCGTGTTCTCAAGGGTCTGGGCTGACGCACCGGTGTACGTTGCGGAGATCCTGACATTAGGCGGTGCCAGATCAGGGTACTGTTCAACTGGCAGGGAGAGAATCGACATGATCCCCGCCAGGCACAAAATAATGGCTATTACCCAGGCAAATATCGGGCGGTTAATGAAAAAATTAGCCATTCAATCGCAGCCTCATAAACATTTTTTTAAAACCGGTTCGCAAGCAGGCCATCACTTTAGTCCGCCTGGTTTAGATAAACGTGAAGAAATAAAGGAGATAGTGTAAATCATGTCGTAGAACAAACTAATCGGAACAACGGATAAACCACCCCCCACGACACTCCCCGGGGCCGGTGAACAAAATAGCAACACTCATCCTGCGCTGATCCCGGTGATTTGCCACCAGATTACTACGTGAAATGTGCCTCTTGTGCGGTCAAGCCCCACAACGGTGGGTTTTATTGATATATCTCAGGTAAAGCGCATATTCCAGGGTGTCTGGTGCAGATGCACATTGCCAGCCTGCAATGCTGTCAGGTAATAAAATAGTCTTGATAAAAACCATAATATGACCCTTGCCAGGCAATAAAGTAATGAATCAGTTTGTAATCGCTAATGCACAGCAATGTCTTGGCTGCCATGCGTGCGAAATCGCGTGCGTGATGGCCCATAACGACGGGCAACATGTTCTGACCAGTGACGCTTACCACCCCCGTATCCGGGTGGTGAAATCCGCTACGCTGCGTAACGCCGTCACCTGCCGCCACTGTGAAGATGCCCCGTGCCTGAAAAGCTGCCCTAACGGCGCTATCAGCAAACAGAATAACAGTATCCAGGTGCAGCAGTCCCGCTGCATTGGGTGTAAAAGCTGTGAAGTGGCCTGCCCGTTTGGCGCCATGCAGATTGTCAACGAAGCGCTGGATGACATCCGGGTGAAATCTACCGCCCTGAAATGCGATCTCTGCCGCGGGCGCGACGGTGGCCCGGCCTGTGTGGAAAACTGCCCCAGCGGTGCCCTGCGCCTGATGGCACCTGACTCCCTGCGTGAGCTTTCCGCCAGCCGCCGCCTGCGTGCGGCACAGCAGGAGGCGCTGCCCTGGAATACCAGCGCGCAGGACTACCGGGCGCGCCAGCCGGTCAGTGGTGATCTCAGCAAAGTGCGGCAGATGGCGGCAACCGCCCAGCGCGAGGAGCCGCAGAAGATCCCCCTGGCGCGACGAAAAACCGGTTTTGACGAGTTATACATCACCTTTACGCCGGAGCAGGCGCACAGCCAGAGCGAGCGCTGCCTGAAATGCGGCGAGCACAGTATTTGCGAATGGAAATGCCCGCTGCATAACCATATCCCCCAGTGGGTGGAGCTGGTGAAAGCCGGTAAAGTGCTGGAGGCGGTCGAGCTCTCCCACCAGACCAACTGCCTGCCGGAAGTGACCGGGCGGGTCTGCCCACAGGACCGTTTATGTGAAGGCAACTGCACCCTGCGCGACAGCGCCGGGGCGGTGAATGTGGGCAATATTGAGCGCTTTATTACCGAGCAGGCGCTGGCCAGCGGCTGGCGGCCGGATTTATCCGCGGTAGTCCCATCCGGGCGCCGGGTGGCAATTATTGGTGCCGGGCCTGCAGGGCTGGCCTGCGCCGATGTGCTGGCCCGCAACGGGGTTGAGGCCACCGTTTATGATCGCCACCCGGAAATCGGCGGGCTGCTGACCTTCGGGATCCCGGCCTTTAAGCTGGATAAATCCGTGCTGGCCCGGCGGCGGGAGATCTTCAGCGCCATGGGGATTTCGTTCCGGCTGAACTGTGAAATTGGCCGCGATATTACCCTCGAACAGCTCCAGAGCGAGTATGACGCGGTCTTCGTTGGGGTGGGCACATACCGCTCCATGAAAGCCGGGCTGCCTGGCGAAGAGGCACCGGGGGTTTATGACGCGCTGCCGTTCCTGATTGCCAACACCAAGCAGGTCATGCATCTGCCCCAGATCCCTGAGCAGCCCTACATTAATCTGGCGGGTAAAAAAGTGGTGGTTCTGGGGGGCGGGGATACGGCAATGGACTGTGTGCGCACCTCGATTCGCCAGGGGGCAGAGCAGGTGACCTGCGCCTACCGCCGTGATGAAGCCAACATGCCCGGCTCCCGCAAAGAGGTCAAAAACGCCCGTGAAGAAGGGGTGGAATTTGAGTTTAACGTGCAGCCGCTGGAGATTGTGCTTAACCAGCAGGGGGCGGTCAGCGGAATTCGCCTTCTGCGTACCCGCATGGGGGCACCGGATGCCCAGGGGCGCCAGCGCCCGGAACCGGTCCCGGGATCAGAATTTGTGATGCCTGCGGATGCGGTTATTGTCGCGTTTGGTTTCCATCCCCACGCGCTGCCCTGGCTGGAAGAACAAGGGGTGAAGCTGGATGACAAAGGCCGGATTGTGGCCAGCGTGAACAGCGCCATCCGCTACCAGACCAGTAACCCGAAAATCTTCGCCGGGGGGGATGCGGTACGCGGGGCCGATCTGGTGGTGACCGCCATGGCCGAAGGGCGCCATGCGGCGGAAGGGATCATCCGCTGGCTGGGGGTGCCACCCCAGACGGCTCAGGCCTGAAGACAGACCGGCGGGGCTGCCCGCCGGTCGGTTTCCTGCGCGACAGCCCCGGCAGAACATCGTAATATAGCGAGGTTTTCTTTTCTTCAGCGCGGAATGAACATGGCCGTTAATATTACGATAATCAAAGATAAATTCCTCTCTGATAACTATTTTATCCTGCGAAATATCACCTACGATCTGACCCGCCGCAACGGGGAGGTTGTGCGCCAGCGCCGGGAGGTTTACGACCGGGGCAATGGTGCAGCCATCCTGTTATATAACCGCGCCCGTAACAGCGTGGTGCTGACCCGGCAATTCCGGATAGCCACCTGGCAAAACGGCAACCCGGACGGCATGCTGATCGAAGCCTGCGCCGGGCTGCTGGATGACGACGCCCCGGAAGTGTGTGTCCGCCGCGAAGCCATGGAAGAGACCGGCTACCAGGTTGATGACGTACAGCGTGTCTACGGGCTGTTTATGTCCCCCGGTGGGGTGACTGAAAGAGTCCACCTGTTTACCGGCGAATATCAGACCTCCGGCCAGGTCGGGCAGGGGGGCGGTATTGATGATGAAGATATCGATGTGCTGGAGCTGCCCTTTCCCCGGGCCCTGGCGATGATCCGCAGCGGTGAAATTTGTGACGCCAAAACGGTGATTCTGTTACAGCATATGGCGCTGGAAGGGATCCTCTCGCCCCGCTAATAGTCGCATCCGGGCAAGATAGCTATCCGATAAATCTGATTGAGTCCCCCGGGTTCTGGCGTGATATTAGCCAGCGGGCTGTCTGTTTTTGACTCAGGAAATCGCCGGGAATGGGGCATCGGATTCTACGTACTGTATTGTGGCTGCTGCTGGCAGGGGCCGGTTGCGCCGTGGCCGATCCGGTGCAGCACTCTTTTAGTGACTGGCAGGTGACCTGCAATAACCAGAACTTCTGCCAGGCGCGCAATATCAATGCCTATAACGGACTGGTCATGACGCTGGGGCGCGGCCCGGGGGCCAGAAATGACCTGGAGGTGCGCATTGATCTCGGGCGTATTGACCGGCCCATCACCAGCCCGGATGTGCTCTCAAGCGATCTGCGCCTGGACGATGCGCCCCTGGCGCTGTCCGGGAAATGGCAGTCCACTCCCCACCATCTTTACAGCGACGATACCGCAACCGTAAATACGCTACTGGCAACGCTCCAGACTGCCGGTAGTTTATCGCTTTCCGGCGGCGGGCAGGCTATCTCTCTGGCAGGGCTCGGGCGCGCGCTGAGTTTTATTGATAATCAGCAGCGGCGCACGGGCAGTGAAAGCGCCTGGGTTCAGAAGGGGGATAAACCCCCCGGGGCAGTGCCCCCGGCACCGGCGCTCAGGCAGGTCTCCCCGCCTGAACAGGTCGCCAGCCCTTTAAGCGCCAGAGAGCGCCAGGGGCTGGTGAGTTACGGCACCTGGCGCATGAACCACAGCGACTGCTCGCTGGATCCCCGGCGGCGGCAACTGTATATCGCCCCCCTGAGCGGGAGCAAAGCGCTGATGATGATCGACTGCGAGGCAGGCGCCTACAATGTGGTAAAGCGGCTGTGGATAGTGACCCGGCAGCCGCCGTATACCCCGCGCCCGCTGCACCTGGTGCTGCCCTTTTCCCCGCCGGACCAGTCCCGGGAGCTGGAACTGATGAATGCCCGCTATGATGAAGGGCGCAGCGAGCTGACCACCCTGGCAAAATGGCGCGGGATCGGGGATTGCGGTATCGCCACCCGCTGGCGTTTTGACGGCCAGCGTTTCCGGCTGGTGCGTTATGCCCAGGAGAGCCACTGCGACGGCTGGCACAGTGCCGACAGCTGGCCGACACTGTGGGTGACCCAGTAAGCACAGCGCCTCAGGCGAGCAATTTCCGGGCGTGGTTGACAATATTTTCCGTGGTAAAGCCAAAAAACGGGAACAGTTTTGCGGCCGGGGCGGATTCACCAAACGTGGTCATACCGATAACCGCCCCTTTACGACCGGTGTATTTGTACCAGTAGTCGGCTATCCCCGCTTCTACCGCGATAACCCGCTCCACCTCCGGCGGGAGCACCTGATCCTTCCAGGCCTGATCCTGCCTGTCAAAGGTGTCCGTGGAGGGCATCGACACCACCTGAACCGCAACCCCCTCGCGACTGAGCTGCTCTGCGGCCTGCATGGTGATTTCCACCTCGGAGCCGGTGGCAATCAGCAGCAGGTCAGGGCGGGTAGCACAGGGGCGCAAAATATAGCCCCCGCGGGAGATGGCCTCCAGCTGCTCCGGGGTGCGCGGCATCTGGGTCAGATTCTGGCGCGACAGGATCAGCGCCGTAGGGCCATCCTGGCGCTCCAGCGCCCGGGACCAGGCCACGGCAGTTTCCACCTGATCACAGGGCCGCCAGGTACTGAACCCGGGGGTCAGGCGCAGGCTGGCCAGCTGCTCTACGGCCTGGTGGGTGGGGCCATCTTCACCCAGCCCGATGGAGTCATGGGTATAGACCATTATCTGGCGGGCTTTCATCAGCGCCGCCATGCGCGCTGCGTTACGGGCATATTCCACAAACATCAGGAAGGTTGCGCTGTAGGGAATAAATCCGCCGTGCAGGGCAATACCGTTGGCGATAGCGGTCATGCCGAACTCCCGCACCCCGTAGTGAATATAGTTGCCGTCCTGGTGGGTGAGCAGCTCCCGGGAGCCAGACCAGATAGTCAGGTTACTGGGGGCCAGATCGGCAGAGCCACCCAGCAGCTCCGGCAGGTGGGGGCCAAAGGCATTCAGCGTATTTTGTGAGGCCTTACGGGAGGCGATACTGGCCGGTGTGGCCTGCAACTGGGCTATGTAGCGCTGGCTGAGCTGCGGCCACTCTGGCGGGAGCTGGCCTGCCATGCGCCGCCCAAAGTCAGCGGCCAGATCCGGGTGAGCCTGCTGCCAGCTGGCGTACAGGGCGTTCCACTGGCGCTCGGCCTGGGCACCGCGCTCCCGGGCATCCCAGGCGTGGTAAATCTCCTCCGGAATGGTGAACGGCGGGAACTCCCAGCCCAGCTGTTTACGGGCCAGGGCCACTTCCTCTTCCCCCAGGGGCGCGCCGTGCGCCTCTTCTTTACCGGCTTTGTTAGGGGAGCCGAAGCCAATCACGGTGCGGCAGATAAGCAGGCTGGGTTTATCGGTCACGGCTTTGGCCTGGTTTATCGCTTTCTTGATGGCGAGCGGATCATGGCCGTCAATGTCGCGGATCACATGCCAGTGGTACGCCTCGAAGCGCAGGGCCGTGTCATCGGTAAACCAGCCGTCAGTGTGGCCGTCAATGGAGATGCCGTTACTGTCATAAAAGCCTATCAGCTTACCCAGCCCCAGCGTTCCGGCCAGCGAACAGGCCTCGTGGGAGATGCCCTCCATCAGGCAGCCATCCCCCATAAAGACCCAGGTATGGTGATCGACAATATCGTAGCCGGGGCGGTTAAACTGGGCTGCGAGGGTGCGCTCAGCAATGGCCATGCCCACGGCGTTAGCCAGCCCCTGGCCCAGGGGGCCGGTGGTGGTCTCCACCCCCGGGGTGAGCCCGTATTCCGGGTGGCCCGGGGTGCGGGAGTGGAGCTGGCGAAACTGTCTGAGCTCCTCCATGGGCAGCTCATAGCCGCTCAGGTGTAGCAGGCTGTAGAGCAGCATAGAGGCGTGGCCGTTCGACAGCACAAACCGGTCCCGGTTGTACCAGTGGGGGTTTGCCGGGTTATGCCGGTGAAAGTCGTTCCACAGCACTTCGGCGATATCGGCCATCCCCATGGGGGCGCCCGGGTGGCCGCTGTTGGCTTTTTGTACTGCATCCATACTCAGGGCGCGAATGGCATTCGCGATGCGTTGACGAGATGACATGTTGCACTCCGTGGTAAACGCCGTTAGTGTCGAAAAGGGTTCTCCTGCCCGGGGAGTGGTGCCTGGTCACAGAGAAAACTGTAAGCGTTGATATCATCACGCCGATGACTTCCGGCGTGAACCCTCACGGGTTGTTGATGAATTACAACAGGTTAAAGTGTGCGTTTTTTCATTGCGGGCCGGGAAAATCGCCCTCCTGCCAAAAAAGCATAGCAGAGAGGCATAGCAATGCGCGCCGGGATAGGTAACATAGTGTTTATAAATAACTAACAATATTGCGTGGAATGTTAAAGCGAACTCTGCCGCTTTGGGTATCACGCGTTGCTCCTCTATACCCTTATGTGAAGGAAAGTAAAATGGACGACCAGTTAAAACAGAGCGCCCTCGATTTTCATGAATTCCCGGTCCCGGGGAAAATCCAGGTATCCCCCACCAAACCACTGGCTACCCAGCGCGATCTGGCGCTGGCCTATTCCCCCGGGGTTGCGGCACCTTGTCTGGAGATTGCCGCAGATCCGCTGGCGGCCTATAAATACACGGCGCGCGGCAACCTGGTGGCCGTGGTCTCTAACGGTACGGCGGTACTGGGGCTCGGGAATATCGGCGCTCTGGCGGGCAAACCGGTAATGGAAGGGAAAGGGGTGCTGTTTAAGAAGTTCGCCGGTATTGACGTGTTTGATATCGAAGTGGACGAACTGAACCCGGACAAACTGATTGATGTCGTTGCGGCCCTGGAGCCCACCTTCGGCGGCATTAACCTTGAAGATATCAAAGCGCCGGAGTGCTTCTATATTGAGCAGAAACTGCGCGAGCGCATGAAGATCCCGGTATTCCACGACGATCAGCACGGTACGGCAATTATCTGTACTGCCGCGGTACTCAATGGTCTGCGGGTCGTGCAAAAGAACATCAGCGATGTGCGCCTGGTGGTTTCCGGCGCCGGGGCATCGGCCATTGCCTGTATGAACCTGCTGGTGGCGCTGGGGATGCAAAAACACAATATCGTGGTGTGTGACTCTAAAGGGGTCATCTACAAAGGCCGCGAAGAGAATATGGCCGAAACCAAAGCCGCCTACGCGGTGGATGACGACGGCAAACGCACCCTTGATGACGTTATCGGCGGGGCGGATATCTTCCTGGGTTGCTCCGGCCCACGGGTGCTGAGCCAGGAGATGGTGAAAAAAATGGGCAAGTCGCCGCTTATCCTGGCGCTGGCGAACCCGGAGCCGGAAATCCTGCCTCCGCTGGCCAAAGAGGTGCGCCCGGACGCTATCATCTGTACCGGCCGTTCAGACTTCCCCAACCAGGTGAACAACGTACTGTGCTTCCCGTTTATCTTCCGTGGCGCGCTGGATGTAGGGGCCACCACCATTAATGAAGAGATGAAACTGGCGGCGGTACACGCGATTGCCGAGCTGGCCCTGGCAGAGCAGAGCGAGGTTGTGGCCTCTGCTTATGATGAGCAGGAGCTGACATTCGGCCCGGAATATCTGATCCCGAAACCGTTCGATCCCCGGCTGATTGTCAAGATTGCCCCGGCCGTTGCCCGGGCGGCGATGGAGTCCGGCGTGGCCACGCGCCCGATTGAGGACTTCGATGCCTATACGGAAAAACTGACCGAGTTTGTCTACAAAACCAACCTGTTTATGAAGCCGGTATTCTCCCAGGCGCGGAAAGATCCCAAGCGGGTGATCCTCGCCGAAGGGGAAGAAAACCGCGTGCTGCACGCCACCCAGGAGCTGGTCACTCTGGGCATGGCGCGGCCTATCCTGGTCGGGCGTCCGGGGGTCATTGAAATGCGCATCAGGAAACTGGGGCTGCAGATCGAAGCCGGTAAAGATTTCGATATCGTGAATAACGAATCGGATCCGCGCTTTAAAACCTACTGGACCGAATACTACAACATGATGAAGCGTCGTGGGGTAAGCCAGGAGCAGGCCCAGCGTGCGGTGATCAGTAACCCGACGGTGATTGGCGCCATTATGCTGCACCGTGGCGAGGCCGACGCCATGATTTGCGGAACCGTGGGGGATTACCACGAGCATTTCTCCGTGGTGGAGAAGATCTTCGGCTACCGGGACGGGGTTAAAACAGCCGGGGCGATTAACGCGCTGTTACTGCCCAGCGGTAACACCTTTATTGCCGATACCTACGTAAACGACGATCCGACACCGGAACAGCTTACCGAAATCACCCTGATGGCGGCAGAAACCGTACGCCGGTTTGGTATTGAGCCGAAAGTGGCGCTGCTGTCCCACTCTAACTATGGCTCTTCCGACTCCCCGGCGGCGCGTAAAATGCGCGACACCCTTGAGCAGATCCGCGCCCGCGCGCCGGAGCTGAATATCGACGGGGAGATGCACGGGGACGCCGCGCTGGTGGAAAGTATCCGCAACGAGCGGATGCCGGACAGCCCGCTGAAAGGGGCGGCGAATATCCTGATCATGCCCAATATGGAAGCCGCGCGGATAAGCTACAACCTGCTGCGGGTGTCCAGCTCTGAAGGGGTGACCGTGGGGCCGGTACTGATGGGGATCGCCAAACCGGTTCATATTCTGACGCCGATAGCCTCAGTACGCCGGATTGTGAATATGGTGGCGCTGGCGGTGGTTGAAGCGCAGACCGCACCGCTGTAAGGCCGCATCCCGCCGGGCCTCCGGCGGGGTGTGTCATACCCAGTCGCGAATTTTAATAAAGTCGCTCAGGGCGGCCTCCGGGCTGCCCGCTTCGGGCTGATAGTCATACTCCCAGCGTGCCAGTGGCGGCATGGACATCAGTATCGACTCTGTACGCCCGCCGCTCTGTAACCCGAACAGGGTGCCCCGATCCCACACCAGGTTGAACTCCACATAACGCCCCCGGCGATAGAGCTGGAACTGGCGCTCCCGCTCCCCCCAGGGCATATCCTTACGCCGCGCCACAATCGGCAGGTAGGCATCCAGATACCCGTTGCCGACAGCCCGGGTAAAGTCAAAACAGTGGCGGAAATCCGGCGCGTTAAGATCGTCAAAAAACAGGCCGCCAATGCCGCGCGCCTCCTGGCGGTGCTTCAGCCAGAAGTAGTCGTCGCACCATTTTTTATAGCGCGGGTACACCTCCGGCCCGAAGGGCTGGCACAGCTGCCGGGCGGTGTGGTGCCAGTGGCGGGCGTCTTCTTCAAAACCGTAGAACGGGGTCAGATCAAAGCCGCCGCCAAACCACCAGACGGGCTCTTCACCGGGTTTTTCCGCCATAAAGAAACGCACGTTGGCGTGGCTGGTAGGAACGTAAGGGTTGCGCGGGTGAACCACCAGGGAGACGCCCAGCGCTTCAAAACTGCGCCCGGCCAGGGCCGGGCGGTGTGCCGTGGCCGAGCCCGGCATGGCATCCCCGTGTACGTGGGAGAAGTTCACCCCGGCCTGTTCAAATACCTGCCCCTCTCGCAGTACCCGGCTGCGCCCCCCGCCACCGGCGCTGCGTTGCCAGGCATCTTCGTGGAAGGTGGCACCCCCATCGGCAGCGCTGAGCTGCTGGCACAGGGTGTCCTGGAGCTGTAACAGATACTGTCTGACCTGGTGGATATCGGGTTGGCTGCTCATGGTTAGCGTCTGGAGTGGGCTTTGTGGTTATCAAACCAGCTAAAATAGCTGATAACGCCGGAGGCAATCGCGCTGGCTATCTTCTGGCGGAACGCCGTTGTGCCCAGCAGGCGCTCTTCTTCCGGGTTGGTAATAAATGAGGTTTCAACCAGTACCGAAGGGATAGACGGTGATTTCAGCACCACGAAAGCGGCCTGTTCTGTGCTGTGGCTGTGCAGCCGGTGGACTGATTTTATCTGGCGCAGCACGTGGGAGCCCAGGGTCAGGCTGTTTTTGATGGTGTCGGTCTGGACCAGATCAAACAGCACCTGCTGCAGGTAGTGGTCCCGGTCTTTTACTTTGCTTCCGGCAACATCATCGGCGGCGTTTTCTTTGTCGGAGAGGTATTTTGCCATGGCGCTACTGGCCCCCCGGTTAGAGAGCGCAAACACCGACGCCCCCGCCGCAGAGGGGTTGGTAAAGCCATCGGCGTGAATCGACATAAACAGGTCGGCCCCGTGCTTCTGGGCAATTTCGACCCGATCATAAAGCGGAATAAACTCGTCTGCGTTGCGGGTCAGGCGGGCGTCGATCCCTTTGCTGCGCAGAATCGCGCGCACATTTTTGGCAATGGCCAGCACCACGTGTTTTTCTTTGGCGCCGTTACGCCCGATGGCGCCGGTATCAATACCGCCGTGGCCGGGATCCAGCATCACCACGCGCTTTGCGCCTGCTTTTTTGGTGGTGGCTTTGCTGTGGCTATTGGTCAGTTTTAGCGGTTTACTCTCCTGAGCCTGTACACCGTGGAAGGCTGAGAGGGTCAGTGCAGCCAGGCCAGTCTTGATAAGCTGACGGCGCGATGTGAGTGTGAGTGATTTAATTTTGCTCATGCGGCCCGAATTTAATCTTATAAATAGACAAGAATAACCAGCAGTTATAGCGTATTGATCATCATGACACGATGCATATTACTGCGAAATGTTTAACGATTCATTTCAGATAATGACGGGCGGCATTATGACACTTTTCTGGCGTCGCTTCCGCAGATATTGGCTAATTGACCAGATAACGCCATAATCTGCAGTTTACTCTTACATACACGAGAATATCGATGGAGATACGCGTTTTTCGCCAGGCAGACTTCGATGAGGTGATCACCTTATGGGAGCGGTGCGAGCTGCTGCGCCCGTGGAACGATCCGGAAATGGATATCGAGCGCAAAATGCAGTGTGGGGCGGATCTTTTCCTGGTGGCAGAAGTGGGTGGCGAAGTTATCGGCACTGTGATGGGCGGCTATGACGGGCATCGCGGCGCGGCCTACTATCTGGGGGTGCACCCGGATTATCGCGGGCGCGGTATTGCGAATGCGCTCCTCAACCGGCTGGAGAAAAAACTGATCGCCCGGGGCTGCCCCAAACTGAACATTATGGTGCGTGAAGAGAACGATCTGGTTATTGGCCTGTATGAGAAGATTGGCTACGACCACCAGGACAGCATTATGCTTGGCAAACGCCTGATTGAAGACGACGAATACTGAACCGGCCCGCGCGCCGGTGTATTTATCCTTCCCTGTGTGATGTCACCGCCATGAACTACCTGCCTTCTGATTTTGACCGCCACGGCCTGTTGCGCCTGCCGCTGTTGTTCTGGGTCATTGTTGTGCTTCAGGCCAGAAACTGGGTATTGCTGCTGCTTGCCGGGGCATCCCGGGAGCAGGGCGAAACGCTGCTGGCGCTGTTCTACCCGGAGCGGAACCTGTTTTTGCTGGGGTTAGTACCGGGGATCCCGGCGGTGCTGGCGTTTGTGCTGAGCGGGCGCCGCCTGGCGTTTCCGCGCCTGTGGTATTACTGGCGCCGGGTGCTGATTGTCACCCAACTGGTGATTACCCTCCTGCAGGTGCTGGCGCTGTATGGCCAGGCGGAGGTCACCCCGGCGGGGATTTGCCTGCTGGCGATGGATCTGTTCTCCCTGTGGTGGCTGCTGTTCCAGCGGCGTCTGCGGGACTGTTTTTCCCCTGGTCTGGTATAGGATGGCACTTTTGTTGCCATCAGAACTCAAACCATGGATTGTCACTGACTACTAAGGATATCCGGATGAAAAGCCTGCGTCTTATGATGCTTATCGCGCCGCTGGCGTTAAGTGGGTGTTCCACGCTCTCAAATGCGCACTGGGCTCCCTGGAACTGGTTCGGCTCATCGCTGACGGTGAGCGAGCAGGGGGTAGGGGCGTTAACCGCATCCACCCCGCTGACACAGGACGGCATCGCCGGGGCGATTGGCAGCGACTACCATCTGCGTAGTGGCATGAAAATGGCGGACGGCAGCGTCGTGCGCTATTTCGAGGCGCTGAAAAATAACCAGCTGGCGCTGGTGATTGAAGGTGACAAGGGGCAGCTTTCCCGGGTGGTGGTACTGGATAAAACCATCCCCACCGAGAGCGGCGTGACCCTGGGAACACCGTTTCACGAACTTTACAGCAAAGCCTTTGGCGCCTGTGAAAAAGCCAGCGGCGATGACGAGGCGCTGGTGGCCTGTAAAGCCCCGGACAGCCAGCATATTACCTATCTGTTTGGCGGACAGTGGCGCGGGCCTCAGGGGTTAATGCCCTCGGACGATACGCTAAAAAACTGGACGCTTAATAAAATCGTCTGGCGGCGGTAATATATCCACATAAAGCGTGGTCACAGACTTTTTTTACGCCATTGGAGGCGTACATGACCACGCTACGGGCGGTTTTTTTGGAGGCATTATGTCTGAAGTACAAAGCGGTATTTTACCAGAGCATTGTCGCGCGGCTATCTGGCTGGAAGCCAACCTGGCGGGCAGCCTGGATGAGTTGCGTCAGGGGTGTCGGACGCTCTGCCAGCAGGTGGCTGAGTTCCAGGGGAAATTCCCGGACGCCCACCTCGGGGTGGTTGTGGCCTTTGGTCACGATGTCTGGCGTGAACTGGGTGCAGCCGGTAGTGCCGCTGATCTGAAAAATTTTACGCCGCTGGGCAAAGGGCTGGCACCGGCGACCCAGCAGGATGTGCTGATCCATATTATGTCTCTGCGCCATGACGTGAACTTCTCCGTGGCTCAGGCGACCCTGGCCGCCTTCGGCAAGACACTGAGCATTGTTGAAGAGATCCACGGTTTTCGCTGGGTGGAAGAGCGCGATCTCAGCGGGTTTGTTGACGGCACCGAAAACCCGGCAGGCGACGGCCCGCGCCGCGATGCCGCAGTTATTAACGGCGGTATCGATGACGGCGGCAGCTATGTCCTGGCCCAGCGCTGGGAGCATAACTTGCCGCAGTTTGAGCGCATGAGCACCCATGAGCAGGAGATGGTTATCGGCCGCACCAAAGCAGACAGCGTGGAAATTGACCCGGACGAGCGCCCGGTGACCTCTCACGTGACCCGCGTTGATCTGAAAGAGAACGGCAAAGGGCTGAAAATTGTCCGCCAGAGCCTGCCTTACGGCACCGCCAGCGGTGTGCACGGGCTCTATTTCTGCTCTTATGCTGCGCGCCTGCACAGTATTGAGCAGCAGCTGCTGAGCATGTTCGGCGAGCTGGACGGCAAGCGTGATGCCCTGCTGCGCTTCACCAAACCAGTGACCGGCGGCTACTATTTCGCCCCCTCACTGGATGTGCTCAAAGCTCTGTAATCCCCCCTTTACGGCGCGCGCTGGCGCGCCGTTTTCCCCCGGATATCCCTTTCCCCACGGGCCTTATACTGTTTCGAACTTGCAAATCGCCAAACGGTATATAAAAGCGTTACAGCTTTGCCACCTGTTATAAATAAACTGGACAGCAATTAAGCATGATGTTGACCGTTTTTATTAAGGGGATTGTATGGCCGTTAAGTCAGTTAAAAAAATTTGGCATATTGCTGCTGTATCACTGCTGCTGGCAGGCCAGGCCCAGGCAACAGAACTGCTCAACAGCTCCTATGACGTTTCACGGGAGCTGTTTGCCGCGCTGAACCCGCCGTTTGAACAACAGTGGGCGAAAGAAAATGGCGGCGATAAGCTGACTATCAAACAGTCCCACGCCGGATCCTCCAAGCAGGCGCTGGCCATTTTGCAGGGCTTAAAAGCAGACGTTGTGACTTATAACCAGGTGACGGATGTTCAGATCCTGCACGACAAAGGCAAACTGATCCCGGCCAACTGGCAAAGCCGCCTGCCGAACAACAGTTCGCCGTTCTATTCCACCATGGCGTTTTTGGTGCGCAAGGGGAACCCGAAAAATATCCACGACTGGTCTGACTTAGTGCGCCCGGACGTTCAGCTGGTGTTCCCGAACCCGAAAACATCCGGCAATGCCCGCTATACCTATCTGGCGGCCTGGGGCGCTGCGGCAAAAGCCGATGGCAACGACAAGGCCAAAACTGAGCAGTTTATGACGCAGTTTTTGAAAAACGTGGCGGTATTTGATACCGGTGGCCGCGGCGCGACCACCACCTTTGTGGAGCGTGGCCTGGGCGATGTGCTGATCACGTTTGAATCAGAAGTGAACAATATCCGTAACCAGTACGCCAAAGAAGGCTTTGAAGTGGTGGTGCCAAAGGTCAATATCCTGGCGGAGTTTCCGGTCGCCTGGGTGGATAAGAACGTGAAAGCGAACGGCACTGAAAAAGCGGCCCGGGACTACCTGAAGTACCTCTACAGCCCGCAGGCACAAGAGATCATCACCAGCTATTACTACCGGGTTAACAACCCGCAGGTGATGGCGAAGCTGAAAGATAAATTCCCGCAGACGGAGCTGTTCCGGGTAGAAGATCAGTTCGGCTCCTGGCCGGAGGTGATGAAAACCCACTTTGCCAGCGGCGGTGAGCTGGACAAGTTACTGGCGGCGGGGCGTAAGTAATGTTTGCTGTTGCATCAAAGCGGGTGCTGCCGGGCTTTACCCTGAGTCTGGGGACCAGTCTGCTTTTTGTGTGCCTGATTTTGTTGCTGCCGCTCAGTGCGCTGGTTATGCAGCTGGCGCAAATGAGCTGGTCAGAATACTGGACGGTGATAACCAACCCGCAAATCGTGGCGGCCTATAAAGTTACCCTGATCTCAGCGGCGGTCGCCTCGTTATTTAACGGTGTGTTTGGCATGCTGATGGCCTGGATCCTGACCCGCTATACCTTCCCCGGGCGCAGCCTGCTGGATGCACTGATGGACTTACCCTTCGCGCTGCCAACCGCCGTTGCGGGCCTGACGCTGGCCTCGCTGTTTTCGGTGAACGGCCTTTACGGCGAGTGGCTGGCGGGCTTAGGTATCAAGGTCACTTATACCTGGCTCGGGATTGCTGTTGCCATGGCTTTTACCAGCATCCCGTTTGTGGTACGTACCGTACAGCCGGTGCTGGAAGAGCTGGGGCCGGAGTATGAAGAGGCGGCACAAACCCTGGGGGCAACCCGCTGGCAGAGCTTTCGCCGGGTGGTCTTGCCGGAGCTCTCTCCGGCGCTGATTGCCGGGGTGGCGCTGTCGTTTACCCGCAGCCTGGGGGAATTTGGCGCGGTGATTTTTATCGCCGGGAATATTGCCTGGAAAACGGAAGTGACCTCGCTGATGATTTTTGTCCGCCTTCAGGAGTTTGACTACCCGGCGGCCAGTGCGGTGGCGTCGGTTATTCTCGGGGCATCTCTGCTGCTGTTATTCAGCATTAATACACTGCAAAGCCGCTTTGGCCGGCGGGTGGTAGGTCACTAATGGCGAATGTTACTCCACTGATAACCTCTGAGCGCACGCGCACGCCGGTTAACTGGGGCAAGTGGGCGCTGATAGGTACAGGCGTGGTTATCTCCACGCTTATCCTGCTGGTGCCGATTATTTATATCTTTTACCAGGCCCTTGCCAAAGGGCTGATGCCGGTGCTGCATAACCTGGCGGACCCGGACATGCTGCACGCCATCTGGCTGACGGTGCTGATTGCCCTTATCACCGTGCCGGTAAACCTGGTGTTCGGCACGCTGCTGGCCTGGCTGGTGACCCGTTTCACCTTCCCGGGGCGCCAGCTGTTGCTGACACTGCTGGATATTCCGTTTGCGGTATCCCCGGTGGTGGCAGGCCTGGTGTATCTGCTGTTTTATGGCTCTAACGGCCCGCTGGGTGAGTGGCTGGATGCCCATAACCTGCAAATTATGTTCTCCTGGCCGGGGATGATGCTGGTGACCATTTTCGTGACCTGCCCGTTTGTGGTGCGTGAACTGGTGCCGGTGATGCTCAGCCAGGGGAGCCAGGAAGATGAAGCCGCGATACTGCTGGGGGCTTCCGGCTGGCAGATGTTCCGCCGGGTTACACTGCCTAACATTCGCTGGGCGCTGTTATACGGTGTGGTGCTGACCAATGCCCGCGCCATCGGGGAGTTCGGGGCGGTGTCGGTGGTATCCGGCTCGATTCGCGGCGAAACCCTCTCCCTGCCGTTACAGATTGAATTACTGGAGCAGGATTACAACACCGTAGGTTCGTTTACTGCGGCAGCGCTACTGGCGCTGATGGCTATCCTGACCCTGTTTATGAAAAGTGCACTACAGTGGCGCCTGGCAAACCAGGAAAAACGCCAGCAGTCGGAGGAAAACCCATGAGTATTCAGATAGCCAACATCCGCAAGTCTTTTGGCCACACCCAGGTGCTGAATGATATTTCGCTGGATATTCCCTCCGGCCAGATGGTGGCGCTGCTCGGGCCGTCCGGCTCAGGGAAAACCACTTTGCTGCGGATTATCGCCGGGCTGGAGCACCAGACCAGCGGCCAGATTCGCTTCCAGGGGACAGATGTCAGCCGCCTGCACGCACGGGATCGTAAAGTGGGGTTTGTGTTCCAGCATTACGCCCTGTTCCGCCATATGACGGTGTTTGAGAATATCGCCTTCGGGCTGACTGTACTGCCGCGTAAATCGCGCCCGGGTGCGGCGGCCATTAAGCAGAAAGTAACCAAATTACTGGAGATGGTGCAGCTCGCCCATCTGGCGGATCGCTATCCGGCCCAGTTATCCGGCGGCCAGAAACAGCGCGTGGCCCTGGCCCGCGCCCTGGCTGTAGAGCCGCAAATCCTGCTGCTGGATGAGCCCTTCGGTGCGCTGGATGCCCAGGTGCGTAAAGAGCTGCGCCGCTGGCTGCGCGAACTGCACGAAGAGCTGAAATTTACCAGTGTGTTTGTGACCCACGATCAGGAAGAAGCCATGGAAGTGGCGGATCGGGTGGTGGTGATGAGCCAGGGGAATATTGAACAGGCAGACAGCCCGGAAACCGTGTGGCGTGAACCGGCTACCCGGTTTGTGCTGGAATTCCTCGGGGAGGTTAACCGCCTGCGGGGGACCATTCGCGGTAGCCAGTTCCATGTGGGGGCACACCGCTGGCCGCTGGGGTTCACCCCGGCATACCAGGGGGAGGTCGATCTGTTCCTGCGCCCCTGGGAGGTGGATGTCAGCAACCGCACCAGCCTGGACTCTCCGCTGCCGGTGCAGGTGGTGGAGGCCAGCCTGCGCGGCCATTTTGTTCAGCTGGTGGTCCAGCCCCAGGGCTGGTATCCGGACCCTATCACCGTAGTGCTCCAGGGGGAGAGGGCACCGCAACGCGGCGAGCGGTTATTTGTCGGGCTGAAGAACGCCCGAATCTATCACGGGAACGAGCCTGTCCAGGGAGTTGCTCTGGCGCAGTCGGCCTGATAGGTTAAACAGACGATAAGCAGGCGGCCTCCGGGGCCGCTTTTTTTACAGGCAGTGGACAGGCAACGTGAACACAACATTAGAAAATACCATCGGTAATACACCCCTGGTGCGCCTTCAGCGCATGGGGCCGGATAACGGCAGTGAAGTCTGGGTAAAACTGGAAGGCAACAACCCGGCGGGCTCCGTCAAGGACCGGGCCGCTTTATCCATGATTGTTGAGGCGGAAAAACGTGGCGATATTCGCCCCGGCGACCGGCTGATTGAAGCTACCAGCGGCAATACCGGGATTGCGCTGGCAATGATTGCGGCCCTGAAGGGCTACCGCATGACGCTGCTGATGCCGGACAACATGAGCCTGGAGCGTAAAGCGGCGATGCGCGCCTACGGGGCGGAATTACTGCTGGTGACCAAAGAGCAGGGCATGGAAGGGGCGCGGGATCTGGCCCAGGCCATGGCCAGCCGCGGTGAAGGCTATATTCTTGACCAGTTTAATAACCCGGACAATCCGCTGGCCCACTACAAAACCACCGGCCCGGAGATCTGGCGCCAGACCGGGGGGCGGATCACCCATTTTGTCTCCAGTATGGGGACCACCGGCACGGTGACCGGCACCAGCCGCTTTCTGAAAGAGCAGCGCGCAGAGGTGACGATTGTTGGCCTGCAACCCTGCGACGGCAGCAGCATTCCGGGGATCCGCCGCTGGCCGGCAGAATATATGCCGGGGATTTTTAACGCCGCCCTGGTGGATCAGGTGCTGGATGTCAGCCAGGCCGATGCAGAGCGCACCATGCGTTTGCTGGCGATGAAAGAAGGCATTTTTTGCGGTGTCAGCTCCGGCGGGGCGGTGGCCGGGGCGCTGCGCGTGGCGCAGGATACTCCGGGCTCGGTTGTGGTGGCGATTATTTGCGATCGCGGCGACCGTTACCTCTCGACCGGCGTATTCGGGGAGGAGAGCTTCCACGGAGGGGAGGGGATCTGATCAGCCGCAATAAAAATGGCGCCGGAAGGCGCCATTTTTCAATGCGGAGAGTGATTACTTCTTGATACGAATTACCGGGGTTTCGCCCACAGTCACACTACCAGACAGCTTGATCAGCTCTTTGATCTCGTCCATGTTGGAGATAACCACCGGAGTCAGGGTAGACTTGGCTTTTTCTTCCAGCAGCGGCAGATCAAACTCGATGACCACGTCACCTTTCTTAACGCGCTGGCCTTCTTCAGCGATGCGTTTGAAGCCTTCGCCTTTCAGTTCAACGGTGTCGATACCAAAGTGAACAAACAGCTCAATGCCGCTATCGGACTCGATAGAGAAAGCATGGTTAGTTTCAAAGATCTTACCAATAGTGCCGTCTACCGGGGCAACCATTTTGTCGCCAGTAGGTTTGATGGCGATACCATCACCAACGATTTTTTCGGCAAATACCACATCAGGCACATCTTCAATGTTGACGATTTCACCAGACAGTGGAGCAACGATTTCAATGATTCCGGTGTCACTGTTGCCTTTGTCACCGAAAAGTTTACTAAATAACCCCATTAGCCTTCTCTCCTAAGCAGTAATTTGGGCCGTATCTTGTGGATTAGCAGATTGTTTTTTCTTCAATGAACTTGTTAACCAGCGCCATTAACTCGTCCGTTGTCGGCTGAGCAAGAGCTTGCTCTGCTAATACCCTGGCATCTTCGAAGTTCGTATTGCGAATGATCTTCTTGATGCGCGGGATAGATATGGCACTCATACTGAATTCGTCCAGACCCATCCCCAGCAACAGTAGTGTAGCACGTTCATCGCCAGCAAGCTCACCGCACATACCGGTCCACTTACCTTCCGCGTGTGAAGCGTCAATTACCTGTTTAATCAGGGTAAGGACAGACGGAGACATCGGCTGGTAGAGGTGGGAGATCATATCATTACCACGGTCAACCGCCAGAGTGTATTGCGTCAAATCGTTGGTACCAATACTAAAGAAATCAACTTCTTTGGCTAAATGATGAGCAATTGTCGCCGCCGCCGGGGTTTCCACCATGACGCCGATTTCAATAGACTCATCGAAGGCTTTCCCTTCGGCACGCAATTCTGCTTTGTATTTCTCGATTTCGGCCCGCAGCGCACGCACTTCTTCAACCGAGATGATCATCGGGAACATGATGCGCAGCTTACCAAACGCAGAAGCCCGCAGAATGGCCCGCACCTGATCACGCAGGATTTCTTTACGGTCCATGGCGATACGAATCGCACGCCAGCCGAGGAACGGGTTCTCTTCTTTCGGGAAGTTCATATACGGCAGCTCTTTATCGCCACCGATATCCATCGTACGGACGATAACGGCCTGAGAGCCACAGGCTTCGGCCACGGCTTTATAGGCGGCGAACTGCTCTTCTTCAGTAGGCAGCGCGTCGCGATCCATAAACAGGAATTCGGTACGGTACAGGCCAACACCTTCGGCACCGTTACGTTCTGCACCGGCCACATCGCGCACAGTACCGATGTTGGCGCAGACTTCGACCTGGTGACCGTCCAGAGTGATGGCCGGCAGGTCTTTCAGTTTTGCCAGCTCGGCTTTCTCTTCCGCCACCTGGGCCTGCAGCTTACGCAGGGCGTCTATCTCGTCGTTGGTCGGGTTAACATAGATTTTGTTATTAACCGCATCGAGGATCAGATAGTCGCCGCTCACGACCTGGGTCGTTACGTTGCCGGTGCCGACAATGGCGGGCAGCTCCAGAGAGCGGGCCATGATAGAGGTGTGAGATGTACGGCCACCAATATCAGTGATAAAGCCCAGCACTTTTTTGAGGTTCAGCTGTGCGGTTTCTGACGGGGTCAGATCGGTCGCCACCAGGATAACTTCTTCCTGGATGGCGCTTAAATCGATAATCGCCAGGCCGAGGATATTGCGCAGCAGGCGTTTGCCGATGTCGCGCACGTCGGCGGCGCGCTCTTTGAGGTATTCGTCGTCCAGCTCTTCCAGTGCGGAAGCCTGGCCTTCAATAATCTGATATGCAGCTGCGTCAGCGGTGATGAGCTTGTCTTTAATCAGGGCTATGATTTCCTGCTCCAGCTCCTCATCTTCCAGCAACATAATGTGGCCTTCAAAGATGGCTTCTTTTTCTTCACCGAACGTTTCACCAGCTTTGGTTTTGATAGCTTCTAACTGGGCGGAGGCTTTGGCGCGACCGCTCAGGAAACGATCAACTTCCTGGTCAACTTTGTCAGCAGAAATTTTCTTCCGGTCGATGACAATTTCATCTTCTTTCAGCAGAAGCGCTTTGCCGAAAGCAATACCCGGGGATGCTAAAATGCCTGAAATCATAACCCTACCTTACTTGTGACTGATTTTAATGAAATCCAGTTTCCTCTGAGCGCCGCAGCTTACTCGAGTTCAGCCATCAGTTTTACCAGATGCTCAACTGCTTTCTGCTCGTCTTCGCCTTCAGCGGCGATGGTCACAACGGTGCCCTGAGTCAGACCCAGAGTCTGGAGTTTAAACAGGCTTTTCGCGCTGGCGCTTTTGCCATTGGAGGTCACGGTGATATCAGAGGTGAAGCCTTTCGCTTCTTTAACAAACTGAGCAGCAGGGCGGGTATGCAGGCCGTTCGGAGCGGTAATAGTAACTTCTTGCTGGAACATTGTATTTCCCCAACTTATAGGTTTAGTGTTGTGGAACTAAAGTCTAGCCTGGTGACTATACTTTAGCCTCTATTATTGGTGCCGCACAGATGCTGTGCTGAACACGGATGCGGAGTAAGCCAGTTAGTTGATCCACCGGGTGTCTACTCACCGTCTTTCATTATGCCGCTAAATGCTTTCGGCCACCAAACCGATAAATCGATTCAGCCGTGACGACGAGTGTCCTATTAATTTCACGCATCAAAATAATGGAAGTTAAATACCAGAGCTTTACCCGGCAGGCAATGCTACGTGGGCGCAAATTTTGACGGGCGGCACAAAAAAACACCCATTTGGGTGTTTTTTTGTGCAAGTCAGCAAGGCTGGCATTACTGTTGCAGTTCTTTCTCAGTGAACAGGTCAGCAAACAGCGCGGTACTCAGATAGCGCTCACCGGACGAAGGCAGGATGACCACAATGTTTTTATTAGCAAATGTTTCATCTTCCTGAAGTTTCAGGGCAGCCGCCACGGCCGCGCCGGAGGAGATCCCGGCCAGAATGCCTTCTTCTTCCATCAGGCGGCGGGCGGTGGAGATAGCCTCGTCGTTGGTGATGGTGACAACTTTATCAACCAGTTTTAAATCCAGGTTACCCGGGATAAAACCGGCACCGATACCCTGAATTTTGTGCGGCCCTGGTTTTATCTCTTCCCCGGCCAGGGCCTGGGTGATAACCGGAGAGTCTGTCGGCTCTACCGCCACGCTAATCAGATCTTTCTTGCCTTTGGTGTTTTTAATGTAGCGGCTGACACCAGTCAGCGTGCCGCCGGTGCCGACACCGGCGATAAAGACATCCACCTCGCCGTCGGTATCTTCCCAGATCTCCGGGCCGGTGGTTTTTTCGTGGATATCCGGGTTTGCCGGGTTACTGAATTGCTGCAGCAGGACATATTTCGCCGGATCGCTGGCGACAATCTCTTCCGCCTTCTGGATGGCGCCCTTCATGCCTTTTGCGCCTTCGGTCAGCACCAGGTTAGCCCCCAGCGCTTTGAGTAATTTACGGCGTTCCACGCTCATGGTTTCCGGCATGGTCAGCGTCAGTTTATAACCGCGCGCCGCGGCCACATAGGCCAGGGCAATACCGGTGTTACCGCTGGTGGGCTCCACCAGTTCAACACCAGGTTTCAGGATGCCACGCTTCTCTGCGTCCCAGATCATATTGGCGCCGATACGGCACTTCACGCTGAAACTGGGGTTGCGGGATTCCACTTTAGCCAGAATACGCCCGTTCCCGATGCGATTCAGTCGGACCAGCGGTGTATGACCGATGGTGAGAGAATTGTCTTCATAGATCTTGCTCATGGCCCATCCTTTAACGGTATAAAAATTTAGCGACTACCCCAGCATACCGTCTTGATTGCCGGGGGGAAGTACGGATTTAGCATATCTATATACGTAAGGGAAATAATGCACAACAAGATGGAATAAGAAACGGCATATGCCGTTTCTTACTGGTGGGGGAGGGGGTTATTTCCACATGGCGTGTTTGTCGCGGTAGCACTCGACCCACATGGCCGTCGCGCCGCACACGGCCACCGGCATAATGAACAGGTTCAGGACCGGGATCATGGTAAACAGGCTGACCAGAGTACCGAACTGCATGTTAATGACTTTGCGTTCGCGCAGGGCCGTGCGCATGGTTTTAAACGGCACTTTATGGTTATCGAACGGGTAGTCGGCATATTGCAGGTTGAGCATCCAGGCGCTGAACAGAAACCAGAGCACCGGTGCCAGGGTCTGGCCAAGGCCGGGGATAAAATAGAGGATCAGCAGCGCAATCGCCCGGGGCAGGTACCAGGTAAATTTCTGCCATTCGCGCTTCATGATCCGCGGAATGTCTTTCATGATGCCAAAGATGCCTACATCCGGCGGGGTGGTGCCGGTGAGCCTTGCTTCCAGCTGTTCGGCCAGCAGGCCATTGAAGGGGGCGGCTATCCAGTTGGCAATAGTTGAGAAGAAATAACCAAAAATCAGAAAGAGAGAGATGACGGCCAGGGGCCAGAGCAGATAGCTTAGCCACTGTAGCCAGTCAGGGATGTGTGCCAGCAGTGCCGGGATCCAGCTTTCCAGCCGGGTAAACAGCCACCAGAAGGCGGAGCCCATCAGGAGGATGTTGATCAGTAACGGCAGGATGACAAAGCGGCGGATACCGGGTTCATGGATCAGTTTCCATCCCTGAGAGAAATAGTGAAATCCGCTGTGTGGGGTGGACGACAATTGTGTAGCCATTCCGGGGGAGTGCTCCTGTAAATGCAACCAAAAAAGTTGTGCCGCACTATGATAGCGAACTGAAAAAGGATAACCAGTTAAGAAATGGTCGAAAAAACAGCAAAAAACACCCTGAGCCTCATCTTTATGGGCTGAAACTTGATAGTCCGCTTGCACTTATGGAGATGGGCAAATACTCTTAGGGAATGAATGATTGCCGCGGTGGCAAGGTGTTAGAACAACAGAGAATATAATGATGCAGGATTTGCGTCTGATATTAATCATTGTTGGCGCGATAGCCATAATAGCCTTACTGGTACATGGTCTGTGGACCAGCCGTAAGGAACGTTCGTCTATTTTTCGTGAGCGCCCGCTTAAGCGAACGCAAGGGCGGCGCGACGACCAGAATGAGATAGACGATCAGGAAGAAGGGGTTGGCGAGGTCCGGGTCCATCGGGTGAATCCGCCTCAGGATCAGGGCTCATGGGGCCAGGATGCGCAGCGTCAGCCACAACCGGCTTCGCAGCATCAGTACCAGCCGCCTTACGGGGCACCCCAGCAGCGCCAGCCACAGCCTTATCAGCAGGCCGCGCAGCCTGAGCCGGTGCAGCAGCAACAGCCGCAGCCGGTCCAGCAACCGCAGCCTCAGCCTGTTCAGCAGCCGGTGATGCCGCAGCCTGCACAGCCAGCTTACAGTGCGCCGCAGCCAGCACAACAGCCGCCTGCGCCGCAACAACCGGTACAGCAGCCTGAGCCGGTCTATCAGCAGCCGGTTGCTCCTGCTGCGCCACAGCCAGCGCAAGCCCCTGCACCGCAGCCCGCTCCGGCACCACAGCAGCCTCAGGAAGCGCCGGCAGCGAAAGAGACCGTTATTGTCATGAATGTGGCCGCCCATCCGGGCGCTCAGCTGGACGGTGGCGTACTGCTTAACAGTATTCAACAGGCCGGGTTTAAATTTGGTGAGATGAACATTTTCCATCGCCACCTCAGCCCGGACGGTAGCGGGAAAGTTCTGTTCAGCCTCGCCAATATGGTGAAACCCGGCTCTTTTGATCCGGAAAATATGCGCGATTTCGTTACGCCTGGCGTCACTATCTTTATGCAGGTGCCCTCTTATGGCGATGCGCTGCAGAACTTTAAACTGATGCTGCAGTCTGCCCAGCATATTGCCGATGACGTCGGCGGTGTGGTGCTGGACGAACAGCGCCGCATGATGACACCGCAGAAACTGCGTGAGTATCAGGACCGCATCAGGGACGTTATTGGCGGATAATCTCCTCCAGACGGACGCCCATCACAGCTATCCAGAACCCCCGCCTGCCGGGGGTTTTTCTTGTTCCCGGGGTAAGTAACTATGGACACCATCGAACAACAACTGGCCCACCTGCGCGCCACGCTGCGCCACCACGAATACCTGTATCACGTTCAGGATGCACCGGAGATCCCGGATGCGGAATACGACCGGCTGATGCGTGAACTGCGGGCACTGGAAGAGGCTCACCCGCAACTGATTACGGCGGACTCCCCCACCCAGCGGGTCGGGGCCGCGCCGCTGAGTGAGTTTACCCAGGTAAGCCACGAAGTGCCGATGCTGTCGCTGGATAACGTCTTTGACGAAGAGAGCTTCCGGGCCTTTTATAAGCGGGTTCAGGACCGGCTGCGCAATACCGAAGAGATAACCTTCTGCTGTGAGCTGAAGCTCGATGGCCTGGCCGTCAGCCTGCTGTACGAAGATGGCCTGCTGGTGCGGGCCTCTACCCGCGGAGACGGGACCACCGGGGAGAATATCACCGCCAATGTGCGCACCATCCGGGCGATTCCGCTGCGCCTGCAGGGGGAGAATATCCCCGCCCGGGTAGAGGTGCGGGGCGAGGTTTTCCTCCCCCAGGCCGGGTTTGAAAAGATTAACGAAGAGGCCCGCCGCAGCGGCGGAAAAGTGTTTGCCAACCCGCGCAACGCGGCGGCAGGCTCCCTGCGCCAGCTGGATCCGCGCATTACCGCCAAACGCCCGCTGACCTTTTACTGCTACGGCTTTGGCCTGCTGGAGGGGGGAACCCTGCCGGACACCCATATGGGGTGCCTGCAGCAGTTCAAAACCTGGGGGCTGCCGGTCAGCGACCGGGTCCGGTTATGTACCGGCGCACAGGCGGTGCTGGATTTTTATCACCAGGTGGAAACGGATCGCCCGGGGCTCGGGTTTGATATCGACGGGGTGGTTATCAAGGTCAATGACCGGGCGCTACAGGAGGAGCTGGGGTTTGTGGCCCGGGCGCCCCGCTGGGCCACGGCGTTTAAATTCCCGGCCCAGGAGCAGATGACAACCGTGCGTGATGTGGAGTTCCAGGTTGGCCGCACCGGCGCAATTACGCCGGTCGCAAGGCTGGAGCCGGTACAGGTGGCCGGTGTGCTGGTCAGCAATGCTACCCTGCATAATGCCGATGAGATAGACCGGCTGGGGCTGCGGATTGGCGATACAGTAGTGGTGCGCCGGGCCGGGGATGTGATCCCCCAGGTTGTCGGGGTGGTGATGTCAGAGCGCCCGGAAGATACCCGGGAGATTGTGTTCCCCACTCACTGCCCGGTTTGCGGCTCTGATGTTGAGCGGGTAGAAGGGGAGGCGGTTGCCCGCTGCACCGGGGGGCTGATTTGCGGCGCCCAGCGTAAAGAGTCGCTGAAGCATTTTGTCTCCCGCCGGGCGCTGGATGTGGACGGCATGGGGGAGAAGATAATCGACCAGTTGGTCGACAAAGAGTATGTCCATACCCCGGCCGATCTCTTCGGGCTGACCGCCGGTGTGCTGACCGGGCTGGACAGAATGGGGCCAAAATCCGCCACCAATCTGGTCAGTGCGCTGGAAAAAGCCAGACAGACCACGTTTGCCCGCTTCTTATATGCGCTGGGGATCCGCGAAGTTGGCGAAGCCACCGCAGCGGGCCTGGCGGCCTATTTTGGCACCCTTGAGGCGCTGGCCTCTGCCAGTGTGGATGAGCTGCAAAAAGTGCCGGATGTCGGGGTCGTGGTGGCAAACCACGTGTGCCACTTCTTCCGGGAAGAGAGCAACCGCGAGGTGATCCGCCAGCTGGTAGAAGATCGCGGTATTCACTGGGAGGCCCCGGTGGTTATCCGGGCAGAGGAGATAGACAGCCCCTTTGCCGGTAAGACCGTGGTGCTGACCGGCTCCCTGAGTATCATGTCCCGGGATGATGCCAAAGCCCGCCTGGTTGCCCTGGGGGCGAAGGTGAGCGGTAGCGTATCGAAAAAAACCGACCTGGTGATTGCCGGGGAGGCCGCAGGCTCTAAACTTGCCAAAGCGCAGGAGCTGGGCATCGCGGTGATTGATGAAGCGGAAATGATCCGCTTACTGGGCGAATAAATGGATAAACAGCAACTGGTGGCGATTGCCAATACGGTGATGCCGTTTGGTAAATATCAGGGGCGGGTGCTTATCGATCTGCCGGAAGAGTACCTGCTGTGGTTTTCCCGGAAAGGGGAGTTCCCCCGGGGGCAACTGGGGGAGCTGATGGCGCTGACCCTGGCGATTAAAATCGAGGGGCTGGACTCTCTGGTGCGCCCCTTAAAAAACCGCTAGCGTTTCGCCGCCAGCGTACTTTCCTGCTCTGCTGCGGCCATGGTCTGGCGCTTATAGCGCCGGGCCAGCACCGCGCAGACCATCAGCTGGATCTGGTGAAAGATCATCAGCGGCAGCACCAGTATGCCCACCGTCGCCGCCGGGAACAGAATGTTCGCCATGGGGATGCCGTTAGCAAGGCTCTTTTTCGAGCCGCAAAACACAATGGTAATTTCATCGGCCTTGCTGAAGCCTGCCCGCCGGGCCACCAGCGTGTTCACGGTGATAACAATAGCCAGCAGCACCAGGCTCACAACCACAATAAACAGCAGTGTCCCCGCCCCGACTTTATGCCAGATCCCGTGGGTGACCGCCTCACTGAAGGCGGTATACACCACCAGCAGAATCGATGACTGATCGGTTTTACCAATCCATTTTTTATGGCGCGCCACAAAGTTACCGGTCCAGGGGCGGGATAAATGCCCCAGCACAAAGGGCACCAGCAATTGCAGCATAATGCTGCCCACCTGTTGCAGGCTGCCGCTGGCGCCGTGGACATGCATCACCAGCCCCACCAGCAGCGGGGAGAGAAATACTCCCAGCAGGCTGGAGGCTGAGGCAGAGCAGACCGCCGCCGCCACATTCCCGCCCGCCAGCGAAGTAAACGCAATGGCGGACTGCACCGTGGCGGGCAGAATACACAGATACAGGAAACCGGCGTAAATTTCCGGGCTGACATCCACCGGCGCCCACCAGCTGAACAGCACCCCCAGCACCGGAAACAGAATAAATGTGCTGCACATCACCCACAGATGCAGGCGCCAGTGGCTGCTGCCGGCGATAATCGCCGCCCGGGAGAGCTTAGCCCCGTGCATAAAAAACAGCAGGGCGATGGCGGCGGTTGTCAGGCCGTCAAAGAATCCAACCCACATGCCCGTGGCGGGGAAGAAGGTTGCCAGCAGAACGGTGATGATGAGTGTCAGCGTAAAGGGATCGATAATTTTGAGTAAGTTCATGAACGCACCTCGGAAAATTCACGAGTGATTGTGCGTAATTTGTCTAAAAAATAAAACGAATTTATGACCTGGAACAGGTAATAACCCCGGTCAGAGCCCCGGGGTAACCGCCGGGCCCGGCTCCCGGTCCGGGGGCGGGCGTTCAATACCTGCTGACTATCGATCAGCCGGGAAAACTGTATTGGTAATCGATTGCGTACTCTCGCTATAACTTCGTTTACCTTACTTTTTGATCAGCCGACCTGAAGGACAACCCATGACCGATACCTCTCTTTCCCGGAACCCGTGGACCAGCGCCGATATTATTCGCAGTTATAAACCCGGATTTACGCCGCGGGTGGCTTTTATTCTGGGCTCCGGCTTAGGGGCACTGGCAGAACAGATAGAAGACGCGGTGGCCATTTCATATGAAAAGCTGCCCGGATTCCCGGTCAGCACGGTTCACGGCCATGCGGGGGAGCTGGTGCTGGGCCATCTTGCGGGCGTCCCGGTTGCCTGCATGAAAGGGCGCGGGCACTTCTACGAAGGGCGCGGCATGACCATCATGACCGATGCCATTCGCACCATGAAACTGCTGGGCTGCGAGCTGCTGTTCTGTACCAATGCGGCAGGATCACTGCGCCCGGAAGTGGGGCCGGGGAGCCTGGTGGCGCTGAGTGATCACATCAATACCATGCCGGGTACGCCGATGGTCGGGCCTAACGACGACCAGTTTGGCGAGCGTTTCTTCTCGCTGGCGAATGCCTACGACGCGGATTACCGCGCGCTGTTGCAAAGCGTGGCCACAGAGGAGGGCTTTGCGCTCAGGGAGGGGGTCTTTGTCTCCTATCCCGGGCCGAATTTTGAAACGGCAGCCGAGATCCGCATGATGCAGATTATCGGCGGGGATGTCGTCGGGATGTCGGTCGTGCCTGAGGTGATCAGCGCACGCCATTGCGGGCTGAAGGTGGCTGCCGTCTCCGCTATTACAAACCTGGCGGAAGGGCTGGGGGATATCACACTCTCCCACGCGCAAACCCTGGCCGCCGCTGAGCTTTCCCGCCAGAACTTCATCAGCCTGATTTGCGGGTTCCTGCGCAAGCTGGCCTGACACAGGATCATCATCACCCCGCGTCCCGGCGGGGTGATACGCTACGACAAGGAACAGAAAAATGGGTATTGTCTCCCGGTTAAAGCTCATGTCGTTTATGCAATATTTTATCTGGGGAAGCTGGCTGGTTACCCTGGGATCCTACATGATCAACACGCTCGATTTCAGCGGTGCGAACGTGGGCATGGTGTACAGCTCTAAAGGGCTGGCGGCGATTGTGATGCCAGGTATTATGGGGATCATCGCCGACAAGTGGTTGCGCGCCGAGCGGGCCTACATGTTATGCCACCTGGTGTGTGCCGGGGCACTGCTCTGGGCGACCACGGTGACGGACCCGGACACCATGTTCTGGGTGATGTTGATCAATGCGATGGCCTATATGCCGACCATCTCCCTGTCTAACAGTGTCTCCTACGCGTGTCTGGCACAGGCCGGTCAGGATCCGGCCACGGCATTTCCACCGATTCGCGTGTTCGGCACCCTCGGTTTTATCTGCGCCATGTGGGCCGTCAGCCTGACGGGGCTGGAGCTCAGCCGTGCCCAGCTCTATATTGCGTCTGGCGCCTCGCTGCTGCTGGCGGTGTATGCGCTCACCCTGCCTCACATTCCGGTCGCCGGGAAGAGAACCGCCACATCCTTCGCCAGTAAGCTGGGGCTGGATGCCTTTGTGCTGTTTAAAAATGGGCGCATGGCGGTGTTCTTCCTGTTTGCCATGATGCTGGGGGCAGTGCTGCAGATAACCAACGTTTTCGGCAATCCTTTCCTGCATGATTTTGCCAGTCACCCGGAGTTTGCCGACAGCTTTGTGGTGACATACCCTTCGATTTTGCTGTCTGTCTCCCAGATGGCGGAAGTGGGCTTTATTCTGACGATTCCGTTCTTTCTTAAGCGTTTTGGCATCAAAACCGTGATGCTGATGAGTATGCTGGCCTGGACATTGCGCTTTGGCTTTTTTGCCTTCGGCGACCCGTCGCCGCTGGGGTTTATCCTGTTGCTGATGTCGATGCTCGCTTATGGCTGCGCCTTCGATTTCTTTAATATTTCCGGCTCGGTCTTTGTGGAGCAGGAGGTGGATCCGGCAATTCGCGCCAGCGCCCAGGGGCTGTTTATGACGATGGTCAACGGTGTTGGCGCATGGGTGGGCTCCATTCTGAGCGGTATGGCGGTGGATTACTTCTCAGTGGATGGCGTAAAAGACTGGCAGACCATCTGGTTAGTTTTTGCGGCATACGCACTGGCGCTGGCGGTGATTTTTGCCCTGTGTTTTAAATATCAACATGAGCCTGAAAAGCTGGCGCAGCACTCCCTTGCCGGTTAACGCTCATCTGCGGCGGGCGGCATCTGCTGCCTGCCGTTTACAGTCGGGCGATGCAATGTGGTAATTTGGCGCATTATCCTTCCCGCCTGGAGCGCATAACACATGGAACGCACGCACCGTATCGATCTGAAGCTACTGCGTTATTTTCTTGCCGTTGCCGAAGAGCTGCATTTTGGACGTGCTGCTGCCCGCCTGAATATGTCGCAACCCCCCTTAAGCCTGCATATCAAAGAGCTTGAACAGGAGCTCGGTACGCTGTTGTTTATCCGCCATTCGCGCAGTGTGGCGCTGACCCACGCCGGGAAAATCCTGATGGAGGAGTCCCGGCGTCTGCTGTCCAGCGCCAGCCAGGTGCTGGCGAGAGTCGAACAGATTGGCCGTGGTGAGGCAGGCAGGATTGAGCTGGGGGTTATTGGTACCGCGATGTGGGGGAAAATGCGCCCGGTGATGCACCGCTTCCTCAGGGAAAACCCTAATGTCGAAGTGCTGTTTCGCGAAAATATGCCCGCCATGCAGATGGCGATGCTCGAAAGGCGCGAGCTGGATGCCGGTGTCTGGCGTATGGCGACGGAGCCCGCGCCGGGGTTTTCCAGCCTGCGCCTGCATGAGTCCTCTTTTCTGGTGGCGGTGGCGGAGGGGCATCCCCTGGTGCTCCGCGAGACGGTGCCGCTGAAGGCCCTGCGTAACGAATACTTTGTCACTATGCCTTCTGTGCATACGGACTGGGCTTTTTTGCAGCGGGTTTGCCAGATGGCCGGGTTCTCTCCGATGATTATTCGTGAAGTGATGGAGCCGCAAACCGTGCTGGCGATGGTCAGTATGGGGATTGGCATTACGCTGATTGCCGATAGCTATGCGCAGATGAACTGGCCCGGGGTGGTGTTCCGGCCATTAGAAGAGCGCATACCGGCTGATTTGTATATTGTTTATGACCAGCAGCAGGCCACACCGGCACTGGAGAAGCTGATAGCATCGCTGACTGCGTGAGGGTCTGGTTGTCGGGGGGAATCTGGTGGGTCGTGCAGGATATGCCTCGGCCCGTCCGGGGCCTCGCCCTGCGGGTGATGCTGCGCATCAGCCTGAATCGCTCCCGGCGATTCAGTCGAACCTGCTGCAGGTTCTCATCCTGCACGTCAGGCCAGGGAGAGCACAAAACGAAAAAAGCGCCTGAAAGGCGCTTTTTTCTGAATTTGGTGGGTCGTGCAGGATTCGAACCTGCGACCAATTGATTAAAAGTCAACTGCTCTACCAACTGAGCTAACGACCCGAAGTGGTGGGTGATGACGGGATCGAACCGCCGACCCTCTCCTTGTAAGGGAGATGCTCTCCCAGCTGAGCTAATCACCCACTTCGGTACTGCATAATGTCTGATAAGAAATCCAGCTGGCGAGAAAGTGGTGGGTGATGACGGGATCGAACCGCCGACCCCCTCCTTGTAAGGGAGGTGCTCTCCCAGCTGAGCTAATCACCCACTTCTCAATTTCTTATCTACACGGCGGAGCCACAAAAATCGTGGTGGGTGATGACGGGATCGAACCGCCGACCCTCTCCTTGTAAGGGAGATGCTCTCCCAGCTGAGCTAATCACCCCCGCTGTGTGGAGTCGCATTATAGGGAGAGTTGAAAATGAGTCAACGCATTTTCTGCAGAATTTGTCTGTTCGCCGTAAAATTAGGCGCAATGTGCGATTAACACCCATGTGAGTATGATTTTTATCCGTTTTTGGGCCCGGGACGCGGGGATTCGGTATCAACATTGAGGATTCCCGGCACGGTGGTAGAATATCCGCCACTGAATTGTCTTTGGCATTCGCCAATCCTGGCATTGTTACGTTATGAAGGCCGCTTAATGAAAATCAAAACCCGCTTCGCACCCAGCCCGACAGGCTATCTGCATGTCGGTGGTGCCCGTACAGCTCTCTACTCCTGGCTCTATGCCCGCAAAACCGGCGGCGAATTCGTTCTGCGTATTGAAGATACCGATCTGGAGCGCTCAACTCAGGCGGCCATTGATGCCATCATGGACAGCATGAACTGGCTGGGGCTCGACTGGGACGAAGGTCCCTATTATCAGACTAAGCGTTTCGACCGCTATAACGCGGTTATTGATGAAATGCTGGAAGCGGGAACCGCTTATAAATGCTACTGCACCAAAGAGCGCCTGGAGGCCCTGCGTGAAGGGCAGATGGCCCGGGGTGAAAAACCGCGTTATGACGGCCACTGCCGCCATGATCACAGCCACCATGATGCCAGCGAGCCTTGCGTTGTGCGCTTCGCCAACCCGCAGGAAGGCTCCGTTGTGTTTGATGACCAGGTGCGCGGGCCAATCGAATTCAGTAACCAGGAGCTTGATGATCTGATCATCCGCCGTACCGATGGCTCCCCGACCTATAACTTCTGCGTGGTTATTGATGACTGGGATATGGAAATCACCCACGTTATCCGTGGCGAAGACCATATCAACAACACTCCGCGCCAGATCAACATTCTCAAAGCGCTCAATGCGCCGGTTCCGGTTTATGCGCACGTGTCGATGATCAACGGCGATGACGGCAAAAAACTCTCCAAGCGCCACGGCGCAGTCAGCGTGATGCAGTACCGCGACGAGGGCTACCTGCCGCAGGCGCTGCTCAACTACCTGGTGCGCCTGGGCTGGTCCCACGGTGATCAGGAGATCTTCAGCCGTGAAGAGATGATCGAATTCTTCAGCCTGGACGGTATCAGCCGTTCTGCCAGTGCGTTTAATACTGAAAAACTCCAGTGGCTGAACCACCACTATATTAATACGCTGCCGCCAGAGCAGGTTGTTCCGCATCTGCAGTGGCACATTGAGCAGGCGGGCATTGATACCCGTAATGGCCCGCAACTGGCAGAGCTGATTAAACTGCTGGGCGAGCGCTGCAAAACCCTGAAAGAAATTGCCGCCAGCTGCCGCTATTTCTATGAAGATTTTGCTGAGTTCGATGCGGACGCGGCGAAAAAACACCTGCGCCCGGTTGCCCGCCAGCCCCTGGAAGTGGTGCGTGAGAAACTGGCCGCTATCACTGCCTGGAGCGCTGAAAACGTCCATCTGGCTATTGAAGCGACCGCGACAGAGCTTGACGTGGGGATGGGGAAAGTGGGGATGCCGCTGCGTGTAGCGGTCACTGGCGCGGGGCAGTCTCCGGCGCTGGATGTAACTGTACATGCGATTGGTCAGGCCCGTTCACTGGCCCGTATCGATAAAGCGCTGGCGTTTATTGCTGCCCGGGAAAGCCAGCAGTAACAGTCCTGTGTGAATAAAAAACCGGTGTCAGCCAGACTGACACCGGTTTTTTTATGCCTTGATCCCAAGCCTGCGCAGGATACCGTTGATACCTTCCCGCATCAGCAGGGTGCTGAGCTGTTCACGCTCTGTCTCATTCATCTGGCTAAGTGCGCCCGCCAGCAACTGCTCAAGGGAGGTGGGGGTCGCAATATAGTCAGCGTCGGGTTCGGCAGCGTACATGCCAGAGAAGGTGCCGCCGCGGCGGGTGTCGAGCAAAAACTGTTTTACCCGCTCATCGACAACAATCACTCTGGCGCGCCCGCCTTTAACGCCGTACACCGGCAGTGTCTGCCAGTTGAACTGGCGGATCCACTTATTGATGGTCTGGGTTGTGTAACCGGTGGCACGTGCCAGTGCCGCCGGTGTCATCTCAGCATTGAGCTTCATTATATTGCCTGGCTGGAATCGCGAATACCGAGCCGTCTCAGCATGCCGGCTACCCCCTCGCGCAGCAGCAGAGAGGAGAACTGTTTTTGCTCTTCCGGGGCCATCTCTTTCAGGGAGGTGATCAGCAGATTATCCAGTGAGGTCTCTGCCGTGACGGTATACCCCATGCGGGGCTCAGCAATACGCTGAGAGCTGTGAATGAAATCGCGCACCCGTTCGTCAATATGGATAAGGCGGGCCTTGCCACCCTGAACACCGGGGCGTGGCGAGGTGCTCCAGCGCTCTTTGCGTACCCATTTATTGATAGTCTGACGGCTGAAACCTGTCATTGAGGCCAGTTCTTCCGGGGTCATTCGTTCCTTGAACACGGTTATTTTCCTTATCGCTATATGGTTATCATTCAGTGAAAATCCAGCTTTACCACATATCTTACTGGAATGTGTAACGTGAAAAAGTACCAGAGGTCAAGAAATTGCACAGGAATAGCGGGTTGATCACTTTTTCGGCGGTTAAACAAAATTACGGAAAATGCCATTGACAGGGTGGAGCGGAATTCATATTATGCCGCCCGTCAACACGACATGACCTTTACGAAGGGGCTATAGCTCAGCTGGGAGAGCGCTTGCATGGCATGCAAGAGGTCAGCGGTTCGATCCCGCTTAGCTCCACCAAACCACTCCAGCGTGGTTGGAAAGTAAAGAATAGGTTTGTCGAAGGGGCTATAGCTCAGCTGGGAGAGCGCTTGCATGGCATGCAAGAGGTCAGCGGTTCGATCCCGCTTAGCTCCACCAATCAGAACCCTCGCTTCGGCGGGGGTTTTTCATTTTTCGCTTTTCGTATTTCTGGCCCGTTCACGAATTCTGTACCTTCCATTACACTTAGTATTGATGCCGTTTAGCATCAAATAATAAGGTTAGCGCCTTATTGGGTGTTGCTAAAGAGGGGAATAAAAATGATCATCGGTATGAAATAAAAATAAAATGGATACTAAAAAAATAGTAATGTTTCTTAACAGTCCTGTATTTTTAAAGCGTTCAATGCTGTCATTGATACTATTAGCTGTGCTTTTCCCTGTTACCCGGCTCGTATCGCCAGCAGCTATCATTGATGACGAACATATATTCCTGGCCTGGCTGCCCATGGGAGCCATTCTTGCGGTCACATTATTATTTGGCTGGGCGGCTATTTTACCGGTTTTCCTCTCTTCGCTGTTTTCCTGCTATATGTTTGTGGGGCTCGACGGGCTGCAAAGTAGCGCGATTGCGCTCTCTCTTACGCTGCCTGTCGGGCTCACCTCTGCGCTGATGTACAGCCGCAAGGGGCGGCGCTGGCGCTACGGCATACTCTCCAGGGGGCTGGGGCAGCGTCTGTTCTGGCTGTGTTTCTTCACCCCCTGTTGTACGAAGATTTGTATGCTGATTATGGGGTACCTGATACCCTTCCCGGATGCAATGGCAGGCTACCTGGGTAAAGGAACGATGCTGGTCGGTATTACGGATATTCTCAGTCTGATAGCTTCCGCACTAATATTTACCCCGCTATTTTATTATCCGCTGCGCATGCTAATTAGCCCGGTATTCGCCCGAAGTTTCTGGCAAATGTCTATTGCCAGAAATTTCCGTAAAGAAGTTCGTATATATACTGTTTGCTGGTGTCTTTTTCTTATCTGTTTCCTGCTTTTATTCTGTATTCATTCAAAAACAATATTTATTTCCAGTTATCTTATCCCGTTTTTGTTTATATTCTTTACTCACGGAATTCAACGGCTTACCCGGGAGTTTGTCAGCCTGATGTGGGTCGCCACGTCCTGGGCGCTGCTGAGCTGGAATCAGGGCTTTCTCTATGGGGTGCAGGGCGATGATGCGCTCTCCTTTGTGCTGTCGGCCTTTATCTCATTTACGGTGTGTATGCTGTATATGATGCAGGTGTATCACCGCAATGAGCGCCTGCGGCGGGTCTATCTCTCCCTGGCGTTGACTGACCCGCTCACCCAGTTGCCCAATATGCGTGCCATGGAGCAGCATATCGCCACCTGGAAGCAGGGGGCTCTGTGCTGCCTGCGGATGAATAATCTGGATTTCCTCAGCCGCCACTACGGCATGATGATGCGGGTACACTGTAAACGCGTCGCCACCCGCACCATGGCGCCTTATCTGCAGGAAGGGGAGCTGATTTTTCAGCTTCCGGGGAACGAACTGCTGATGTTTTTGCGCGGCGGCGATATTGAAGGGCGGCTCAGCGCGAAAATGGCGCTGCTGAATAACCGTAAAATCCCCTGGAACAATACCCTGCTGGATGTGGAGTACAGCGCCTCCTGGGGTGCGGTCTCCCGGCCTGGTCCTGATGAGCTTCAGCGGTTACTGGGCCAGCTCAGTTACCTGTCGGAGCTGGCCAGCACCAGTGGCGGCGTGGTGGGGCTGGATAGCCAGCTGGAGGTTGTCGAAGGGCAAACCAGCGCCATGGTGCGCATGCTGCGAATTGTCCGGGAAACCATCGAGCAGGATAAGCTGGAGCTCTACATTCAGCCGATTGTGAACCGCAAGGGTGCCGGTTATAACGAAATCCTGACCCGGATACACTATGACGGCGACATCATTACGCCTGGCGAATTTATGCCGGTCGTGGCCGAGTTCAACCTGAGTGTGCGCTTTGATATGCAGGTTATCTCCCGGCTGGTGAGCTGGCTGAGCCAGTACGACCGGGGGGGAAGTGATGCGCTGTTTTCCGTCAACCTGATGCCGCTGACCCTGATGACCAAAGACGTGGCGGCCAATATTGTGGCGCTGTTTCGCCGCACGGGTGTGCCGGTCAGCCGGGTTATCATCGAAGTGACCGAAGCGCAGGCCTTCTCTGATGACGACATCCCGCTGGAGAACATCCGCTATCTGCGCCGCAGCGGCTTTCGTATTGCGATTGATGATTTTGGCACCGGTTATGCCAACTACGCGCGGCTTAAGAATCTGGAAGCGGATATTATCAAAATCGACGGGAGCTTTATCCGCGATATCTGCGTCAGCAATGTGGACTATCTGATTGTTAACTCCATCTGCCAGCTGGCGAAAGCCCGGGGGCTGACGGTGGTTGCCGAGTTTGTGGAGAGTGAAGAACAGCGCAATCTGCTGCTGGCCATGCGTGTTGACTACCTGCAAGGCTACCTGCTGGGTAAGCCGCGCCCGCTCAACAGCCTGTGCTGACAGCAAAAAAGCCATTCTGCACAGGGCAGAATGGCCTTTTTTACGGTAAGCGGGTGCCGGTCAGATAACCAGCGCGGCAATCGATGCCGAGAGAATACTCACCAGGGTTGAGCCATAGACCAGCTTCAGGCCAAAGCGGGAAACCACATTTCCCTGCTCCTCATTCAGCCCCTTAATCGCCCCGGCAATAATCCCGATGGACGAGAAGTTGGCAAAAGAGACCAGGAAGACGGAAACAATCCCCTCAGTGCGCGGCGCAAGCCCGGCAGAGATTTTTTGCAGATCCATCATCGCCACGAACTCGTTAGAGACCAGTTTGGTTGCCATAATACTGCCCACCTGCAACGCCTCGCTGGAGGGAACCCCCATAATCCAGGCCACCGGATAGAAGATATAGCCCAGGATCCCCTGGAAGGAGATCCCCAGTACCGCCGCGAACAGGGCGTTAAGTGCGGCGATAAGGGCGATAAAACCAATCAGCATCGCGGCAACGATAACCGCCACTTTGAAACCGGCCAGAATGTACTCACCGAGCATTTCAAAGAAACTTTGCCCTTCGTGGATATTGGACATTTGCAGGTTTTCTTCGCTGGCATCTACCCGGTAGGGGTTTATCAGCGACAGCACAATAAAGGTACTGAACATGTTCAGCACCAGTGCGGCGACCACATACTTAGGCTGCAGCATTGTCATGTAAGCGCCCACAATCGACATGGACACGGTAGACATGGCGGTGGCGGCCATGGTGTACATGCGGTTGCGCGACATCTTGCCGAGGATATCTTTATAGGCAATGAAGTTTTCTGATTGTCCCAGGATCAGTGAGCTCACTGCGTTAAAGGATTCCAGCTTACCCATCCCGTTTATTTTAGACAGCACCGTACCGATGATACGGATAACAAAAGGCAGGACGCGAATATGCTGCAGGATACCGATCAGCGCGGAGATAAAAATGATCGGGCACAGCACCTTCAGGAAGAAGAACGCCAGCCCCTCATCGTTCATTTTGCCAAAGACAAAATTGGTCCCCTCGTTTGCGAAGCCAAGCAGCTTCTCAAACATTTCGGAGAACCCTTTAACGAACCCCAGGCCTATCTCCGAGTGCAGGAAGAACCAGGCCAGCAGTACCTCAATGACCAGCAACTGAATAACAAAGCGCAGGCGTATTTTTTTCCGGTCATGGCTGACCAGTAATGCCAGTAGCGCAACAACAGCGAGCGCTAAAACAAAGTGCAGAACACGGGACATGTTTGCTCCAACTATGATGTGGGTTTAATTTCTTTGCACATTCTATGTAACAAGAAATAAGAAAACGAGATTAAATCCACAACTATCGTGATGTCCTGTGACCGGTCGCAAAGTTCACTGGCTGCCATACTTATCTGTTCAGTTAATGAAATGATATTGATGTTGTGAATGTAAAGAGATAGTAAACTATAGCCGTCAAACTCATCACCCGTATTTCCCTGCCGGGTACGCACCGAAACCGGGCTACCCTACGGGGCTGAAAGCCACCGGCTCTCAGAGCAATTACTCTTTTTTATCTTAATGCACTTGATAATCATTCTCGCTTTGTTAGCATAAAACATAGCAAAGGCTATATTTACTTTAAGTTTACATCGTGGCCCGATCGGGCTGAGGCAGCAGATGACAAATAGTCGGGTAGTGAGAGAAGAGCAAGTGGTTCCGCGTAAGCTGCGTTTTGCTTTGCTGGGCCCGGCGTTTATTGCCGCCATTGGTTATATCGACCCGGGCAACTTCGCCACCAATATTCAGGCTGGCGCCAGGTTCGGCTACCAGCTGCTGTGGGTGGTTATCTGGGCAAACCTGATGGCGATGCTCATCCAGCTCTTGTCTGCCAAGCTCGGCATCGCAACCGGTAAAAACCTGGCCGAGCAGATCCGCGACCATTACCCGCGCCCGGTGGTGTGGCTGTACTGGATCCAGGCGGAGATTATCGCCATGGCTACGGATCTGGCGGAGTTTATCGGGGCGGCCATCGGCTTTAAGCTGGTGTTCGGGGTGTCGTTATTACAGGGGGCGGTGCTGACCGGTATCGCCACTTTCCTGATCCTGATGCTCCAGCGCAGCGGGCAAAAACCGCTGGAGAAAGTCATCGGCGGGCTACTGCTGTTTGTGGCCGCCGCCTATGTGGTGGAGCTGGTCTTCTCCCGCCCGGCGCTGACACCGCTGCTGCGCGGGGTGGTAATACCGGCACTGCCGGGCTCTGAGGCGGTATTCCTGGCCGCCGGTGTCCTGGGGGCGACCATCATGCCCCACGTTATCTATCTGCACTCCTCGCTGACCCAGCACATGCATGAGGGCAGCCTGCGGGAGCGCTACCGGGCCAGCCGCTGGGATGTGGGGATCGCCATGACCATCGCCGGGTTTGTCAACCTCGCGATGATGGCAACAGCCGCGGCCGCGTTTCATTTCTCCGGCCATCAGGATGTGGCTGAGCTGGAGCAGGCGTATCTGACGCTGGCACCGTTACTGAGCCACGGGGCGGCGGTGGTCTTCGGGCTGAGCCTGGTGGCGGCGGGGCTGTCATCTTCGGTGGTGGGAACCCTGGCAGGCCAGGTGGTGATGCAGGGCTTTGTGCACTTCTATATTCCCCTCTGGATCCGCCGCACACTGACGATGCTGCCGTCATTTGTGGTGATCCTGCTGGGGCTTAACCCGACACGTATTCTGGTGATAAGCCAGGTGGTGCTGAGCTTCGGTATTGCCCTGGCCCTGGTGCCGCTGCTGAAATTTACCAGCGACCGGCTGCTGATGGGGGAGCTGGTGAACAGCAAAGGGATCCAGTGGCTTGGCTGGGGGATTGTGGTGCTGGTGGTGGCCCTGAACCTGTGGCTGGTGGTCCAGCCGTTTACGGGCTGAGCGGGCAGCTAAACAAGCGCTAAAAAAACGGGCCGGAATTATCCGGCCCGTTTTTTATCGTGGGGCGATTAATGGTGGTGACCATGCCCGTGTCCCCGGCCCCGGCCGCGGTTATCGTGCCAGCCGTCCCGGTAGCCGCGCTCATAGGCCCGGTGTTTGTCCCAGCCCCGGGCACGGCCCGGAGGCCCGCCGCGCCACCAGCGATCACCCCGCCAGTGGTAGTGATTATGCCAGTAACCCCGGTCTCGCCAGCGGCCGCCGTCCCAGTAGTTACCGTAATTATCACGATCGCCTATTTGCAGCTTAATGGACGGCAACAGGGTTATCTCGTCTGCATAAGCCGTAACCACTGGAGCAGATAGCAGAAATACTGCCAGAATCAGTGATCTCAACATTGTACTCTTCCTTACGGTCGTGACCGTTATTGACCCGTTAACGCAATATTACGAACAGGTAAAGTCACCGTTGATTGGTTCCACTCTGAAAGTGACGGTGGAGAGCATTTTTTGCTAAAGACTCCCGACCCTCCGGTAACATTACCCCCGTGAACACAGCGTAAATATCTCTTTCCAGGTGCTATTGAAGGGGCTTTCTGGACATCGATCCCAACTCTTTAATACTCAAAGAAGCGAATTCCGGAAGGAGGGCAGGGTATGAAGATGCAATATACGGTTGCAGATTATCTACTCGACAGGCTGGCAGAATGCGGTGTCGGCCATCTGTTTGGCGTGCCGGGGGACTACAACCTGCAGTTTCTGGACCATGTTATCGCAAGCGAAAATCTGCGCTGGGTCGGGTGCGCCAACGAGTTAAACGCCGCCTACGCGGCGGATGGTTACGCCCGCTGCCGGGGCATGGGGGCACTGCTGACCACCTTTGGGGTCGGGGAGCTCAGCGCAATTAACGGTATCGCGGGCAGCTTTGCGGAGTATGTTCCGGTATTGCATATTGTCGGCGCCCCCTGCCTGAGCGTGCAGCAGCGGGGAGACTGCGTACACCATACCCTGGGGGACGGGAACTTTGACCACTTCCGGCGGATGAGTGAACCGGTATGCTGCGCCAGCGCCAGCCTGACCGCCAGCAACGCCTGCCGCGAGATTGACCGGGTACTCTCCCGGATGCGCCAGTGCCGCCGCCCCGGGTATCTGGTGCTGCCCGCCGATGTCGCCGTTTTACCGGCAATCCGGGTGGCGCAGGTTTTCACCGCCCCGGCAGAGGCCCCGGCCCCACAGGCGCGGCTGGCCGAATTCCAGGCCTGTGCCCGGGAGCGCATCGCCCACAGCCAGCATATGGCGCTACTGGGGGATGTGCTGGCGCTGCGCTTCGGGCTACAGCATACCCTGCGCCAGTGGGTAATGGAGTATCCGCTCCCCCACGCCACCCTGATGATGGGCAAAGGGCTGTTTGATGAATCCCGCCCCGGGTTTGTGGGCACTTACAGCGGAGCGGCCAGCCCGGAGCCGGTGCGGGCCGCCATTGAAGAGGCGGATCTGGTGCTGTGCATTGGCACCCTGTTTACCGATACTCTCACCGCCGGGTTTACTCAGCAGCTGCTGCCTGAGCAGACCATCGACGTGCAGCCGCAGGGCACCCGTATCGGCCAGCAGTGGTTTAGCGGCATCTCCATGGCGGAATCGGTTGATATTCTCCTGCGGCTCTGCCAGCAGCACCATCAGCACACCCCGTTTGTGGCGCGGGCAGAGCGCGCTGAGGCGCAGGCCCTGTCCGGTGACAGCGGCGGTGCCCTTGACCAGACGCGCTTCTGGCAGGTGGTGCAGCACGCGCTGCTGCCGGGGGACATTATCCTCGTGGATCAGGGCACCTCGGCGTTTGGTGCCGCAAATCTGCGCCTGCCGGCCGGGGCGTCGTTTATTGTCCAGCCCCTGTGGGGCTCGATAGGCTACAGCCTGGCGGCGGCATTCGGTGCCCAGACAGCCGAGCCCGGGCGGCGGGTGGTGCTGATCGTGGGTGACGGGGCGGCCCAGCTCACCATTCAGGAGATGGGCTCCATGCTGCGCGACGGGCAAAAACCGCTGATCCTGCTGCTCAATAACGGCGGCTATACGGTAGAGCGGGCGATCCACGGCCCGCACCAGCCCTATAACGACATCGCCGCCTGGAACTGGACCGCTATCCCCCACGCCTTACAGAGCGCGGCGCAGGCCCGCTGCTGGCGTGTGGAGCAGACCGCCCAGCTTGAGGAGGTGCTGCACCAGCTGGCGGCCCCGCAAGTGCTCTCGCTGGTTGAGGTGATTCTGCCGCCAATGGACATTCCCGTGCTGCTCTCCCGGGTGACCCGTTCCCTGGCGGCATGTAATGGCAGCGAGGAGGGCTAACCATCAGGCGCTGAAACGTTAAACCTGTTCTGTGATAAGGTTCAATATTTACACCCTGCGTGCCGCTGTGAACGTTGTTGTCCGGGAGCGATGATTTTACAGTGGTGCCAAGTGTTTTTTGACTTCAGGGGCAGTAAATAAATGACAAAGTATGCTTTGGTGGGCGATGTTGGCGGAACAAATACGCGCCTGGCGCTGTGTTGTCTGGAAAGCGGGGCGATTTCCCACATTCAGACTTACTCGGGGCTGGAGTACCCAAGCCTGGAAGCGGCGATACAAAACTATATTGCCGGGCAACAGGTGAGCATCAGCGACGGCTGCATCGCCATTGCCTGCCCCGTAACCGGTGACCGGGTGGCGATGACCAATCACAACTGGGCATTTTCGATTGCCGAAATGAAACGTAACCTCGGTTTTGCGCATCTGGAAGTGATTAACGATTTCACCGCCGTGTCGATGGCGATCCCGATGCTGAAACCGGAGGATGTTATCCAGTTCGGCGGCCAGGCGCCCCAGGCGAATAAACCCATTGCGGTATACGGCGCCGGTACGGGCCTTGGGGTATCACATCTGGTGCATGTGGAGAAACGCTGGGTAACCCTGCCCGGTGAAGGGGGCCATGTGGATTTCGCCCCCAACAGCGAAGAAGAGGCGCAAATCCTTGAGGTGCTGCGCAGCGAGCTGGGGCACGTTTCTGCCGAGCGGGTGCTCTCTGGCCCGGGGCTGGTGAACCTCTACCGGGCGATAGTCAAAGCCGATGGCCGCCTGCCGGACAATCTGCAACCCAAAGACATTACGAACCGGGCGCTGGATGACAGCGACACCGACTGTCGGCGTGCGCTGTCGCTGTTTTGTGTGCTGATGGGGCGCTTTGGCGGCAACCTGGCCCTGAATCTCGGCACCTTTGGCGGCGTCTATATTGCCGGTGGGATTGTGCCGCGCTTTATGTCTTTCTTTAAGGCTTCCGGGTTCCGGGGGGCCTTTGAGGATAAGGGCCGTTTTAAAGCCTATGTACAGGATATTCCGGTGTTCTTGATTACCCACCCGCAGCCGGGCCTGCTGGGCGCCGGTGCCTGGCTGCGCCAGACCCTGGGCCAGGTGCTCTGATCCCCCCAACGCCAGGGCCGCCGGGCCCTGGTTACAGATGCATTAACTGGCGGAACTCTTTCACCTTGCTGCGGCTGACCGGCACTTCAAAGTCCAGATCCCGCAGGCGCAGAATATAGGTGTTGTTAAACCAGGGTTCGATTTCACGGATCTTACTGATATTCACGCAGTATGAGCGGTGGCAGCGGAAGAAGTGGCTTTCCGGCAGGCGGCTGCAAAACTCGGTAATATTCATGGGCATCACGTAGGATTCCCGCCGGGTGTAGACGAACGTCATCTTCTCGTGGGCTTCGGCGTAGTAAATATCGTCAACCCCGGTCACGATGATGCGCTCATCTTTAATCAGGTTAATGGTGGCGTTTTCCCGGGGGGCGGCTTCGGCGGCCTGGGGGGCATTTTGCTGCAAAAATGCGCTTTCCAGCTTTTGCAGCATGCCGATAATCCGCGACTCCTGATACGGCTTGAGGATGTAGTCAAACGCCTCCAGCTCGAAGGCCTCCACCGCGTGCTCTTTCCAGGCGGTAATAAACACAATAAACGGCCGTCTGGCGAACTTGCTGATGTTCTGGGCCAGCAGGACACCGTCAAGGGACGGAATATTAATATCGAGGAAAATCGCATCAACCTCGTGGTGCTGCAGGTATTTCAGCACGTCCAGACCGTCGTCAAAGGTGGCGACGATCTCCATCTGGCTGTGGTTTTTTATCAGCCAGCTCAGCTCCTGCTGGGCCAGCACTTCGTCTTCGACAATAATGACTTTCATCTGGCTATTCCTGTTCGTGCCCCATTACAGTACCCGGCCGTCTGGCCCGGCGGGGCGCGGCATGGCGTGGGCGGGAATATAAAAAGAAATTTCTGTTCCCGGCGTCAGGCGGCGAATACGCAGCCCGTCGCCATAGAGCAGTTTCACCCGCTGGTGCACGTTCATCAGGCCAATTTTATTGGCGGGCTGGGCATCTGTGGTGACCCGCTCAATCACCGCCGGATCAATACCGTGCCCGGTATCGCGAACCGCAATCCGCACCCGGTCGCCCGCCTCGGTCACGCTGATGGTCACCACCCCTTTTCCTTTGCAGGGCTGGATCCCGTGCACAATGGCGTTCTCCACCAGTGGCTGAAGCAGCAGGCTGGGTAACTGGCAGCTCACGTCCTCATCAATATCATAGATAACCGTCAGCTTATCCCCAAAGCGTGCCTGCTCAATGGCGATATAGTCCTTGATCTGGTACAGCTCTTTCTTAATGTCGATCAGTTCATCGTCACTGAGCTCAATGTTGTAGCGCAGATAGCGGGAGAGATTAATAATCAGCTGGCGGGCGGTGTCCGGATTCAGCCGGATGGAGGACGAAATCGCATTCAGGGCATTGAATAAAAAATGCGGGTTAATCTTGCTCTGCAGGGCGCGCAGCTCTGCTTTATTGGCCATTTCGCGCAACTGCTCGGCCCGGGAGACTTCCAGCTGGGTAGAGATTATCTGGGAAAGCCCCACCGCCATCTCCTGCAGTGATGAGGTTATCTGGTGGGCGTGGCAGTAGTAGATTTTCAGCGTACCGGTAACAACGCCTTTCTCGCTTAACGGGATAACCAGCATGGAGTGGATTTCCGGGGTGCGGTAGGCTTCATCATTGTTTTTAATGATTATCTGGTTTTCTTCAATCGCCTGGCGGGTCACCGGGCTGATGTTATCGTCATGATCCCGGTAGTTATTCTCCCCAACCCCCACATACGCCAGCACCGCCGAGGTATTGGTAATGGCCACCGCATCTGCGTGGATATCGTCGCGGATAATCGCGCAAATTTTACGCAGCGCTTCGCTGTTGACGTGGCGAAACAGGGGCAGGGTTTTATTGGCGATATCCAGCGCCAGCTTCGCCTGGCGCGCGGCGCTGGCCTCTTTTTCTCCCTCGACACTTTGCACCAGCAGCACAATAAACCCGATACAGACACTGCCCAGGATCATCGGCAGGCCGATTTTGGAGACAATATCCACCCCCAGCGCAACAGAGGGCGCCCACAACACCACCAGCAGCATGGTCAGGGTTTCGCACAGCATGCCCCCCAGGATCCCCACCTTCCAGTGCAGCTTTTTGGGAATGCGCACGTGGATCCAGCCGGCGATTATCCCGGCCAGAATACTGGTGATAAGACAGGGAATGGAGGTAATGCCCCCGATATCAATCAGGTAGCGGTGGATCCCGGCGATAATACCGGTTATCACCCCCACCCAGGGGCCAAACAGGATCCCGCCGGACATCACGGCAATCACCCGCACGTTGACCAGCGAGCCTTCCACCGGGACCCCGGACCAGGTGCTGAACAGGGCAAACAGGGAAAAGATAGCGGTCACCGCCAGCAGCTCTCTGGGGGTGTGGGCGCTTTTATTGAGCAGCTCACGAAACAGCCGGATGCGAATCAGGAAAAACAGGCAAATCAGCATTAATGCGGCGCGATCATACACGGCCAGCAGCATATTCAGAATTTCATGCACGGTTACGCTCGTCGGGAAATTACCGGAGTGGTAGCGCAATAATAAAAAACCTTGCCCGGGAAGACCAGCCACCAGCGGCCGATAGCCATCTGGCGCGCGGGTTTCCATGATTAGAGGAAATCCAGGTGCCTAAAAGGGGATATCAGGGGGTGAAAATTATCACGTTAAAAAACAGTGCGTTAAATAAATGCCGTCGATTTTACGGCGTAACGGGCGGTGCACCCGGGGGGATGAGCGGTGCGGTTTTGCCGCAAGGGCAATGCATCCGGGTAATATGCTGATAATAATAAATTTATTGTAAATCCTTATTTCAGGCGTGATTTCCGGTTTTTACGCCGTGCGGTTATTTTTTCTGCGCCCTCTCGACAAGGGGAGATTTTCAGGTCATTTTCAGAAATACCACTGCGGTGGTTGCGTCGCTCGGATGGTCCGGGCGCTTACGTTTCTCAGAGGAAGACTATGGCTGATTCCCGTCCTGAACGCCGTTTTACGCGTATCGATCGTTTACCCCCTTATGTGTTTAATATTACGGCTGAGCTGAAGATGGCTGCGCGACGGCGCGGCGAAGATATTATTGATTTCAGTATGGGTAACCCGGATGGCCCTACACCGGCGCACATTGTGGAAAAACTCTGCACTGTTGCCCGGCGGGAAGATACCCACGGTTATTCTACCTCCCGGGGGATCCCGCGCTTGCGCCGGGCCATTTCCCGCTGGTATCAGGATCGCTACCAGGTCGCGATTGATCCGGAAAGCGAGGCCATTGTCACTATCGGCTCCAAAGAGGGGCTGGCGCATCTGATGCTGGCCACCCTTGATCACGGGGATACGGTGCTGGTGCCCAACCCCAGCTACCCGATTCATATCTACGGGGCGGTGATTGCCGGGGCGCAGGTGCGCTCGGTGCCGCTGGTGGAAGGGGTGGACTTCTTTAACGAGCTGGAGCGGGCTATCCGCGAAAGCTACCCGAAACCCAAAATGATCATCCTCGGCTTCCCGTCGAACCCGACTGCCCAGTGTGTCGAGCTGGATTTCTTCGAAAAAGTGGTCGCCCTGGCGAAGCAGTACAATATTCTGGTGGTCCACGATCTGGCCTACGCGGATATTGTGTATGACGGCTGGAAAGCCCCCTCGATTCTCCAGGTGCCCGGAGCCCGGGACGTGGCGGTAGAGTTTTTTACCCTGTCAAAAAGCTACAATATGGCGGGCTGGCGCATCGGGTTTATGGTGGGCAACCAGGAGCTGGTCAGCGCCCTGGCACGCATTAAAAGTTACCATGATTACGGCACCTTTACCCCGCTACAGGTAGCGGCCATTGCCGCTCTGGAGGGCGATCAGCAGTGTGTGCGGGATATTGCCGAGCAATATAAACGGCGCCGGGATGTGCTGGTCAAGGGGCTGCATGAAGCGGGCTGGATGGTCGAGTGTCCGAAGGCGTCTATGTATGTCTGGGCGAAGATCCCGGCCCCTTATGCGGCGATGGGCTCCCTGGAGTTTGCGAAAAAAATGCTCCGGGAGGCGAAAGTGTGTGTCTCTCCGGGGATTGGTTTCGGGGATTATGGCGATACCCACGTGCGCTTTGCGCTGATCGAGAACCGCGACAGGATCCGCCAGGCCATCAGAGGTATTAAGGCCATGTTCCGGGCAGACGGCCTGTTACCTGGCTGATAAAACAAAAACAGGAGCCGCCGGGCTCCTGTCTGTTCTGATGCGGAAGGGGGGTTATTCGACCATCAGGAAAAAGGTCCCGGCCCACAAAATAATAATCACTGAAATGCCCATCAGAAAATATTTCACGTTACTTCTCTCCGCTGGCGCTGGCGCCATCATCTGCTGTTCTACACGGTGTTTTCACACCCTTTACGCTACCGTAACCGGCCGTTTTGCCGCTACGTGAGTGGTGAATTTTTGTCCGCAAGGGACGGCTGGCGCCTAATGTACCTGCAATTTTCAGGGCTTACAATATGCGGCGAACTGTGATGCTGGTCATTTTTTTACCAATTAACCATAGAGCGGAAAACAGCGAAAAAGATGATTAAAAACAACGTGATAAGTGTCACCATATGGCGACATATTTTCAACGGCCAAAAAATTTTTTTCACCATCGCACAAAACAGACGGGGGCGGTTTCGTCAGGGGGGCTGCCAGCCCGTAACGGGCTGGCAATAGGATTAAAGGTGGGAGATAAACTGCGCCAGCCGCTGGTGGAGCTGGTGGTTTTCTTTATTGAGGCGTTTGACCTCTTCCATCAGCTCCAGCGCCACGGCAATCCCCGGCCAGTCCAGCTCCAGCTCCTGGCGCAGGCGCTGGGCGCGGCGCACCCGGAGCAGGGCCAGATCGTCAAAGAGCCACTCCGGCTCTTGCGGGTTGCGTGGCTCGACCACGCCCAGGCCGACAATCTCACTCAGATCGTCCCGGGTGACCCCGGAGTGCAGACAAAACTCACTGACAGTAAATGTCACTGTAACGCTGACCATTATGCTTTCCCCCAGCCGCTACGGGCATCAAAGGCGCTCTGGTTTTCTGCCAGCTGACGCCACAGTTGCGCGGTTTTTTCGTCCGCTTTCGGCGGCATAACAATTTTAAGCACCGCGTAGAGATCACCGGCCACTTTTTTATGGACCAGCCCCTTGCCTTTAAGACGCAGACGCTGCCCGGCCTGGCTGCCTGCCGGAATGGTCAGCAACAGCGGATCTTTGAGGGTCGGAACCGTCACTTTTGTGCCCAGCGCTGCCTCCCAGGGGGCCAGCGGGACGACAATTTCCAGATCGCGCCCGACAATGGTAAACAGCGGGTGTGGCGCCAGGTGGATAACCAGCCACAGATCGCCACTGGGGCCACCATTGATCCCGGGAGCCCCCTGGCCTTTGACCCGGATCCGTTCGCCGTCGCCAACACCGGCGGGGATTTTCACATTGAGGGTTTTAGGGATCTCTTTTTCTACCATGCCGTAGGCATTGTATTCCGGCAGTGAGTAGCGCAGGGTGCGGGTCTGGGCTTCCAGGGTTTCTTCGAGGAACAGTGCCACTTCCATCTCGATATCCTGGCCGCGCATACCCGGCGCCTGCTGATGGCTGAATCCGCCACGGGCGTGCTGGCCAAATATGGAGGAGAAGATATCGTCGAAATTACCGTTAGCGGAAAAATCGGCCCCCTGCCGGGCACCGGCCCCGAAGTGCGGGTCGTTACGGTGTTGCCAGAGCTGGTCGTATTCGGCACGGCGCCCTTCGTCTTTCAGGACTTCGTAGGCTTCGGCAACTTCTTTAAACCGGGCTTCAGCATCTTTTTCGCTGCTGACATCGGGGTGATATTTACGAGCAAGGCGGCGGTAGGCGGTTTTGATCGCTTTTAAATCGTCGTCACGCTTAACCCCAAGAATGGCATAATAATCCTTTAATTCCATAATGTTATCATCTCATTTCAAGCTATCGACGGGGTGTTGTGGTCCGCAATTTTCTGAAACTGTATTTAATAGTAGGGCAATGGCGCTGAAGGCGTAAGGGAAATTGTGTGATTTTTCATGTGGGCCGCCCGGGGGCTACTCCGGAATACTGTTCGGCGTTATTGTGGTAGTCATTTTTGATTCAGGAGCAGAGCAGATGAGAACAATTGGCCTGTTAGGCGGCATGAGCTGGGAATCTACCGCCCACTATTACCAGATGCTCAACGAAGGCATCAAACAGCGCCTGGGGGGGCTGCACTCGGCAAAAATTGTGCTGCACAGTGTGGATTTCCACGAGATAGAACGTTGCCAGGCACAGGGCGAGTGGGAGAAAGCCGGGGAGATTCTCGCCCGGGCCGCGCAGGGGCTGGAGCAGGCCGGTGCACAGGGGATGGTCCTGTGTACCAACACCATGCATAAGGTGGCCGGGCAGATTGAGTCTGCCATCCGGGTGCCGTTTTTACATATTGCCCAGTCCACCGGCCGGGCCATTACCGCCGCCGGGATCCACAAGGTGGCGCTGCTGGGCACCCGCTACACCATGGAGCAGGACTTCTACAAAGGGCGGCTGGCCGGGGAGTTTGCCATTCACTCGCTTATCCCGGACGCCCCGGCAAGGGAGGAGATTAACCGGATTATTTTTGACGAGCTGTGCCTTGGCAAGATTCACGCCGCCTCCCGCCAGACCATGCTGGATGCCATCGCCGTACTACAGGCCCGGGGGGCTCAGGGGGTGATTTTCGGCTGTACGGAAATTGGCATGCTGCTCAGCCAGCAGGCGTGCCCGCTGCCGGTGTTTGATACCACCGCCATTCACGCGCAGGATGCGGTGAATTTTATGCTGGCAGAAGAGGAGTAACAGAAACGGGGGCCTTACGGCCCCCGTGGTGACAGGCAGATCAGCGCTTATTGAAGTGGCGCATCTGATCCATGGCATCGTAGATAAACTTGTAGTTCGGGGTATCCGGAATATCCTGGTTATGTTTATCCATATAGTGGCTTATCCCCACCCCGTTGACCTGGTAGATGGTATCCGGTGTTTTCACCGCCCACATACTGTAGTTGGACATCAGCAGCCACTGGCGCGGTGTCATCGGGGTATAGAGATCTTCACCGGTGCTGTAGTCGCTCGCCGGGTTGGTGACCCCCAGATAGTGCTTCATCAGGGTCGGAACCACATCTTCATGGCTGGTTATCTGGCGGGCGTTTTGTTCAAGCGCTGCGCGGTACTCCTGCGGTGCGCCGACAATAATAAACGGCACCTTGACCTGGGCATCGGTAAAGTTACCGTTGTGCCCCCAGAAGCCCATTTTATTGTCGTTCATCTCCTGGGCGTGATCGCTGGTGATAATAATCAGGGTATTATCCAGCTCGCCGCGCTCTTTCAGCGTGTCAAATATCGGCTGTACCAGGCTATCAATATAGTAAACGCTGTTTTTGTAGCGGTTAAATACCGGTTGTGGATCGGTCTTATTATTGAGCGTCATATAGTCCAGATTCCCCGACGGCGTAAAGCGCGGCGGGAAGTCCGGCGGGTAGTCGATGGCGTGGGCTGAATCATAAAACAGGAACGAGAACGCCGGTTGCGCCGGATCCCGGTGTTTAAACCACTCTACCCAGTCTTTGGTCATTTGCGCGTCGCGCTGCCAGGCATTATCCCCTTTACTGGTAATGCGCAGCGGTTTCACGGTGGCAAACACGGTACGGTCAAATTCCGGGAACGATACCTTCGCAGAGGTAAAGACCCCAATCTCATATTTTTCCTGCTGCATGGTGGTCACCAGCAGGGAAGGGATACTGCTGTGCAGGAAGGTATCCCAGTAGGTGCCGGGAATTCCGTAATACATGCCAAAGATCCCGGTGCGGGTGGCGTTACCGGTCGAGAAGTGATTCTGGAAACTGATACCGTTCTGCTGCTCCACAAAGCGGTAGAGATTCGGTGACACCTCCCGGGAGAAGGTATCGAAACGCCAGGAGTCCAGCATCAGGAACATGATGTTTTTCGCTTTGCCGGTCACCGGGTTAATGACCAGCGGATGCAGCGGATAACTGACGTTCATATCGGTTTTGCCGGTGACAACCGGGCGTTTTTTCGCGCCGTCTTTATCGATGGCGGTCATAATTTTTTTCGACGTCAGCGGGTAATACAGCGGAATATGTTCGCGCACGCTCATAATGGGCGAATAGGCATAATAGAAGGCCACCATATACCAGCCGTTGGTGATAAGCAGCGCCACCACCGCAAACAGCACCGCGTACACCACCCCTTTTTTGCCGGGTTTAACGTATTTACTGACCAGAAACAGCAGGCCCAGCTCAACAAAAAACACCGCGAAGAAGATAGCCGCAACCAGCAGATACGTTGCCAGGGAGAAATCCACCACCTGGCCGGAGAGCACCAGCGTCAGTACCGACTGGTTAATATGGAAGCGGTACTGCTCAAAAACAATGGTGTCAATGTAGAGAACAATTTGCGACAGGGAAAAAAACAGGGCGAAAACGCTATTGCGAATATAGCGGTTGAGCAATAAAAACGGTAGACAGATCAGGAACAGTAATAAATATAAAACAAAGAAATGACCGGGCAGTGCCAGGGCGGAATATAATGTCACGGCCGGGGTAACAGATAAACCCGGGACCAGAAAGTACCTGATAGAGATCAGTGCTGAAATAAGCACGTTGATAAGCGCAAAAACAAACAACTTCTTCATAAAGTAACCCGATCTTTTGATTTTTCAGTACCACATAGCGTCAGTTACGCACCGTTTTGCAGGCGGCGCCCCCGGTGCTGCTAATCACCGGTTGTTCCGTTCTCCGAATTTTCGACAATGTAGCACACCAGGCGCACCTCATGGAACCAACACACCCTCCGGGCGTGTGGCGCAAAAAATGTTTCGCCGGTAAATAGTGGCTATCTGGTTTTATTTTGTTCGTTTTACCCGGCAATATTTTGCCCCGGCCCCCACCGGGGTAGCGATTGTTCTGGCCCGGGCGCAGACCTGCCGGATTAATCCCTGCCACCTGCCGGGGGGCCGCGTTGCAATTACCGCCCCGTGGCGGTATTTAACACAGCACACTGGAACGTACTGACCTGTATTGCCGGGGGGAATATGCCGGTTAGCCGCGTGGTTCTTGCGCCTTGTCTGCTGGCGCTGCTCTGGGGGCTGTTTGTCGCCAGCGAAATGGTGTTGTGGAGAGTAAGCGATCACTACCCGGCGCTTTTCGCCGGTGTGCGCTATGTGGATGATATTACGCTGCTGACCCCGCAGGCGATGGCGGACATTTGTCGCCTGCCTCTGAGCCGCCCGGAGCTGCAGCAAAAACGCAGCCGGTTATTTTTACGCTGCGGCACGCCAGGTTTCGAAGGGGTATACCGGATAGAGATCTGGGCCGGGGGCGAAGAGCGTTAACCGGGCACAAATTACCGCTTGCGCGGTAATTTTTTGCGCCCGGATAAGCATGGCACGGTTAGCGGATAACCAGTACCGGGCACTCTGCGTGGCGGACAACGGCCGCCGCGTTGGAGCCCAGCAGGTAAGTGGTAATATCCGGCCGGTGAGACGAAATAATCACCAGATCCGCAGGAAGGAGCCGGGCGGTCTCCAGAATGGTATCCCGGGGCGTCCCCTCCGCACAGTGCAGAATTTTACGATCATCGGGCAGGCTGAACTGAGCCGCAATCTCGGCAAGTTTCTTCTCAGCCCGTTCTTTAAGCTCGTGGATATCCGGAATATCCACCATGCCCTGGCCCAGGGACATATAGTAAGGCAGCACCGGGACAACGGTCAGGAAATGCACTTCGGCATCGTCAATACGCGCCTGCGCTTCCACCCAGGTGATGACCTTTTGTGTTAGCTCAGTTTCTGAAACATCAATGGGCACAAGAATCTTTCTTGTCATATAACCTCCTGTTGATTGCTGTTCTGATATTACGTGACTGGTTTAATAATCATACAACCAGAATGGCTTTTTTCCTGTGAACTATGACAAAGTGTGAAAATAAGCACAGATCGTTGCCGGGCTGGCCGGGAAATAGCAGGGGCGACAACCATAAATAAAGAAAACCGCAACCGGAGTGGGGGCCGGTTGCGGTTTCATCAGCAGTATGGTGACTGGGTTGTCATTACAAAATCAAAATCTGCAGTCCATAACGTATCGCCCCGGGGATTCGGCTCAAAGTGCTGAATAAGAGACGCTTTGACGCCAAATACCGCATCTGAGGTGAGATAGTTGTCTCCGGCAACGAAGGTATGAGTCACAATCCGCTGGTAGCCCGGCGCGGTCAGCATAAAATGGGTATGGGCTGGCCGCCAGGGGTGGCGCCCCAGTGCCGCCAGCATCATGCCTACCGGGCCGTCGTCCGGAATCGGGTAGGAGACAGGCCGGACTCCCCGGAAGGTATAGCGGCCATCGGCCCCGGTAATAAACCGGCCCCGGTTATTCCAGCGCGGCTGCGATTGTGGTTGCTGGACATCATAGTAACCATCCTCATTATCTGACCAGACATCCAGCATTGCCCCGGCGATGGGCTGGCCGTCCAGATCCAGCACCCTGCCACGGAACAGGCAGGATTCGCCTTTCCCGTCCAGAGAGATCGTGTCCCCCATCTGGCGCAGCGGTGCATTCGCCACATGAAACGGCCCGAAAACCGTATTTTCAGTGGCCCCCGGCGGACGCCGGTGATTAATGGCATCCACCAGCATCGATACCCCGAGCGTATCGCTGAGCAAAATAAACTCCTGGCGCTCTGGTGAGCATATCTGACCGGTGCGGGTCAGAAAGTCGATAGCCTGCTGCCACTCCGCTTCGCTGAGCTCAACCTCGCGGATAAACCCGTGTAGGTGCTCTACCAGGCTGGTCATTATCTGGCGCAGGCGAGGGGATACCGGCTCCGCCATGCGCCCGTTAACTGCCTGTGCCGATCGGGCTTCACTAAAAAAGTCGCTCATTATCTTCTCCTGAATCACCGGGTGTTATGCCGGGCTGTGCCCGGACCAGGCGCGCTGTAGCAGTGCGCGGATAGCCGTCTGCTCTATCGGGCGCGGGTTCCAGTAAGGGTTGCTGACGGCAATGTCCGCAGCCTGGTCCAGATCGTCTTTACCTATGCCCAGCGCCTGTAAACTCTGGGGAGCGCCCAGTTTTCCGGCGAAGTAAAACACCCCGCAGGCCAGATCGTCACCGAAAAACGCCGCCAGCGGCTGCAGCTCCCGGGCGGCAACATGCTGGTTCCAGGCCAGAGTGTGAGGCAGCATGACGGCGTGGGTCTGGGCATGGGGCAGGTTAAAACTGCCTCCCAGGGTGTGGCACAGCTTGTGGTGTAGCGCCATGCCCACGCTGCCCAGCACCGTACCGCACAGCCAGGCCCCGTATAGCGCCTGGCTGCGTGCCTGACTGTCTGCCGGATCACGGGCTATCACCGGCAGAGACTGGTGCAGGGCGCGGATCCCCTCTACGGCTATTAGCGAGGTGACCGGATTGCGGTCCCGGGCATATAGGCCCTCTATCGCATGAGCCATAGCATTCAGGCCACTGGTTATACTTACGGAAACCGGCAGGCTGAAGGTGAGCTCTGGATCGTAAATTACCACCTCAGGTAGCACCGAAGGGTCGCTCAGGGTGTGTTTGATACCATTGCTGGTCTGGCCCAGTACCGGGGTCACTTCGGATCCCGCGTAGGTTGTCGGGATCACAATTTGCGGGGTGTTGTTGCGCCAGGCGATAGCTTTACCAAGGCCGGTAGTCGAGCCGCCGCCAAGGGCAATCACGCAGTCAGCCTGGTACTGCTCAAAACAGGCCAGAGCCTGTTCAGTCACCTCAACCGGGGTGTGCATTACGGCCCGGGAGAAGAGCCCCGCACAGCGCTCACCAAGTTGATGGGCCAGGCGCTGTGCGTCATCCTGCTGGTCAGGCGTGGACAGCAGCAGTGCCCGCCGACAGCCGAGGGCATCCATCTCTTCTGCGACAAACTGTAGGCTTCCGGCACCAAACCGGATTCGGGCCGGGCGTGAGGTATAGATAAAAGGGGTCATTGGGATCTCCGGATCAATACTCAGTGGGTTACGGCAAGGGGGGACTGGGCGTGGGTTAAGGGCAGCTGTGCTAACCAGCACGCTATTTGTTGGCGAAAATGCCCGGCTGTGCGGGCGCTGGTAGCCACATAAAAATCCGGGCGCACCACCAGATAGCGGGTCTCGCTGGCGGCAAGCCAGGCACCGTAAACGCCGTCGCTATCTTCAATGTCGCACTCGCTTCCCGGGGGGCCCAGCACCACAAAGTGCGCGTTGAGCCGCGCCAGTGCAGTTAGCTGATGCTCCGCCAGCGCCTGGCGCGGGCAGACGCCGTAACCGATAACCATCCAACCGCGTCCGGCGATCTCATCAAAACGATCTTCGCGATCATCACGCCGGACTCTCCCCTGGTGGGCGATTTCGCCAGCGTGGGGGGCGTCGCTACACCAGGCTCCAGGGCCGAGTGCGGCCTGATCGGTCGGGAGCGGAGTGCCGCCCGTGGCGCGCAGTTCCGCCTGCATTTGCTGGTCCCGCAGGGTGGCCTGCTGCGGATCGGTAATGCAGATAATCCGCCCAAGGTACATGGAGAACTCAATATAGTGGCGAGCGTGTTCCCGGCGCTCGCTGGTATAGCTGTCGAGGATGCGCTCGTCCATTACGCCGCGCAGTATCGCATCCAGCCGCCAGCTCAGCGCCGCGGCGTCACGCAGCCCGGCGCACATCCCTTCCCCGGCAAAGGGCGGCATCAGGTGGGCGGCATCACCGGCAATCATGCCCCGCCCGCGCCGCCAGTTATCAGCCAGACAAGCCTGGAAGCGGTATACGGCGCTGCGCTCAAGGGTGGCATTCTGCGCAGTCACATTCCACGGCCGGAGCAGTTGCCAGGCGTTATCCTCCCGGGCTAACTCCTCCCGGGATTCACCAGGCAGGGCCATAAACTCCCAGCGCAGGCGGCCCGGTCCGCCGGGAACAATAGTGGTTGGTCTTTGGGGATCGCAAAGCTGCCAGTGGATCGGATCCATCTGGCGCGGCTGGTGCGGCTTCATATCGAGGATCAGCCAGTCATAGAAAAACCCCTGATCGACCAGGGGCAGATCCAGCGCCTGGCGCACAAAGCTGTTTGCACCATCGGCCCCCACCACATACCGGGCGCGGACAGATTCGGTGGCGGCGTTTGCTGCGGCCTGCCCGCTAAGCAGGATACCGTTCTCATCCTGGTGCAGGGTATGGGCCTCCCAGCCGCGAATCAGCCGGATGTTCTCCATACCTGTTGCGAGCCCGAGCAGCCGCTTTTCCAGATCCGGCTGATAGAACCAGTAGCGCACCCGCCAGCCGGATGCGGAGGTACTCTGCCAGTCAACAATTTGCAGATCCTCCCCGGCAGCATTGCGCCAGTAGTAGAGCGCGTCATGATGATCGATAGCGGGATCGTTATCCGCATCGATCCCGAGGACGGAGAGGATCCGGGCAATCTCGTGATCAAAGGTTACGGCTCTGGGGCGACTGTAAGGCTGAGGCCAGCGCTCAACAAGGGTGACCTGATGCCCCTGACGGGCCAGCAGAATAGCCAGCAGGGTTCCTGTTGGCCCGGCACCGACAATCGCTACATCGGCATCAAAGCGTGCGCCGGGCGCGCAACGTTGCGTCGTCATGTTGTTCATTATTTTCTCCTGGCCTGATGGCCATCTTTTTATGTGTAGGGTGGGCAGTCTGAGTGCCCACCAGGACTAAGCAAGCGCTGTGCCAGAGTGGCGATTATTATTTTTTATTTAAAAAACAATGAATTAAATTTTCAGTACGGGGTGCTTGTGAAGTAAATGTTGCTGATGATTAACATATTTGTTATCCATTGCCGATGGATGCACAACGATGTGAGGTCATGTGAGTCTCGAAGGGGATTTTCCTGTGGATCTGGCCACCCAGTTGCGCCTGATACCGGAGCAAGGGCATATCTGGCTGGGGGAGCAGCGGGCATTTTTGCTGCAGCTTCCGGCATTTGCTGCCTTTCGCAAACGACTGATTCACGCAGTCGGGGTGCCCCAGGCGCGCTATCTGCTGGCTCATATGGGGTTTATCACCGGTGCGACTGATGCCCGGCGGGCCAGGCAGGTGCGGGGATCGCGCCAGGATGCCTTTCAGGCCGGGCCGCTGTTTCACGCAATGGAAGGCATCACCCACCCGGAGACGGTACGCATGGAAATTGATCCGGCGCGCGGTCATTTTTACATCGAGCAGATCTGGCATGACTCGCTGGAGGCCAGCACCTGGCCTGCCCATTTGCCCGCCTCCCGGGAGCCGGTGTGCTGGATGCAAACCGGCCACGCCTGTGGTTTTAACAGCACGTTCTTTGGCCAGGAGATCCAGTTCCGGGAAGTGGAGTGCCGGGCCATGGGCCACGACCACTGCCGGATCATCGGCAAAACGCCGCAGATGTGGCAAACCCCGGCGCCGGTATTTACTCCGGCTGTTGCGGTGCCCTTTTCTGGGTTGGTGGGGCGCGATCCGGCATTTCTGCACGCCTGCCGCCAGGCGGAGAAAATTGCCAGCCGGGAGGTCACTGTGCTGCTGCGCGGTGAGAGCGGCGTAGGTAAAGAGCGCTTTGCCCGGCTATTGCACCAGTTAAGCCCCCGCGTCCGGGGGCCGTTTGTGGCGGTAAACTGCGCGGCTATCCCGGATAATCTTATCGAGTCTGAACTGTTCGGGGTTGAGAAGGGGGCATTTACCGGCGCAAACCGCAGCCGCGCGGGCTATTTTGAACAGGCCAGCGGTGGCACCCTGTTGCTGGATGAAATTGGCGCGCTCTCTGCCAGCGCACAGGACAAACTGCTGCGGGTTTTGCAGGAGCGGGAGGTGCAGCGCTTAGGGGGGGAGCGTCGGCTGCCGGTCGATATCCGCCTGCTGGCGGCGACCAATGCCCGGCTGGAGGAGGCCGTGCGCGAGGGTCGGTTTCGTGAGGATCTCTTCTTTCGTATTAATGTGGTACCGCTGGTGATCCCCGCACTGCGGGAGCGGCCCCGGGATATTTCTCTGTTGATCCGTTACTTTTTCCGCCAGTATACGGAGCGCCACCAGCGCCAGATTGCCGGTTTCACACCCGGAGCGCTGCGCACCCTGCTGTCCTGGCACTACCCGGGGAACGTGCGTGAGCTGGAAAATATTATTGAGCGTGGGGTGGTGCTGGCCGAAGAGGGGCAGCGCATCGGGCTTGCGGAGCTGATGATCCCGGAGGCGCGCCGCACGCGCTCCACGGGGATTTCTGCCGATCCGGCCCCGTTGCTCCAGCAGTGGCTGGACAACCACTCCCTCAACACTCTGGTTGATACCGCAGTACAGCGGGCGCTGGTCAGGGCGGAGGGCAATATCAGCCAGGCCGCTCGCCTGCTGGGGCTGACCCGCCGCCAGCTGGAGCACCGGCTGAAAAAATCACCCCGCAGCTGATTACCCGGCGCGACAGGGGCGGAACATATCCAGTTGCGGATCATAGACCTGAGTAGCGATATCCCATAACCCCAGCACTGATGAAAACAGATTGTCGTGGGACCAGGCATTGTGCGCAGCCGCGTTTTTCAGGCAGGCCATATCCAGATGTTTTGCGGCGCTGAACCCCGGCGACATCCACACCTGTAGCGGCACATGGGTTTGCTGCTCCGGGGCCAGTTTATAGGGGGTGCCGTGCAGATACAGGCCGTTTTCCCCCAGGGACTCCCCGTGGTCAGAAACATAAATCAGCACCGTGTTGTAGCGGTCGGCGTATTTTTTGAGCTTGTCTATCATTTGCGCCAGCACATAGTCGGTATAGCGCACGGTGTTGTCGTAGGTATTTACCAGCTCTTCCTGCGTGCAGTTTTCAATATCGCTGCGCGCGCACTCCGGCATGTAGTGGCGAAACGCTGGCGGATAGCGGCGATAATAGGTTGGCCCGTGGCTGCCGATAAAATGAAACGCCATCAGCTTATCCCCCGGTGTTGCGGTAATTTCCGCGTCCAGATTTTCCAGCATGACGCCGTCATAACAGGTTTCGCCATCACACATGTTATTCCCGGCGGTGGGTTTTATCTCAATGGTGGGGATCCGTTTGCACGCCCCTTTACAGCCGCCGTCGTTCTCTTTCCAGAGCAGGGAGACCCCGGTTTTGTGGACCACATCCAGCAGCCCCTCGCTGTTGGCGGCTTTTTCGGCATCGTAATGTTTGCGCCCCATACCGGAAAACAGACAGGGCACAGAGACCGCCGTTGCGGTGCCGCAGGAGTGAACATCAGCAAACGAGATAACATCTCCCTCCCGGACCGTGTAGGCATTGGTATCCCGGGTATAGCCATTCATCTGGTAGTTCTGGCTGCGGGCCGTTTCGCCAATGACCAGGAACATCAGGGTGGGCTTACCGTTACCCGCCGTTCGCCGGGCATCATCCCCCAGGGTCTGAAACGGTATTCTGGCGGTAAAGTAGGTCTTTTGCAGATACCGGGCGGCACTGTAAATATAGTTGGTGGGGATTATCTCTTTATTCAGTGTCGGGTTGTTGCGCCCCACAGAGGCGTAGTCCTGGTAATAGAGGGCGGCAACACCGCCAATAAAAACCAGCGACACCAGCATGGATAACAGGCGGTAGATAAGCCCCTGATACCACTTCGCGCAGTAGTCGATTTTCACCATAAACAGCAGCACTGCCGGTAATACCCCGGTCAGGGCCACCCAAAGGATGATGGTGCCATTCAGGTAAGAGGTGGCCTCCTGCGAGTCGGTTTCAAGGATGTTCTGGATCATCGACTGATCAAACATCACTTTATAGTGCAAGGTCGCATAGCTGGCGATAGCGCCGGTAATCAGCAGAACCGCGAAAAACGGTTTAAGCAAATAGCGGACGGAAAAGGGCATAAACACCACGTTCAGCGCCGCAATCAGCACCAGCGGAATCGAGATAACAAAACCAGCTTTAACATGTTCCAGGGCGGTCAGGATCTGGTAAAAATGCAGCAGGACAGGCCAGTTAAGCAGGGTGGCGAACACCACCGCCAGTAGTAAAATCAACGGGATGACACGCATCCTGAACAGCACGGGCATTGACAGTCGCATGAAATGCATGGGCTCCGGAAGGGTTAAGGCGTTGACACCGTTATCTGAAAGCAGCTGATTATTACCGGCGCAGATTAATGAAACCTGAAGTTGTGGTACTCCACTGTTGCTGTTGTGATTTAACTGATTTGATTCATCATGCCGATAAACCCGGCAATATTCTTCGCCGCCATTTTTTCCATCACCCGGGCGCGGTGAACCTCCACGGTGCGCACCGCAATATTCATCTGCGCGGCGATATCTTTGTTCATCAGACCGGCGACAACGCAGGCGGCTATCTCTTTTTCTTTTGATGTCAGCGACGCGAAGCGCACCCGGAGTGCGTGCTGCTCGTTAAGCCTTGCGGAGCGCCGGTAGCCTTCCGTAATGGCCGCCTGCAGGGCGTCTGCCGCGATGGGTTTTTCCAGGAAATCAACCGCCCCGAGGCGCATCTCTTTTACCGCCATGGGAACATCCCCGTGCCCGGTGAGGAAGACCACCGCCAGGGTGCTGCCCGCCTCGCGCATGGCCTGGAACAACGCGTGCCCGTCCATGCCCGGCATACGCATATCCAGCAGGGCAACGCCGGTGGTCATCAGCGGTGCGTCGCGCAGAAACTGCGCGCTCTGGTTCCAGCTCTGCACGGTATACCCCATGCTTTCTAATAAAAAACGGCATGAGCGGGTGACCGCGTCATCGTCATCAACTAAGTGAATCATCCGGGGTTCTCATCATTGTCAGTGACCGGGAGGGTGAGCGTAACACAGGCCCCTGCTGCGCCATCCGGCGCCGGGTGATTGTGCAGCGCAATATCACCGCTGACACCGCGCAGCAGGCGCTGGCAGATAACCAGCCCCAGCCCGATACCGCTGTTTTTGGTGGAGTGAAACGGGTGAAAAAGGCGGGCGGACTGCTCTGCTGTAAGCCCTCCGGCGTTATCCTGGAGCGTGATATGCAGCCGGGTGGCGCTGCACTGCGTGGTGATCCACAGGGCGGTCGCCCCGGCCTGTACTGCGTTCAGAATCACATTGACCAGCACCTGCTCCAGCAGCACCGGCGGCAACATAAGCTGCGCCGGGTGCGTATTGTCTGTATGAATGGTCAGGCCGGAGAGCCGCTTATCAAGCTGCAGCAGTGCCAGCACGTGCTTCAGGGTCTGGGCGACATCACAGGGCACGCGCTCCTGCGCCGCCCCCTGAGCCGGGTGGCCCGATGTGGCCCAGGCGCGCAGGTTTTTGATAATCATGCCGCAGCGCCCGGCCTGGGCCTCAATATTGCTGAGCGCCTCGGCTAACGGGGCCTGGTTATCGGGCCGGGCCAGGAGGTTCAGCCCCCCCTGGGCATACATGCGGATGGCCGACAGGGGCTGGTTCAGTTCATGGGCAAAGCCGGAGGCCATCTCCCCGAGGATGCTCATCTGCCGGGCCCGCTCCAGGGTTTGCTGCTGCTCAAGTAGCTGGTGGCTGGCCCGCTGGAGCGCTTTGCCGCGCCGGTTTACCAGCACCATCACCCAGGCGTAGTTGGCGATAAATATCACCACCAGCAATAACACCAGCCCGGGCACCGGCTTATGCTGGTTCAGCCAGTTGAGCACGGTTTGCGCGATACGCTGCTGCTCCGGATGGCGGTTCAGCGCCCGCAGCAGGGCTTCCGTTTCGCTGGTGGAGGTGGGGGCACCCCAGCGCCATTTGTCGGTATCCGGGGCGTTCAGCAGGGCTTTGGTGACCGCATCTGCCATATTGTCTTCCACGCCGGGCAGGGCGGCGAAAGACCAGTCCGGGTACAGGGCGGTACTGGTCTGGCAGGGGAATGAGGTGGTTTTTTGCAGTAATACGCGAAAGGTGTTCTTTGCGATAAGCCCCTCTTTTTCCATATTTTCCAGTAAACATACCGGCACAATGGCCGCCTGGATGGCGTTTTCCCGCAGCAGGTACAGCAGGGCATCCGCCGGGAACCCCATATAGCGCACCGTCAGCTGGTGGTCTACCTGTAAACCGGCCTTTTGCAGCTCGCGATAGCCTAACAGATACCCGCCAAACGCCTGGGGATCCACTGCCCCCAGGGTCTTCCCGGCCAGATCCCCGGCCCTGGTAATGTTGCTTTCCCGGCGCACCAGGATGGTGCTGCCGGTGGCCATACTGGTGGCCGACGGGCCGTGGCCCGAGCGCAGGGAGGCCAGCCAGCGTAAATGGTAGTGGCTGTTTAACTGAACAAATTGCGCCTGATTGGTCAGCACAAACTGGACCTGGCCGGTGCTGATGGCGGTGCGCATGTCGTTAAGACCCAGCGGCAGGAGCCGGAAACGGGCACCCGGAATGCGCTGGTTTAATGCGGTGATCAGCGGTTGCCAGTACTGGCGAGTGGGCGCATCGCCCCGCAACCCGAGGATCCCGATGGTCCACTGCGCGGCCTGAAGCGGAAACATCAGCCCGGAGAGAAGCAGCAGGATAAAAACGTGTACCGTGCGGGTCATGCGACAAATGTCCATTTTCTTTTGCGCCAGATCAAGCCCGTACTGTTTATGTGGTCAGCCACAATAGAGCCCGGACCGGCAGGGTTTTTAGACTGTAACTAATCACATTTGATTAGGTAATGCCATCCCTAATCGCGTCCTCAGGCCGTGTACTGCGTGGAGATGATCATGGACATCAGTAAGCGACATTTTTTACAACACCTGGGTATTGCGGCGGCCGGCGCGTCGCTGGTGCCGTTAGCACAGGCGGGGATCTCCCTGAGACCGGAGCGCCACGGCGGCAGCGCTGAGCACCGCTACGCCATGCTGATTGACCTGCGCCGCTGCATTGGCTGCCAGGCCTGTACGGTCAGTTGCGCCATCGAAAACCAGACGCCCCAGGGGGCATTTCGCACCACCGTCAGCCAGTATCAGACAGAAAGTGACGACCACTCGCAGGTGACCAATCTGTTCCTGCCCAGGCTCTGTAATCACTGCGATAACCCGCCCTGTGTACCGGTCTGCCCGGTACAGGCAACCTTCCAGCGCCAGGACGGCATTGTGGTTATCGACAACACCCGCTGTGTGGGCTGCGCCTACTGTGTGCAGGCGTGCCCCTATGATGCCCGCTTTATTAACCACAGCACCCAGACGGCAGACAAGTGCACCTTCTGCGTACACCGCCTGGAGGCGGGGCTGCTACCGGCCTGTGTGGAGTCCTGCGTCGGGGGGGCGAGAATGATCGGCGATCTGAAAGATCCCCACAGCACAATAAGCACGCTGCTGGCTACCCACCGGGAGGCTATCCACGTACTGAAACCGGAAAACCAGACCCGGCCACATGTTTTTTACCTCGGGCTGGATGCGGCGTTTCTCTCACCCCTTCAGGGCCGTGCTCAGCCCGCACTCTGGCAGGAGGCAGACCATGAACATTTCTGAGGTTGTGGCACACCCCCAGGCGATAACCTGGCAGCCGTGGGCGGTGCAGTATTTTTTCTTCATCGGGATTGGGGCCTGTGCAGCGCTGCTGGCGTGTGTGGCCCGGCTGGTGAGTCACACCGCCAGCAACAGGGTTGAGCGCGCCTGTTTATTTATCGCCTTAACCTGCAGCATTACCGCGCCGCTGGCCCTGACAGCGGATCTGCACCAGACGGCCCGGTTCTGGCATTTTTACGCCTGGCCTACCCCCTGGTCATGGATGCCCTGGGGCGCACTGCTGTTACCGCTGTTTATGGGGCTGCTGGGGCTGTGGTTCTTTTTGTTCTACTTGCACACGCTTACCGGGCGCCACACACCGCTGATGCGCTGGCTGGCCCTGGCGACCGGGCTGACAGCGGCCGGGCTGCTGCTGTATACCGGGCGGGAGGTGTCGGTCGTGCGTGCGGTGCCGGTCTGGTTCAGTTACTGGTATCCGGTGGTGATGCTGCTCAGTGCTATGGGCGCGCTGCTTGCCATGCTCAAACTGCCCCTGCGGGATACCCCCTGGCTGGCAAAAGGGCAGGTGGTGGTGCTTGCCCTGCTGGGGGCAGTGGCGCTGGCCTGGTACCGGGGGGATGCGCTCTCCGGTGAGGCGCTGCGCCAGCAGTGGCATCTGGCGGGGGGGATCCGCCTCTGTATGCAGGTGAGTATCGCTTTATGGGTGCTGGCGCTGGGGGTTGCGCTGTATGCCTGTGCCCGCCCGCTCACGGGTGTGCTGGTATGGGGCAATGTGCTGATTAGCGCGGGCCTGTGCTGGATCCTGCGCTGGTCCCTGCTGATGGGCGGCCAGACAATCCCGAAATACAACGCCCTGATTAATGACTATCACCTGCCCGCAGGTAACGAGGGGGCTATGGCGATAGTCGGCACCTTCGGTTTGTGGTTTGCCCTGATGATAACTCTTGGGGAGTGCGTTAACTGGTTTTTAAGGAGAGTGCGCCATGGCTGAATTATCCCGTCGTCAGTGGTTGAAAATAGGGGTGGCTGTAGGGGGCTTTGCGGCCTTTGGCCTGAGCTATCGCGATGTGGCGCAGCGCGCCGTGGACGGGCTGGTTAACGGCACCTCCGGGAAGGTGACCCGCGATAAAATTTTTGCCAATGCCCTGGAGCCCGAAGGGCGGATACAGGGCGGCTGGCAGCAGAACCCCGATCAGGCCATCTCCATGACCCAGTGCTTTGGCTGCTGGACACTGTGCGGGCTGCGGGTGCGGGTAGACAAAAAAGCAAACCGCGTGTTGCGCATTGCCGGTAACCCCTGGCACCCGCTTTCCCACGAGGCGCCGTTCGACAGCGCCATGCCCTTTGCTCAGGCCATGGCCCGGCTTGGCGGTGAAGGCGGTATGCCTTCCCGCTCCACCGCCTGCGCTCGCGGGGCAACCCTGGCTGAAGGCCTGTACAGCCCGCAGCGCATCCTCACCCCGATGAAGCGGGCAGGGAAGCGCGGGGAGGGCAAATGGCAGCGCATCAGTTTTGAGCAACTGATTGCCGAAGTGGTCGAGGGCGGGGATCTGTTCGGTGAGGGCCATGTTGACGGGCTGAGGGCGATTCGCGATCTGACTACGCCGGTGGATGCCCGGCACCCCGACTATGGCCCGAGGGCCAACCAGCTGATGGTCACCAATGCGGGTGATGACGGCCGGGACGGGTTTTTGCGGCGCTTTGCCCAGCACAGTTTTGGTTCAAAAAATTTTGGCGCACACGGCGCTTACTGCGGGCTGGCTTACCGGGCCGGTTCCGGCGCACTGCTGGGGGATCTGGATAAAAACCCCCACGTGAAGCCAGACTGGGAAAATGTGGAGTTCGCCCTGTTTATGGGGACATCACCGGCCCAGTCCGGTAACCCGTTTAAACGCCAGGCCCGGCAACTGGCCAGCGCCCGTTTGCGTGACACCTTCCGCTATGTGGTGGTGGCCCCGGCGCTGCCGCTGACCACGGTACAGGCCGACAGTCACGGACGCTGGCTGGCGCTCCGGCCGGGCAGCGATTCCGCCCTGGCGATGGCGATGATCCGCTGGATAATCGAAAACAACCGCTATACGGCAGAGTATCTGTCCATGACCAGCCGCGAAGCGATGCTGCGCGCCGGTGAGAAGAGCTGGACCAACGCCTGCTGGCTGGTGATTACGGATGAGCAACACCCCCGGGCCGGGCAGCATCTGACCACCTCGTTGCTGAGCGGTGAAGCGAGCGGCAACGACGAGCCGCTGGTCATCAGCGAGGCGGGGGAGCTGGTGCCGGTAAGCCAGTGCGATCGCGGGGCGCTGCTGGTCACCCGGCAGATAACCCTGCACGACGGCTCCTCTGTAACGGTAAAAAGCAGTTTTCAGTGCCTGGCCGATTCCGCCTGCCGCTTTACGATAGCGCAGTACAGCCAGCAGTGCGGTGTGCCGCAGGCGCAGATCATCGCGCTGGCGCAGGCGTTTACCAGTCATGGCCGCAAAGCGGCGGTGATTACCCACGGTGGCATGATGTCCGGGAACGGCTTTTATAATGCATGGTCGGTGATGATGCTCAACGTGCTGCTGGGCAATATGAGCCTCAGCGGCGGGGTGTTTGTCGGCGGGGGGAAATTCAATGGTGAGGTGAACGGGCCTTGCTATAACTTCGAACAGTTTCCCGGCAAGGTGGCACCCAGAGGGATGAACATCGCCCGGAGCAAGGCGGACTACGCCCGCTCCCCGGAGTACCAGGAGAAGGTGGCCCGGGGCCAGGCCCCCTGGCCGGCAAAAGCGCCCTGGTATCCTTTTGTTGCCGGGCAACTGACCGAGCTTCTGCCCTCGGCGCTGGCGGGGTATCCGTACCCGCTGAAGGCGTGGATCTCAAATATGACCAACCCGCTATATGGTGTGCCCGGGTTGCGCGGCATTATTGATGCACAGCTGCGGGATCCGCAGCGCCTGCCGCTCTTTATTGCCATCGATGCCTTTATGAATGAGACCACCGCCTTTGCGGACTATATCGTGCCGGATACCCATAACTTTGAGAGCTGGGGGTTCAGTACGCCCTGGGCCGGGGTAGCCACTAAAACCACAACGGCCCGCTGGCCGGTGGTCTCTGCCGCAACGGCGAAAACGGCGCAGGGAGAGCCGGTCTCCATGGAGGCATTCTGCATTGCGGTGGCCAGACGGATGGGGCTGCCGGGCTTTGGGGATAACGCCATACCCGACAGCCAGGGCGAGATGCAGGGGCTACACCGGGCGGAGGACTATTACCTGCGCGTGGCGGCCAATATCGCCTTTGCCGGGCAAAAACCACTGCCGCCAGCAGACGAGCAGGATATTGCCCTGTCGGGGGTTGAGCGTATTTTCCCGGCCATCCGCACTACGCTGAAACCCGCAGAGGCGCTGCCGGTGGCGTTTCTGTATAGCCGCGGCGGGCGGTTTGCACCGCCGGAAACGGGCCGGAAAGCGGGCCTTGTGGGGGCGGAGTGGGTAAAACCGCTGCAAATCTGGAACCCGCAGGTGGCGGCCTACAAATACGCCTTAACCGGGGAGCGCTACAGCGGCTGCCCGACCTGGTATCCGGCGCGCCTGTCTGATGGCCGGGCGCTGGAGGCGCTCTACCCGCCCGCCCGCTGGCCGCTGCAACTGATTTCGTTTAAATCTAACCTGATGAGCAGCAGCACCGGGGTGACCGAACGGCTGCACCGGGTGAAACCGGCAGGGCTGGTGGCGATAAACCCGCAGGATGGCAAGCGCTTTGGCCTGCAACATGGCGACAGGGCGCGCATCCGCACCCCCGGGGGGCAGCTGGAGGTGCAGATAAGCCTGCTTGCGGGGGTGATGCCGGGGGTAATTGCCATCGAGCATGGCTACGGCCATAAGGAGTCCGGCGCCCGCTCCTGGTGGCTTGACGGGGAGCAGGTGGCCGGTCAGCACTATGCTGGCGCAGGTATTAACCTTAATGATCTGGGCTTTGCGGATCCTACCCGCAAGATCCCCGGCCCGTGGCTGGACTGGGTGACCGGGGCTGCCGTTCGCCAGGGGCTACCGGCAATGATTGAGAAAGTCTGATTATCGCGGGGCCTGGTATAAACGGGCCCCATTATTATTTGTGGTGGTATTACCACCTTTATATCAATCGGCCCTTAGCCATCAAAATATAAACCTGGTAATATTTCTTTTGTCTCCTGCCTCCCTGTAACCTTAACCTTTAAAAGGTTCGGTGATTTCTGTGTTTCGATATTTATTTAAATTAACGTTGTATCGTCTCACCCACAAATTTCTGCATACGTTAACTGCTGCGATATAAATGTTTGCTGATTGTATCCCCTGCAGTTTATTTTACTAGTATGGTATGTCTGGTTGCTATTAATTCTGGTTTAAAATTCTTAGTAATTTTATTATTTTGACACAATGAACTGTAAATATTATTTTTTACAGATCGTTATTCCATTATCGTGTGTAAAGAATCTTGAGTGAAAAGTGTACACAGCGATAAACAGAGGGATGATGAGATGGCTGAGAGTTTCCAGAATGAAGTGCCCAAAGCACGTATTAATCTAAAACTTGACCTGCATACGGGGGGCGCAAGCAAGAAAACTGAACTTCCCCTGAAATTACTTATTGCAGGCGACTTCAGTAATGGTCAGGAGTCCGCGCCATTACCGGAGCGTAAAAAAGTTAATCTGAACAAAAATAATATTGATGCAGTTCTTTTCGAATATTCTCCAAAAGTAAACCTTACCGTTAAAAATACGCTGGCCGGTGACGGTAGCGAAGACAATATCAGCCTGATATTCCGGAGCATGAAGGATTTCTCTCCGGAGCAGGTCTCCCGGCAAATACCTCAGCTCAAGGCGATGCTTTCCATGCGCAATTTGCTGCGCGATTTAAAAGCAAACCTGCTGGACAACCAGGCCTTCCGAAAAGAGCTGGAGAAGATCCTGCTCGACCCGGCATTAAGCGCCGAACTCCGGGAGGAGCTCTCCGCCCTGGCACCGAAACAGCCATAACGGCCACGATAATTTAACGGATTAATAAGGAAGATGCTGATGTCTGTAAAAAATGAGCATGCCGCTGGCGGCGAGAGTGTGGTACTTGAGCGCCCTGCCGCGGGCGGGGTTTATGCGTCCCTGTTTGAAAAAATCAATCTCAGCCCGGTGTCTGAGCTGAGCGCCCTGGATATCTGGCAGGATGCGCAGGCGATGTCGGATGCCACCGCTGATGAGCGGTTAACCGCCGGAATGCAGGTGTTCCTGGAGTGCCTTAAAAAATCGGGCTCAAAAATTGAAAAGCTCGATAAAACGCTGATTGATCACCATATCGCGGAGCTGGACTACCAGATTAGCCGCCAGCTGGATGCGGTAATGCACAGCGAAGAATTTCAGGCGGTGGAGAGCCTGTGGCGCGGCGTGAAGTCGCTGGTCGATAAAACGGATTTTCGCCAGAACGTGAAAGTGGAACTCCTGGATATGTCGAAAGAGGATCTGCGCCAGGACTTCGAAGACAGCCCGGAAATTGTCCAGAGCGGGTTGTATAAACACACCTATATTGATGAGTACGACACCCCGGGCGGCGAGCCGATTGCGGCACTGATTTCCGCTTATGAATTTGACGCATCCGCCCAGGATGTTGCCCTGCTGCGCAATATTTCGAAAGTGTCTGCCGCCGCGCATATGCCGTTTATCGGCTCCGCAGGCCCGACGTTTTTCTTCCGGGACTCCATGGAAGATGTGGCGGCCATCAAGGATATCGGTAACTACTTTGACCGCGCCGAGTACATCAAGTGGAAATCCTTCCGTGAGACCGACGACGCCCGCTATATCGGCCTGGTGATGCCGCGCGTACTGGGCCGCCTGCCGTATGGTCCGGACACCGTGCCGGTGCGCAGTTTTAACTACGTTGAAGAAGTGAAAGGCCCGGACCACAACAAATATCTCTGGACCAGTGCCGCTTTCGCTTTTGCATCCAACATGGTGCGCAGCTTCATTAACAACGGCTGGTGTGTCCAGATCCGTGGCCCACAGGCCGGTGGTGCGGTGCAGGATCTGCCCATCCATCTGTACGATCTGGGGACCGGGAATCAGGTGAAGATCCCGTCTGAAGTGATGATTCCGGAGACCCGCGAATTTGAATTCGCCAGCCTGGGGTTCATCCCTTTGTCGTACTACAAAAACCGCGACTACGCGTGCTTCTTCTCGGCAAACTCCACCCAGAAACCGGCGCTGTATGACACTGCGGATGCGACGGCGAACAGCCGCATCAACGCCCGCCTGCCGTACATCTTCCTGCTGTCGCGTATCGCCCATTACCTGAAGATGATTCAGCGTGAAAACATCGGCACCACCAAGGACCGGCGTTTGCTGGAGCTGGAGCTTAACACCTGGGTGCGCAGCCTGGTGACGGAGATGACCGATCCGGGCGACGAGCTGCAGGCTTCTCACCCGCTGCGTGATGCCAGAGTGGTGGTGGAAGACATTGAGGATAACCCGGGGTTCTTCCGCGTGAAGCTGTACGCCATCCCGCACTTCCAGGTGGAAGGTATGGACGTCAACCTGTCACTGGTTTCCCGGATGCCGAAGGCGAAATCGTAAGGCGAGGGGAAACCAGGGATGAAAATTCATCGTCCGTTATGGAATGAAGGGGCGCTTCTGGCCCCTCAACAATTTCAGCAACAATCTGAATGGGATGCATTTTCCCGGGCCGGTATTGCCGCCCGTGGAAATGTCTTTCCCTGGGGGGTTGGTCGGGTAGAGCTGGATGAAGCGATGCTGGCCTCCGGTCGCGTCCAGGCGCAGTTACTTCGTCTCTGGCTCCCGGATGACACGCTGGTTGATACCCGGTGCAGCGATCTGCCACCGGAGCCGCGTGAAATCGGGGCACCGGATTCGGCCAGCAATGCCCCGGTGACGGTATATGTGGCGTTGCCTGTGATGCAGGCCGGGATCGTGAATGTGCAGACGGACACGGTCCCGGCTGAGCGCCCGCTGCGTTATCGGGAAGCCTGGGAGACGATCGCCGATTGTTTCGGTCAGGAAGAAGAGCCGATGGCGGTGGCCCGCTTTAACCTGGCATTCCGTTTCGGACATGAAGACAACGGCGCCTGGGATACCTGCGCCATTGCCCGTCTGTTGCCGGACGGGCAGGGGGGCTGGCGTCAGGATCCTGACTTTATCCCGCCGATGGCGCTGTTCTCGGCAAGTCGTCATCTGTGTGAGCGCCTGGCACTGCTGAATCGCCAGCTGCGCTCCCGCCGTCAGCGTCTGATGTCCATGCGCCGTGAGAGCAACGACAGGATGGCTGATTTTGCAGTCGCTGATGTTTCGCTTTTCTGGCTGCTGAATGCCCTGAATTCGCATGCCCGTGTGCTCTCTGAGTATGCGCGTTTCCCTGACAGGCATCCTGAGCAGGTCTGGGGCGAGCTGGCTCGTCTTGCCGGCAGTATGCTGACTTTCTCGCTTGAGCACGATCTGGATGCCATTCCGGGTTATGACCACCTCGCGCCGGAGAAAACCTTCCCGCCACTCTTCGACCTTATCAGCGAACTGCTGGAAGCCAGCCTGCCATCACGCGTGGTGGCTGTCCGTATGGATCGCCTGGAGCCCGAAACCTGGAAGGCGGTGTTGCACGATATTCGTCTGCGCGATGAAGCCGATTTCTATCTCTCCGTTCGGGCAAACCAGCCAGCCTGGCAGATTGCTGAACGCTTCGCCGAAGTCTGTATTGCCGGTGCCCCGGCAAGTGTGGGCGAAGTGTCCGGTCTGGCTGTTGAAGGTATTGGCCTCATTGCCCTGAACCGCGTGCCTGCTGTGCTGCCGGTGCGTCTGGAGAACCAGTACTTTGTGCTGGATATGGAGTGTGATGCCGCCCGTGAAATGCTGGATCAGGGGGTCTGCGTCTTCTATGTTCCGTCCGTGCTCGGCGAACTTGATCTCGAACTGTTTGCGGTGCTGCGCTCATGATAAAGGACTTCGACATTGATGCCCTGTTGGCAGAAACCTGGCTCACCGTGGCGCAATTGCGTCACGGCGGGCGGGTAACGGATGGCCCGGTGCTTTATGCCGCGTGTAAAGCGCAGGTGGAGAGCGTGCGCGAGGCGCTGGACAGGGCCGGGTTTGATGCAGAAAGTATCGATCACATTACCTACGCCCAGTGTGCTCTGCTGGATGAAACCGTTCTGAATCGCAGGCCGGAGCCGAAAAATGCAGTCGTGGAGGTCAGGGGAACAGACGCCACAGAAAGCCATTCCACTGATGAAACGTCCCGTGACGCGCTGAACATGGCCTCGCTGGACGAGGGGCAGAGAACCTGGCGTTCAGCTCCGTTGCAGACGGTGTACTTTGGCTCACTGCGTGCCGGTGAAGCGCTGTATGACCGCATCGCGGAGATACTGCGACACCCCGCGCCTGAGCCTGCCGTGCTGGCCTGTTACCAGCGGGTGCTGGCACTCGGTTTCCAGGGGCAGTACCGGTTGTCCGGCATGGGGCAGTCCCGTCGTGATGAGGTTATTGCAGCACTGAATGAGCGCGTGCCGCCGCTTGAGACCGGCACCTCTCTGGTGGTGCAGAAGACCGGGAGACGTCGTTACAACTTGCTGCGTTCCATCTGGTTCTGGATTGTGCTGGCGGCGCTCCTGACTGGTGCTGTGTGGCTGGGTGGTCATCTGTGGTTGCAGGACTTGCTGCACCAGCAACTGCCGGAGCAGCCCTGATGCGTGGACGAATACTTGCCCGGGCTGCCCTGCCTGTATTGCTGTGCCTTATCGCAGTGTTGTGGCTGGTCTGGGGATTTCTCACATGGCCAGTTGCAGGCAAATCGGCGCTGACGCTGCCCGTTATGCTGATATCAGCTGCTATTATCTGCCGGCGTTACCGTCAAAAACGGCCAGCACTGCAGGTTGATGAAGCTGGTTACTTCCCGCCTGAAGGCCATACAGGACCGGTGGTGCTGGTGTGCGGAGATGTGGATGATGCCATGTTTGCCGGAGGCCCGGGCCGGGGCACCGCACAGGGGTGGTATCTCCGGGTAGCGGAACTGACCGGGCTTATCCCTTTTGCAGAGCGTCTGGTGGCCCGCACCCCAACGATGGCAGGCCAGCTCGCCGTGATGTACCGCTGCCTGCCGGACCAGCATGAGGATGAGGCGTTGTTACGCGCATCCCTGAAAGCGCTGCGCCTGCAGATGAAGCCGTTGCGGGAACTGACCGGCTATAGCGTACCGCTGATCCTGAATAGCGAATTCAGCGGTCCGGAAACACCCTGGATAGTGGTGCGGGGCAATACGGCTCTTGTGTGCCCGGAAGATGAGCCTGCCGTCATCCTCAGCGAATGGCAGCAGTCTTCGCAGACGGCCTTTATTCAGCCGTACCTGACCCAGGCGACATCACTGCTTCACTCCGTGATGCTGGATGAGCTGGGCAAAGCGGACAGGCTGTGCCCGGCCGTACGACCCTTTGCTGTTACTCTGCGTCTCGGGTCGGTAGCCACCTCGACAGCCGCGCTGTGGCCACAATTATTGTTCCGCCAGACCCCCATTGCCCCAGCCGGTCGTGTCACGGTGTATGAACCGCGCTGGCATTTTGCCGATGCGGTACTTCCTCTGCTGGCCCCTTATACCACCCCGTTGCAGAGTGGAAAAACCGGGCGTCAGGTGGTGATGGTTCTGCTGTTATGCACCCTGGGTGCCATTGCCCTGTCTGTGCGCCATAACCAGTCACTTATTCGCAAGGTCAGCGCCGACCTTCAGCGCTGGCAGGCCATCCCGATGAACCACTATGCCCCGAAAGCGCAGGCCCTGTTTGCCCTGCAGCAGGATGCGTTGTTGCTGGAACGCTGGCAGCGTCAGGGAGAACCCCACCGCTACGGGCTTGGGCTGTATCCGGGCAACCGCCTGTGGCTGGCGGTGCAGCAGGCCATTGATACCTGGGTGCCTCCACCGCCTCCATCAAATCCGAAGCCAAAGCCGGTATCGAAAATTGTCCGTCTCGACAGTATATCGCTGTTCGACCCTGGCCAGTCTGTGCTGAAAACCGGCTCCACCAAAATGCTGGTGCAGTCACTGGTCGGCATCAAAGCGAAGCCGGGCTGGCTGATTGTTGTGTCCGGCCATACCGACAACACCGGCAACCCGCAACTGAACCAGACGCTCTCCCTGAAGCGTGCCGAAGCGGTACGCGACTGGATGCGTGACACCGGCGATGTGCCGGAAACCTGTTTTGCGGTACAGGCCTATGGCGCAAGCCGTCCTGTCGCAACCAACGACACCCGGGAGGGCCGTGCGCTCAACCGCCGTGTCGAAATCAGTCTGGTACCGCAGGCCGATGCCTGTCAGATACCGGGCCACACCCCGGCGTCATCGCAGGATGATGGCGCATCACAACACAATGGAGAGTAATTCCATGGCAATTCCTGTTTATCTCTGGCTGAAAGACGACGGCGGCGCGGACATCAAAGGGTCTGTCGACGTTCAGGATCGTGACGGCAGCATCGAAGTGGTGGCGCAGGAGCATAACCTGTACATCCCGACCGACAACAACACCGGCAAGCTGACCGGTACCCGTATTCATACCCCGTTCCTGTTTACCAAGGAAATCGACTCCTCCAGTCCGTATCTGTACAAGGCGGTGACCACCGGCCAGACCCTGAAGTCTGCGGAATTCAGGTGGTACAAAATCAACGATGCGGGCCAGGAAGTGGAGTATTTCAACACCAGGCTCGAAAACGTGAAAGTGGTGAAAGTGAACCCGGTGATGCACGACATCAAGGATCCGTCCTACGAGAAGCACAATCACCTCGAACAGATTGAGCTGCGTTACGAAAAAATCACCTGGACCTATAAAGACGGCAACATTATTCATTCCGATTCCTGGAACGAACGCGCCACCGCCTGATTACGCGTCATCTTTCGCGCTGCAGGTGCGCTGGCTACGTTCGCTTACCCCGTGCTCGTCGGGGTAAGCGAACTTGCTGCCTCCCTGCAACACGAACTCTTCAGCGTAATCCCTGTTTTTAAGCGGAAGGGAGTGACCTTTCCGCTGTTTTGCTGAGCGCCTGCCCGCGCGGGTGTTCAGCAAAAAACATCATATCCGGAAACAGACCTTATGGGCCTTGGTAACGGCCATGGGCGGTAGCGTGTCCGAAAGGTCCTTAACAGTGAGGAACAGCAATATGGAAAACCCGGCAATTCTCCTTCGGCGTCTGAACCCTTATTGTGCCCGCGCGATGGAGGGGGCCGCCTCGCTCTGCCAGACTCGCGCCCATGCGGAAATCCTGCCGGAGCACTGGCTGCTGAAGCTGCTGGAGCAGGGGGAAGGGGATCTGACCGTACTGGCACGCCGCTACGAATGGGATATGGACGCGCTGTGGCAGGATTTGCTGGGCTGGCTGGATAAACAGCCGCGCTCGGTACGCCAGCGCCCGCAGCTCTCGGAAAATATTCAGGCACTGATGCAGGAAGCCTGGCTGATTGCCTCGCTCAACAGTGAAGAGCAGATCCGCAGTGTTCACCTGCTGATGGCGCTGGCCGAAAAACAGAGCCTGGTGCGCTGCGATGGGCTGTGGATGTTGCTGACACTGGGCCAGAGCCAGCTGGAGCGTCTGCGTCCGCTGCTTGATGCGCAGTCTGATGAGCGCCCCGAGGTGCAGCAGGAAGCGGAACTGGCCCGGAACCATGGTGGGGAGGTAGAGCTTGCCGGGCACCCTGCCGATGCGGATGTCAACGCGGGGGAGCTTAGTCCGGCCCTGCAAAACGCGCTGGATAAATTCACCCTTGATATCACAGCAAAAGCGAAAGCGGGCAACATCGATCCGGTATTTGGCCGTGATACTGAAATCCGCCAGATGGTGGATATTCTCTCCCGGCGTCGCAAGAACAACCCGATCCTGGTGGGGGAGCCGGGCGTTGGCAAAACTGCGCTGGTGGAAGGGCTCGCGCTGCGTATTGCCGAAGGTAACGTGCCGGAGTCGCTCAAACCTGTTGTTCTGCGCACTCTTGACCTTGGCCTGTTGCAGGCGGGCGCAGGGGTGAAAGGCGAATTTGAACAGCGCCTGAAAAACGTAATTGACGCTGTGCAGCAGTCACCGGTGCCGGTGCTGCTGTTTATCGACGAAGCCCACACCATCATTGGTGCCGGTAATCAGGCGGGCGGGGCGGACGCCGCGAACCTGCTGAAACCGGCGCTGGCACGCGGTGAACTGCGTACCATCGCTGCCACTACCTGGTCCGAATACAAGCAGTATTTCGAGCGCGATGCTGCCCTGGAGCGCCGTTTCCAGATGGTGAAAGTGGACGAGCCGGACGACGACACCGCCTGCCTGATGCTGCGTGGCCTGAAATCCCGCTATGCGGAGCACCACAACGTGCACATCACCGACGGAGCCGTGCGCGCCGCCGTCACGCTTTCCCGCCGCTACCTGACGGGCCGCCAGCTGCCGGACAAAGCCGTTGACCTGCTCGATACCGCCAGCGCCCGAGTGCGTATGAGCCTTGATACTGTGCCGGAACCATTAACCCGCATCCGCGCGCAGATAACCGCCCTGGAAATGGAAAAGCAGGCATTGCTGGAAGATATCGCCGTGGGTAATCAGAACCATGATGAACGCCTGGCGGCCATTGAGCAGGAGGAGAACAGCCTTATTGTTGAGCTGGACGTGCTGGAAACCCGGTATGGCGAAGCACTGAAATTCACCGGCCAACTGCTGGAAAGCCGCCAGGATATCTCCCGCCAGGGGGAGACCCGTCAACTGCAGCAGGCGCTGAACAGCATGCAGCTGCTGCCGGTGGATGTGGATGCGCGCACTGTAGCTACAGTTATTGCCGACTGGACCGGTGTGCCGCTCTCCTCGCTGATGAAAGACGAGCAGACCGAACTGCTGACGCTGGAAAATGAAATCGGCAAGCGCGTGGTCGGGCAGGATGTGGCGCTTGTTGCTATTGCTCAGCGCCTGCGGGCGGCAAAAACCGGCCTCACGTCAGAAAATGGCCCGCAGGGGGTATTCCTGCTGGTGGGGCCGAGCGGTGTGGGGAAAACCGAAACCGCGCTGGCGCTGGCGGACGTGATGTACGGCGGCGAAAAATCGCTTATTACCATCAACCTGTCGGAGTACCAGGAGCCGCACACGGTTTCCCAACTGAAAGGATCGCCGCCGGGCTACGTAGGTTACGGCCAGGGGGGGATCCTCACCGAAGCGGTGCGCAAACGCCCCTACAGCGTGGTGCTGCTGGATGAGGTGGAAAAAGCGCACCGCGACGTGATGAACCTCTTCTATCAGGTGTTCGATCGCGGCTTTATGCGCGACGGGGAAGGGCGTGAAATCGACTTCCGTAACACCGTAATTATGATGACCTCGAACCTTGGCAGCGACCACCTGATGCAGCTGCTTGATGAGCAACCGGACGCCAGCGAAGGCGATCTGCACGAGCTGCTGCGCCCGATTCTGCGTGATCACTTCCAGCCGGCACTGCTGGCGCGCTTCCAGACGGTGATTTACCGCCCGCTGGCCGAAGCGGCCATGCGTACCATCGTGGAAATGAAGCTGTCACAGGTCAGCAAGCGCCTGTATCGACACTACGGTCTGACTACGCATATCGACAGGGGGCTGTATGACGCCCTGACGGCTGCCTGCCTGCTGCCGGATACCGGTGCGCGTAACGTCGACAGTCTGCTCAGCCAGCAAATCCTCCCCGTGCTGAGCCAGCAGCTTTTAACGTATATGGCCGCGAAACAAAAACCACACTCCCTGACGCTCGGCTGGAATGATGAAGAGGGGATTGGGCTGGAATTTGATGCCACGGATACCACAGGAGAGGCGTAATGATGGAGAGTATTACCAGTCTGGCACAGAAGAAAATCGATGAAGCGCTGGGGCTGTCCCGTTATCGTGTGGATGTCCATGAATGCCCGCATTTTCTCGACGTCCTGCGCTTTCGTGCCAGTGAAAGGCTGAGCCAGCCGTGGTGCTACGATGTCACCTTCACCTGTGCGGCGAGCATCGCCAGCAATGAGGTAATGCTGAAGCCGGCCTCTTTCACCTTCCAGGCACCATTGTTTGATGGTACGCCAGCTGCGCCGGTGCGCACGGTGTATGGCGTGGTGGATACATTCCGTCGGATCTCTGTGTCGGGGGATGAAATCACCTATGCCCTGCGACTCGTGCCGCGTATCGCCCTGATGCAGCACACCGAGCGCTGCGCGGTATATCTCAATCAGTCCGTGCCGGAAGTGGTAGAGCAGATACTGTGCTCCCACGGGCTGGAAGGGGCGGCTTTTGAATTTCGTCTGTCGCAGACCTACCCGGTCCGCGAGCTCATTACCCAGTGGAGTGAGACAGATCTGGCCTTTGTTCAGCGCCTGCTGGCTGAGGTGGGCATCTTCTGGCGCTTTGAAATGGACAGCCGCATTGAACAGGATGTGGTGATTTTTCAGGATAGCCAGATGCAGTATCAGTTCGGCGTGAAGCTGCCCATTATTCCGCCGTCACGCGCCAGCGATAGCGGCCAGGAGAGCACCTGGGATATTCGGCCAACAGACCGTGTGGTCACCGGTAGTGTGGCTACCCGCGATTATAACTATCGCGATGCGCTGGCCCCACAGGACAGTTCAGTGACGGTTCGCCAGGAGGGTGGGGCCACCATCGGTGAGGTGTATCACTACGCTGAGCCGTTCCTGAGCCAGGGGGATGCGGCAACTCCGGAGAGCGGTGCCTGGTATGCCCGCCTGCGTCATGAGCGCTACCTCAATGCTCAGCAGACCGTCACGGGGCGTGCGAGTAGCCCGGTTCTGGCCCCGGGTGAAGTGCTGGAGCCACAGGGCCGCGGACTGCCTGAGTCGCTGAAGGACGGCATCGTCATCACTGGTATTTACACTTCAGGCGCACGCGATAAGGGCTTCCAGTTGCGGTTCACGGGTATTCCTTACAGCGAAACGGTCTGCTACCGCCCTGGGTTGCTGAACCGCCCGGTGATGGCTGGCTCCCTGCCTGCCCGGGTGGAGAGCGATGAGAAGCATGACACTTATGCTTATCTCGACAACCAGGGGCGCTATCGCGTCCGGCTCGATTTTGACCGCAACAGCACTGAGCAGGGATATGCCTACCTCTGGCTGCGTATGGCAAAACCTTATGCCGGAGATACTTACGGTTTCCACTCCCCGCTGCTTGATGGCACCGAAGTCTCGGTGATGTTTGATGGCGGTGATCCTGACCGGCCATACATTGCCGACGCCCGGCACGATTCTGAACACCCTGACCACGTCACGCGTGATAACCATACGCGTAATATCTGGCGCACGGCCGGGGACAACAAATTCCGCCTGGAAGACAAGCGTCAGGAAGAGCATTTCAAGCTCGCGACACCTTTTGGCAAGACGCAACTCAACGGCGGCCACATCGTGGACAGTGAGCGTGAGCCACGCGGTACCGGATTTGAACTGCGTACCGATGAGTTCGGGGTGCTGCGCGCCGGACGGGGGATGTTCCTGACCGCCGATGCGCAGCCTGCGGCGCAGGGCAAAACGCTGGACATGGCGCCGGCGACTGAGCGCCTGCATCAGTCAGCGGCCGAAATGAAGCGGCTCAATCTGCTCGCGCAGCAGGCTCAGGCACTCACGTGCGACCTTGAAAGCCAGAACCGGCTGCTGGAAAAACGCCTGAGAGATCTTCAGTCTGCCGCCCTGCTGGGCAGTGCACCGCAGGGTATTGCGTTCACTTCGGGGGAGCACCTTCAGATGACCGGCAGGCAGAACACTATTCTGAATGCGGGTCAGCATCTGGATATGGGGGCAATGAAGAACATCACGCTGGCTGCCAGTGAGTCTGTCGGGCTGTTTGCCCACCAGGCCGGGGCAAAGCTGATTGCTAATCAGGGAGATGTTGAGGTCCGTGCAGAGGCGAGCTCAATGGAGATGACATCGGCGCTGCTGTTTACCATCAGCAGTAACAAGGATGAGCTGCTGATCAGTGCGCCTAAACTGCGGCTCAACGGCGGTGGATCCAGTATCACGCTGGATAAGGGCGGCATTCTGGAAGAAACCCAGGGTGATTACCTGGTCAGGTCTGCACATTACCGCTCACCGATGGCCGGTGGCAGCATGGATATCACGCCGCCGCAGTTCAGCCAGACGAGCGCCAGCGTGACGCCCTCCAGAACACGCCATATCCCTTCACGTTAAGGATAACCGTAATGAAAATCTGTTTTCCTGCCCGCAAAGCGAATGGTGAACAATACGCCACCCTGGATGAAATGATGCAGCCGCTCTGTCAGGAGCCACACGGCTCCTGGCTGGCCGGAACGAATAATATGTGGCACGGGGGGATCCACATTACCCGTAAGAGTGCCCCCGGTTCTGTGCTGACAAACGAGACGGCAGATTCTGCGGTGCCGCTTCAGTTTATGGCGGGCGGTGAGGTGGTGGCCTGGCGTATTAACCGGGACTATCTGACCGGTAAATACATTAATAACCCGCTGCAGTATTCCGGTACGTTTGTGCTGGTTAAATCCACCTGCACCCCGGATCCCGGAAAGAAGGATAACAGCCTCGATTTTTACGCGCTGTATATCGGGCTTGCTCCGCTGTCGGCCTTTCCGGAACACCGGCTGTATCAGGTTACTGAGAAGGGGGACAGGCTGAGTCAGCGTGAATATACCGGAAAAGAAAAAGACGGAGATAAGGCTCCGGTTGCGAATAATAAGCTGAAAACGGGCGACAGGGTTATTGTGCTGCGTGAGATCACCTTCAGGCTGAAGGGGCGGGCGCAGACGTTCGGGCTTGCCCGGATGCTGAACGGTAAATCCGAAATAACCGGCGTGGCGTTCTGGGTGTCGCTTGACCCGCAATATATGACACCTGCCGGTAAACAGAGGGCGCACCTGCCGGCCTGGATGCAGCAGGCTGTTACGCAGGGGGGTTTTGATACCGTTGCCAGACCTGCCGCTACATTCGAGGTTGCAGCAGGCGATGCTGTGGGGTATCTGGCGGAAGACATTGCCCCTGACGGCACGGGCGGCGTGGAGAAAAGTGCGTTCGCACATATTGAAGTGCTGAGCACCGACAGCCGGATGATCGATTTTCTGAGTAATAAGGCACAGGTGAAGAGCGGCCTGAAATACGTTCATATCCACCCGGAAAGCGCCATTTATAGCCGTTCCGGCGATACCTTCACCCGGACCCGAGGACAGGTGAAGCAAGACATTCACAAAATTATGCCGCAGGACAAATGCCGTCCGTTCACCGACAGCAGCGGTAAGCGCTGGTTTGATATCGGGGACGGGGCCTGGCTCAGCGAAGAGGATGTCGACGCCGATATCGGCCAGTACGACCTGATGGATTTGGGGTTCAGTACCTTTGAGGAGTTGCCCATATCCGATATGACGAAGTCCCTGCATGGGGGGTGGATTAAGGACGGATTCGCCAGAATAGCGGAGTGGGTACGGCCTGAGCGCGGTATCCGGGAAAAACGGGTCTCAGACTACTACAAAGCCCTGCTGCAGAAAATGGACAGCGATAACAGTGGCGATCTTTCCGGTGATGAGCTGCGTCATGCGGTGAATTACGAGGAGCTGGATGTCAGGGATATCGTGGCGCGAATGGTGGTCAGGCACGACAGTGAGTGGTTTGGTGGCAGCAGCCATCACCGCTGGAGAGCGTTTTTAACGCAGCTGGATCCGCTGTGTGTCAGTTATGTCAGAAAGTGGTTTGACGATATGGAATGGATGAGCCAGGTGGAGGGATTCAGCAGCGGTGAGCCTGTCTGGCATATGCATCCGGTGGTGTTTTTGGATAGTATTTGTGATTCCGATGGCGATGAGATGGATAAAAAATGGTTAACAGTACCGAAAGGGCAGCTTACCTTTAATGCTGAAGGGAACGATATCGAAAATAGTATTTACTTTTCGCGTCATCCTCATGTACCTAACAATAAAGGTGTTGTTATAGGTCTCTCAGGTGTAACATTCGGTCGTGGTCTTGACTTTGGACAGCAAACAAAATCATATATTGAAAGCCTTTTTAATGAAATGGAAAAAAACACAAAGCCCTTGCCGTCAACGCTTAAAGTATGGATCTTGGGCAGTGTTGGATTGAAAGGTGCGACTGCTTTGACTTATTGTCAAAGCATTGATAGGCATGTTCCTAAAGAAGAACAGTATTTAACTAGAAAACAGCAACACTTTCTATTTAATGCAGTGTATGATCACTTATATACTGTAACAAAACGAGTTGTAGCGAAAGGTGCCATTATTGATGGACATCAAATCTCAGTTAATCTTGAGGACTACAGCCAAAAAGTTCAAGATGTTCTCGTGGATTTAACATTTCGCGGGGATAATTCATTAAGAACAAGGCAGTATTTTATGAAAGATCTGAAAGCTGGTGAGGTCGATTTTAAAGCCAATATTTCCAATCCTTATTGGAAATCTTCATTTGGAGTGCCAGTTCAAAGATTCAACGAACGAAAAGGATATTTATGATGAAGAAAGTTATCATGCTAGCACTCACTGTGTCTGTATTATCTTCAATTGCAAAAGCTGACTCTCCAAGTGAACGGGTTAATTTTGAGAGAATAAAAGATGCATATTCTAAAGCAGATGCTGAACTGAATTTTGTATATAGACAGCAAATTCAGGAGTTTAAGAAGGAGGGGGCGGAATTTTATGGGCAAAGTGAATCACGCGATATATATCTTAAGAAATCTCAATTGGCATGGGTAAAAATGCGTGACGCTAGCTGTGATTATGAAACTTATGAATCCAAAACAGGGACTGCATTCTCCAGTATATATAAAAAATGTCTTTTAGATAAAACAAATGAACGGATTGAATATCTCAAAAAATACAACTGAATTGTGTTGAGCCCGCTTTTTCATTTTGGGTAAGCAAAGAATTAAATGTATCGGCCAAAAACTTAAGTGTTTATGATGTGACATTCAAAGTAAATAGTGGACATAATGGATATGATGACCGTCGGATTAGGTTTAACAATGTCGCAGAATTACTGAAGATTAATAAGAACTAATATATGTTTTCCAAAATACTTTGTAGTTTATTATTTGCATTCTGTTCATTGCCTTCATATGGACAGGGTGAGATAGTTCAAGGGCCGTTTAAAATCGATGGCGAAAAAGTAATCTACTTTCAGAGAGAATCAAATCCTGATTTCCCTATCGGTTTATACTACGATTCCGGAACAAAAAAAATTCAAGTTGATAAATATGAAGTGGCTGGGGATACTCCCAATATTGATACTGTGTTTTTTATGAAAATTCACAATGTAAAAAACGTTGTTGTTTTAATCTCTTGGCATCAACTGCACCAAGCTGAGTCTATCAATGGGAATGCTTATCAGGTCTACACTTATAAATATATTAATGACTCATTGACTCTAAATGATGTGATCACAAAGGATCCTGCATTAAACGGTATGGATGGTGAGTTTAACGGTGATGAAGTGTATTTTAAATATAAAGATGCAGCATCTATTAAGCAATACATCAAGAGTAAATATAACTGATTTTAATTATTTGTCTTGAATGTGAGCTCGTATATTTAATGTTAGTGGGTGATAAATCACATGGCTATTCCGGAAGTATTGTCTGTGAATAATAAATTAGGATAATTTTCTGGAGATGAAGGTTTTAAGAAACTGAGTGTCAGGATGCACTCAATTATATAAATGATAAAATTACAGCTTTAGAGCTTTATTAATAAAAGTATTCGTTGCAATTTTTTCAGTATTTATTATATCACTCAGGCTCATGGCTCATGGCTCATGGCTCATGGCTCATGGCTCATGCGAGTGAAACTGTAGGATGTTTTAGTGCAGGGAAGACGAATGTCAAATTCATCCAAATATCTCAGGATGGATTGGGTATTGGGTATTGGGTATTGGGTATTGGGTATGTTAAGTACGAGTGTTCGAAATCAGCAATTCCATTGCTTTTTGTGAAAACAGAAGAGCAAGATTCAGCTGATCGTCACTTATCTTTTACAACCGATTGGAATGAAATACTTAATGAAAAGGTGAGTAGTTATTATAAGGTAATATCATACAAATGGTTTTTGATATGAAAAAAACTAGTGCATTTATTTCTGGATTCTTTATTTGCAGTGTAAGTGTAGGATTTTCATCCACTGAAACGGGTTCTAAATTATCTTATGATAAAAGTTTACATCAAATAAAATCAGATGATGGTCGATCGTTTCTTAAGTTTGACGAGCGTGATGAAGGGAATGCATCGTATTATTTTGATTACTTCGGAGGAAAACCCTCTGTAGTGCATGATAGTAATTCTTTAGACTCTTACTCTGTATTCTCAGTAATTGAACGGGATGATATTAATTTTAGGATTAACTGCATTGGTAATCCCCCCGAAAAACCGGTGTGTTCATAAGTAGAATTTTCTCGTAATCTGAACCGGGGAGATCTCTATGAAAAAATCACGCTTTACCGACAGCCAGATCATCGCCATCCTCAAGCAGGCTGAGGCCGGAACGCCAGTTGCTGAACTGTGCCGCGAACATGGTATGAGCAATGCCAGCTTCTACAAGTGGCGTTCACGCTTTGGCGGAATGGACGCATCCATGATGGCCCGACTAAAAGAGCTGGAAGATGAAAACCGCCGCCTGAAAAAGATGTATGCCGAAGAACGGCTCAAAGCCGAAATTATTCAGGAGGCTATGGCAAAAAAGTGGTGAAGCCATCGCAGCGAAAGCAGATGGCACAGGACGCGGTCAGACACCGAAGCGTCAGCATACGTTTTGCCTGCCAGTTGTTTGCTGTCAGCGAAAGTTGCTATCGCTATCAGCCTCAACTGAATGAAGAAAACACGGTTATTGCTGACTGGCTGCTCCGTATCACCGACAGTCAGCGCAACTGGGGTTTTGGTCTGTGCTTTTTGTACCTGCGTAACGTAAAAGGCTTTAAGTTCAATCACAAAAGGGTATACCGGATTTATTGCGAGTTGTCGCTGAACAGGCGAATTAAACCGAAAAAACGACTGAAACGGGATAAGCCCGAGCCGCTGGCGGTGCCTGAAAGCCGCAATGAATGCTGGTCGATGGACTTCATGCACGATCAACTGTCGGATGGTCGTTCCGTCCGATTGCTGAATGTTATCGATGACTTTAATCGTGAAGCGCTGGCCATTGAGGTAGATTTTTCTCTTCCCGCAAATCGTGTGGTGAGGACACTCGAACAACTGATTGAGTGGAAAGGTAAACCAGCAGCAATACGATGTGATAATGGGCCAGAATATACCGGCAAGATACTGATGTCATGGGCTGCTCAGCAGAATATCACCCTGCGTTTTATTCAACCCGGAAAACCTCAGCAGAATGCATATATTGAGCGATATAACCGGACTGTACGTTATGACTGGCTGGGACAGCACCTGTTTACATCACTGGACGAATTGCAGGGCTATGCCACACGCTGGCAATGGTTTTATAATCACGAGCGTCCGAATATGGCACTGAATGGTTTCACGCCAATGCAGCATATTCAACGCATGACCTGATTCTACTTATCGCCTCCGTTAAAAATGGGGGGATTACCCATTTATGCGGATTTTAAAAGTGGCAGTAATGGCGTTATGTCCAAAGAGGGTCTTTGTGGACTAGATAAGAAAATTGATAATAAATCATCTGTTTCAGGGGGGGGAGGTGACGAATTTATCAAAAAAATCACAGATAAAAATAATAAACTCAATACATTATACTTTATAAATGGAAAAGTTAAATACTTGCCAATAATCCTGTTTCAGAATGAAAAAAGATATGTCTATAAATTGTACGAAAGTAAATACGACTTAGAAAATGGAAAGTATAGAATAATTTCTTGTGAAAATAATAATAGCGCCTGTGAATTATATGAAAGCGATACTTGGGTGGTCATTCAGGCTACTCCAGAACCATCAATAGATTTTGAAGTTTTGAAGAATCTGAATGGCAAATCAACTTTTGAGAAGGCTGTCGCTACAAAAGTAGATGTAGTCATAGATAGAAATTCTCCATTTGAAGTTAAATCCTCAAAGGCTTATTTTCAGTCATCGACTGGGAAGAAACTGAAGTCATATCTGGTTAAGGGGGATAAAATAACTCTCTTAAACTTTAGTGAGAGTAGATGTTTTGTCGAATATACTAATCCTAAGAATAAATCTATTGATGGATACATTTCCTGTCAGGATTTGAATATTTTTAACTAATCAGCCTTGAGGTCCGAGTGTATTAATTTCAGATGCTATGGTGAGGTAATCTTCTGGTTAAACCTAAGCGCATCCCGGCCTGGTAAGATCCCTTTATTCACATTAAGGATAACCTTAATGAAAACATGTTTTCCTGCCCGCAAAGCGAATGGTGAACAATACGCCACCCTGGATGAAATGATGCAGCCGCTCTGTCAGGAGCCACACGGCTCCTGGCTGGCCGGAACGAATAATATGTGGCACGGGGGGATCCACATCACCCGTAAGAGTGCTCCTGGCTCTGTGCTGACAAACGAGACGGCAGATACTGCGGTGCCGCTTCAGTTTATGGCGGGCGGTGAGGTGGTGGCCTGGCGTATTAACCGGGACTATCTGACCGGTAAATACATTAATAACCCGCTGCAGTATTCCGGTACGTTTGTGCTGGTTAAATCCACCTGTACCCCGGATCCCGGAAAGAAGGATAACAGCCTCGATTTTTACGCGCTGTATATCGGGCTTGCTCCGCTGTCGGCCTTTCCGGAACACCGGCTGTATCAGGTTACTGAGAAGGGGGACAGGCTGAGTCAGCGTGAATATACCGGAAAAGAAAAAGACGGAGATAAGGCTCCGGTTGCGAATAATAAGCTGAAAACGGGCGACAGGGTTATTGTGCTGCGTGAGATCACCTTCAGGCTGAAGGGGCGGGCGCAGACGTTCGGGCTTGCCCGGATGCTGAACGGTAAATCCGAAATAACCGGTGTGGCGTTCTGGGTGTCGCTTGACCCGCAATATATGACACCTGCCGGTAAACAGAGGGCGCACCTGCCGGCCTGGATGCAGCAGGCTGTTACGCAGGGGGTTTTTGATACCGTCGTTAAACCGGTAACCAAAATGGAAGTTGCAGCTGGCGATGCTGTGGGTTACCTCGCGGAAGACATTGCCCCTGACGGCACGGGCGGCGTGGAGAAAAGTGCGTTCGCACATATTGAAGTACTGAGCACCGACAGCCGGATGATCGATTTTCTGAGTAATAAGGCACAGGTGAAGAGCGGCCTGAAATACGTTCATATCCACCCGGAAAGCGCCATTTATAGCCGTTCCGGCGATACCTTCACCCGGACCCGAGGACAGGTGAAGCAAGATATTCACAAAATTATGCCGCAGGACAAATGCCGTCCGTTCACCGACAGCAGCGGTAAGCGCTGGTTTGATATCGGGGACGGGGCCTGGCTCAGCGAAGAGGATGTCGATGCCGATATCGGCCAGTACGACCTGATGGATTTGGGGTTCAGTACCTTCGAGGAGTTGCCCATATCCGATATGACGAAGTCCCTGCATGGGGGGTGGATTAAGGACGGATTCACCAGAATAGCGGAGTGGGTACGGCCTGAGCGCGGTATCCGGGAAAAACGGGTCTCAGACTACTACAAAGCCCTGCTGCGGAAAATGGACAATGATAACAGTGGCGATCTTTCCGGTGATGAGCTGCGTCATGCGGTGAATTACGAGGAGCTGGATGTCAGGGATATCGTGGCGCGAATGGTGGTCAGGCACGACAGTGAGTGGTTCGGAGGCAGCAGCCACCACCGCTGGAGAGCGTTTTTAACGCAGCTGGATCCGCTGTGTGTCAGTTACGTCAGAAAGTGGTTTGACGATATGGAATGGATGAGTCAGGTGGAGGGATTCAGCAGCGGTGAGCCTGTCTGGCATATGCATCCGGTGGTGTTTTTGTCAGCATTGAAAGATACTGCATGTGACTGTGAATTAAAATATGCTGATAAATTCAAAGTAACAAGATATGGTACTCATTATGGGCCTATCTATAGCGGGACAATTTCTTTGGATAAATATCCTCGCTGGGAGGAACTATTGAAATCAGGTGAGATCACTGAGAATGAAAAAGATATTCTTATCGCAATGTCTCAAAATGAAGGAAATATGGATGCGATTCAATCGTACGATAGCGAGGTTATAACTGCAGGGGCTATGCAGAAGACTGTAAAAGATGGTGCTGGATTAGAAGGAAAAGGGGAGCTATCTGCTCAGATCGCGGCATTCAGAGATGCTCATTCAGATTTATATATTGCCCATGCTGTCAATTGTGGTTGGACTGTAGAGGGGCGTGGTACATCTTCTATTGTGTATTATAGTGATACGGAATTGACCGGCGGCAAAAAAATAACTGCAACGGAGCTTAAATATCTGATTAGAAATGGATGCAGTGAAACAACATTTAGAAAAATTATTTACAATAAGCCGCTGGCTGCATTAGTTAAGCTAATATCTCTTCCGGAATATCTGGATTTACAACTCATTGATTTTGTTAAACGGCTTCATTATGCAGAAAACGGTTCTGTGGGTAATGGGCTTAAAATTAAAGATTATGCAAAAAGTAATTTTGGACGGGCATTAGTTTTAGATGAGTCTGTTAATAGACCAGCTAATGTCACAGCGGATTTTAAAAAAGCAATCAAGAATTTTCATTCCCATAATCCATCAATAAATCCTGATCCAAAAATGTGGGGGGCTCAGCATGAAAGAAATGAAAGTTTATTATTGGATGAATATAGACTAACACGACGAATGACTGACTCTACTAAAAGATATAATCAATTGAAGGCGAAATTATGAAGAATGATTTTCTATTTGTGTTTATGATATTTGTTGCCGTTTGTAATTTTGCTTATGCTGATATAGAGGTAAAGTCTCAAAATGGGAATTCGATTATTTTTAGTCAGCCTAAATATGGTAATAATATTGATCCGGATGCATGGAGTAAATTGATATTTAGTCAAGGTGGTAAGAAAATAGATCTTAGTCGTGCTGAACGATACTATACAGAAGATGGCTCTAGCAAGGTGTCACCTAGTGGCAGCTATCTTGTTGTTAATAGTGTTGCTGGAGATGTTCTTGATTTTGGTAACGGCACTAAACAGTATGCAAGTAAAGCATATTGTAGTGTGATTGATATGCGCAATGGGTGCATTGTAAGTGATTGGGATGGTGAAGTTTGTAGTTATCAATGGACTAAAGGTAAAGATATTCTTGCTAGTTCTGATGATAGTGATGCAGACACTTTTGATTTTCTTACTATGAAACCTTCTGTAAAACGGATTAAAAATTCATATTCAACCCTTAAAGTAATGGATGCCAGTAACTTGATGCGTTGTGATAAAGTTAGTAACGAAAATGTTGACGATTACCAGACTTTATTAAAAGAAAACGAGGAAGTAAGACCGGTAGTTCAGCGTAGTATATTAAATTACATTAATAAGTTAGAGATATCATCATCAATTAGTGTAAGTAAATCATATTTATATTCATCTCCTGATGAAAGTTCAATAACTAAAACTTACTTAGTTACTGGAGATAAAGTGAAAATCATTCAGTTATCACCAGATAAAAAATGGATGGAAATAGGCTATATTAGCCATAGGGGTAACCCGTTGGTTAAATGGGTAAAATCAGATAATATAAAATGATTCCAATGGATAATATGAAAAATAATTCTAACTCGCATTCTTTTTATGTGTGGTGAAATAATCCCTATAAATATACAAACGGGAGATTTTATTCCTAATTGGATATCTCAAATAAAAATTCAGGGGATGCGGTAAAAGTTCAGAACAATACCTAAAATTTTTGAAACCGTATGAGCTCGATAAGCGTTCAGCACTAATGGCAACCTCTTGGGGCAAGTTTCAAATTCTTGCGTCAAATTATAAGGCGGCAGGCTATTCGTCACCAGAGGAGTTTGTGAGATCGATTTCAAAGTCAGAAAAAAATCAATTAGCAGCCTTTGTTAATTTTATTAATTCTGATCCTGTGCTTTTGAAAGCAATCAGAAATAAAGATTGGCTTGCTTTTGCATTGAGATTTAATGGGCCTAGACAGAATGGATACGATTTAAGAATGAGAGGTAATTATGAAAAAAATAAATAGTATCTTGTTAATAAGTGGATTGCTATTCTTGTCTTCCTTCGCATTGGGTGCTGAGACTTATTTTTCATGTTCAACATCGAAGGGTGAACTATCCTTGCAGTCTGATAACGATCAGTTGGTATATGAGATGAAAAATGCCAGCGGCAATGTATTTTTATTTTCATCTCCATCTTACAGTGATTTTTTATATAATCATTACTCGAGGTTTCAAACTGATTATATGAATGTGGTGTTTACTAAAAATAATTTCAAATATACTATCTTCAGTAACTATGAGGATGGAGATAGCACTAAAGGGATTACCGTCACTAATTTAAAAAACAATAAAGAATATACTTATAAATGTAAAGTGGATGGTGTGGATAAACTTTCTGATTTAATTGGTAAGATTCAGTGCAATAAAGATAGCTCTCTTGGGTGTCAGTAATAATGCTGTTTATATGATTGATTTTCAGGATGCAGTTAATTATATGAATAGTGGTGCGCAGCTTAGTTCGAAATAAATTCATGCGCTAAATAATTTTAAATACCAACGTAGTCACTACAAAACTTACTTCGGGGGGTTTCTTTGTTTAGACTTATTTTACTCGTTTCTGTTTTTTATAATATGAGTGCTTATGCGGCTAAATAGCTGCGCGGAGTAGTAGATCACTTTGATAGAACTCAGCCCGGATTGTGCGATCTGAACAATCGCCAAATCAAAACAAATCACCAACCGGACTGAGCGATGCCGATCATAGCACCAATTCCCCGTGACGAACGACGCCTGATGCAGAAAGCAACCCATAAAACGCACGATAAAAACTATGCTCGGCGGCTCACCGCCACAGAACATAAACTATTTGGGCTGATATATCCAGCCTATGTGCTCAGAGCCAAAGGGAATTATAAAACTAAAACTCATGGAATAGCTGGTGCTCTGCCATGGGATAGTTTAGAGCAAAAAATTCAGGATATACTTGTTGATTTCATATATCAGGGTTTTAGTGGTGAAAGCCCAATGAGGGCTGGGATGAGTAATAGTCGTCAGGAGTTGATTTCATATATAGAAAATAATACAACAATTTCTAGCTATGAAAATGGGCGTCATAAAGCAAATTACTTAAGAGGTCAATACATGTCAGTAATTAAAGTATTTGTTTTTGGCTTGTCATTTTTGATATCTATTCCAGTATTAGCAGACGATGCTTGCTCTGCGAAAAGTGAAACTCAATCCATTGATTCTTGCTATGCAGAATTGAAAAGTGACTCTGAAAAACGTCTTAATGATGAATATATCGCATTCAAAAAACGAATAGCTGAGAATTATTTAACGGATAAGGATATGTCTGATCGCTACTTATCTAATTTATTGTCGGTGCAAAGGAATTGGTTGAAGTATAGAGATCAGCAGTGCGCTATGGAGTCACTATTTGCTGACTCAGGATCCCAAGCCAACGTAACGTTAGTCAATAAATGTATTTCTCGCATTGATGAGCAACGGATTAAAGAAATGCAATCCTTACCTTATTAAAAATTCCGCCTGGAAGATAAGTGTCAGGAAGAGCATTTCAAGCTCGCGACACCTTTTGGCAAGACGCAACTCAACGGCGGTGGATCCAGTATCACGCTGGATAAGGGCGGCATTCTGGAAGAAACCCAGGGTGATTACCTGGTCAGGTCTGCACATTACCGCTCACCGATGGCCGGTGGCAGCATGGATATCACGCCGCCGCAGTTCAGCCAGACGAGCGCCAGTGTGACGCCCTCCAGAACACGTCATATCCCTTCACGTTAAGGATAACCGAAATGAAAATCTGTTTTCCTGCCCGCAAAGCGAATGGCGAACATTACGCGACGGTGGATGAGATAATGACGTGGCTTTTTCAGGAGCCACACGGCTCCTGGCTGGCCGGAACGAATAATATGTGGCACGGGGGGATCCACATTACCCGTAAGAGTGCCCCCGGTTCCGTGCTGACAAACGAGACGGCAGATACTGCGGTGCCGCTTCAGTTTATGGCGGGCGGTGAGGTGGTGGCCTGGCGTATTAACCGGGACTATCTGACCGGTAAATACATTAATAACCCGCTGCAGTATTCCGGTACGTTTGTGCTGGTTAAATCCACCTGCACCCCGGATCCCGGAAAGAAGGATAACAGCCTCGATTTTTACGCGCTGTATATCGGGCTTGCTCCGCTGTCGGCCTTTCCGGAACACCGGCTGTATCAGGTTACTGAGAAGGGGGACAGGCTGAGTCAGCGTGAATATACCGGAAAAGAAAAAGACGGAGATAAGGCTCCGGTTGCGAATAATAAGCTGAAAACGGGCGACAGGGTCATTGTGCTGCGTGAGATCACCTTCAGGCTGAAGGGGCGGGCGCAGACGTTCGGGCTTGCCCGGATGCTGAACGGTAAATCCGAAATAACCGGCGTGGCGTTCTGGGTGTCGCTTGACCCGCAATATATGACACCTGCCGGTAAACAGAGGGCGCACCTGCCGGCCTGGATGCAGCAGGCTGTTACGCAGGGGGTTTTTGATACCGTTGCCAGACCTGCCGCTACATTCGAGGTTGCAGCAGGCGATGCTGTGGGTTACCTCGCGGAAGACATTGCCCCTGACGGCACGGGCGGCGTGGAGAAAAGTGCGTTCGCACATATTGAAGTGCTGAGCACCGACAGCCGGATGATCGATTTTCTGAGCAATAAGGCACAGGTGAAGAGCGGCCTGAAATACGTTCATATCCACCCGGAAAGCGCCATTTATAGCCGTTCCGGCGATACCTTCACCCGGACCCGAGGACAGGTGAAGCAAGATATTCACAAAATTATGCCGCAGGACAAATGCCGTCCGTTCACCGACAGCAGCGGTAAGCGCTGGTTTGATATCGGGGACGGGGCCTGGCTCAGCGAAGAGGATGTCGATGCCGATATCGGCCAGTACGACCTGATGGATTTGGGGTTCAGTACCTTCGAGGAGTTGCCCATATCCGATATGACGAAGTCCCTGCATGGGGGGTGGATTAAGGACGGATTCACCAGAATAGCGGAGTGGGTACGGCCTGAGCGCGGTATCCGGGAAAAACGGGTCTCAGACTACTACAAAGCCCTGCTGCGGAAAATGGACAGTGATAACAGTGGTGATCTTTCCGGTGATGAGCTGCGTCATGCGGTGAATTACGAGGAGCTGGATGTCAGGGATATCGTGGCGCGAATGGTGGTCAGGCACGACAGTGAGTGGTTTGGTGGCAGCAGCCATCACCGCTGGAGAGCGTTTTTAACGCAGCTGGATCCGCTGTGTGTCAGTTACGTCAGAAAGTGGTTTGACGATATGGAATGGATGAGTCAGGTGGAGGGGTTCAGCAGCGGTGAGCCTGTCTGGCATATGCATCCGGTGGTGTTTTTGGATTCAGTTAGAAATAAATCTACTATCCATATAACTTCAAGCATGCTTTATAAAGTCTTTAATGGTTTAAAATCACCTGCAAAGTTTTCCTTTATTCAGGAGATCGCAGATGAGATTAACAATCATACAACGGAATATAAATTGGATACTGTTTTGAGAGTTAGCCATTTTTTCGCACAGATAAGGGAAGAAATGGGAAGCACAGCAAGTCCATTTGAAGTTCTTAATTATAGCGAAGAGGGTTTAAAGGCTAATTTTAGCTATTTTAGATCTCATCCTGAAGAAGCAAAGAAATACTCATATACGAAAGTTAATGGAAAAATCACGAAACATGCAAATGAGATTGCTATTGCTGATAGAGTTTATGCTAACAGATTAGGGAATGGAAGTGTTTCGTCAGGTGATGGAAGTACATACCGAGGTAGAGGTGGTATTCATCTTACAGGAAAAGTAAATTACCAGGGTTTTTCCGATTACTATAAAAAGAACTGGGGCACCGATGTTGATTTTATAAACAATCCATCAATGCTTGAGAAAGGGACCTATTGCGTACGCTCTGCTGTTTACTTCTGGCTCCGTGAAAAACTTTATGAACTTGCTGATCAGGGTGATACGGGAGCAGTAGTAGATAAAATCACGGCAAAAGTAAATCTTTATACAACTAGCTATGAAAAACGACGCGGACATTTTGAAAAAATCAAATCAACTAACGTCTTTGCTGATGCGTTTTAATTGATTCAAAATCGAGGTGGAACGATGACTGAAATTAAAGTTGCTTTTTGTTTATTTACACTATTCCTGAGTGCTTCAATTCAAGCTGCATACATGCCATATGTCGTAAGAAATTATGAAGGTTATATCGGGGAATATCCCGTGCATTTGTCTCTTCAGTTTTATGACTTTGGGGGGGAAGTAAATGTAGAGGGGAGCTACTATTACGATAATCACAGGTCACTCATTCCTCTATATGGCGTAAACGAATCAAGTTCAATTATATTATGTGAGGCTGTCAGCGATGAAAGTTTCGAAAAATATATTGTTCAAGGAGAGGGGGTTGATGTTTCAAAATGCCCTTTCAATCTAACACGGAACTCAACTGGTTTTCTTGGTGAGTGGCGTAATGAACGGTTAGCTTTAAAAGTAGATTTAAAGGAGACGGTTCAAGTTAGTGATGGTGTTATAAATGGAAGTGCTAAGGTATTGGATATTCCATTTTGGGGGCAGACTAAACAACATGGTTTCATTGGTCTTTATGAAGCGAGTGCTGATGGTATTGTAATTAACAAAGTAAATGTTATTGATAAGAAAAGTGGTAAGTTAATACAGGTCATCAACCCGCAGATGAATGGTTGTGAATTTGGTTCGTATATGACATCTATCTTTCAAAATATAGAAAGCGATGGCTCTCAAATTCGATTGAATTGTTACAGTACTGGGCCTGATGTGAGTGTTAATTATAAACTCAATACGCAGACCTCACGTTACGATGTTGTTACTGAGCGATAAAGGTAAGTCGTCAATTTTTGATGGCAATGGCAATTTTTTATAGAGGTTGTAGATGCTAAGAAAAATGGCATGTGTATTCTTTCTGTTATTTTTTTTCTGGACATTCCTTTGCGAAAGGTTTTGATTGCAATTTGATAAATTGGTTGCGCATACACTCTCTGAAACCAATGTTGATATACGCTATCACTCTCATACTTTAAATGATGTTGTATGGTCAACAGCTGTTCAACATGACCATTTAAATAATATGGTTATTAATGCTATAAAAACTGTTGGTGGTGATGTTTCAGAATCTAAGGAATATGATCGCAAATTAATTACTGCTATCTATGATGGGCGAGGACGGAAAAATGATGATGGTAATCTGACATATTTGTCAAAAAACTCAAAAAAGGTACAGGATGGTGTCAGCGGTCGTTTCATTAGTGAGAAAAAAGAGGCACTAGGGAGATTAAAAGATGAGAGTGATTACTAGTATATTGGTGCTGTTGTTTTCGTTGAACACAAATGCAAACGTGAAGATCTATGAAAATGATACTTCAATTTTAGGTTTAGAACAGACAGGGGATAGAACAAAAATTTCTTCTACTCTGTATGGGGGAAGCGATCAATCAGGTGAATCATCTCCAGCTAATTGTGTAGTAAAATATATATTAGAAGATGAAGGTGTGAATTTTAAAGGCAGGTTAATTCCATTTTCAACTGATGGTATGAGTTATTCAGTCGATAATAAAATAATGGCATCATTTGAACCAGTGGGAAATGTAATGACTTATGTTTCAGATAGGCCACTGGATGTATGTCCAATGGCGACTGATTTTGTAGGGGATTATGACTTAGTAAGTGATAAAACAGCTAAGTATAAATCTTATTTTGATATTTTAATTAAGCTCAATTATACAAATGCACTAAAGGTTTTTCGTTTAAGGGGTGTTTCTTCTGCTATTGACCTTATTGAACCTTATGTACAGCAGTCTATTCATAATGATTATTATTACGCAGATGTTTTTAATGATTACGGATTTTTATTGCAGCAGGCTGGTAGAAATGTAGATGCAGTGACTGTTCTAAATATTGTAGTGAAGAATACACCGAAACGCGCGGTCGCCTATCTTAATATTGCTGATGCATATTGGGCATCAGGAGATGTAACCAAGTCTTCGCAAAACTACAAAGAATATATTAAGTTAATGAAAATTTCTCACAACAATAAAATACCTAAAAGAGCTATTGATAGAAGTAAGTGAAGATTGTTTTTAGGTGTTGTAAATCAATAAGATATGATAGGTTGATGAGGTGATAATAGAGATGCTGTTGTCGGTGACGGTCCTCGCTATAAAAAATGGGACACTGATTCAGTTAACATAGTTTGACGTTTCTCCAGTTACTCTGTCGTGGATTGTGTTGCTAATTCTGAGTCGGTTTCATCGGTGATGAGTTATGCAATTAAAGCATCTTGTTGGTTTTGGCGTAATAATGGTGGTATTAACAAAAAGTATGGTGCTAAAGGAGATATTAATATTTTAATTGATAATGAGAAAAATAATATTGAATTAATTACTCTTGCTGTCAATGGTGGTCGAAATGGCTTAGCGGAAAGACAGCAGTATTTCGATGCAATTAAAAAAGAATGGGGGTTGGAATAATGGCAAGTAAAAAAATAACAATACTTCTCATGCTAAGTTTAATCGGTATCAGTATAGATAGTTATGCATCTGATTGCACTGTCAGTATATGTGATGGGATGAAGTTGCCTGCTTCTTCTAAAATATTTATAGAAAAGGGTTATGCAGACATTGAAGTTAAAATATTAAATAATAAAAAATATGTTTTTCTTAGTAGTGAAGGAGATATTAATAAATGCTCAGTTATTTTTAATGTTCAAAATAATAAAATAGAAAGCCCTCCTGTTGCTGGTGAAGATGGGAAGTTGTGCAATGTGTCAGCTATAAATAACTATGTTGTAAGTTCCTATCGAGATCAAGGGATATGGATTAATGATGTTTATAAGGTTTTATCAGGGAAACCATGGACTCTACTTTTTTCTGATTTTTGCGCTGACTGTCAGCAGGTAAAGCGGGTTTATTATAAAAACGGTATACGAAGTTTTCAGGAGTTGATGTCAGAAGGTGATGATTACTCAGCCAGGAGACCTTTGAATGGTATTGTGTTGGTTAAGAAAGTTTTTTTGTATTCACGACCTGATGAGCAATCGAAAACAAAGGAATATTTAGTAAAGGGTGATTTATTTAATCTTTCTGATATGTCCGATAATGGTTTTTTTTATCAAATTGAATATACAGCATCATCTGGGGAAAAAGTATCGTATTGGATCAGGTCCGACGATTTTGAATTGAATTGAATTGAATTGAATTGAATTGAATATATATGAAAGGATAATAGTACTTATTGTAGACGCTATTTATAGCCGTTCCGGCGATACCTTCACCCGGACCCGAGGACAGGTGAAGCAAGATATTCACAAAATTATGCCGCAGGACAAATGCCGTCCGTTCACCGACAGCAGCGGTAAGCGCTGGTTTGATATCGGGGACGGGGCCTGGCTCAGCGAAGAGGATGTCGACGCAGATATCGGCCAGTATGACCTGATGGATTTGGGGTTCAGTACCTTCGAGGAGCGGCCCATATTCGATATGACGAAGTCCCTGCATGGAGGGTGGATTAAGGACGGATTCACCAGAATAGCGGAGTGGGTACGGCCTGAGCGCGGTATCCGGGAAAAACGGGTCTCAGACTACTACAAAGCCCTGCTGCAGAAAATGGACAGTAATAACAGTGGCGATCTTTCCGGTGATGAGCTGCGTCATGCGGTGAATTACGAGGAGCTGGATGTCAGGGATATCGTGGCGCGAATGGTGGTCAGGCACGACAGTGAGTGGTTTGGTGGCAGCAGCCACCACCGCTGGAGAGCGTTTCTAACGCAGCTGGATCCGCTGTGTGTCAGTTATGTCAGAAAGTGGTTTGACGATATGGAATGGATGAGCCAGGTGGAGGGATTCAGCCGCGGTGAGCCTGTCTGGCATATGCATCCGGTGGTGTTTTTGGATTCGATAAATGATAAAACATTTTGTGCATGTAATCGCAATATAACAATTGATGAGTTGTGTCTGATAGCTCCAAAAGCTAAAAAAGAACTACTAGAGCAGTATATTTCAGCATTTAACGATGGTTTTGGAGAATTTCAAATAACAACTTGCCGAGAAAAAGCTCACTTTTTGGCCCAATGTTGCCATGAAAGTGGCGGGCTGCAGTTAACAAAAGAAATTGGAGGTGCGTATAAAAATTATGCCCCATGGTTTGGACGTGGTTTAATCCAACTTACATGGCAAGATGTATATGTGCGATATGGTGAGTATGTTGGGGAGGATTTTATATCTAACGATGCGGCTAGAAATAAAGTGGCAGAGTATCCACATTGTGTCAAATCAGCGTTTTGGTTTTATTGTATAAATAAAAAAATATCAAAGTATGCGAAGCTTGATGATTTTAATATGGTTACTGCATTGATTAACGGTGGGTTTAACGGATACATAGAACGGCTTAAATATTTCAAAAATGCTGTCGGTGTTTTAAACGCAGAACATTTATCATCAAAGATGATAGATAGTGTATTTTTGTTTGAAGATAGTGAAATATATAACTATCGAGTATATGCTTACAGTTGGGGGCGTTATCATGATCCTCTTCAGGTTAGACTTGTTGGGACTGATAAAAATAAATCAGAAGCACTTAAAGCCTATCAAAGGGCATTGACCTTATATCAGAATAAAAATGATATGCGAAAAGTTAATGCTATTAATGAAAAACTTGATGCATTGCGCTAGTTTCATTCAATTATTCGAGATTTAGTCATTATGAAAAAAATCATACTAGCAATATCTATATTTTTTACCTCCTATATTTTAGCATCTGATATAAAACCTGTTCCGTTTGTCGGGGTTAAAAGTGAGAGCGCAGAGTATTCTGCTATTTGCAATTATGTCAAAAAATATTGTGGTAAAAATAATCATGATAAAATATGGAAGAAGAAAAATAACCCAGATGAGATTTTCATAGTTACATCATCACGGATTCTGGTGAGAATCAAAAGTGGCGCAGGGTATTCAGTATCTCAAGTGTGGGATTTTAGTGACTATACTATGAAAGATAGTCTTGATGATGATGGGGAAGATTTATCAGATAGCGGTATTAATATTTTTCCCGCCTTATACCCATTGAGTGAAACTAAAAATGCAGTTGCGCTGGTTCAGAAATGGTCTACTTCTTACTCGGGAGGGGGTAAGGAGATGGACCTTGCTGATTTTATCATGCTAAATGAGGATGGAACATACAAGACTGTATTTTCTAAAATACCATTTTATAGCAGGGAACGGATAAAAGCATGTTTTTCTGATTCTGATTATGCCAAAAAATTACATTGCTATGATGAGAGTTGGAGTATTTTGGATATATCAATTATTGATAATGGCTCTGAGTTCTATTCATGGGAACTGATCACAACATCGTATAACTGGCCTGCGTTTGTAGATAAATCGAAAATGAAAAAAGACATCGATAAAAAGTTATTGTATCCCTTCAAAATGCTGGAAAATGCTTCGATAGGGTGATTCCTTCTTCACGTTAAGGATAACCGTAATGAAAATTTGTTTTCCTGCCCGCAAAGCGAATGGTGAACAATACGCCACCCTGGATGAAATGATGCAGCCGCTCTGTCAGGAGCCACACGGCTCCTGGCTGGCCGGAACGAATAATATGTGGCACGGGGGGATCCACATTACCCGTAAGAGCGCCCCTGGCTCTGTGCTGACAAACGAGACGGCAGATTCTGCGGTGCCGCTTCAGTTTATGGCGGGCGGTGAGGTGGTGGCCTGGCGTATTAACCGGGACTATCTGACCGGTTAATACATTAATAACCCGCTGCAGTATTCCGGTACGTTTGTGCTGGTTAAATCCACCTGTACCCCGGATCCCGGAAAGAAGGATAACAGCCTCGAGTTTTGGATGATCGGATGGCAAAACCATTAATAGCTAAAAAAGCATTTGGTCTGGAGTGATTATAGTGGGTAAAATACTACTACTGTCTTTTTGTGTGTTTCCATTTTTTTGCAATGCTTCCGAGGAGGTGAATGCTGAGTATACTATAACCTCCTTATATAGTGGCACGATAGGAAAAAGCAATATCACAATGAGTCTTACCGTTTCTGACGGGGTGATTTTTGGCGTTTATATATATAAAAAATTCAAAAGAAATATTTTTTTAAACGGAGCATTCTCGACAGATTCGGTTGTATTGAATGAAAATGTAGGCGGTAGTACTGCTGTGATGACTCTTAAACCTACAATGGATGGATATCAAGGTCAGTGGTGTGAGAAAAAATGTCTCCCTGTAACTCTGTTAAAGCATGATACCTTTAAAGATGGCCAGCTGGATAATGTAAAAATATCTGATTCTGAGCATGGCGATTACGAGTTAAAGATAACGTTTGAAGGAAATTTTGAAAATATATTATTATTGGATTCAATTGATACTCCGACTGTCGATTTTATAGATATTAATGGCGATGGTTTTTATGATGTAATTGTTCGGACTGACCATCGACCAAATAATGGAAGCCAAAGTGTATATATTTCAACTGATCAAGGCTTTGTGGAACAGAAGGAGTTAAGTGGTGTAAATGGAACATTAACATACAAACCACTCACTAAAAATATAGTGTTTGAATCAAAGGATGATTGTTGCGAGAAGTATAATAAGGTTGTTTATTCATTCAATAAAGGCAAACTGATTAAAATCAATGATATGTATTTTGATTATACAAGTGAGAAAGGATATTCTGAAAATGGTAATGAAGTTTCAAAAGCAATATTCGAATCTTATTGATTTTAAATGGTATAAAGAACATATATTCAAGGAATAATCCGGCTTGGTGATAAAGCTATCCATGGTGGTGAAGTACTGTCCTGTTCAACAACTATGTTTTTACATGATGTTGTATGGTCAATAGCCGTTCAATATGGCCCTTCAAATGATGATTGCCTAAAGGTGAATGTATGAAAAAGATATTGCTGGCTGTACTCTTTGCCACATCAAGTTCAATGGCTTGTATGACAGGCCATTGGGAAAAAATTGGTAAATCAAATTCATTTACTATAAGTCTTGTTCAGACAGGTAAACATGTAACAGGTAAGTATTGTTTTATTACAAATAATGGTAATCGTATAGATTGTGCTGAAAAAGATGATGATGACCATATCCATGGTGATGTGAAAGGTGGGATTGCAAATATTAAATTTGAAAGCACTTTTTATGGTGAAGGAACTGCAAGTGCGAAAATTAAAAACAACAAGTTGATTTATACAATAAAAGATAAAACACCTTTTATTAAAGCCAATATGTCAGTCCCTACAGTAATTGAATTCAATAAAAAGTAGAAATATTTTATTACTGTTTCCAAAGATTAATATGGCTGTATGTGGAAGCGATTTCTCTATTCAAATGCAAACGTGAAGATCTATGAAAATGATACTTCAATTTTAGATTTAGAACAGACAGTGGATAGAACAAAAATTTCTTTTACCCTGTATGGGGCGATATTCCAGTACGTTTGTGCTGGTTAAATCCACTTGTACCCCGGAGCCCGGAAATAAGGATAACAGCCTCGAGTTATGCGGGAGCAGTTGATGAGTTTTCAGATATAACTAACGGTGGCGTTTCTGGTCTTGTTAAAAGACGACAAAAAGAGCGTTCTTTATTTTTACAAGGCATTTATGATTCTTCACACTGATTCAAAACAAGGAATTAAAATGAATAATCATTTTTTAATATTAGCTTTGTTCATTATTTTGTTTGTTTTTAAAATATCATACGCGCAGGATGCTTTGAATAATTCCACTTGGGTATATGACAAAGTTTCAAATATTGATGTTTTTGGACACCATGACTCAAGCGCTATAGCGCATCTCACCGAGGAGTTTGAGAAGGTTACCATTAAAGAAGATGGTAAAAAATTGGCTGTTGAAAATGATTTCCTTGAAAGCAAAAAAGTATGCCTCACTGATTATGTCGAAGTGAAAAAGACACCTCTTTCATATTACTTGTCAAAAAACACCGTCAATATGTATAAGCAGGTGTATAAAAGTAGCAATATCCCATTGCCTAATGATATTTACCTTTTAACTTCGCTTTATCCGGGTAAGGAGTGTCCGCCACCTTATAGTGAGATGCTCAAAGTCGATAACTATCTGACAGTTACCAAACAAAACTATGTTTTGTTTTTTAAACGGCAAAGTAAAGACTTAAGTGAAAATGCAGGGCGTGTTGAACATAATAACTGGTCGAATTATTGCCATGACGACAAGGCAGGTCAAGAATTTGATGGATCATCTAAAGCGTCGTGCTCGTTCCCAAGTATGAATATAAATGACGCATATAATAAGCTCAAAGAAATTGATAAATCAGCTAACACATACTTGCGACCTGATTTGCCAACTAAAAACGTAACAAGTAAGATTGATTCCGGAGTGGTGGATTATAAATGGAGTGGGGGTGGGAATCTTAAAATTACTGTTGAAATGGAAAGCGAAACACAAAAATATTCATTCAAACAAGTTCCCGAGGGAACTAGTCTCATGGTTGAGACTGACTCGCAATATTAATTAGAAATAACCTAGAAACAGCAATTATTAACTAAAGGATGAATATGAAAGGAATAATCCGCCTCGGTGACAAAACTACCCATGGAGGAGCAGTGTTGTCCTGCTCAACAACCATGTTTTTTGGTGATATCGGTGTGGCCCGTATAGGTGATCGCGTTTCCTGCCCTGTGCATGGAGATACCACTATCGTCGAAGGTAACCCAAATTACCGCGATCGGGGTGTTCCTGTGGCGTTCCACGGTCACAAGTGTGGCTGCGGCTGCACGCTTATCAGCTCGCTGCCTGATGCTCTGGTGGGGTAAACGTGCCGGTTGAACTTGAGCGCATCCCCGCACGGGAGAAATTGCCACCTCTCCCGAATTTTAAACGCTGGCTGCTCCTGGGCATTGTAATGCTGCTGGCCGGGGCTGCGGCCACATTCCTGTACTGGAAGGGCGAGCATTCAGGTGCAGCGTTCTGGGGGCTGGCAACAGGACTGCCTGTTGTGTTGTGGGGCCTGCTGATTGTCGGGCGTTATTTGGGCTATGTGTTGCTGTGCAGGCGGAGTGAGAAAAAAAATGCCACGACTGCTGCCCGGTTCCAGGCAGACATTGCGCGCGGGCAGCGTTTTGCCTGGCTTATCGGCGAAGTCCTGATTAACGGGTTGGGGCCCGACAGTCCGACGACGCATAAGGCCGTGTTAGCCAAAAAGCCCCTGATGATGCCCTGTGAACCTGTCAATGGTGGCAACCCGGTTCGTCACCGGGCGCTGGCGGTAACCGGAGAAATGGCTGACCGGGAAGCGCATTATCTCCCGGGAATAACAGCCCACGTTCAGAATCTGGTGGCGTTGCTACCGCCGTCTCTGGCCTGCTATCTGGCGGTGGATACCGGTGAACAGTTTTTGACATTGCCGTCTTTCCTGCAAAAAAGCGTGCCCCATCCGCTGGTGCGTATCCGCGATCTGACGGGGCTGGAACTCCTCGACTACTGGCTGGACTGCCACTATGACCGCGCTGCTGCGTTACTGGTGGTCAGCGCTCAGCTTTACGAACACCCGCCAGAGGACAGTGGTGAAGCCATTTCCGTGCTACTGCTGACCAACTGTCGTCTGAAGAATATCCCGGATGTATCGGTCAGGGTTCACCGGCCGCAGATTTGCCGTGATGGCAATATCGGCCGGGCATTTGAGCGCATCATGATGTGGTCCGGACTGGAAAAAACGGCACTGCAGCAGGCATGGACCAGTGGTGGTCAGATGGTCTCCGGCGACATTTTCAGCAAGGCCCGGGAGGCACATGCCCCGGGGCTTAACGCAGAGAAAATTAAGCATATTGATACGGTTGCCGGGTTTGCGGGTGTTGCTGCTCCCTGGCAGGCGTTACAGCTGGCAACCCGCCAGTGCCTGAGCGACAGTCAAGCGCAGCTTATTGTCACGGAACTGGCTGAAGACAACCGACAACTCTGTATTGTCACACCAGAATAACTTTCAAGGGATTGCTCTCCTCCGTTATGAAAATATTATCCACCTTTCTGCTTGCGCTGCTCCTGGGCGCATTATCTGTCTGCCTTATTGGCGGCGCACTCTGGTTTTATCCTGAGTGGGTTAAGGACACCTTCAACACAGGCCCGTTCAGCACGACCGGCATAGTGATCATCAGCCTGCTGCTGATGCTGGCGGCGCTGATTATCGGTTGGGTACTTGAAACCGTATTTATGAAGAACGGTGAAAAGCAGGGAAAGCTGGATGTGATCACCTCCGGACAGCAGGCTGCTGCATCCCAGCCTGAAGCAAAGCATACCGACGCAGACACCTCCCGGTTTGTGGCTGAGGTGCTGGTCGATCACCTGCGTCTGCGTTACAGCCGCCGCTGGAAAGCCAAAGTCCGTTTGTTACTGGTGCAGGGCAGTGAAAGCGATATCGAAAAAGTGGTGCCGGGCCTTAAACGTGACCACTGGCAGGAGAGCGACGGGATTGTGCTTATTCACGGCGGCCTGCCGGAAAGCGTGCCTGATGATGAATTTCTGTCCGTCCTGAAAGACGTGCGCCCACAGCGACCGCTGGATGGCGTGGTGCAGGTGATGAATGCGGCTACACTGCCGGATACGGCGAGGCAGGATATCCTGGTACGTGTGCGGCAGAAGGCCGATACGTTGCTGGGCTGGCAGCTGCCGGTCTGGTTGTGGCTTGTCCGGGAAGGCACCTGGTTCCGTGACGGGGAGGGAGTGCCGCCGACAGGCGTCCTGTTCGGCCCGGGGGCGACAACGGAAGAGGCCCGCTCGGCACTGGCCACGCTCTCGTCGGAGCTGCAAACTCCCGGTGTGGCGGCACTGCTGGAGAATTCACAACATCACTGGCTGTTGAACCTGTCAAAAGCCCTGCGCGGCACGCTGCGACGCGACCTGGTGCCGCTGCTGACTACGCTGATGTCGGGGCCAGCCCCTTACCGACTGCGCGGAGTGATGCTCAGCCCGGCATTGCCGGGAACCGAAACGGTGCCACATGCGCGCCTGTCGCCACCGGTCTGGCAGGCACTTGAAAATGACAGCCTGCAGGTGCATGCCCGTAAAATCGGCTTCCACTGGCAAAAGGTGCTGCGTCTGGTGGTGCTGGGGCTGGTTCTTCTCTGGGGGGCAGGCACGTTGCTGTCGCTGTCCGTCAACCGCACTCAAATCTGGCTCGCTCAGGATACGGCACGGGTGGCGGCCGATACCCGGCAGCCTTTGCCGGATCGCCTGCGTAACCAGCTGGCCTTGCAGCAGACCATTGCCCGCCTGCAGAACCGTGAAGTACACGGTGCGCCGTGGTACACCCGCTTTGGCCTGAACCAGGACAGGGATACACTGAAGTTGCTCTGGCCTTTATACGCCCGTAACAGCCAGCAACTGATGCGCGATGCGCTGGCAGATGAACTTCACCGCCAGCTCAGCGCCTTTGTTCAGTTGCCTCCGGCAAGCAGCGCACGTACGTCTGCCACCCGGAAGACGTACAGCCTGCTTAAAGGTTACCTGATGCTGGCCCGTCCCGATAAAGCGGATGCAAACTGGCTTGCCGATAATATGCTGAAAACCTGGCCGCACCGCAGCAGCGTGCCGGACAGCGTATGGCAGACCCAGGCCCCGAAGCTGCTCGGCTTCTGGGCGCAGAACTTGCCGGCACACCCGGAGTGGAAAATCACCCCTGACCACGAAATAGTGAGCACGGTACGCCAGATTCTGCTCAGGCAGATTGGTCAGCGTAACGCGGAAAGCGGCCTGTATCAGGAGATGCTCGGGCGTATTGCCCGTAACTGGCCGGATTTAACCCTCGCGGACATAACCGGCGATACGGATGCTTCGTCCCTGTTCTCCTCTGAGGAAGTGGTGCCAGGGATGTTCACCCACCAGGCATGGGAAGAGCAGGTTGAAGATGCGATTGATGAGGTAGTGAAGGCCCGCCGTGATGAAATCGACTGGGTACTCACCGACAAAACCCATCAGCCAGGCGGTGATGTCTCACCGGAGATGCTGAAACAGCGCCTGACGGAGCGTTATTTTACTGATTTTGGCAACGCCTGGCTCAATATGGCCAACAGCATTCAGTGGCACGAAGCGGCCTCGCTCTCCGAAGCCATTGCCCAGCTGAATCTGCTGGCGGATGTTCGTCAGTCACCGCTGGTGGCGCTGATGAATACTCTTGCCTGGCAGGGACAGACCGGAACTAAAGGAGAGCGACTTGCAGACTCTCTGGTGGACTCGGCGAAAAAACTGGTCGGGCGTAAGAAGAGCGCTAAGCAGTTTATTGATCAGGCGCAGGGTCCAAAAGGGCCGCTCGACGGCGTGTTTGGCCCGCTCACGAGCCTGATGGCTGGTAAGGACGGTACCGGCTCGAACGGCAACCTCAGTTTCCAGTCCTGGCTTGCCCGTGTAACCCAGGTGCGACTCAAACTCCAGCAGGTAACCAGCGCTCCCGATCCCCAGGCGATGGCGCAGATGCTGGCTCAGACCGTCTTCCAGGGAAAAGCCATCGACCTGACCGACACCCGTGATTATGGTTCTCTGGTGGCGGCAAGTCTCGGGCAGGAGTGGAACGGATTCGGGCAGGCGCTGTTTGTGCAGCCGCTTGACCTGGCCTGGCGTCAGGTGCTGGCCCCGGCCGCAGGCAGCCTTAATGCCCGCTGGCAGAGCACCATTGTTTCGCAGTGGAACACCGCCTTTGCCGGACGCTATCCGTTCAAGGCCACCGGCAGCGATGCCTCCCTGCCGTTACTGGCCCAGTTCCTGCGGCGCGACTCCGGGCGCATTGCGGCGTTCATCAAAACTAACCTCGGCGGCATGCTGCATCAGGAGGGCAGTCACTGGGTGGTGGATCAGGCCGCCAGCCAGGGAATGCATATCAGCCCCGCGTTTCTTGTCGCCATTAATAAGATTGCCGATATCTCGGATATCGTCTTTGCTCAGGGCGATGCCGGGGTACATTTCGAGCTGATGGCCCGGCCATCACGCGATGTGGCCCGTACCCAGCTGACGCTTGATGGACAGAAACTGGATTACTTCAACCAGATGGAAAGCTGGCAGAGCTTCACCTGGCCGGGCAATACGTATTATCCGGGAGCCGACCTGAGCTGGCGCTCAACCAGCTCTGAAATGCGTCTCTATGCCAGCAACCAGGGCAACTGGGGCTTTATTCGACTGCTCGACAAGGCACAGATCACCCCGCTCGACAGCAGCCGCACCCAGCTGGTGTGGATCACCCCGGACGGCAGCCCGCTGAAATTTATCATGCGCAGCGAGCTCGGCGACGGGCCGCTGGCGCTGCTCGAACTGCAGGGCTTCAGCCTGCCGCAGACGATTTTTACCGTGGGTACAGTTGACAGCACATCCACGCTTGCCGGAGACGAATAAATGGTGACTGCAGAAACACTCCTGACCCTGTGTCTTCCGGATGCAGCCCGGCGTACCGCACTGATCGCACAGGCCCGGGAAAACCTCTCCCGGTGGTCGCCGTGGCTGACACCACTCCCGGGCGGTCATGGGGCCGGAAACGACCCGACCTATGAAGATGATTTCCAGCTGATGCGTGAGGAAATCAATAAGTTTTCCGGCACCGATACCGGGGTGCTGTGCCGCCTGGCGGAAAGCATTCTTACCCGCAGTGCGCGGGATATCCGGGTGGTGACCTGGTATATCCTGGCACGCCTGCTGCGTGATGGTGATGCGGGTCTGGCTGACGGTATCCTGCTGCTGACGGCAATGCTCAGCCAGGCCGGGGGGCACTGTCATCCGCAGCGCAGCGCCGCAAGGCTGGCTGCACTCGACTGGCTGAACAGTGAAAAAATGCTGGATGCATTCTCGCGATGGCCGGACGTGACGCGGGAAGATACCGCCAGAACGGCCGCAGCGCTGTGTCTGCTGGAGTCCGCGCTGGGATCTTTACCGGAGGTTGAGCGCCCTGCGTTTACCGCCCTGCTGCGGACCCTGGAAACCCGCCTTGCCGGTAGCGGTGGGCTGGATACGCCGGTGGCTTCATCAGGCCAGGATAATCCAGGTGAAAGCCCCCACAGCACACCGACACCGGGCGCTGCAGTGCCGGAGGCTGCTGTCGTCAAATCAGAAGTAGAGCTGGTACGCCAGCTGCGCGTGTTGTCCGGCTGGGTGGTAGAGCAGCCGCAGGGCTGGCTTGCCGCTCACCGGATGATGAAGGCCGCCCGCTGGGATCTGGTAACGCAACTGCCGGCGCTGGATGCGAGCGGCAGGACGCGTCTGCTGCCGCCGAAGGCCGACTACCGGGCTCAGCTGAAACGCCTGTACCTGCAGCAGAGCTGGACCGAACTGGTGGAGCAGGTGGATGTGATGTTCACTGAAGGTGGCAACCGCTTCTGGCTCGATTTGCAGTGGTATCTGTGGCAGGGGCTGAGCCGGGCTGGTGGGACGTGGGAACACTGGGCGGAGTACATACTCAGCGATCTGAGACTGTTGCTGAAACGCCTGCCAGGCCTGGAGACGCTTGCCTGGAACGATGGCACGCCCCTGGCCGATGAGGTGACGCTGAACTGGATAGCCGAAAAGGTCAACAATGAAATGTCCGGGTTTGCTGGTGAGCCTGCGGTGCTAAGCGGAGGCCAGACGGATGACATATTTGCGCTGGAAGCCGAGGCGATGGAAAAAGGTGACAACGATGGCCCGGAGGCCGCGCTGGCCTGGCTTCAGAATCGCCCGGATATGGCCTCACCCCGAAGCCGCTGGTTACTCCGTTTACTCATGGCCCGGGTGGCAGAGCAGTACGGGCGCAATGAGCTCGCACTGCACCTGCTCGGTGAACTTACCGGGAGCGCCCCACAGCTGACCCTCAGTGAGTGGGAGCCAGGGCTGCTGTTTGATGTGCAGGCCAGCCGTCTCCGGCTGTTGCGCCTGAAAGCCGGGCGCAGCGAGAGCGACAAAGCCCGTTTTGCGCCTGAAATGGACAGCCTGCTGGCCACGCTGATTGCCCTCGACCCGGCACGTGCGATGGTGCTGTGTGTGTAGGTTCGGCATTTGCTGGTCATTGTTCTGATGCTGCCTCCTTTCTTTTTGATGATTTCTACACTCAGGATGTTCGTCCATGGATGATTTAACCCTGCGCTACTATGAAGCCGAAATGCGCTATCTGCGCGAAGCTGGTAAAGAGTTTGCTCGCGCTCACCCCGACCGCGCGGCCATGCTTAACCTGGATAAAACCGGGGCCCGTGACCCGTATGTGGAGCGTCTGTTCGAGGGCTTCGCCTTTCTGATGGGCCGCCTGCGTGAAAAGCTCGATGATGACCTGCCGGAGCTGACCGAAGGGCTGGTGAGCCTGCTCTGGCCGCATTACATGCGCACCATCCCGTCGCTGTCGGTAGTGGCGTTCACGCCGGACTGGCGTCAGCTTCGCAAAATGGAAGTACTCGAAAACGGCTTTTCCGTCCTGTCGCGCCCGGTCGGCCCCGATAACACGGTCTGCCAGTATCGCACCACCCGTGACGTACCGCTGCAGCCGCTGCATCTGAGTGAGGCCCGCCTGCAAACTGAGCCCGATGGCCGGGCCGCTATTCGTCTGCGTTTCGAATGCCCGGATAAAGTGGACTGGGCGAAAGCCGGGATTGATAAGGTGGCTATTTACCTTGATGCTGACAGCCCGGTGGCTTCGGCCCTGCATCTGGCGCTGACACGTCGGGTGCAGGCGATGTATATCCGCCACAGTGAGACCCGCACCGGGCGGGTCCGCTTTGAGGGCTGGTGTAAACCCATGGGCTTTGATGACACTGACCGGCTGTGGCCGAAAGGGGATTCAGCGTTCAGTGGCTACCAGCTGTTGCTGGAGTATTTCAGCTTCCGCGAGAAGTTTATGTTTGTGGAGCTTAAAGGGCTGGAGCTTGCTGGCCTGAGCCAGAAAACCACCTGGTTTGAGACCGATATCGTGCTCGACGGCGGCTGGCCATCAGATATGCCGTTTGAGACCGATAATTTCCGCCTGCACTGTGCGCCGGTGATTAACCTGTTCTCACTGGAAGCGGATCCGCTGACGCCCGATCCGCTGCAGAACGAATACCTGCTGCGCCCGATGCGCGTGCAGGACGGGCATACGGAAATCTACAGTGTGGACACTATCCACGGTGCGGTGAAGAATGGCAAACACCCGTACGTACCATTCACCAGTTTCCGCCACCGTGGTGGCATGATGCGCCATGACGCGCCGGAGCGTTATTTCCATACCCGTGTTAAGCGCGGACCTTCGGGCCTTTATGACACATGGCTTATCCTGGGCGGCAAGTCATTCGAGATGGAGCAGTTGTCTCAGGCCCCGGAGTCGCTCTCTATCCGCATCACCGGCACCAACGGCCAGCTGCCGCGCCGCTCACTGGAAAGTACGCTACTTGACCGGGTGGTGAAGGCGGGAAAGGTGCCGGTCAGGGTCCTGAACCTGACGGTGCCGACGCTGCCGATTTACCCGCCAGCAAACGACCGCTTCCACTGGCGGGTGATGAGCCACCTGGGCTCCAGTTTCTTAAGCATGATGGATAACCCGGAAGTGCTGCGCGGCACCCTGGCACTGTACGACTGGACGGATGACGAGATGAACCGCCGTCGTCTGGAGGCGATTGTGGCGGTGAAACACACCCTGATCCGCCGCTTTGAGCAGGGCTTTATGCTGCGCGGGGTTGATATCGAAATCACCCTTAACGCGGACAATTTTGCCGGAGAAGGCGATGTCGCTCTGTTTGGCGAAATGCTGCACCGCTTCTTTGCCCTCTATGCCGATGTCCACCTCTTTAACCAGCTCACACTGGTGCTGCAACCGACAGGGAAACGACTGCGATGGAAAGAGAATCACAGCCAGCACATTCCGGGCTGACGAAGCGGCTGAGCGGCCACATCTGGCGGATTAATTTTTACCGCTTCTGCCAGCTTCTGGAGCAGGAAAAACCGGATGCGCCGAAGCTCGGCAGCACCGAAAAACTCGCTGCCGACCCGGTGCGTTTTCGCCCGTGGCCGGGCATGGGGTTCCCGGTCAGTGAACTGAAGGCGGTCGAAACCGATGAGGACCACACGGACCTGTCGCCGACGGTGCGCACCACTTTTCTCGGGATGTATGGCGTGGATTCGCCACTGCCGACCGCCTGTCTCGACGATATTGCGCAGCGCCGGGAAGGGCATGAAGCCACCACCGCGTTCCTTGATATCTTCAGCCACCGTATCCACACCCAGTATTACCGTATCTGGCGCAAATACGCTTACCCGGCAACCTTCGAGGCAGGCGGTGTGGATGACACGTCTCAGTGCCTGCTGGGGCTGGTTGGCCTTGGTATTCCGGGTACGGCAGAGCAGGTGGCTACACCGGTTTCCCGCTTCCTGGCGCTACTGGGCACCATGCGGCTGCCAACCCGAAACGCCGAAGGCATCCGCCAGCTGGTGAGCCTGCTGGCCCCGGATACCCGGGCCACGGTTATCAGCCCGGATCCGGTGAAAGTTCCTGTAGAGAATCGCAGCGGGCTCGGTAAAGGACACCGGGTTTCCCTGTCACAGCGCGCCACGCTCGGCAGAACCGGGAAAGAAGCCTGCAGCCGTATCCTGCTGATGCTGGCAACCGACAACCCACAAGAGGCACAGGGCTGGCTGCCCGGCGCTCAGCTGCACACTGACCTGATGGTACTGCTGCGGGTGTACATGGGTTACCGCTCTGATGTACGCCTTCGCCTCACTGTACCGGTAAGCTGCCTGCCTGAACCGCGTCTGGGTAAGACAAGCCAGGTACAACTGGGGCGCACCGGTGTACTGGGCCTGAAGCGGGGCCGCCCTGCGACCTGCACGCACCTGACCGTAAGCCTTGGCACCTGTGAAGGCCTGTCCTGCGAGACTCTGCGGCCGGCACAACCCGGTGGCTACCGTTTCGACTGATATCCCGACCTACAACACATTCAATACGCCCCTGTTTCTGAAAGCTGAAAAGGACACCCCGAATGATATTCGCTTCCCTGTCGCGCAGCGCTGCGCTGGTATTGCTCTGTTCCCTGCTTACCGCATGTGGCCTGACTCAGGCCGTATCGGACGGCACGGTCAGCGCAACCAGAGCTATTTTCTTCAAAAAAATAAAGGTGCTGCATCTCGATTTTGAGCCCCGCGCGGCCATCAACGCCGGTGAAAGCCAGACGCCGCTGGCCACCATGGTGCATGTTTACCAGCTCCGGGACCGCCAGAAGGTGGACGCGGCCGACTACCAGAAACTGCTGCGCGATGCGGATACCACGCTGAAAGAAGACATTGTGGTGAGCAAGTCGCTGCTGGTGATACCCAAAGGCAGCGTAACCCTCAATATGCCAATGAATGAAGAGACGAAATTTGTAGCGGTGGTGGGGCTGTTTAATCGTCCGGATATCCATAACAACACCTGGAAACTGGTGCTGAGCCGCAACGACCTCGATCCTGACAAGCCGCGCACTATCCAGCTCAACAGCACCGGGCTGAACCTGGTCCCGGTGAAGGAGTAAACACATGGATACAACTCTGGATAACTGGCTGGCGCTGTTTGACGGGCAAACCCGCTATCGTCTTGAGATTAACGACAGCCCCCTGAAGCCGGATGTGCTGAACTTCCGCGGGCGCGAAGCGCTGAATGCGCCGTTCGAATGGTGGATTGAGTTCACCACACCACAGAAAGGCATCAGCCGCCGGGATGCGATGCTGAAGTATGCCACGCTCAGTATGCACTCAGGCCGGGTGGTACAGGGTATCATCACTGGTTTTGAGGTCCTCCGGGAGACTGTGGACCAGACACATTTTGCCGTAACGCTCTCCTCGCGCCTGGCGCTGCTTGCCCACACCCGCCGCTGTGCGGTGTACCAGAATGTCTCCGTCCCGGAACTGGTGGAGCAGATCCTGCGCAGCCACGGGCTGGAGGGGGCGGATTTTGAATTCCGGCTGGAGCGGGCTTACCCGGTTCGCGAACTGATCACCCAGTGGCAGGAAACTGACCTGCAGTTTATTCAGCGCATTCTCGCAGAAGACGGTATCTGGTTCTGTACAGGCGTCAACACCACCACCGGGCTCGATACGGTGACCCTGGCAGACAGCCAGCTGTGTTATCAGTTTGATGTGCGCCTGCCATATCGTGAGCCCTCCGCACTGTATGATGGTGCGGTCGAAGCAGTGTGGGATGCCAGAGTGTGGCACCACACGGTGACCGGCAGTGTGACCACCCGGGATTACAACTACCGCACCGCCGGTACGCCAATGGATGCGACCGCAAGCGTCAGAAACGAGGCGGCCACCACCGGCGAACGCTACCGCTATGCGGCCCCGTACCGCGAGGCGGGCGATGACACCACCCCTGAGCCGGAAACCGAAAGCGGTGCCTTTTACGCCCGTATTCAGCATGAACATGCCCTCAATAATGCCATCCGCCTGCATCTGTTCAGTAACGCCAGCCACCTGACACCGGGCATGGTGCTGGAAACCGGCGACAGTGAAGTGCCGGAGCTGAAAGAGGGAATGGTGATTACGCTCGCCACTTTCCGCGCGGCCCGTGACACGCGTTTGCATGTCTCCGTCTGGGGTATGCCTTACAGCGAGCAGTTCTGCTTCAGGCCAGAGCCAATACCACGTCCGCTTATCGCCGGTACGCTGGCCGCCCGCATAGAGAGCGATGAGAAGAATGCGCCGTATGCGCATCTCGATGAAACAGGGCGCTACCGGGTGAAGCTGGATTTCAGCCGTGAGGACGCTGCGCAGGGCTATAACTACCTGTGGATACGCCAGGCGAAGCCATATGCCGGGGAAATATACGGCTGGCACACGCCGCTGACTGACGGCACCGAAGTGGGCATTGCCTTTGACGGTGGAGACCCGGACCGGCCGTATATCGCCCGTGCATTTCATGACTCTGAGCATCCGGATGTGGTCACCCGCGACAACCGTAGCCAGAACATCCTGCGCACTGCGGGCCAGAACGAACTGCGCATGGAAGACCAGCGCAAGAGTGAGCATATTGCCCTCAGTACTCCGTTCGGGGCCACGGCGCTGAATCAGGGCCACATCGTCAACAGGGAGAACGGGGTGCGCGGTACCGGGTTTGAGCTGCGCACCGATGAGTTCGGGGTTATTCGTGTGGCTAAAGGGCTGTTTATCACCGCCGACGGAAAAGTGCACGGCGAAGGCCATGTGCTGGATATGGATGTGGCACTTCGTGAGATAGAAGCCATACGCGCTCAAATCGGGGAGCTGGCCATCGCTACCCGGAAGGCGAAAGCCCTGGAGGCCGATATCGCCAGCCAGCAGGCGATGTTTACCACACGCCTGAAGACCCTCAATGAGGTGCTGCACTTCTCTGCCCCCGGGGGGATGGCGTTTACCAGCGCTGAGCATCTGCAACTGGCGGCCGCTGACAATCTCGCCCTGAATGCGGGCGGGGATATCAGCATTGGCGCTGAGGGACATATCACCGGCCTGGCCGGAGACAGCGTGGGGATGTTTGCCCAACACGGCAAGCTGAGCCTGATTTCGGCACAGGGGCCGGTCCAGTTTCAGGCGCAGAACGGGGTGATGCACCTGAGTGCGGAGCAGAAACTGACCCTCATCTCAGCAAAAGAGATGCTGCTGGCCGGGAAGAAGCGCATACGCCTGGTGGGGGGCGGAAGCTCCATCCTCATTGAGCAGGGGCAAATCAAATACGAGACGGCGGGGACGTATACCCGCAAGGCCAGCCGGCTGGACACGGAAGGTGGGGCTTCGCAGACTCCGGATGTGCCGTGGCTCGCAGACCCGCTGAAAGACCGCAATGATGCACTGATGCAGTACCTCTATCATGATGACGCACCGGTGGTTGGTGCGCCGTTTACCGCGACACTGGCAGACGGCTCTGTGCGTACCGGGAACCTTGATGGGGCAGGCTACCTGCATCTTGATGATGTGCCCGATGGCCCGATGGCGGTGGAGTTGGGGCCGGATGCACGGAATTATTTACGAAAAAATAATTCCGATAATCAGCAATTTGTTGGTTCGTCGGTGACTGAATCCGATATTGACGTACTGATAACGAAACATAGCGGAGGTGTTGAATGAGTATGCCGGGCATTGCGTGGTTTAAGGAAACCAGCCTGGAAACCGGACAGTGGATCTGGGGAACCCTTCAGGGGGCGTTTAATGAAAAACAGACCATCGGCCAGATTCTTGTCGATGCAGCGATAGGCATGGTTCCGCTGGTGGGGGATGTGACGGCAGTGCGCGACCTGATAGCGGTTTCGATGGGGCTGGCAAAAGAGCCGAAAAAGCGGGAAAGCGTTACGGAATGGCTGTTTCTGGTGATTTTGCTGTTTGCCCTGATCCCGGTGATTGGCGGCGTGATAAAAGGTGTCGGACGTCTGGCTTTGCGTGTAACAACACAAGCGGCAGAAAATGTGGAAACGCTCAGGGACGTGATTAAGTTTCTGAACCGTGTCGGCGAAGGTGATGCGGTGAAGTGGCTGAACAAACTGAATGTGGTTGAGTATCAGGCGCAGCTGATTGAGAAAATGAATGGTTTTTGCCACACCATGATTACGGCAATTAATCAGATACTGAAAGCCCGGGTGGGGCGAATGCTGCCGGAGAGATGGCGGACGGATTTAATCCGGGTACGGGATGGTTTTGCGGCGCTGCAGCCGCTGGCGTCGAAAATGATCCCACAGGCACTGAAAGAGCTGGACGCAAAACTGCGGGTGTTGCAGGCACTGGTGTATAGAAGAGAAATCCATACGGTGGCAACGGGTAAGGGCAGGGCTGAAGTACGGCGTGAAGCGGAAGCCTATCTGATAGAACGCCCGCTGCGGGATGCGCCGAAGCAGGGAACGCGATTTCCGAGTATTCATGCTGAGGAAGTACATGAAGACAGATTGCGTCTGAAATATTCGAAGCCTGGGTATCCGGATATTGTTAGCTGGAAAGGGGAAAGTCCGGCATTTGTCAAAGGACAACAGGTCTTTACAGATATCGCTTCCTTCAGCGGTGAAATTACCGCCAAAAGCGCCCGCGAGATGGCGGGTAGTACGATTTTTCGCGCTTTCGGTAACGAGACTGCGCTGACAACAAATCCTGGCGGTTCCTGGGCGGCCGGAGGATTCTGGGGCTATCAGAAAGTCCCTGGTCACGCGGAGGAGTGGCGACAGCTATCGGCGGTACTGGATGAGTGGAACGGCAACGGTTTTCTTGTGGTGTTGCATCTGCCGGAAGACCTTGCCACGCGGATGCCGGGCACTAATGCCTGGCACGGTAAAATAGCTGAGCAATTCGGGCAAAAAATACCTAATCAGTACCTTGAAGGCGGCGGTGAGCAGGTGATTATCAACCTGGATAAAATGCTGAAAAAAGAGCTTAATCGCATCGGTGAGCAGGTCAAGTCCTCCGGACAGCCTGCCAGCGTGGAAATTAATGGCGTAAAGGCGGAATTTTATCCCACTCACTGGAAGGATGTGGAGGGGACTTATGGCTATACCCGACCTGAGGGGATAGAGCCGCCCTATGCCACGTATACCCGCGAACTGCATGATGATGAACTGCGCAGCAAGGTGAAGGAGAGAACGATAATTAACGCTGCCCGTGTGGAGCGCCAGACAACGACAGGAGGTGAACAATGATGAGTATCGAAAAAACAAAATATCCGATGAGCGATGAGCAGGTGCGTCGCAGGCTGTTCTGGCTGTTACAGCGGTTAAGTAGCTACACCCTGTGGCAGCGCAAACGGGATGCCTGGGCATGCTTTACTGAAAAATATGAACATGCGCTGAAAACCTGGCCGGAAGAGATAACGAAGGGATTTCATCCGAAAAGTATTATCAGGGCATATGAAGCGTTGCGCCTTTATGATGAAGGATTACCGGAACTGGCGGCGGGCAACCGGCAGGTATGGCAGATAAAAACAGGCGAGTTCGATCAACTTTTTCGTCCGGTGAGTTTAATTGAGAAGTACTTTTATTGGCCTTGTCATGACGAGCGTGGCGGGCAACGGGAACCTTATCCCCCGGAAATAGAAAAAATTAATAAGTGGCGCATTGCCGCAGAGTTTTGGGGCGATAATTTAATTTATCCACCGCATGATAATGTCTGTAATTTCTTTGATGCAGAATATTTGCTTGATCCTAAAAATTATAACTATAATTTGACTCAGCTTGCATACCCTGTTTTTCCTGGAAATCTTCCCCCCGTCCCTGAACGCAGAGACATTATTATAAAAACTGATGATCCGGTACCCTGTGATGGTATCTGGGAGCCGGTAAATATTTTGTACAACCATAAGTTTCTGGTGATTAAAGACGGTATCAGCGGTTTTAAAAATCTCGGGGCGTACAACTATTTTATTCGCGGAATGAAGGCCCCACGTCAGATTTATTATGATGTATTGATGGAGAGCGATAAGGAAATGCTCATCACTGATGACCCCATTCGTTACCGTGATGTTCACTGGCGTCTGGTCTGGGAAGATACGCGCTACTGTGACGGTATTATCCCGGATGAGTCAGAGTATTTTCTGGATGATGCTCCGGGTAAACGTATTACCTGCCGGAGTGGTGAACAGTGCCCGCATTCCGGACAGTGGGCCACGCTTAGCGGAGGTCATCAACAGTTTATTGATGTTCAGGCAGGAGTGATTATGCCAGAGGCCACGAAATATCAGCATGATATGTATGTACCTGAAATACGCATCCCGGCGGAGTGGAGTCTTATTGACAGGGATGATGGTGGCAGTGTATTTGCTGTGACCCCAGATGAGGAGAGTTGATCATACTGAGCGCTTCGCCCTCATTATACGAGATGCTTTACGCTGGTTTTTCCTCTACGTCCACACCTGCCCCCCCCCCGGTACCTGAAAAAATTGAACCCTGGACCTATGCAGGGAAAGCCGTGGCGGTGGGTCAGTCAGACATGGCGTGCAGCGGCGTCATGGACGGATGAACAACTCCGGGCTGCATGGCTGAAAATCCAGAAAGCCACCGATATAACGCTGGATATGCTGAAACAGGTCGACTGGGTACAGGTACTGACGGATGTGGCAGTCACCGTTGGCGTGGTGCTTGTCGCGGTGGGGGTAGGGGCTCTGGTGGTGACATTAGGTGTCCCGGAAGCCCTGCTGGTCGCGTTTTTACTGATTATTCGTCTGGCGATAAGTGCCTGGGAAGTGCTGGCTGCTGTTCTGGGTGCCGGAGCGGTCGGCACGCTGGCAATCCAGTAAGGAATGATAATGAAACTGAATGATGTAGACCTGAATTATATCGAGCAATGGTTGCCGGAAGCGTCCGTGAAATATAAAGACGGCAGTCAGGCGGTGAATCTTGGACTGATAATTACCGTATTTTTTAAAGATGGTCATTTACCCGAAGTGCGCCAGAAGATGGTGGAGTGTGTGGATCGCTATTACGCTGAATTTAAATCGGGCCTGAAAAAGACAGTGTATGGTAATAAATGGGTTGGGATCACGGGAAATAACTATCAGAAAAAACGGCAACAACTTTTAGCTTTATCTGAAGAAGAAACTGCTTCTTGGTATCTCGGTAGTGTGGAGAAGGATTACGAAGCACCGGACTACAGTATCCTGGTGATGAATACACGAATTTTCCATAATGAAAACGATCGTTCGGTAATCAAGTTAACCTTTCCCCTCTCTCTGCTGAAAGAGCCTGATGGGAACACACATTATCAGGCCTGGATTATGTGGTTGTGTGAATCATTTGCCGTTGAAAGTGGTTACGCTGGTCTGTCGTTTGTTCTGCCGTACGAATTTCATCGAATGTTCCCTTACGAATACAAACTGGCTCAGCGTTTTCCGGGCGTGATGGTGGATTCTCTGGGAACACTTGAGGGCGGCGAGGCTGTGGAGGGTCTCAAAGGTCCCTGCTGGTATACCATTCTGGGCAACCCCTGGCTGGAAAAACTTGGCGGGGCAGAGAAACTGGCCCACCGACTGAATAACACCTCTGAGATTGAACTGCTTCCCTATAATGGCGGGCTTATCCTCAAGGCAGGAGTGCTACCGCCGGGTCTGGGTGAGACGAAAACTGAAGAGTTGCCCCCATTGCTGGTGAAAGTGAATCAGTTAATTAAACCTATTAGATACGACGGGCATAACGGTCTGCATTTCTACTGCGAATACGAAAACTTCCAGTTCGAGGAAGCATCCTCCATGGCATGGTTTGCTCGCTTCGATGAAGCCAGTGCAGTGCTGGATAAAGAAGATGAAGGTAAGTCCTGGGATCCGGTCAGGATCACTTGCTGGAGTGGTGAAAAATCCCCGTTTGACGGGCGATGGGCCACCATTATTAACGGGGAGACACGGTACACCCAAACCCGTGCCGGGCAGATTATGCCTGAATTTGAAGATAAGCATGGTCAGAAACATCCGGCCCGTTGGTCGCTGCTGGAAAGGGATGATGGTGGCAGTGTGTTTGCTGTGACCCCAGATGAGGAGAGTTGATCATACTGCGCGATTCGCCTTCATATTGTCCTCAGTACCCCGTTCGGGGCCACGGCGCTGAATCAGGGCCACATTGTCAACAGGGAGAACGGGGGGCGCGGTACCGGCTTTGAGCTGCGGACCGATGAGTTCGGTGTAATTCGTGTGGCAAAAGGGCTGCTGGTCACCGCCGATGGCAAAGTGCACGGCGAGGGCGATGTGCTGGATATGGATGTGGCACTTCGTGAGATAGAGACCATACGCGCTCAAATCGGGGAGTTGGCCATCGCTACCCGGCAGGCGAAAGCCCTGGGGGCCGATATCGCCAGCCAGCAGGCGATGTTTACCACACGCCTGAAGACCCTCAATGAGGTGCTTCACTTCTCAGCCCCCGGGGGGATGGCGTTTACCAGCGCTGAGCATCTGCAACTGGCGGCCGCTGACAATCTCGCCCTGAATGCGGGCGGGGATATCAGCATTGGCGCTGAGGGACATATCACCGGCCTGGCCGGAGACAGCGTGGGGATGTTTGCCCAACACGGCAAGCTGAGCCTGATTTCGGCACAGGGGCCGGTCCAGTTTCAGGCGCAGAATGGGGTGATGCACCTGAGTGCGGAGCAGAAACTGACCCTCATCTCAGCAAAAGAGATGCTGCTGGCCGGGAAGAAGCGCATACGCCTGGTGGGGGGCGGAAACTCCATTCTCATTGAGCAGGGACAAATCAAGTACGAGACGGCGGGGACGTATACCCGCAAGGCCAGCCGGCTGGACACGGAAGGTGGGGCTTCGCAGAGGATAGAAATGCCAGACTTGTACCCGCCAATCGAAAATAAAATTTGTATTCCTTGTCTGCTTAAAGCTATTCAGGCGAATGATGCGATAGTGCAGGGAGCATAAAAATGGACAGTACAAAACTCATTACAGCGTTATCCTGCTGTTCAGACGAGAACATCAGCCTGCTGTTTGAAGCCGGAGCGCAGCCGGAGGCCGATTTTCTGGTACTTAAAGAGCAGCATGCCCACAGGCTGCATTCTCTGTATATCCATCCTCAATTGACAGAATTTCAGAACTACGGTCCCTGGTTGCTGGAAATTGATAATGCAGAGCAGTTACCTGATTATCTGACGTCTTTACCGGGATGTGCCGCAGTCATTGTTTCAACGCGTTATTCATCAATGCTGGCAGTGCAGCTATCACGTGGATGCACTATTGTGCAACCTGATGGTTCTACGGCGCTGACGCGCTTCTATGCGAGCCATGTTATCGGTGTGCTGGCGCAGTGTGCCGAGAACGACTGGCATGCCTTTCTGTTCAACGGCATCACACAATGGTGGCTTCCTGGCGAAACGCAGTGGCAAACGCTTGCCATAAATCCCCCAGAAGTAGATAAGCCCACTAATCATATTATCAGGCTTGATAAAGCGACCTGGCAGCAGATCACGGATAAGCCGGAAGTGACCAGCGTGTTGAGAGAATGGCAAAAAATGCCGACCAGCAGGGCGTTCCCACCGTGTGCGCAGCGACTGATGGTGATAAAGGCTTTGAAGAAAGCTGAGTGCCTGAAACTGGATAAGTCCAAAAATCGAATATTATATGCTCTTTTTTTCCTTAATGGGGGGAATATGCCGGAATCGGGTGTGCTGACGCGTACTATGAGCCCCTGAACACCAGATATGGCTCGCAATACGCAAGGGGCAATCGGATGACCCTGAATGCACACTAACGAATAACATAACTGGGAGTGATGATGGGATTTTGGGGAAAACTTGAACGTGTTGATTCTGCGATAAACCGGTTTTATGCCCGACGAAAAGTGTGGCTCTGGGGCGTGCTGTCTCTGCCGGTGGTGTTTCTGCTCGGGTGGATAGTGTGGGTGATGTTCTGGGCCCCGCCGATGGGCGGCGTGACGCTGATTATTCACAGCAAAATTGACCGGCCCATTCTGGGGTTCAGCGTGAACGGCATGGCGGGAGGGAATGCCGGGGCTTTTGACCCCGGTAATAAGTATGCGGGTGAAAATGGAGCAACAACCTGCTGCGGCAGTATCAGCGGGAAGACTGCCGAGGTGATCTGGACGCTGGATGTCACCGGGCCACAGTACGATGCAGGAATGCGGCTGGAACAGCGGCGGCTGGTGATGCCGCTGCCAGAACGCAAGCGGGGTGAGAACGATTTGCACGTCCATTTTTTACCGGGTGACCGGGTGCTGCTGGGGTGGAGTGATAACGCATTCTCGCCCTACGACCCGCGTAGCCCGAAGTACACTCCGTCACAACTGCACACAGAGGATAAGTGACCATGGAAATGGATTTGGACGCGATTATCGCGGCTGCACACCGGGCACAGCAGGCCTGCGATTACCGGCTGGGGAACTGCTCGCGGATACTGCATATCGGGTTCTTCTTTGACGGCGTGGGGCGCAATATCGAGCAGGACGCGCCAGAAAACCGGCTGAGCAATATTGCCAGGCTGTACCGGGCATATCCAATGCCTGAAAAAAACACCTCTACAGAATCATATCAAAAGCACTACATATCCGGGCTGGGCACGCCCTTTCTCTAAAGAGAGGGGGAAGCACTTCAGCAGGTGATGGACGGGACCGGCAAATCGGTACTGGAGAGCGGGAAATCTCAGCCTGTCGATGCACTGAAAGATGTCGTCAAAGCGAAACTGGGCGGCGCCAGCAATCAGGACGTCCGCGATGAGATGAAAAAGAAACTCTTGAACATCTGGCGAACCGCCTGAGAGTTGAGGGGGACAATGCGTTTCGTGCGCATGTGGGTGATAACGCTCATTTGTATGGTGGAGCCCGTGCCAGTGAAGAACTGACGTATTTCAGGCGCGAGAAGCCGGATTGGGTTGATGTGGGGGTAGGCAAACCTAGATATCAAGCTCTTGAAGAACTTGAAAATGTTAAAGCGGTAAAAGAAGGCTGGCCTGATATCAGTGATACCAGTAAAAACCCAGCATTAAGAAGTAAGTACAATACTTTCGACGACTCTATGCAGGCTGCTGAAATCCCTACTGGTACAGTTCTTTATCGTGTAGTTGACCCTTCCTCCAGCGATAACAATATCTGCTGGATGCGTAAGTCTGAGTTCGACAAATTAACCAGCAAAAATGACTGGCGGCGGCGTTTTGCTGTGTGGAAGAGCTGGAATGAAAACGGTGAGTATGTGACCTATACCGTTCCACCAGGTCAGCAATTAAAGGTCTGGGAAGGGCGTGCAGGTACGCAAATTAATCAAAATGCACCAGAGTTTTCACTGGAAGGTGGAGCGGTGCAGATAGTGCTTGATCCGTCACAACTAAAAAAAGAGTACACCGGGCCACGGCAGAAAACAGGCTGGGGATATGGTGATACCACTAATGACCCTGTTTATCCGTATCTGGGGTTGCCGAAACTGGAAAATACCCATAACTGGTACGAACCAAAGGATAAAAAATAATGGCTGTATTACATCCTCAGGAATGCTACCTGCTGGAGAAGTTTATTTCTCCTGAACATTACGCCGCAACGCGCGATGCGATTATTGCCTATATTGACGCTCATGAAGCCGCATTTGCCCGTTATCTGAGAGAAATGCCGTTAAATAACCGTAAATTTCCGCTTTGGCAACGGGCTGATATGGTTTGGGGAAACCGGGTACTACCCAACATTCGTCCAATGAAAGATCGGTATACGCAGGCGTATATTTTACGCACCCACAATGATATCCAGGCATTTAACATCGGTCATGCGATGAGCAATATTGGCAAGGGCATTACCGAATGTTGGGACGGCTGGATGACGGAAGAGGAAATCGAAACAATATCTAAACTTCAAGGAATTGCATACAAATTAGATCAACAACTATCAACCACAATTTCTGGCGGTTGGAAAGAAGGGCGTCTGACTTATCGCGCTGAAAGTATTATCAGCGCTAACCCATTGCCTGCTGAGATCCCTCGCTATGAGCTCGATCATTCAGTTCGTATAGAAGCAGACGAAAAACCAGTCCAAACTGGTATATATTTACCAGACATAGATTTTGCTCCAGCCTGCTTTATCCCAGCCAGCTATCATCTTCCTCCAGAGGCAAACATGGGGATTGAACGAAGTGATTATGTTGGAATCGATGGAAAGCCTAGTTATAGCTGGAAAAAGTCTGAGTGGGCCAAAACAGGCTGGACACTGATCCGTCGTATCGAAGGTGAATATATCGATGTGCCGCCGGGTGGTTTTTTTCCAGAGGGGAAACCGGAGGAGCTTTATAACTGGCCACAGCGTGAAAAGAAACTTTTGCAGGAAGAGAGGGAACGTATTACCTGCTGGAGCGGCGTTTTTGCACCGTTCATTGGCCGCTGGGCAACCATTATTAACGGCACAACGCAATATACTCACACTCACGCCGGACAGGTGATGCCGGAAAAGGCCAGATAACAGTATTTTAATAAAATCATAAAAAATACTTTCTGAATGCAGAAAGTTGAGTTCGACAAATTAACCAGTAAAAGTGACTGGGGGCGTCGTTTTGCCGTATGGAAACGCTGGAATGAACACGGTGAGTTTGTTACTTATACTATCCTTCCTGGGCAGCCACTGAAAGTCTGTGAGGGACGAGTGAGTACCCAGACAAATGAAAATGCTCCAGAGTTCACACTTGAAGGTGACGCAATACAAATTGTACTTGATCCAACTCAATTGAAAAAAATTACACTGGTCCGCGTCAGAAAACAGGCTAGGGATATGGTGATGCGGTTAACGATCTTGTTTATCCGTATCAGGGGTTTCCAGAGCTGGAAAATACCCATAACTGGTATGAACCAAAGGACAAAAAAATAATGGCTGTATTACACCCGCAGGAATGTTATTTGCTGGAGAAATTCATTTCCCCAGAACATTACGCCGCAACCCGCGATGCAATTATTGCTTATATAGATGCTCATGAGGCCGCCTTTTCTCGTTACTTGCGAGAAATGCCGCTAAACAACCGTAAGCTACCTTTATGGCAGCAAGCTGATATGGTGTGGGGAAATCGTGTGATGCCCAATATTCGCTCCGCCAGAGAGCGTTATACTGAAGCTTTAATTCTGAGAACTCATGATAATATTCAAGCATTCAATATTGGTCATACGATGAGTGATATTCACAAAGGTATTACCGAATGCTGGAATGGCTGGATGACGGAAGAGGAAATACAAAAGATATCTGAGCTTGATGGTATAGCAGCAGAGTTAGATCGAAGGCTATCTGTTACATTAGATGCGACATGGCATGAGGGAAATTTGACGTATGATGGCAACGGTGTTTATACCAGCGATGATATTCCTTCTAGGATACCTCGATATGAACTTGACCTGACCGTTCGTATAGAGTCAGGTGATAATCCTGTACAGACAGGCATTTATTTGCCGGACATTGATTTTGCACCAGCCCGGTTTATACCAGCAGATTTTGGTGAACCGCCTGAAGCCAGGCAGGGAATACTGCGAAGCGATTACGTTAGCAGAGATGGCAAACGGAGCTATAGCTGGAAAAAGTCTGAGTGGGCCAAAACAGGCTGGACGCTGATCCGTCGTGTTGAAGGTGCGTTTATTGATGTCCCGCCAGAAGGTTTTTTCCCTGAAGGAAAACCGGAAGAGCTTTATAACTGGCCGTTGCATGAGAAGAAAATCCTACAGGAAGAAAGGGAGCGTATTACCTGCTGGAGCGGCGTTTTTGCACCGTTCATTGGCCGCTGGGCAACCATTATTAACGGCACAACGCAATATACTCACACTCACGCCGGACAGGTGATGCCGGAATTTGAAGATAAGCATGGTCAGAAACATCCGGCCCGTTGGTCGCTGCTGGAAAGGGATGATGGTGGCAGCGTGTTTGCTGTGACGCCTGAGGAGGGGAATTGATCATACTGCGTAATTTGCCCTCATTAGATGAACTGCGCAGCAAGGTGAAGGAGATAACGATAATTAACGCCGCCCGTGTGGAGCGCCAGACAACGACAGGAGGTGAACAATGATGAGTATCGAAAAAACAAAATATCCGATGAGCGATGAGCAGGTGCGTCGCAGGCTGTTCTGGCTGTTACAGCGGCTGAGCAGCTATACCCTGTGGCAGCGCAAACGGGATGCCTGGGCATGCTTTACTGAAAAATATGAACATGCGCTGAGAACCTGGCCGGAGGAAATTACGAAAGGGTTTGATAAAGAGGTTATTATCTGGGCATACGATGCCCTGCGCCTTTATGATGAAGGATTACCGGAGTTGGCTGTGGGCAACCGGCAGGTATGGCAGATAAAAACAGGTGAGTTCGATCAACTTTTTCGGCCGGTAAGTTTAATTGAGAAGTACTTTTATTGGCCTTGTCATGACGAGCGTGGCGGGCAACGGGAACCTTATCCCCCGGAAATAGAAAAAATTAATAAGTGGCGCATTGCCGCAGAGTTTTGGGGCGATAATTTAATTTATCCACCGCATGATAATGTCTGTAATTTCTTTGATGCAGAATATTTGCTTGATCCTAAAAATTATAACTATAATTTGACTCAGCTTGCATACCCTGTTTTTCCTGGAAATCTTCCCCCCGTCCCTGAACGCAGAGACATTATTATAAAAACTGATGATCCGGTACCCTGTGATGGTATCTGGGAGCCGGTAAATATTTTGTACAACCATAAGTTTCTGGTGATTAAAGATGGTATCAGCGGTTTTAAAAATCTCGGGGCGTACAACTATTTTATTCGCGGAATGAAGGCCCCACGTCAGATTTATTATGATGTATTGATGGAGAGCGATAAGGAAATGCTCATCACTGATGACCCCATTCGTTACCGTGATGTTCACTGGCGTCTGGTCTGGGAAGATACGCGCTACTGTGACGGTATTACCCCGGATGAGTCAGAGTATTTTCTGGATGATGCTCCGGGTAAACGTATTACCTGCCGGAGTGGTGAACAGTGCCCGTATTCCGGACAGTGGGCCACGCTTAGCGGAGGTCATCAACAGTTTATTGATGTTCAGGCAGGAGTGATTATGCCAGAGGCCACGAAATATCAGCATGATATGTATGTACCCGAAATACGCATCCCGGCGGAGTGGAGTCTTATTGACAAGGATGATGGTGGCAGTGTATTTGCTGTGACCCCAGATGAGGAGAGTTGATCATACTGCGCGATTCACCTTCATATTGTCCTCAGTATCCCGTTCGGGGCCACGGCGCTGAATCAGGGCCACATTGTCAACAGGGAGAACGGGGGGCGCGGTACCCTCCAGGTCAGCAATTAAAAGTCTGGGAAGGGCGTGCAGGTACGCAAATTAATCAAAATGCACCAGAGTTTTCACTGGAAGGTGGAGCGGTGCAGATAGTGCTTGATCCGTCACAACTAAAAAAAGAGTACACCGGGCCACGGCAGAAAACAGGCTGGGGATATGGTGATACCACTAATGACCCTGTTTATCCGTATCTGGGGTTGCCGAAACTGGAAAATACCCATAACTGGTACGAACCAAAGGATAAAAAATAATGGCTGTATTACATCCTCAGGAGTGCTACCTGCTGGAGAAGTTTATTTCTCCTGAACATTATGCCGCAACGCGCGATGCGATTATTGCCTATATTGACGCTCATGAAGCCGCATTTTCCCGTTATCTGAGAGAAATGCCGCTAAACAGCCATAAACTGCCTTTGTGGCAACAGGCTGATATGGTGTGGGGAAATCGCGTGATGGAAAATATTCGATCCGCCAGAGAGCGGTATACAGAAGCATTTATTTTGCGTACCCATAATGATATCAGAGCATTTAACATAGGTCATACTATGAGTGATATTCGCAAAGGCATTACCGAATGCTGGGACGGTTGGATGACGGAAGAAGAGATAGCAAAAATATTTGATATTGAAAGTCGTGCCACAGAATTAGATAAGCGGCTATCTGTGACAATTAGAGGGTCCTGGAGTGAAGGAGACTTAACTTATGATGGTGAGGGGGTCTATACCTTTGATGATATTCCAAACTCGATTCCACGATATGAGCTTGATCAGGCAGTTCGAATCGAATTAGGTGAGATTCCAACTCAAACTGGTATTTATCTGCCTGATATAGATTTCGCACCAGCAAGATTTATTCCTGCTGATTATGGGCAACCCGCATCAGCACGTCAGGGGTTAGAGAGAGGTAATTATGTCAGCAGAAGTGGAGAAAGTAGTATAGTTGGAAAAAGTCTCAATGGGCCAAAACAGGTTGGACACTGATCCGTCGTATCGAAGGTGAATATATCGATGTGCCGCCGGGTGGTTTTTTTCCAGAGGGGAAACCGGAGGAGCTTTATAACTGGCCGTTGCATGAGAAGAAAATCCTACAGGAAGAAAGGGAGCGTATTACCTGCTGGAGCGGCGTTTTTGCACCGTTCATTGGCCGCTGGGCAACCATTATTAACGGTGCAACGCAATATACTCACACTTGCGCCGGACAGGTGATGCCGGAATTTGAAGATAAGCATGGTCAGAAACATCCGGCCCGTTGGTCGCTGCTGGAAAGGGATGATGGTGGTAGCGTGTTTGCTGTGACGCCTGATGAGGGGAATTGATCATACTGCGTAATTCGCCCTCATTAGATGAACTGCGCAGCAAGGTGAAGGAGAGAACGATAATTAACGCCGCCCGTGTGGAGCGCCAGACAACGACAGGAGGTGAACAATGATGAGTATCGAAAAAACAAAATATCCGATGGGCGATGAGCAGGTGCGTCGCAGGCTGTTCTGGCTGTTACAACGGCTGAGCAGCTATACCCTGTGGCAGCGCAAACGGGATGCCTGGGCATGCTTTACTCAGCAATATGAACATGCGCTGAAAACCTGGCCGGAAGAGATAACGAAGGGATTTCATCCGAAAAGTATTATCAGGGCATATGAAGCGTTGCGTCTCTATGATGAAGGGTTGCCGGAGCTGGCGGCGGGCAACCGCCAGGTATGGCAACGTCAGTCAGGAGTCTTTCATCAGCTTTTTCGGCCGGTAAGTTTAATTGAGAGGTACTTTTATTGGCCTTGTCATGACGAGCGTGGCGGGCAACGGGAACCTTATCCCCCTGAAATAGAAAAAATTAATAAGTGGCGGGTCATGGCAGAATTCCGGGGTGATAATCTGTTGTATCCGCCACATAATAATGTCTGTAATTTTTTTGATGCGGCGACTTTGTTGAAACCCAGTAATTATATTTATAATTTAACCCAGTTGGCCTATCCGGTATTTCCTAAAAATCTTCCCCCCGTCCCTGAACGCAGAGACATTATTATAAAAACCGACGATCCGGTACCTTGTGATGGTATCTGGGAGCCGGTAAATATTTTGTACAACCATAAGTTTCTGGTGATTAAAGACGGTATCAGCGGCTTTAAAAATCTCGGGGCGTACAACTATTTTATTCGCGGAATGAAGGCCCCACGTCAGATTTATTATGATGTATTGATGGAGAGCGATAAGGAAATGCTCATCACTGATGACCCCATTCGTTACCGTGATGTTCACTGGCGTCTGGTCTGGGAAGATACGCGCTACTGTGACGGTATTATCCCGGATGAGTCAGAGTATTTTCTGGATGATGCTCCGGGTAAGCGTATTACCTGCCGGAGTGGTGAACAGTGCCCGCATTCCGGACAGTGGGCCACGCTTAGCGGAGGGCACCAGCAGTTTATTGATGTTCAGGCAGGAGTGATTATGCCAGAGGCCACGAAATATCAGCATGATATGTATATACGTGAAATACGCATCCCGGCGGAGTGGAGTCTTATTGACAGGGATGATGGTGGCAGCGTGTTTGCTGTGACGCCTGATGAGGGGAATTGATCATACTGCGTAATTCGCCCTCATTAGATGAACTGCGCAGCAAGGTGAAGGAGAGAACGATAATTAACGCCGCCCGTGTGGAGCGCCAGACAACGACAGGAGGTGAACAATGATGAGTATCGAAAAAACAAAATATCCGATGAGCGATGAGCAGGTGCGTCGCAGGCTGTTCTGGCTGTTACAGCGGCTGAGCAGCTACACCCTGTGGCAGCGTAAACGGGATGCCTGGGCATGCTTTACTGAAAAATATGAACATGCGCTGAAAACCTGGCCGGAAGAGATAACGAAGGGATTTCATCCGAAAAGTATTATCAGGGTATATGAAGCGTTGCGTCTCTATGATGAAGGGTTGCCGGAACTAGCGGCGGGCAACCGGCAGGTATGGCAACGTCAGTCAGGAGCCTTTCATCAGCTTTTTCGGCCCGTGAGTTTAATCAGAACTTATTTTTATTATCCCTGCCATAATGAACGTGGTGGTCAGGAAGAACCTTATCCTCCGGAAATAGAAAAAATTAATAAGTGGCGCATTGCCGCAGAGTTTTGGGGCGATAATTTAATTTATCCGCCGCATGATAATGTCTGTAATTTCTTTGATGCAGAATATTTGCTTGATCCTAAAAATTATAACTATAATTTGACTCAGCTTGCATACCCTGTTTTCCCCGGAAATCTTCCCCCCGTCCCTGAACGCAGAGACATTATTATAAAAACTGACGATCCGGTACCCTGTGATGGTATCTGGGAGCCGGTAAATATTTTGTACAACCATAAGTTTCTGGTGATTAAAGACGGTATCAGCGGGTTTAAAAATCTCGGGGCGTACAACTATTTTATTCGCGGAATGAAGGCCCCACGTCAGATTTATTATGATGTATTGATGGAGAGCGATAAGGAAATGCTCATCACTGATGACCCCATTCGTTACCGTGATGTTCACTGGCGTCTGGTCTGGGAAGATACGCGCTACTGTGACGGTATTATCCCGGATGAGTCAGAGTATTTTCTGGATGATGCTCCGGGTAAGCGTATTACCTGCCGGAGTGGTGAACAGTGCCCGCATTCCGGACAATGGGCCACGCTTAGCGGAGGGCACCAGCAGTTTGCTTATGTTCGTGAGGGAGACAATATGCCAGAAGCGAGGGTTTATACAATCGGCAGTCTCAGTCCGGAGAGATTTACACCCGCAAACTGGAGTCTGCTGGATCGCGACGACGACGGCAGCGTGTTTGTAAGCGCTACAGGTGAGAGGCCCTGACTATGCCGATAAATAGCCCTTCTTTATACGAGATGCTTTACGGTAATTTTGCCGGTGATCTCGACCTTCAGCATATCAGTGAAGAAAATCAGGTCATCCTGTCGGTGCTGGATAATATGCAACGGATCCTTAATAGCCGCGCCGGCACTCTGGCACATTTGCCGGACTATGGTCTGCCGGATATGACCACCATTCTGCAGGGGCTCCCTGGTACTGCACATAAGCTGATGTCGACGCTGTCTGCCGTTCTGCTGAAGTATGAGCCGCGCCTGAAGTCTATTGACGTGCTACTGCTTGATCAGGAAATTCCTGGTGAGTTGCGCTATGCCATTGATGCAGAACTTAGCGGTGTTGGTCTGGTGCGCTATGGCACTGAGTTTATGCCCGAAGGGCGGGTGTTACTCCGACATCTTAAGCAGCATCAGTATCTCGATACAGCAACCCGTCTGTAAAGCAGGTAACATCATGTCAGTAAAATCACAGTTTCTCGAAAGATTGCAGAACAGGCAGCCTGCTCCGGCTTCATCGGTCAGTAAGAGTCAGGCCGATATCACAGAGTTTCGCCTGCGAATGACGCAACTTCAGGAGCAGATGGACACGTGGCTGGTGGGCACCGGGCTGAATGTGGAGACGTTCAGTACATCCGTTACGGACCTGCTGGTTGAGGGGCGAGTATTTGATATTGCCGCCCTCGTTTTGCATATCGACGACCGGTCTGTAAAATTTGTGCCAGCATTCCTGTATGGTCAGGGTGTGACCGGGTGTGTGGAGACGGCCTGCCATAATGGCGGAGTCGTGACGCCTCTGGGGCGGTTATTTATGCGGTCAGGAACGGTGAACAACTGGGCCTTTTCTCCATCAGGTGCTTTATCCTCTCCCGGGCAGAGTTTTGATGAGAGCACGTTTTTTAGTTTGATATTGACGCTCCTTCCATAGCGGAACCGGAATAAGTAATATTTTTTCCCTGTTAGTTATTGCATATTTACCTGGCGAAATAGTTAATTGCTGCCTGGGCACAGAGGTACAAAATAAATCACGGATGTAGAAATGAGGAAATTAATCTCCCTTCTGGTATCAGAAGTTATTTTTACGACACAATCTGATGTCGCTCGTGGAATAAATCTCACCATGCCAGAAATAAAGCCTCCCGGGCTCTGCAACGTATTGTGGATTCAGCGTATAAATTGAAAGTTAAAACTCTGCTTTCCGGCCTTATCAATAAGGCTGAGTGTCACTACGGGCAGCTTGAATATATTACTGACCTGGTAGCGCTACGGTATTTGCAGCGTCTCGAATATACAGAAAGCGAAGCCGCATAAACGATAACCCTTAATAACTTCTTGTACGTCAAATGGACAACCGGTCATGAATGACATTACCTCACGTAAAATTAAAACCGGTGGCGACCCGCGCACGCTACCGGATTATGCCGCCCTGCGCGATGAACTGAGCAAGCTGGCACACCCGGCACGCCCGGATGTGAACTGGCAATATGTGGAAAAACGCTGCCTCTCGCTGTTTGAACAAAACGGTGTGGAGCTGCAGACCGCCGCCTGGTATGCACTTGCCCGTACGCAACTGGCCAGCCTGTACGGCCTTAATGAAGGTCTGGAGATTCTGGAGGCACTGATAAGCCATCAGTGGGGCGTGCTCTGGCCACAGCCTGTTCATGCCCGGATGGAGATTCTCAGCAGTCTGAGCCAGCGCCTGCAGCAACTGATGCGTATGCTGCCACTGCATTATGGCGATCTCGGCCAGCTGTACCGGGCAGAGCAACGGCTTACTCGTCTGGGGGAGGTATTACAGCGTCTGGAGCTCAAACACCTCAGCCAGCTCGATACCCTGCGAACCCTGATACATAACAGTGCTGTGCGGCTGGAGAACAGCGATGCGGCAACCAGCACCGGGCCTGATATTCAGCCAGGTATTGTGTTGCCAGCGAGCGTCATGCACAGCGTGGCGGGGCCTGCCAGGGCACCAGCGGAAGAGAAACGCGCGCCGGAGAGCACCGTAAAGTGGGTGTTTGTTGCACCGCCGGAACGGCAGCCGGACGTGGAGGTGCAGGCGGCCCCCCCCGCGCCATTAAGCAAGCCGGTAAATAAAGGGAAACCGTTCGCCGCCGGAATGGTTACCATGCTGGTGATAAGCACCATTGCCGTATGGGGCTGGCACTATCTCCGCCAGCCTGATCCACTACAGGTTCAGCTTGCCGCATCACTGGCGCCGTTACCCGCACCACTCACGCCAGCACAACTGGGGGCACTGCGCCAGCACTCCCTGTTACCACAAACGGTTATCTCACAAACCGGGCAGCAGCTTGCCTGGCTGGATAAATTGCCCCCTGACTGGCGTCTTGCCCGGAGCCAACAGCTAGTGGATCAGGCGCAGATCCTGTGGCCGGAGCAGGCAAAACCCCTGATACAGAAGTGGCAACAACAGCTTAATGCCGCCACATTACCACCCGAATATCTGAATGGCTGGCATCAGGGGATGACGACGCTGCAACAACTGAGTGACAAGCTGAACAGGCTGGATGTGCAGAAGGGGAAATACATAACGGTCAGTGAGCTTAAGTCATCCGTATTCAGCATGATGACCGCTTTCGGGCAGAGTATTCCGCTTGAAGAGCAGCTTCGGCAAATGAACCAGTTACCGATCGATTCCCCTCAGCGTCAGCGGCTCAGCAGGGATATTGAACAACACCTCCGGTCACAGATTTATACGCTGGGGCAGATGAAAAAGAGTACGCAGGGGGAAGGGCAGTAAAAACAACTGGGGGATACTCCACGGTGAATGGCTGGTGTTGGGGCTGTGTTTTTTTGAACCACTAACCGGATACCAGGCCGCCCTGGCCAGTACAGCATTGCCAGGGCGGTGTGTACACTAACTGGATAAGAACTTTTCGTAATAAAGCCGGGTGGCGGGCAGGCTGGCCTGGCTCAGCCAGTGGCTGATACTGTCGACCATCCCTGGCGGGCCACACACGTAGAGATCAACCCCGTTTTGCCAGGTTTCTGACGGGCTGAGATGATCTGTAATGTAGCCCGTTTTTCCCCCCCAGCCCGGCCCCGGGTTGCTGAGCACAATATCAAAACTGAATGCACTCATACTGGACTGGTAACCAATCAGCCTTTCCAGTTCGCAGATATCCTCCGCCGTGCGCACGCCATAGTAGAGGTGGATCGGGAATGTGGTGCCCCGGGCAGCAATGCTATCCAGCATGGCCAGAAAGGCGGAAAGCCCCGTTCCACCTGCGGCCATGACAACCGGGCGCGTGATATCACGCAGGTAAAACGTGCCGTAAGGGGCATCCAGCGTAATGCGGTCCCCGGGTTTGCATGTTTCACGCAGGTACTGGCTCATTTTGCCGTCTGCCAGCATACGTACCAGGAACTCGATATTGCCCCCGGCGGGCCAGTTTGAAAAGGAGTAGGCCCGCTGGCATTCACTGCCGGGCACGGTCAGCCGGGCATACTGGCCGGGTAAATATTCCGGGCCGCCGTGTGCGTCATCCATTGCGATCTTCAGCACCGCCGTGGTGGGGGATATGTGCTGAATATCACTCACCAGGCCGCTGTAACATGCCTGCTCACCGGTACACAGGCTGGAATCAAAATTAAATGAAAACGTTGCGTCTGAATGGAGGTGGGTCTGGCAGGTGAGTACCTTGCCGTTGCTCAGATCATCAGCGTTTAAGGCGTCTTCATCCACATATTGCTGGCTATATTTCCCTGATTCGCACTGGCCTTTACAGGTGGCACAAACGCCTTCCCGGCAATCGAAGGGAAGGCGGATACCGTTTTTCAGGGCGGCATCCAGGACGCTCTCCTGCTCGCCGACCGGGCAGAAAAGGGTTTTACCGTCAGCAAAAGAGAAGGCGGCTTTGAAAGTCATAAGATACCCCCTCAGAGATGGTAGAAATCAAGCACGGAGTTAATCGTGTCATTCAGCAGCACAACGTGCTTGCGGGCGATACGCCAGCTTTGCTGGTGTGGCACCAGCGTATAGGTGGCATAACCGTAAAAGTCTTCACTGGTGCTGTGCCGGTAATAGGACGTTTTCCAGTTTGCTTTGACACTCAGGGCGCCATCTGCCTGCGGGGAGATGCGCACGTTGCTGATAAAATGGACCGTTCGCGGCAGCGGTACGGCGGAGGCCGCTTTCCCGGTGCGCAGGCGGAAAACCCGGTCTTCAAGCCCTGTGCGGTTCGCGTAATAAATCAGGGATAACCCTTTGCGCGGATCCTGCGTGTATTCATGCTCAGAATCCCACTGGGGAAGATGAAACTCGCAGTCCTCCGTGAAAAGCGCCAGGTAGTCATCCCACGCTTTTGCATCACAAAGCGCTGATTTTTCATAAAGAAATTGTTCAATCTGGTACTGGAGTTCGGCGTTCATTACTGGGCCTCGCGAATATTAAAGGGGTTCATCTCTTCAGCCATTGCCTCAAGGCCCGCCATTAAGAATTTTTGCCAGTACCCGTGCTGGTTCACATATAAGCCCTCATGGGTAAATTCGGTGCCGGTCATGGCCGGGGTTATGTCCAGGGTTGTGGTGTTTTGTGTCGGGCCGCGCTCCCAGCGGTCGCAGCCGCGGGAGATATCATTCCAGCGTTCAAGACGGGCCTGAAAGCCCCGCTGCGCCTCGCGGAACTCCACCAGATCGTCTGGCGTGCCCATTCCGGAAACGTTGAAAAAGTCCTCAAACTGGCGAATGCGGCTTTCCCGATCGGCGGCTGATTCCCCCTTCACGCCGATACAGAAGCTGTGGATCTCGGTTTTATTCCACGCCAGCGGGCGGATAATACGCAGCTGGGAGCTTATCTGGTCGAGGAAAAACATACTGGGGTAGATATTGAGATTGCGCAGGCGGTGCATCATCCATTCGGCGCGTGGCTGCCCGTGTTCTTTGATCAGGCGCGGCATAATATGCGCGTAACCGGGGCGCACGGCAGGGTTGGGCATATCGCTGAACAGGACGCTGTGGCCGTTGTGGAACGCAAACCAGCCATCGTCCGTATCTGCATCACCGGCACCCAGTTTACTGTAGTCGAGCGTCTGGCTGGCCTGAGGGTTATGTTGCTGATTAACCTGCTGGCGGTGCTGTACGGTGGTTACGTAGTTGTAGTGGACCGTGGAAACATGATAACCGTCGAGACCATTTTCATTCTGCAGTTTCCAGTTGCCTTCATAGGTATAGGCGGAGCGCCCTGGTAAGACTTCCAGCTCGCCGCTCTCTGACTGCGCGACCATCATGTCAAAGAAGATACGCGCATCGCCAAGAAACTCTTCCAGCGTGTCGCTGCCCCGGGTGTTGAGATTGATAAAAACGAAGCCGTTATAGCTGGCAATCCGCGCTTTTTTAAGGCTGCGGGTGGCTTTGTCAAAATTTTCCGGATACTCCCCCGGCGCTTTGACCTTTACCAGCCGCCCGTCACTTTTGTAGCACCAGGCGTGGAACGGACAGGTAAATGTGGACTGGTTGCCCTTCATCATGCGTGTCAGGGTGGTGCCGCGATGCTGGCAGGCATTGATCAGGGCGTGCAGTTCTCCCTGACCGTCGCGGGTCACAATAATGGGCTGGCGACCTGCCCGCAGGGTCATAAAATCATGGTTGTTGGGGATCTCGCTTTCATGGCAGGCGTAGATCCACTGTTTTTCAAAGATGAGCGCCATTTCCAGATCGAATAACGCTTCGTTGGTGAAAATGTCGCGGGCGACGCGATAGATACCTTCGTCCGGGCGAATATCCAGACAGCCGCTGATATAGGCTTTCCAGTCATTTATTTCGGATAGTGTATACGTCATTTGAATGATCTCGTTGTTGTACAGGCGAGCCATCATTCAATACGGGGGGGCGGAGAAGCGCTATCCGGTAAATCAGCAGAATTTATCCATTTTGTTTGCGCAGTGAAACGCGCGGGCCATTATGTGATGGCCGTTGGGTTCCGGGCTAACGCGATTTAACACGTTCGGCGGTTTTACGTGGGCTTTCACCAAACAGGGTTTTGTACTCCCCGGAGAAACGGCTCAGATGGGTCATGCCCCAGCACATGGCGATTTCGGAAATATTTTTCCGGCAGCCATCGTTTATGATCTCCTCCCGGATCCGCATCATCCGGTACTGACGTAAATAAGCCACTGGTGAGATATTCAGATGGCGTTTAAACCCTTCAAATAACTTTAATTTATGCACGCCCGAGGCGAGCACAATATCCGCCAGGCAAATATCCTGCCGGGCATGGTGCTCAATAAACTTACAGGCCAGCAGAACGTAATGGGGAGGCGTGCGGGCCAGTGCTTCAGCCAGGGCAGAGGAATAATTATGCTGCTGGGTCATCAGCAGGGATTTTATCAGGATATTTTCATAATCACGCTGGATAAGTCCCAGATCAAATAGTGATCCTGCACACTCCATTTCATTAAGCAGGTTTTGTGTCAGCCTCCACCAGGAGTGGGTTTTCCGGTCATTCAGGTTCATGGCCGATGTAAATATTAACGGTACAGAGAGCGGCGTGCCGAGCAGATTTTCCAGTACGGCCGATACCAGATGGCTGGGAATAGAAATCTGGATTTTACGGCAGCGCCCTTCAATATCCAGTGTCTGGTTTTCATGCGGATTAATAATGACGCCCAGCTGATGATCAGATACAACCTCAACACCGTTTTTGAGCAGCATCTGCTGGCCTTCCACCGGTAAACTAAGGCTGAAACAGCGCAGTGCCTGGTGTTGCTCAATACCGATAGAGGCATCTGTACCATAACCAATCACGCCAATAGAGAGGAGATTCAACCGGTGGCCTTCATAGCGGAAGTCCAGATTGCCTTTTCCCGGAATATTGAGGCAGTGGGGCCCGCATATCCCCTCCATCCATGAGTGAGCGTCTTTGCGGTTAACACTGTAATTGCGATAGACCTTATGGGGGACAGGGATTACATGCATTGTTCACTCCTCCGGACCAACCAGATGTAATAAAAAGACGTCTTATTTTTATTATCAGAATCCAGGATGCAGCCTGACATTACCACGCTGGCGGAACAAGTTCTTGCGGCAGATATCTTCTGTAATTTTAAGGCAGGTCTAAGTTCTTCAGAGATCTTCGTCTTTCCGGAGACTTCGGATAAATTCAGCCGGAGCCATTGGGGTTTACTTGCAGGTAGAGGCCACCGCTATCAGTAAGTTTAAATATCGTATCTTTCGGTTTCGCGGTGTCGATTTTGGGTTGTCTGAGTTGACTTCGGTTGACTCAGAATAGCCTCAATGAATGGCTGGTTATCGATTTTTGTGGGTTTTATGAAATTCGGTAGACGTCAGAAGAGGCGAGAGTGGTGTCCCCTGCAGGAATCGAACCTGCAACTAGCCCTTAGGAGGGGCTCGTTATATCCATTTAACTAAGAGGACAGCCCGGGCATAGTACCCTGTTTCGTTCGTAAGGTTAAGAGCGACAGTCGCTGACTGGCGATTAACTCACCAGAATCGTTCGCTTTTTCACCATTCAACGCCGCTAAAAGCAACATACCGCAATAACTGCGATGCCGCCCTGCACCGGAATGATTACACTAGGGCGCAAGCGAAACGGCAGATCTGGTCATATAAGTTCTCATCTGGTTATAGCCCCGGCCCCGAAGGGCTGGTCTGTAGCATCCTGTCCGCAGGCATTTATGATGTGGCGAAGAGCCCGGAATATCCGTATCGATTAATGCAGCGTAACATTGCCTGCCCGGCTATAATCCCAGAGAGCCTCACAAATCATCAGGTCGTAAGGCTGGCCGGAAGGCAGCGCCGGTATTGTATTAACGGATCACCCCGCGCCCCATGAGGTTGCGGCGGCGCCTGCTCGCGGCAATGACTATTTACAGGGAGAAAGCTATGAAATTTCGCCTGACCGGGCTGGCCCTGGCAACCACGCTTCTGGTGGGATGTGCCAGTTCGGCCAACGAAGACACACAGGGGCGTTCGGATCCATTCGAGGGCTTCAACCGCACAATGTATAACTTTAACTACAATGTGCTGGATCCCTATATCCTGCGCCCGGTAGCTGTGGGCTGGCGTGACTATATGCCGCAGCCTGCCCGTACCGGGATCAGCAACTTTACCAGCAACCTGGAAGAGCCAGCCTCGATGGTCAACTACATCCTGCGCGGCGATCCCTATAAAGGTATGGTGCACTTCACCCGCTTCTTCCTGAATACCATTCTCGGGTTGGGGGGCTTAATCGATGTGGCCGGGATGGCGAACCCGGAACTGCGTCGTGAAGAGCCGCACCGTTTCGGCAGCACGTTAGGGCATTACGGTGTCGGTTATGGCCCGTATCTGCAACTGCCGGTATACGGCAGCTTTACCCTGCGTCAGGACGGCGGCGACTATGCGGATACCCTGTATCCGGTGCTGAGCTGGCTGACCTGGCCGATGTCGATAGCCAAATGGTCACTGGAGGGGATAGAAACCCGCGCCCAGTTGCTGGATTCCGACGGGATGCTGCGCCAGTCTTCAGATCCTTATATCCTGGTGCGCGAAGCATACTTCCAGCATAACGACTTTATCGCCAGCGGCGGTAAACTCAAAGCCCAGGAAAACCCGAACGCCAAAGCCATTCAGGGTGATCTGAAAGATATCGATTCTGAATAACGCGCAATAAAAAAGGGTGGGACCGCGGTCTCACCCTTTTTTTATCTGAACGCCGTTATCAGAAGCGGTAGTTAAAGTTCGCGCCGTACAGCCACGCTTTACCGTTAGATTTAAACTCGTAAGGCCCTTCTTTAATGGTCACGTGCTGGCCGTGCATATAAGAGGCGCCCACATCCACAGAAGCATCCTGGTTAAAGGCATAGGTTGCACCGGCACTCAGCCACAGGCGGTCCTGATCCGGTATGGAGATGGAGCTGTGCTCTGCCGGAACCGGGCTGTCATCAAAGGCGATACCGGTACGGAAGGTCCAGTTATCGTCCATATAATAGGTGGTCCCCAGCGCAATACGGTAAGAGTCTTTGAAGCTCTCATCTTTATAGAACAGGGTCTGGCTGGCGCTGTTTTTGGCCTTCAGCTGCTGGAACTGGCTCCAGCTGGTGTAGGCCAGGCTGTAGTGCACCGCCCACTGTGGCGCGACCCGGTTATACCCTGAAACTTCCCACATTTCTGGCAGGTTCAGCCCCAGGTAACCGCCAATGGTGCGGCCATCGGTACCCATCGGGAAGCCCATCTTGCCCAGCACGGAGTTGTAGGCAGAAGGCAGGTTACTTTTATAATCGCCGCTGAAGTCAATTTTCACTTCTGAGCGGTAGGTAAAGGCATAGCGGTTGTTTTTGTCGAGCTCATACAGGATCCCGGCGTTCCAGCCAAAGCCCCACTCATTCCCTTTCAGTTTGGCAATTTGCGTATCTGCGGGGATCCCGGCGGCCAGCTGCGCCAGCTGGTTCTGGCCCTGTTTTTTGAGCTGGGAGGCGGCAATCTGGCCGGCATCTCCGGCGTAGCGCTCGATCTTCGCCCGGGCGTAGACCGCGTCAAAACCCACACCAAAAGTAAAATGTTCCGTTAACCGGTAAGCGCCGCTCAGGTTCAGGTTGGCGGTTTCCAGATCGGTCTTGCCACCCATGGAGCCTGCGGCATAGTTGTCGTTGAACTCGGTCGCCAGACCAAAGTTAGATGTCACAGATGCGCCAATCCCGAACTGGTCGTTAATGGGCATCACAAAGTGGAGGTTAGGCACCCAGGCGGTGGGGGCGATATTTTTGGCGTCCAGGCTTTTCCCGGTGGGGGACTGGCCGCTGATATCCACGCTGGGATCGATAAAGACGCCACCGACCGACAGCTGCGGGCGATCAAACATCATGATAAGTGCCGGGTTACGGCTGACGTTACCTGCGTCGTCGGCGATTGCACCCTCTCCGGAGTAGGCCCGGCCAAGGCCAGACGAGGAGAACTCATTGAGCTGAAAACCAGCAGACCACACCGGGGTAGAGATACATGCCACTGCAATAGCAAGAGTTGAACGGGTTAACCGGGTTTTCTGGTTCATGACCAAAACCTCATCATTTATTTTTATTCAAACAATGTTACACACCGTAACAGCGAGCGCGAAGTGTAGGGTCTGGGTTTACCGCAAGAAATCAGACCAGTGGCGTGAGTATAGGTCTGACCAGATGATATGTTGCAAGTTTGTTTCTTTGTTTTTACATAATTGATATTAGAAACGAGATCTGTCTGGCAAATTCGCAGCAGATGTCACGTAAAAAAAGCCGAGCAGTTTGTTTTTTATCAATTTTAAACTGTGACCGGCTTCACTGGCTGGCCGGGGTGTAACAATCACGCTCCGGGTGCGACTGCCGGTTAAATCACCAGAAATCATTTTTCCCCTTACATGGTGGCCTGGCCTGCCGCTGTCCGGTGGTTTTTTTCCGTCACTTGAAAGCGTGCCAGTGGTCGCATTTTCAGCGCAGGTGCTTGCTGAATGTAAAAATATCGTTAAATTACTTATCAGGTCAGACCACTACCGGGCTGAAAACGAGGGGATCACTATGCATCAGCCATTACCGCTGACAACGCGTCAGGGGGAGAGAATTGCGATTGTCCACGGATTGCGAACGCCATTTGCCCGTCAGGCCACGGCCTTCCACGGGATACCCGCCGTTGAGCTTGGCAAAATGGTGGTCGGGGAGTTGCTGGTGCGCAGCGCCGTTCCGCCCGAAACCGTGGATCAGGTGGTGTTCGGCCAGGTGGTCCAGATGCCGGAAGCCCCGAACATTGCCCGGGAAATTGTGCTGGGCACCGGCATGAACGTCCACACAGATGCCTACAGCGTCAGCCGGGCATGCGCCACCAGTTTTCAGGCCGTGGCAAACGTGGCAGAAAGCCTGATGGCAGGGACCATACAGGTCGGTGTGGCCGGCGGGGCGGATTCGTCATCGGTACTGCCCATTGGGGTGAGCAAAACCCTGAGCCGGACCCTGCTGGATGCCAGCAAATCCCGCAGTCTCGGGGCCAGGCTGAAGCTCTTTTCCCGCCTGCGGCCCCGGGATCTGCTGCCGGTTCCGCCTGCCGTTGCTGAGTATTCCACCGGGCTGCGCATGGGGGATACCGCAGAACAGATGGCCAAAAGCCACGCCATCACCCGTGAGCAGCAGGATGCCCTGGCCCACCGCTCCCACCAGCTGGCGGCCCGGGCCTGGGAGGAGGGCAAACTGGCCGGTGAAGTGATGAACACCTGGATCCCGCCTTACCGGGAGGTCTTCACACAGGATAACAACATTCGCGGCACCAGCAGCCTGGCGGACTACGCCCGGCTACGCCCGGCCTTTGACCGGCAGCACGGCTCGGTGACAGCGGCCAACAGCACCCCGCTGACCGACGGGGCCGCCGCCCTGCTGATGATGACCGAATCCCGGGCAAAGGCGCTGGGGCTGGTACCGCTGGGCTTTCTGCGCAGTTACGCTTTTACCGCTATCGATGTATGGCAGGACATGTTACTGGGGCCCGCCTGGGCAACCCCCCTGGCGCTGGATCGGGCCGGGATCACCCTTGCGGATCTGACCCTGTTTGACATGCATGAAGCGTTTGCCGCCCAGACCCTGGCGAATCTGAAAATGCTTTCCAGCAACCGCTTTGCCCGGGATGTGCTGGGGCGCAGCCAGGCCACCGGCGAGGTGGACGAGGCCCGCTTTAATGTGCTGGGCGGTTCAATTGCTTACGGGCACCCCTTCGCCGCCACTGGCGCCAGGATGATCACCCAGACGCTGAACGAGCTGAAGCGCCGCGGCGGCGGTCTGGGACTGGTCACCGCCTGTGCGGCCGGGGGCCTTGGAGCAGCAATGGTTCTGGAGGCGGAATAATGGAAAAAGTTTGCGCATACACCCTGGCCCTGCGTGAGGACAGGATTGCGGTTATCACGATTGATGTCCCCGGGGAGAAGATGAACACGCTGCAGGTTTCCCGCAGCCGGGAAGTGCAGGATATCCTCACCACCCTGCGGGCAACACGCGATCTGGCCGGGGTGATTTTTATTTCTGCCAAGCCGGATAACTTTATCGCCGGTGCCGATATCAACATGATAGCCGGCTGCCGGACGGCGCAGCAGGCGGAAAGCCTGGCCCGGGAGGGGCAACAGCTGATGGCGGAAATCGCCGGGCTGCCGGTGCCCGTGGTGGCCGCCATTCACGGGGCCTGCCTGGGCGGAGGGCTGGAGCTGGCACTGGCCTGCCATCGCCGGGTCTGCACCAGTGATGACAAGACCCTGCTCGGCCTGCCGGAGGTCAAACTGGGGCTGCTGCCCGGCTCCGGGGGTACCCAGCGCCTGCCGCGCCTGGTGGGGGCCAGCCGGGCGCTGGAGATTATCCTCTCCGGCATGATGCTGCGCCCCCGCCAGGCCCTGAAACTGGGGCTGGTGGATGAGGTCGTACCGCAGGCCATTTTGCTGGAGGCCGCACTGGCCCAGGTCAAAAGCGCCCGCAAACCCCGCGCCCCGTTACCCCTGCGCGAGCGTCTGCTGGCCGCACCGCTGGTCAGGCAGCTGCTGTTTCGCGCCGTTACCCGCAAAACGCACCAGCAGACCCACGGCCATTACCCGGCCACGGAACGCATTATTGATGCGGTAAGAACAGGGCTGGAGCAGGGGGGCGACAGCGGATACCAGGCAGAGGCCCGCGCCTTTGGCGAGCTGGTCATGACCCGGGAATCTGCGGCATTACGCAGCATCTTCTTTGCCAGTAACGATCTGAAAAAAGATCCGGCAAGCCCGGCCACTGCCCGTGATGTTCAGCAGGTGGGGATCCTCGGCGGTGGCCTGATGGGCGGCGGAATAGCCTATGTCACCGCGGTTAAAGGCAACATTCCGGTACGCATTAAAGACATCTCCCCGGAGGGGATCAACAACGCCCTGCGCTACAGCTGGGCGCTGCTGAGCAAAAAAGTGCAGCGCCGCCAGCTCACGGCGGCCCGGCGCGGCAGTCAGATGGCGCTGATTTCCGGCAGCCTGGATTATCAGGGGTTTGCCGACCGGGAGGTGATTATCGAAGCGGTGTTTGAAGATCTGGCGCTGAAGCAAAAAATGGTGGCCGAAGTGGAAGCCATGACCCGCTGCGGGGCAATTTTTGCATCCAATACCTCTTCACTGCCCATTCACCACATTGCTGCCCGGGCACAGCACCCGGAGCGGGTCATTGGCCTGCATTACTTCAGCCCGGTGGATAAAATGCCGCTGGTGGAGGTTATCCCCCACGCAACCACCAGCGCGGAAACGATTTCCACCACGGTAAAACTGGCGAAGCGCCAGGGGAAAACCCCTATCGTAGTCAGAGACTGCGCCGGGTTCTACGTTAACCGGATCCTGGCCCCCTATATTAACGAGGGGCTGCAGTGCCTGGCTGAGGGCGAGCCCATTGAGCATATCGACAGGGCGCTGGTGGCGTTTGGCTTCCCGGTGGGGCCCATCCAGCTGCTGGATGAAGTGGGGATTGATGTGGGCACCAAAATTATCCCCATTCTTGAACAGGCATACGGGGAGCGCTTCTGTGCGCCTGCGGGGGTCGAGGCCATTCTCAATGACGACCGTAAAGGGCGCAAAAACCGGCGCGGGTTCTATCTCTACCCGGCGGGCAAACAAAAAGGCGGCAAAAAAGCCGATCCGGCCATTTACCGCCTGCTGCATGTGGATCCCCGCGAAGATCAGTCCGCAGAGCTGATTGCCCGGCGCTGTACTTTGATGATGCTCAACGAGGCGGCCCGCTGTCTGGATGAGTCGGTGGTGGGCAGCGTGCGCGACGGGGATATTGGCGCGGTATTTGGTATCGGTTTTCCGCCTTTCCTCGGGGGGCCGTTCCGTTATATGGATACCACCGGGATCGCCAGTATCGTGGCCCAGCTTGAGCAATTACGCGCCCGCTACGGGGAGCGTTTTGCGCCCTGTGCGCTGCTGCTGGAGATGGCCGCGCATAATCGCTCTTTCTGCCAACGGGAGACGCGTGGTCCACATGAAGTTGTCAGGGTAGCGTGATAGACTGAGCGGGAAACGCTGTTTTTGATTAATTCGTAAGCAGCTATTGACTATACTTGCAGCGATGAGTTAAAACACAGCGTTCCATTCGTCGTAAGGATAAGGCACAATGCCAGGCCGCCTGCGGGCAGCTTTATACCCTGTCGACAGGCAGAGTGGCATAGCCCCAAAGGCGTTTCTGGTTAACAAAAGCGGTGCAATATGCAAGTTTTTATCATGCGTCACGGCGACGCGGCTCTCGATGCCGCCAGTGATTCGGTTCGTCCTCTTACCGTAACCGGTTGTGACGAAACCCGTCTGATGGCAACCTGGCTAAAGAGCCAGCAGGTTAAAATCGACAGCGTTCTGGTAAGCCCTTTTCTGCGCGCAGAACAAACGCTGGAAATCCTCGGGGAAACACTTACGCTGCCGGTGCAAACGGAAGTGCTTGCGCAATTAACCCCATGTGGCGATGTGGGGCTGGTCGGGGACTATATTAATGCCCTTGCCAGTAAAGGTATTAACAGTGTGCTGGTGGTGTCTCACCTGCCGCTGGTGGGGTATCTGGTCTCAGAGTTATGTCCTCAGGAGGCACCGCCGATGTTCTGCACATCGTCTGTGGCCTGCGTCACCCTGGACGCTGAGGGCAACGGTCTCCTGGACTGGCAAATGAACCCCTGCAACCTGAAGGTTGCTAAAGCTATCTGATAGCGGCCCGGGTGCCGCCGTTTATCTCTGTTTAAGGGCCACATAGCGTGGCCCTTCGTATTTTTATTCCGCCTGAAACTTAAGGCAGCTCTGGCGGCTGCCACTCTTCGGATTCAATCAGCACCAGCAGTGCCGCATCGCCGCCGTACTCTTTCGGGGCCTGGTGAAACGCCATCACATGCGGGTGCTGGGCCAGCCACAACGGGGTTTGTTGTTTGAGGATATGCTTGCCGTGGCCGTGCATCACGCAGGCGCAGAACAGGTGCTCCCGGCGGCAGGCGGCAATCAGCGCCCCCAGCTCCTGCTTTGCCTGTAGCTGGGTGAGCCCGTGCAGATCGAGAAACAGCTCCGGCGAGTAGTCCCCGCGGCGCAGTTTTTTCAGCTCAAAGTGGCTCACGCCTTCCCGCACGTAGCGGGCGGGGCCGTCGCTGGAAAGCAACGGCTGAAACTCATCAGAAAAGTAGTGGCTGTTGTCCACCTGCTCCTGAATCAGGCGTTTTTCCGGCACTTCGCTCAGTTTTTTACGTGGCGGGCGGTGGACGATAGTGTCCTGTTTCAGCTCCCGGGTGCCGCGCATTAAGTCGCGAAATAGTGTCTGATCGTCACGGGTTAGGGTGGGTTTGTTTTTCATATCGCTCTCAGTTCCTGTCGCTCGCCGGTTATTTTACTCAGTTTGCGCGCCGGTGCTAAATAAAACCCGCCTGCGGATTGCAGGTTGTCTGCTGATTTGTCGGCCTGTTCATGGCAAACTAGCGCGGTTTAATCAGCACGCACCGCCTGCGGAGGGCACAGTGGATAAAATTTTCGTTGATGAGGCAGTCAGTGAACTGCACACCATTCAGGACATGCTGCGCTGGGCAGTAAGCCGTTTTAGCGCGGCCGGCATCTGGTACGGCCACGGGACCGATAACCCCTGGGATGAAGCCGTCCAGCTGGTGCTGCCAAGCCTCTACCTGCCGCTGGATATCCCGGAAGATATGCGTAACTGCCGCCTGACCTCCAGCGAGCGCCACCGCATTGTGGAGCGGGTGATCCGCCGGATCAACGAGCGCATCCCGGTCGCCTACCTGACCAACAAAGCCTGGTTCTGCGGCCATGAATTTTATGTTGATGAGCGGGTACTGGTGCCGCGCTCGCCCATTGGCGAACTCATCAATAACCGCTTCCGGGGGCTGGTGGATAACGATCCGCAGCTGATCCTGGATATGTGCACCGGCAGCGGCTGTATTGCCATCGCCTGTGCTTATGCCTTCCCGGAGGCAGAAGTGGACGCGGTAGATATTTCCACGGACGCCCTGGCCGTGGCTGAGCAGAACATTGCCGAACACGGCATGGAGCATAACGTGACGCCGATCCGCTCTGATCTGTTCCGCGAGCTGCCGCAGGTGCAATACGATCTGATCGTCACCAATCCGCCCTATGTGGATGCGGAAGATATGGACGATCTGCCGGACGAATATAAATGCGAACCGGAGCTGGGCCTGGCCTCCGGCACAGACGGCTTAAAACTGACCCGCCGCATTCTGGCCTGTGCACCAGACTACCTCACTGAAAACGGCGTGTTAATTTGTGAAGTGGGCAACAGCATGGTACATCTGATGGAGCAATACCCGGATGTGCCATTCACCTGGCTTGAGTTTGACAACGGCGGTGACGGGGTCTTTATGCTGACCAGACAACAGCTACTGGACGCCCGCAGCCATTTCAGTATTTACCGGGACTAAACGCCATTATCGTGCGGGCACCCCGGGTGCCCGCCTTTCGGGCCTTCGACAATAACGACAACGGTTAAGGAGCCGTGATGGCAGGGAACAGTATTGGACAATTTTTTCGCGTAACCACGTTTGGTGAATCCCACGGCCCGGCACTGGGTTGTATTGTGGACGGTGTACCGCCGGGCATTCCACTGAGCGAGGCCGATCTGCAACAGGATCTCGACCGCCGCCGCCCGGGCACCTCCCGCTATACCACCCAGCGCCGGGAGCCGGATCAGGTTAAAATTCTCTCCGGCGTGTTTGACGGGGTCACCACCGGCACCAGCATTGGCCTGCTGATTGAAAATACCGATCAGCGCTCCCAGGACTACAGCGCCATTAAAGATCTGTTTCGTCCGGGCCATGCGGATTATACCTACGAGCAAAAATATGGCCTGCGGGACTACCGGGGCGGTGGCCGCTCTTCGGCCCGTGAAACCGCCATGCGCGTTGCCGCAGGTGCCATAGCCAAAAAGTACCTGGCAGAGAAACACGGCATTGTGATCCGTGGCTGCCTGACCCAGATGGGGGACATTCCGCTGGCGATCAAAGAGTGGGAAAGCGTTGAGCAAAACCCGTTCTTCTGCCCGGATCCTGACCAGCTGGAGGCCCTGGACGCGCTGATGCGCACCCTGAAAAAAGAGGGTGACTCCATCGGCGCCAAAGTGACCGTAGTGGCAGACAACGTACCGCCCGGGCTGGGTGAGCCGGTGTTTGACCGCCTGGATGCGGATATCGCCCACGCGCTGATGAGCATCAACGCGGTAAAAGGCGTTGAAATTGGCGATGGCTTCGGTGTGGTGGGCCTGCGTGGCAGCGAAAACCGCGACGAGATCACCCGGGAAGGCTTCCAGAGCAACCACGCAGGCGGCATTCTGGGCGGGATCAGCAGCGGCCAGCAGATTATCGCCACCATGGCGCTTAAGCCCACCTCCAGCATTATGGTTCCCGGGCGTACCCTTAACCGGGCGGGCGAAGAGGTAGAAATGGTCACCCGTGGCCGTCACGATCCTTGCGTGGGGATCCGCGCGGTGCCGATTGCTGAGGCGATGCTGGCCATTGTTCTGTTAGATCATCTGCTGCGCCAGCGGGCGCAAAATGCGGATGTCGCGTGTGCGCTTGCGCGCTGGTAATGATGATGAAAAAAGTCTGTTGTGCACTGCTGGCTCTGGCGGCCAGTAGTGTTGCCTGGGGGGCCACCCCGTGGCAGAAAATTACTCACCCCATCTCCGGTAGTGCCCAGTCCATAGGCTCATTTGCCAATGGCTGCATTATCGGCGCCCAGCCATTAGCGCTGAACTCGCCGGACTACCAGGTAATGCGCACCGATCAGCGGCGCTATTTTGGCCACCCGGATCTGCTGGCGTTTATCGGGCGGCTCAGCAGCCAGAGCCGCCAGCAGGGGCTGGGAACCTTGCTGATCGGCGATATGGGCATGGCAGCGGGCGGGCGCTTCAGTAGCGGGCACGCCAGCCACCAGATTGGCCTGGATGTGGATATCTTCCTGCAGTTACCCCAGGTCCGCTGGAGCCAGGCCCAGTTGCTGAAACCCCAGGCGCTGGATCTGGTGAACGCCAGCGGGAAGAACGTCTCTGACCGGCTCTGGCAGCCTGAAATCGGCCAGTTGATTAAGCTGGCCGCCGAAGATCAGGACGTCACGCGCATTTTTGTCAGCCCGGCCATTAAGCAGCGTTTGTGTGAAGAGGCGGGAAGCGAGCGCGACTGGCTGCATAAAGTCCGCCCGTGGTTCGGGCACCGGGCCCATATGCATGTGCGTCTGCGCTGCCCGGCCGGGAGCCTGGAGTGCCAGGATCAGCCTGCACCACCACCGGGAGACGGCTGCGGTGCAGAGCTGCAAAGCTGGTTCGAACCGCCAAAACCGGGCAGTACGTCGCCGGTGAAAAAATCACCGCCGCCATTACCCCCTTCATGCCAGGCACTACTGGATGAACATGTACTGTGATGAACGGCGCGAATAGCTAACCCAGAAACCCGAAACCGGTGCCCCCGGTTTCGGGTTTTATTTTTCTTAAAATAATAATCAGACAGAGGTCAGGGAAACGCATGGATATGCTGGATTCGGTGTTTATGGTTTCACCACTGGTGCTGGTGGGGCTGTTTTTTGTGGCAATGCTGGCGGGGTTTATTGATGCGCTGGCCGGGGGCGGCGGGCTGCTTACCGTACCGGCGCTGATGGCGGTGGGCTTCTCCCCGGCCCATGCCCTGGCAACCAATAAACTCCAGGCCTGCGGGGGCTCTGTGGCGGCGAGCCTCTATTTTATTCGCCAGCGGGTGGTCAGCCTTAAGGATCAGAAACTGAATATCGCCATGACGTTTATCGGCTCTACCGCCGGGGCGCTGCTGGTTCAGCATATCAAGGCGGATGTACTGCGCCAGATCCTGCCGTTGCTGATTATTGGTATCGGGCTCTATTTTCTGCTGATGCCGCGCCTGGGCGAGGAAGATCGCCATCGCCGCCTGTACGGCCTGCCGTTTGCGCTGGTGGCCGGGGGATGCGTGGGGTTTTATGATGGTTTCTTCGGCCCCGGGGCCGGATCGTTTTACGCACTGGCATTTGTCTCGCTTTGCGGGTATAACCTCGCCAAATCAACTGCGCATGCCAAGGTGCTGAATGCCACCTCCAATCTGGGCGGGCTGCTGCTGTTTATCCTCGGCGGTCAGGTCGTCTGGGGAACCGGCTTTGTAATGATGGCCGGTCAGTTTTGCGGTGCACGGGTAGGATCGCGCCTGGTACTGAGCAAGGGACAACGGCTGATCCGGCCGATGATAGTGATTGTCTCCGCCGTGATGAGTGCCAAACTGCTTTTTGATAGCCACGGGCAGCAACTGCTGCACTGGCTGGGATGGATGTCATGACCACCAGTAATCAACACCACTACCAGCAGCTGATTGATATTTTCAATCACTGCTTTGCCACCGAATACAACACCCGGCTGGTTAAAGGGGACGACGAGCCCATCTACCTGCCGGCAGATGCCAGCGAGCCCTGGAACCGTATCGTGTTCGCGCACGGCTACTATGCCAGCGCCATTCATGAAATCTCCCACTGGTGCATTGCCGGAAAGGCGCGCCGGGAGCTGGTTGACTTCGGCTACTGGTATTGCCCGGACGGACGCGACAGGCAAACCCAGAGTGAATTTGAGAATGTTGAGGTTAAACCCCAGGCCCTGGACTGGTTATTCTGTGTTGCGGCGGGGTTTCCGTTTAATGTCAGCTGCGACAACCTCAATGGCGACTTTGAGCCGGACCGGATAGCCTTCCAGCGCCGGGTACACGCCCAGGTCATGGATTATCTGGCGCAGGGGATCCCGCCACGCCCGGCGCGGCTGATTAGCGCCCTGCACGACTATTACAAAACCCCGCCACTGGCTGCTGAGCAGTTTCCGTGGCCGGAAGATTTAAACTGATGCTATGCAATAGGACGGAGATACGATGATCGCGGAATTTGAAAGCCACATTCTGGCGCAGATAGACAAGATGGTGGAGCACGCCAGTGATGATGAACTCTTTGCCAGCGGTTATCTGCGCGGCCACCTGACTCTGGCGGTAGCCGAGCTTGAGCAGCACGGTGAGCCAACGCCACAGGCGCTTAATGACCAGGTGGTCCACAGTATTGAAAAAGCCATCCAGGCCGGTGAGCTGACCCCCCGGGATCGCGTACTGGTTCAGGAGATGTGGTCCACGCTGTATCAGCAGGCCCGGGCCCGCTGAGCCAGGGCAGATGCCAGTCCATGCCGGGGATTGCCCCGGCATTTTTGTTTTTATACCGGGCGGCCTTTGAGGAGCTTACGCACCCACAGGCGGTTCGGGTTCAGGGCGGCGAGGGTGTCGGCATCCAGCGGCAGCGGCTCGTCGTTCATCTGGGAGGCCAGCAGCTCCGCAGCCAGCGGCGCGCTGCATAACCCCCGGGAGCCCAGCGCGCCGAGGACAAACAGATCCGGGTGAACCGGGGCGCTCACGGCGCTGTCTTGCCTGGTTGCCAGCCCGGCATACGCACTGAGGGTGGCTTCATAGTCCGGCGCGTTGCCCACCAGCGGCAGATGATCGCGGATGGCCCCGCGCACCCCGCTGCGGGATGCCCCGGCGCTGACATCCACCTCCCGGACCCAGGTTGCACCCGGCAGGCAGTCTGCCAGGCGCTGGCGGTTGTGCTGCTGGTCCTCGTCCCGGTATGTGGTGTCGCTACTGCCCCGGTGGTAACTGGCGCCAATACAGTGTTGCCCGTCTGCCGGGTTGTATGGGGTCATATAGCCGTCATAACACAGCACCTGGCGCAGCTGCATCAGCTGTGGCGTGGTCGGAATATGGCTGACCTGGCCCGCCACCGGATAGAGCGGCAGCTCCGCTGTCTGGGCGAACTGGCCAAGCTGCCAGCCGTTGGCCAGCACCACCACCGGGTGGCGGGCCTGCTCCCCGTTACTGAAAGCCAGCAGCCAGTCATCCGCCTGGCGGGTGAGGGAGGTTACCTGATGCCGGTAGCGCAGTACCGCGCCCCGGCGGGCAGCAAGCTCACATAATCCCGCCGTCAGCTGTGCCGGGCTCAGCCAGCCTCCCGCCGGGTAGGTGATACCACCGCAGCCGGTCTCCAGCCCGCACAGCTGCGCGCTTTGCGGCGCGCTGAAGGCCTGTGCCAGCGCGTCGGGCAATGCCAGCGCCAGCATCTGGTCAATCTTCGCCTGGCTTTTTTCATCCCACGCCAGCTGGCTGACCCCGCACCAGTCGTGATCAAAGGCCACCGGCTGCTGGTCATACTCCCGCCGGGCGAAGGTAAACGCCGCCGTGAAAAAGCGGGTCAGGGCGGGATCATGCTGGCTGAGTAGCGGATAGAGCGCCCCCTGGTGATTACCGCTGGCCCCCCGGGCGGGTTGATCATCGGCACAATAGAGGGTCACCTGCCAGCCGCGCTGTAGTAGCTTCAGCGCCAGCAGGGCGCTGGCAATGCCGCCACCGGCGATGGCGACATCGCGCCCGCTGGCCGGGCTGCGGGTATACCAGGGGGCGCTGGCCGGCTGCGGGACGGCGGCAGGCAGTACGCCCACCAGCATCTCCCGTTTGCGGCCAAAGCCTTTTTGTTTTTGCATGGTGAAGCCCGCTTCCTGTAACCCACGGCGCACAAACCCGGCGGAGGTAAAGGTTGCAACGGTGCCGTCTGCCCGGGCGAGATGCGCCATGGCGTTAAACAGGGCCGGGGTCCACATGTCCGGGTTTTTGGCCGGGGCGAAACCATCCAGAAACCAGGCGTCCACTTTATGGCGCGCACTGTCGTCCAGCTGCGCCAGAGTGTCGTTAATGTCGCCAAACCACAGATCCAGGGTCACGCGGCCACTGGCCAGCAGCAGGCGGTGGCAGCCCGGCAGGGGCAGGGGCCAGTGGGCCTGCAGTTCACCGGCCCAGGGGGCCAGCTCCGGCCAGTGACTGTGGGCGAGGGCCAGATCCTGCGGGGTCAGGGGGAATTTTTCAAAACTGATAAAGTGCAGGCGGCGCAGTGTGGCGCCGGGCTGCTGCCGGCAAAAGGCGTCAAAGGCCTGCCAGAGCGTCAGGAAATTCAGCCCCGTACCGAAGCCGCTTTCCGCCACCACAAAGGACTCCCGGGGGTGGTGGTTGAAACGCGCCGGGATCTGATTTCCCCCCAGGAAAACATAGCGGGTCTCTTCCAGACCGTTGTCCCGGGAAAAATAAACGTCATCAAATTCTCGGGATACAGGTGTACCCTCATCGTCAAACTTCAGGTTGGCGGGTTGTATAGTGGTTTGTTTCACGTAAGTTGCTCGTGTGACAGGCGGTGGCACGATCTTAACCAGCCATGTGAATGGGCGCAAATTTACAGACTTTTTGCCTGATCGGACTTGTTCGGCGTACAAGTGTACGCTATTGTGCCTCCCGATTCTTAAATTTTTTAAGTTACGACTTATAGAGGGTATTGAATGAAACGTGCAGTGATTACTGGCCTGGGCATCGTTTCCAGCATCGGTAATAACCAGCAGGAAGTCCTGGCATCTCTGCGTGAAGGGCGCTCCGGGATCACTTTCTCTCAGGAATTCGCCGATGCCGGCATGCGCAGCCACGTATGGGGTAACGTAAAACTGGACACCACTGGTTTAATCGATCGCAAAGTGGTCCGTTTCATGAATGACGCCTCCATCTACGCCTACCTCTCCATGCAGCAGGCAGTGCAGGATGCTGGTCTGAAAGAAGAGGTGTACCAGAATAACCCGCGTGTTGGCCTGATTGCCGGCTCCGGCGGCTCTTCTAAATCTCAGGTTTTTGGTGCCGATGCCATGCGCAGCCCGCGCGGCCTGAAAGCCGTAGGCCCATATGTGGTGACGAAAGCCATGGCCTCTGCGGTGTCTGCCTGCCTGGCAACCCCGTTTAAAATCCACGGTGTTAACTACTCCATCAGCTCCGCCTGTGCGACCTCTGCCCACTGCATCGGCAGCGCGGTAGAGCAGATCCAGCTGGGTAAACAGGACATTGTGTTTGCTGGCGGCGGCGAAGAGCTGTGCTGGGAAATGGCCTGTGAATTCGACGCGATGGGCGCGCTGTCTACCAAATACAACGCAACGCCGGATAAAGCCTCCCGTACCTATGACGCACACCGCGATGGTTTTGTTATCGCAGGCGGCGGCGGTATGGTGGTGGTTGAAGAGCTGGAACACGCTCTGGCCCGCGGTGCGCATATCTACGCGGAAGTGGTTGGCTACGGTGCCACCTCTGACGGCGCGGATATGGTTGCCCCGTCTGGTGAAGGCGCGGTGCGCTGCATGAAGATGGCGATGGACGGTGTGGACACCCCTATCGACTACCTCAACACCCACGGCACTTCTACCCCGGTAGGTGACGTTAAAGAGCTGGGCGCCATTCGCGATGTCTTTGGCGACAATACCCCGGCCATGTCTGCGACCAAAGCAATGACCGGCCACTCTCTGGGGGCAGCAGGCGCCCAGGAAGCTATCTACTCTCTGCTGATGCTGGAACACGGCTTTATCGCCCCGAGCATTAACATCGAAGAGATGGATGAGCAGGCCAAAGGCATGAACATCATCACCGAGCCGACCGAACGCCAGCTGACGACGGTTATGTCTAACAGCTTCGGTTTTGGCGGCACCAACGCCACCCTGGTCATGCGTAAATACAGCGCATAACCGGCAAGCGGTAAGTGACATAAAGGGGCTGATTAGCCCCTTTTTCGTTGTTGTGTGCATTGACTCGGCCCCGCGGAGCAGGCACACTTCCTGCCCTCAACAATACCGCCCGGTATTGCGTAAGCGTTTCACGTCAACCAACGCGCCTTAAACCTGATAATCGGGTGGAGAAGGCGTGGTCTGTTCCCGCCTTACTTCGCAACATGGGAGTAAAGCCTAATGAGTGTTGTTCAGCAATCTGTATCTGCCGGTGAGCGTGTGACCGGTAAAAAACCCTCCGGCCATAATTTTGCGCTGTTTCGTATCGCGTTCGCGGTCTTTCTTACCTATCTGACAGTCGGGTTACCGCTGCCGGTGATCCCGCTGTTTGTCCACCAGGAGCTGGGGTATGGCAATACCATGGTGGGTATTGCCGTCGGGATCCAGTTTCTGGCGACGGTACTGACCCGGGGCTACGCGGGGCGGCTTGCGGATCAGCACGGGGCGAAGCGCACAGTCATGCAGGGGATGGTGGCCTGCGCACTGGCCGGGGCCGCCTGGCTGCTGGCGGCGGTGCTGCCGGTATCTACGCCGGTAAAATTCGGCCTGTTACTGCTCGGGCGTCTGATCCTCGGGGTGGGGGAGAGCCAGCTTCTGACCGGCACCCTGACCTGGGGAATGGGGCTTGCCGGGGCGGGGCGCTCCGGTAAGGTGATGTCCTGGAACGGCATGGCTATCTACGGGGCACTGGCCGCCGGGGCGCCACTGGGGCTGATGATTCATGCCCGCTACGGTTTCGCGTGCCTTGCCATTGTGACCATGTGCCTGCCCCTGGCGGCCTGGCTGTTTAACGGCACGGTTCGCAAAGTGGCCCCCCAGCCGGGGGAGCGCCCGCCGCTGCGCCGGGTGGTGGGGCAAATCTGGCAGCCGGGCCTGGGGCTGGCGCTCCAGGGGGTCGGCTTTGCGGTTATCGGCACCTTTGTGTCGCTGTTTTTTATGTCCCGGGGCTGGGCAATGGCCGGGTTTACGCTCACGGCCTTTGGCGGTGCCTTTGTGCTGATGCGTATTCTCGGGGGCTGGATGCCGGATCGTTTCGGCGGGGTGCGGGTGGCGACAGGCTCGCTGGTGATTGAAATGGTCGGGCTGCTGGTGCTCTGGCAGGCCAGTAACGCCGGAATGGCGATGCTGGGCGCTGCGCTGACCGGATTTGGCTGCTCCCTGGTGTTCCCGGCGCTGGGGGTTGAGGTGGTGAAGCGGGTTCAGCCCCAGGTGCGCGGCACCGCGCTGGGAGGCTATGCGGCGTTCCAGGATATCTCCTACGCGATCAGCGGGCCGCTGACCGGTATTCTTGCCACCTCATGTGGTTATGCCTCGGTATTCCTGGCCGGTGCGCTCTCGGCGTTTACCGGCATCCTGGTGACACTTATCGCGTTTCGTCAAAAATAACTGCCCGCGCAGCGCGGGCCGTCGCGCTGCGGTTTACCACAGATACCACACCACAAAACAGAGCATGATAAGCAGCACCAGCCCGACGGCGGGGCGGCTGAATAGCCGGGTCAGCGGGCCTGCCGGTTCCGGTGTTTTGTTCCAGGCGTCGTCATCTTCGGTGTGCGCCGGGCCCATCCGCCGCTGGTAGAGCAGATTCAGCACCACCAGCGCCTGAGCCTGGCTGAGCGCCATATGATCATCTTTTCTGAAATGGCGCTGGATATAGCGGCTGGCGCTCTGCCATTCAGTCTCATCCATCGGGTGCTTCAGCACCCCCTGCACACTGTGCAGATTAGGTGCCGGGATCTCCGTGAGCGACTGGCGGGCCTGTAACCAGTTAGTAAACAGCGGGTAATAGCGCACCGGAACAGGCTCGCCGATGCGCCGTTTTGCCATGTGCAGCATCGCCTGCCAGATGGCTTTTGCCGGTTCCCCGGTGGTGGCGGCAAGGCGGCTGACCGACTGGCTCAGGGCGCTGTGTTCTGCCGGTAGTAGCGGGCGGCCGGAAGGCGGGCGCACCTGCGGCGGGGGAATAGACAACTGGCCCTTTTGCAGCAGAACCAGAATTTGCTGGATCTGCGTTGCGCTAAGCTGGCTCAGCACCGACTGACCAAAATGCTCACGGATATACAGGCTCACCGCCCGGCGATTATTCCCCTGCTGAAGAAGCTGGGTCAGCAGGACCATCTGGTGGCGATCGCTGGCGCTCTCTTTCGCCTGGCTCAGGCGCTGGTTCAGACACTGCACGGCCGCGGGAAAGTGCGCTGCCGTCAGGGGCACGCTGGCGGCGATATTCAGATCGTGCCTGACGCTGGCCCACACTTCCGGCGTTTGCTGGTGGGTGAGGGCGATAATTCGGGTGATCAGGCTTTCCAGGGCAGTGCGCTGCTGCCCGGTTAACGGCCCGGTTTCTTTGCCCGGGGGAAGTGAGGCGCTGCCACCACCCGGAGGTTGAGCGGATGAGCCCGTGATGGGGTGCATAATAGAATTATCCTTCACTTGCGATAACAATAAACATTCGCCTGGGCGTTGGTATGCCTGGCGGCGAGATTATGGCACACTTATGCGCAATCCTCCCGTACACTCAGGTATTGTGACGTGAAAATTATTGTTGATGAGAATATGCCTTACGCGACTGAGCTGTTCAGCCGGTTAGGCGAGGTTAAGGCTGTCCCTGGCAGACCGCTACCGCAAGGGGTGCTGGATGACGCCGATGCCCTGATGGTGCGTTCAGTCACCAAAGTGAATGCTGCCCTGCTGAGCGGTAAGCCGGTCAGGTTTGTCGGCACGGCAACTGCCGGTACTGACCATGTGGACACCGCCTGGCTGGCAGAGGCCGGGCTGGGCTTTTCCGCCGCTCCGGGCTGTAATGCCATTGCGGTGGTGGAATATGTATTTTCCGCGCTGCTAATGCTGGCAGAGCGTGATGGCTTCGCCCTCCGGGATCGCACCGTAGGGATTGTCGGGGTAGGTAACGTGGGCCGCCGCCTACAGGCACGCCTGGAAGCGCTGGGTATTCGCACCCTGTTATGCGATCCGCCCCGGGCCGACAATGGCGATGACGGTGACTTTCTGCCCCTCCAGACCCTGGTGGAGCAGGCCGATATTCTGACATTCCACACCCCGTTATTTATGGACGGGCCCTACAAAACCTGGCACCTGGCAGACGAGACCCTGCTGCGCCAGTTAAAACCGGGCACCATTCTGATTAACGCCTGCCGTGGCCCGGTGGTGGACAATGCCGCCCTGCTGAGCTGCCTGAAGGCGGGCCAGGATCTGCATGTGATCCTTGATGTCTGGGAGCCGGAGCCGGCCCTGAATACCGATCTGCTGGATCGGGTGGAAATCGGCACGCCGCATATTGCCGGCTACACTCTGGAAGGGAAAGCACGCGGCACTACTCAGGTCTTTGAGGCATTCAGCCAGTTTACCGGCCAGCCGCAGCAGATTGCCCTGAGCAGCCTCCTGCCGGTGCCGGATATGGTGGCGGTGCGGGTACATGGCCCCGTCACTCAGCCGCTGCTAAAACGGCTCTCCCATCTGGTGTATGATGTGCGCCGCGATGATGCCCCCCTGCGCCGGGTCGCCGCCATTGCCGGTGAGTTCGACAAGCTGCGCAAGAACTATGTCGAACGCCGGGAGTGGTCCTCCCTGCGCGTTGAGTGTGATGATGCCGCCAGTGCCGAATTGCTGAATAAACTGGGTTTTACCGCCGTTTATCTGGCTGCACAGTAGTTTTGTTATCATCCCGCGTCCTGCCCGGCCACCGCCTGGCGGGACGTTTTCTGTTTTTATTCTGGAGTAAACCACCATGTCTGAAGGCTGGAATATTGCCGTACTGGGTGCCACGGGCGCCGTAGGTGAGGCCTTAATTGAACTGCTGGCTGAGCGCCAGTTCCCGGTGGGCGAATTATATCCGCTGGCCAGGGCAGACAGTGCCGGGGAGACTATCCGCTTTTCCGGGAAAACGCTGCGCGTAACCGATGCTGAGGAATTTGAATGGTCCCAGGCGCAGCTGGCATTTTTTGTTGCCGGTGCGCAAGCCAGCGCCCGCTACGTGGATGAAGCCACCAATGCCGGTTGCCTGGTGATTGATACCAGCGCGCTGTTTGCCCTGGAGCCGGATGTACCGCTGGTGGTGCCTGATGTTAACCCGTTTGTGCTGGCCGACTACCGCAACCGCAACCTGGTGGCGGTGGCCGACAGCCTGACCAGCCAGCTGCTGACGACCCTTAAACCGCTGGTCGATGCCGGTGGCCTGGCGCGTATTCAGGTCACCAGTCTGCTTTCTGCCTCGGCCCACGGTAAGGCGGCGGTAGATGCCCTGGCCGGGCAAAGTGCCCGCCTGCTGAACGGCATGCCTATCGAGGAGGACGATCACTTTGGCCGCCAGTTGGCTTTCAACATGCTGCCGTTACTTCCCGATCAGGAAGGCAGCGTGCGCGAAGAGCGCCAGATTGTTGATCAGGTGCGCAAAGTGCTGCAGGACGACGGGCTGCTGATCTCCGCCAGCTGTGTACAGTCGCCGGTGTTTTACGGCCATGCCCAGATGGTGAATTTTGAAGCCATGCGTCCGCTCTCCGCCCAGGAAGCACGCGACGCGCTGACGCGCTGTGAAGATATCAGCGTGTCTGAGGAGTCAGACTTCCCGACCCAGGTGGGGGATGCGTCCGGCAATGTGCAGCTGTCAGTGGGCTGTATCCATAACGACTACGGGATCCCGGAGCAGGTCCAGTTCTGGTCCGTGGCGGATAACGTGCGCTTTGGTGGCGCGCTGATGGCGGTGAAAACTGCGGAAAAACTGCTACAGGAGTACCTGTACTGATGTCTGCCAGGCCAGAGCCGCGCTATAAAATTGCCCTTGGCATTGAGTATGACGGCAGTAAATATTATGGCTGGCAGCGCCAGCAGGAAGTGCCCAGCGTGCAGGAGAAGCTGGAAAAAGCCCTGAGCCAGGTGGCGAACGAACCTGTTACCGTGTTTTGTGCCGGTCGCACCGATGCGGGGGTTCACGCCACCGGGCAGGTGGTGCACTTTGAAACCACGGCGCAGCGCAAAGATGCGGCCTGGACGATGGGGGTCAATGCGAATTTACCCGGTGATGTGGCGGTACGCTGGGTAAAACCGGTGGCGGAGGATTTCCACGCCCGTTTCAGCGCCACGGCGCGCCGCTATCGCTACATCATTTATAACCACCGGCTGCGCCCGGCGGTGCTCTGCCAGGGGGTCACCCATTTTCACCTGCCGCTGGATGCAGAACGCATGCAGCGTGCGGCCCAGTGCCTGCTGGGGGAGAATGATTTTACCTCGTTCCGGGCGGTCCAGTGCCAGTCGCGCACGCCCTGGCGCAATGTGCATCACATTCAGGTGACCCGCTACGGCAGCTACCTGGTGGTGGATATTAAAGCCAACGCGTTTGTGCACCATATGGTGCGCAATATTGTCGGCAGCCTGCTGGAAGTGGGCTGTGGCAACCAGCCGGAAGGCTGGATGGCAGAGCTGCTGGCGCTGAAAGATCGCACGCTGGCGGCGGCGACCGCCCGGGCAGAAGGGTTGTACCTGGTTGCGGTGGACTATCCTGAGCGGTTTGCGTTACCGCAGCTGCCGATGGGGCCGCTGTTTTTAGCCGATTAATCAAACGGACACACTGATGGATTTTATTCATTTTATTATCGATTTTGTCCTGCATATTGATGTGCATCTGGCTGAGCTGGTGGCTCAGTACGGTATCTGGGTCTACGGGATTTTGTTTCTGATCCTGTTTTGTGAAACCGGCCTGGTGGTCACCCCGTTTTTACCGGGGGATTCGCTGCTGTTCGTGGCCGGGGCGCTCTCTGCGCTGCCGTCTAATGATCTGCATGTGCATACCATGGTCACGCTGATGGTTATCGCGGCGGTACTGGGGGATGCGGTGAACTACACGATAGGGCGGTTATTCGGCCAGAAGCTGTTCAGCAACCCGAATTCGAAGATCTTCCGCCAGAGTTATCTTGACAAGACTCACGAGTTTTACGCAAAACATGGCGGCAAAACGATTATTCTGGCACGATTCGTTCCGATAGTGCGGACCTTCGCACCGTTTGTTGCGGGTATGGGCCATATGTCATATCGCCATTTTGCTGTGTATAACATTACCGGTGGCCTGTTATGGGTGCTACTGTTCACCTATGCAGGGTATTTCTTCGGTAACTTCCCGGCGGTACAGGAAAATCTGAAATTGCTGATTGTGGCAATTATTGTGTTGTCGGTATTACCCGGAGTGGTGGAGATTATTCGCCATAAACGTAGGGCTGCTCGCCAGATAAAATAAAACAATTCCGGGGTTGGACCACTTTTTTATCCAAAGTGGGGCCCCGTTATGTTTTAATGGACAGCATTTGTGGTCTGTGGGGGGCAAAAATGGCATTATGCGCCCCCACAGAAAAACTGGCATCGACCAGGTTCAGGCAGAAAGGTCATCAATGAGCTGGATTGAACGAATTCTCAATAAAAGCAATATAACCCCTACCCGCCGGGCGAACATTCCGGAAGGTGTGTGGACTAAGTGCGATAGCTGTGGTCAGGTTCTGTACCGCGCTGAGCTGGAGCGCAACCTTGAAGTGTGCCCTAAGTGCGATCACCATATGCGTATGTCGGCCAGAGAGCGGCTGAATTCGCTGCTGGACGAAGGATCCATGGTAGAGCTGGGTAGCGAGCTCGAACCGAAAGATGTGCTGAAGTTTAAAGACTCCAAGAAATACAAAGATCGTCTGGCGACAGCACAGAAAGAGACCGGTGAAAAAGACGCACTGGTGGTCATGAAAGGGACACTGTACGGGATGCCGGTAGTGGCGGCAGCCTTCGAATTTGCCTTTATGGGCGGCTCTATGGGGTCTGTTGTCGGTGCGCGTTTTGTCCGCGCCGTTGAGCAGGCGCTGGAAGCAAACTGCCCGCTTATCTGTTTTTCCGCCTCTGGCGGTGCCCGTATGCAGGAAGCGCTGATGTCGCTGATGCAGATGGCGAAAACCAGCGCCGCGCTGGCGAAAATGCAGGAGCGCGGCTTGCCGTATATCTCCGTGCTGACTGACCCGACCATGGGCGGCGTGTCTGCAAGTTTTGCTATGCTTGGCGATCTGAACATTGCCGAGCCGAAGGCGCTCATCGGCTTTGCCGGCCCGCGCGTGATCGAACAGACCGTGCGCGAGAAGCTGCCGCCGGGATTCCAGCGCAGTGAGTTCCTGATTGAGAAAGGCGCCATCGACATGATTATCCGTCGTCCGGAAATGCGCTTTAAGCTCGCCAGTATTCTGGCGCGGCTGATGAACCTTCCGGCCCCGGATCCTGATGAAGTACGCGACGATGTCCCGGCAGAATCTGCTGAGCCGGAACAGGATAACGACGCCTGACAGTAAGAGCAGGGCAGGTCACCGACCTGCCCTTTTTTATACCCGAACCGCCGCCCCCTGGCGGCGGGTTCAACAGTAGTGTGAACGGCCATCATGGATAAAATTACGCCTCCACAGGCCACGTCGCCGCTGGCCACGTGGCTTTCTTATCTGGAAAATCTGCACAGCAAAACTATCGATCTCGGGCTGGAGCGTGTGCGCAAGGTAGCCCAGGAGATGGGGCTGCTGAAACCGGCACCTTTTGTGTTTACGGTTGCCGGTACTAACGGCAAAGGGACCACCTGCCGCACCCTGGAGACTATCCTCACGGCGGCGGGCATGCGCGTGGGGGTCTACAGTTCGCCACACCTTTTGCGCTACACCGAGCGGGTGCGAATAGCCGGTGATGAGCTGCCGGAGTCGGCCCATACGGCCTCCTTCGCGGATATCGAAGCCCGGCGCGGTGACACCTCGCTGACCTATTTCGAGTACGGCACCCTGTCGGCCCTGTGGCTGTTTAAACAGGCGCAACTGGATGTGGTTATCCTCGAAGTGGGGCTGGGCGGGCGGCTGGACGCCACCAATATTGTCGACAGCGATGTGGCGGTGATAACCAGCATTGCCCTTGACCATACGGACTGGCTGGGGCCGGACCGGGAAAGCATTGGCCGGGAAAAAGCCGGTATTTTCCGGCCCGGTAAGCCTGCGGTGGTCGGGGAGCCGCAAATGCCCGGCACGATTGCCGAGGTTGCCCGGCAAAAAGGCGCCTGGCTACTGCGCCGCGGGGTGGACTGGGATTATGACGTTAATGCACACAGCTGGACATTCCGTGACGGGGCCGGGGAGCTGAAGAATCTTCCCCTGCCGCTGGTTCCCCAGCCCAATGCGGCCACCGCGCTGGCGGCTCTGCGCGCCAGCGGGCTGGCCGTTACTGAGCAGGACATCCACACCGGGATCCGCAACGCCACCCTGCCGGGCCGTTTTCAGATTGTTTCTGAGCACCCGCGGGTGATCCTTGATGTGGCCCATAACCCCCATGCGGCCCGGTATCTGGCAGGCCGCCTGCAGGCTGAGCCCTCAGAGGGGCGCTTACTGGCGGTGATTGGTATGCTGCACGATAAAGACATCGCCGGTACGCTGGCGCATCTGTCTGAGCTGGTGGATATTTGGTATTGTGCTCCCCTGGAAGGGCCACGGGGGGCGAGTGCTGAGCAACTGGCTGAGCATCTGGGGGGCGGTCATCTTTATCCGCGCGTCGCGGATGCCTGGTTTGCCGCACTGGCAGAGGCCCGCCCGGAAGATACGCTGCTCGTGTGTGGTTCATTCCATACCGTGGCACATGTGATGGAAGTGATGGAGTCGGGGAGAGAAGGTGGCGAGTAAATTTCAAAACCGCTTAGTGGGGACCATTGTGCTGGTGGCGCTGGGGGTGATTATTCTGCCCGGGCTGCTGGACGGGCAAAAGAAACATTATCAGGATGAGTTTGCCGCCATTCCCCTGGTGCCGAGACCGGGCGACACAGACGAGCCGGACATGCTGCCGGTGGCGACCCAGGCATTACCGGCCCAACCGCCGGAAGGGGCCGCAGAGGAGGTCCGCGCCAGCACTGCGGGCAACCCGGCGCTGAGAGCCTCTGCGCTGCCTGTGGACAGCGGGGCCGGGCTGGATGAGGTATCACCCGTTGCGCGTGAAATGGCAAAACCTCAGCCGCCACAGCCTAAACCGCAGCCCAAACCGAAGCCGCAACCGCAACCGGTAAAAACCCCGGATCAGGCGGCGGAACGTCTGGCGGTAGCCAGTGAGCAGGCGGCGCCACCGGCGGCGAAAGCACCGCAGGAGCAGAGCAGCGCGCCGGTGGGTAAAGCCTATGTGGTGCAGTTGGGGGCGCTGAAAAACGCCGACAAGGTCAACGAGATAGTCGCTAAGCTGCGGGCCGCGGGCTTTAAGGCGTACACATCGCCTTCCACGCCGGTTCAGGGTAAAATTACCCGCATCCTGGTCGGGCCGGAGGCGAACAAAGATAAGCTGAAAGGTTCCCTGGGGCAGTTACAGCAACTGTCCGGGCTTAGCGGCGTGGTTATGAGCTACAGCGTGCGTTAAATCCGGCAGTACAATCTGGCGAGCGGGGCGCGGGGCGCGGTGAGCGCTCTGCCCGTGGCAGTAACCGATGGCGTTGATGCTTTTTTCAGCGCCATTTTTATTTGAGCGGGGGAAGGAAATCCCTACGCAAACGTTTTCTTTTTCTGTTAGAATTCGCCCCGACCGGATGTCAGGGCGGTTTATCGTAGGATGAGTTCATGGTCTGGATTGATTACGCGATTATTGCGGTTATCGGTTTTTCCTGTCTGGTTAGCCTGATCCGCGGGTTTGTTCGGGAAGCGCTCTCGCTTGTTACCTGGGGTTGTGCTTTCTTTGTCGCCAGCCATTACTATTCGTACCTTGCCGTCTGGTTTACGGGTTTTCAGGATCAACTGGTTCGCAATGGCATTGCTATCGGGGCGCTGTTTATTGTTACGCTGATTGTCGGGGCTATCGTTAACTCGATTATCAGTGCCCTGGTTGAGAAGACCGGGCTGTCAGGAACAGACCGGGTTCTGGGCGTCTGTTTTGGTGCCCTGCGGGGTGTGCTGATCGTCGCCGCAATGCTGTTTTTTCTGGACACATTTACCGACCTGTCGAAGAGTGAGGACTGGCGCAATTCTCAGCTTGTTCCTAACTTCAGCTTTATCATCAGGTGGTTTTTTGATTTTCTGAAAGACTCGTCGAGTTTTATACCCCGGTAATGTGGCCTGGGGTGGCTTACTGAGGAAAACGAGATGTGCGGTATTGTCGGTATCGCCGGTGTTATGCCGGTCAACCAGTCTATCTATGACGCGTTATCGGTGCTACAGCACCGCGGGCAGGATGCCGCTGGCATCATTACCATCGATGCGAACAATTGCTTCCGGTTGCGTAAGGCCAATGGTCTGGTCAATGACGTATTCGAAGCCCGCCATATGCAGCGTCTGCAGGGCAATATGGGGATAGGCCATGTGCGCTATCCCACTGCCGGTAGCTCCAGCGCCTCTGAAGCGCAGCCGTTCTATGTTAACTCGCCCTATGGCATCACCCTGGCACACAACGGTAACCTGACCAACGCGCACGAACTGCGCCGGATGCTGTTTGAAGAAAAGCGGCGCCATGTTAACACCACCTCTGACTCTGAAGTGCTGCTGAATATCTTCGCCAGTGAGCTGGATAACTTCCGCCACTACCCGCTGGAGGCAGACAACATCTTCGCCGCTGTGGCGGCAACCAACCGCCAGATCCGTGGCGCTTACGCCTGCGTGGCGATGATTATCGGCCACGGTATGGTGGCGTTTCGCGATCCGCACGGCATTCGCCCGCTGGTGCTGGGCAAGCGCGATGCCGGAGACGGCCGGACCGAATACATGGTCGCCTCTGAGAGCGTGGCGCTGGATACGCTGGGCTTTGAGTTCCTGCGCGACGTGGCCCCGGGCGAGGCGATTTACATCACCGAGAACGGGCAGCTGTTTACCCGCCAGTGCGCCGACAACCCGACCAGTAATCCGTGCCTGTTTGAGTTTGTCTATTTTGCCCGCCCGGATTCGTTTATCGACAAAATCTCCGTTTACAGCGCCCGGGTCGGGATGGGGAAAAAGCTGGGCGAGAAAATTGCCCGCGAATGGGACGATCTTGATATCGATGTGGTTATCCCTATCCCGGAGACCTCCTGCGATATCGCGCTGGAAATTGCCCATATTCTGGGGAAACCGTACCGCCAGGGGTTTGTAAAAAACCGCTATGTGGGGCGTACGTTTATCATGCCGGGCCAGCAGATGCGCCGTAAATCGGTGCGCCGCAAGCTGAACGCTAACCGGGCTGAATTCCGGGATAAAAACGTTCTGCTGGTGGATGACTCCATTGTGCGTGGCACCACCTCTGAACAGATTATCGAAATGGCCCGGGAAGCGGGGGCGAAGAAGGTGTATCTGGCTTCGGCCGCGCCGGAAATTCGCTTCCCCAATGTGTACGGTATCGACATGCCCAGCGCCACGGAGCTGATTGCCCATGGTCGTGAGGTGGATGAGATCCGCCAGATAATCGGCGCCGATGGGCTGATCTTCCAGGATCTCGATGACCTTATCGAGGCGGTCCGCGCGGAGAACCCGGATATCCAGCAGTTTGAGTGCTCGGTATTTAACGGGGTCTATGTGACGAAAGACGTGGATCTGCCGTATCTGGAGTATCTGGACTCGTTACGTAACGATGACAGCAAAGCGCTGCAGCGCCAGAACGATCTGGAAAGCCTCGAAATGCATAACGAGGGCTGATCGCCTGTAACTCCCACAATGCCCTGTCCTGTGACGGGGCATTTTTTTATCCGCTGTGAGCAATTTGCTTTATTACAGTGCGTTTCTGCAACATTGATCAAATCCTGATAATTTTCCTCGCGCTTTTCGTAATACCACTACAGCCAGACCGGGAAAGCTGGTATCTTCGCCTCCGGACGATATGTAACGTTTTTATAACAATAAATATGACATTTACGGAAAACCCGCCGGGCTGGCACAACTTGTGCTTAGTCAGAAGGGCCACAACACAATAACCGACATCACCACGCGTTGTAATCTTCCGGCACCAGAACCAGAAGGGGCAACGTAAGCTGAGGAATACGTATGAAAAAGCACACCCTGGCGTTATCTCTGCTGGCCGGTCTGTTCTGCACCAGCGCGATAGCCGCTATCCCGTCGACGATCCGCATTGGTACGGACACCACCTATGCGCCGTTTTCTTCGAAAGATGCCAAAGGAAACTTTGTCGGTTTTGATATCGATCTCGGTAACGAGATGTGCAAACGGATGCAGGTGAAATGCGTCTGGGTCGGCAGTGATTTCGATTCGCTGATCCCGTCATTAAAAGCCCGCAAAATTGACGCGGTGATCTCGTCGCTGTCCATTACCGAAAAGCGCCAGCAGGAGATTGCCTTCTCCGGGAAACTGTACGCGGCCGACTCGCGCCTGATCGCGGTAAAAGGGGCGGACATTCAGCCAACCCTCGCGTCGCTTAAGGGTAAACACGTCGGGGTGCTCCAGGGCTCCACCCAGGAAGCCTACGCGAATGAAAAATGGCGTGCTGAGGGTGTGGATGTGGTGGCGTATCAGAACCAGGATCTTATCTACTCCGATCTGAGCGCCGGGCGTCTGGATGCAGCACTCCAGGATGAGGTTGCCGCCAGCGAAGGGTTCCTGAAGCAACCGGCCGGTAAAGATTTCGCCTTTGCGGGCCCTTCGGTGAAGGATAAAAAATACTTCGGCGATGGCACCGGTGTGGGGCTGCGTAAAGAGGACGCCGAACTGGTGAGCGCGTTTAATAACGCCCTCGATACGCTGCGTAAAGACGGAACATACGACAAGATGGCGCAGAAGTACTTTAACTTTAATGTTTACGGCGATTGATAGTTTCCCGTAGTCTGTACCCCGGTCCGTAATAAGACCGGGGCCACAGGGAAAATAAAACCCGTGGTGCCCTGATACGGTGCAGTATTACGTATGTTGAACCTTTGTGGTGCATTAGTTGCGCTATTATCAGGCATTCTGCTGCGTAACCTTCACTTTATGGTTACTGTATTACCAGGCATGAAATCTGCAGTTTTCCCCTCGTTCAGGGAGAATTTATAAGCGGTAATGCCTTTGGGCTGGTACTCAGCACTGGTTATGGCCCGGACGGCCACGGTGCGGTAATCACGACAGATAGGGTTTTTGAGGAAGAATATGAAAAAGCAGATACTTGCTGTTACGCTGGCGCTGGCGTTTTCCAGTGTTACCACTGCCTTTGCGGCCATTCCGGAAACACTGCGTATTGGTACTGATCCCACATACGCCCCGTTCGAATCCAAAAATGCCAAAGGGGAACTCATCGGGTTTGATATCGATCTGGCTAAAGAATTATGCCAGCGTATTAATACCAAATGTACGTTTGTGGAAAACCCCCTTGATGCGTTAATTCCCTCTCTGAAGGCGAAAAAAATTGACGCCATTATGTCGTCACTGTCAATAACGGAAAAACGCCAGCAGGAGATTGCCTTTACCGACAAGCTCTATGCGGCCGACTCCCGTCTGGTGGTGAAAAAGGGCTCCCCGGTTCAGCCGACCATTGCCGCCCTGAAGGGTAAGCGGGTTGGGGTGCTCCAGGGTACAACCCAGGAAACTTACGGCAATGAGCACTGGGCTCCCCGGGGGGTTGAGATTGTCTCTTACCAGGGGCAGGAAAATATCTACTCCGACCTGGTTGCCGGGCGTATTGATGCCGCTTTCCAGGATGAGGTGGCCGCCAGTGAAGGCTTCCTGAAGCAGCCTGTAGGCAAAGATTACCAGTTTGGCGGACCGTCGATTAAAGACGAAAAACTGTTTGGCGTTGGCACCGGTATGGGGGTGCGTAAAGACGACACCGAACTGCGGGCGGCGCTGAATCACGCATTTGCTGAAATGCGTAAAGACGGCACTTACGACAAGCTGGCGAAAAAGTATTTCGATTTTAATGTCTACGGTGAGTGATCACCTGTGTCCCGCAGCCTGCCCGGGGGCGGGCCTGCGGGTGCAAAACTGATGGCGGATATGTTTCATGCTGTATGGTTTTTCCCAGGTTATATTTCAGGGGGCGCTGGTCACACTGGAGCTGGCAATCAGCTCCGTTATTCTGGCGGTGGTGATTGGTTTAGCCGGGGCGGGCGCAAAACTTTCCCGTAACCGCCCGCTGGCGCTTATTTTTGAAGGTTACACCACGCTTATCCGCGGGGTGCCGGATCTGGTGCTGATGCTGTTAATTTTCTATGGCCTGCAAATGGCCCTTAACAGTATTACCGATGCCTTTGGCGCCGGGCAGATCGATATTGATCCGATGGTGGCCGGTATTATTACGCTCGGGTTTATTTACGGGGCCTATTTTACGGAGACGTTTCGCGGCGCCTATATGGCGGTGCCCAGAGGGCATATTGAAGCGGCCACCGCATTTGGTTTTACCAGCGCGAAAATATTCCGGCGCATTATGTTCCCGGCGATGATGCGCTTTGCGTTACCCGGTATTGGCAACAACTGGCAGGTTATTCTGAAGTCCACGGCGCTGGTGTCGTTACTCGGGCTGGAAGATGTGGTGAAAGCCACCCAACTGGCCGGGAAAAGCACCTGGGAGCCGTTCTATTTTGCCATTGTCTGCGGGGTGATTTACCTGGTGTTTACAACGGTGTCAAACGGGGTTCTGCTGCTGCTTGAACGGCGCTACATGGTCGGTGTGAAGAGGGCAGATCTGTGACGGAGATTATTCAGGAATACTGGAAGTCGCTACTGTGGACCGACGGCTACCGTTTTACCGGGGTCGCCATTACCCTGTGGCTGCTGATTTCCTCCGTGGTGATGGGGGGCATTCTGGCGCTGTTTTTGGCCATAGGCCGGGTATCGCGCAATAAGTTTATCCAGTTCCCCATCTGGCTGTTTACCTATATTTTTCGCGGCACCCCGCTGTATGTGCAGCTGCTGGTGTTCTATTCCGGGATGTATACCCTGGAAATCGTAAAGGGCACAGAACTGCTGAATGCCTTTTTCCGCAGTGGCCTGAACTGTACCGTACTGGCGCTGACCCTGAACACCTGTGCCTATACCACGGAGATTTTTGCCGGGGCTATTCGCGCGGTTCCCCACGGGGAGATCGAAGCGGGCAGGGCGTATGGTTTCTCTGCGGTGAAGATGTACCGCTGTATTATTTTGCCCTCGGCCCTGCGCACGGCACTGCCGGCTTACAGCAACGAAGTGATTCTGATGCTGCACTCCACGGCCCTTGCCTTTACGGCAACGGTGCCCGATTTGCTGAAAATTGCCAGGGACATTAACTCTGCCACCTACCAGCCGTTTACGGCGTTCGGTATTGCGGCAGTGCTTTACCTGATTATCTCTTATGTGCTGATAAGCCTGTTCCGCAAGGCGGAAAGACGCTGGTTGCAGCATGTGAAGCCGTCTTCATCGCACTGAGTGGTTTACGATGCCAGAAAATAAATTAAATGTTGTCGATCTGCACAAATGCTATGGCGAGTTAGAAGTGCTGAAGGGGGTCTCCCTGAAAGCGGACGCCGGGGATGTTATCAGCATCATTGGCTCTTCCGGCTCCGGGAAAAGCACCTTTTTGCGCTGTATTAACTTCCTGGAGCAGCCCAGTGAAGGTTCGATTAGTGTCAGCAACCAGAATATCCACCTGGTGCGTGATAAAAGCGGGCAACTGAAAGTTGCTGATAAAAACCAGTTGCGCTTATTGCGTACCAGGTTGACTATGGTGTTTCAGCATTTCAATTTGTGGAGCCATATGACGGTGCTGGAAAACGTCATGGAGGCACCGATCCAGGTGCTGGGGCTTAGCAAAACCGACGCGCGCGAGCGGGCGATCAAATACCTTGAAAAGGTGGGTATTGATGAGCGCGCCCGTGCGAAATACCCGGTGCATTTGTCCGGCGGCCAGCAGCAGCGCGTTTCCATTGCCCGTGCGCTGGCGATGGAGCCGGAAGTCTTACTGTTTGATGAGCCAACCTCGGCGCTGGATCCTGAGCTGGTGGGTGAAGTGCTGAGGATCATGCAGAAACTGGCGGAAGAGGGGAAAACCATGGTGGTGGTGACCCACGAAATGGAGTTTGCCCGCCATGTGTCGAGCCATGTGATTTTTCTGCACCAGGGGAAGATTGAAGAGCAGGGCGCACCAGAAGCGCTGTTCGGTAATCCTCAGAGCCCGCGGCTTCAGCAGTTCTTAAAAGGGTCCCTCAAGTAGCAAGGAACGGCAGGGATGCCGAATCCCTGCCTGCTGGCGGTTACCTGACCAGGTCCGCCAGCGCCTCCTGCAGATCGCGCCAGCGAAAGGTAAAACCCGCCTGCTCAAGCCGGGCAGGCTGGCCACGCTGCCCTTCCAGCACCAGTACCGCCGCCTCTCCCATGATAAGACGTATTACCGCCCCTGGCGTGCGCAGCAGTGCCGGGCGGTTAAGCACCTGCCCCAGGATACTGGCGAACCGGGCATTATGAACCGGCCATGGGGCCACCATATTAAAGGGGCCCTGCAGGTTGTTATCCAGCAGCCAGATAATACCGCTTACCATATCATCCAGGTGGATCCAGGGAATGTACTGGCGCCCGTCTCCCGTGGGGCCGCCAAGGCCCAGCCGGAAGAGCGGCAGCAGTTTTGCCAGCATGCCGCCGTTGCGGGCCAGCACAACGCCGGTGCGCAGCAGGCACACCCGGGTGGCATCGCTCTGCGCCTCGCAGGCGATGTGTTCCCAGCGGGCGCATAACTGGTGGGTAAATTCGTTTCGCGGGGGCTCATCTTCGGTGACGACCGTCTCCCCCATATCGCCGTAGTACCCCATGGCAGAGCCGGAAATCAGCACCCCTGGTGGCCGCTGGCTGGCTTTAATACGCTGCACCACCTGGTGGGTCATCTGCCAGCGGCTGTCGCACAGGATGTGCTTCCGGGCCCGGGTCCAGCGCTTGTCGGCAATGGGCTCTCCTGCCAGGTTTATGACCGCGTCAATACCATCAAAAGTGGGATGTTCGTTCAGCCCTTCCCACAGAGTGACCTGGGCCGGGAGGTGGCGGCGCGCACTGGCGGAGGAGCGGGTAACCACGGTTATCTGGTGCCCGGTAATCAGTAAGCGCCGGATCAGCGCCCGGCCAATCAGCCCGGTGCCGCCGGTTATCAGAATGTGCATCCTCCACCTCCTGCCTGTTGCTATTTTTGCCAGCGCATCGTCATGGATACCGAATCCGCATAGCGCAGGGCATGTAGTTTGTCGATTTCTACTTCAGCGTAGGTGACCCAGGGGTGAGCACATGCGATATCGAGCACATCCTGGGTTAATTTTTCCAGCAGTGCGAAGCGGTTATTTTCAACCAGCTGAATAACCGCTTTGGTCACCGTGCGGTAATTGAGGGCATCGGCGATATTTTCACTGGTTCTGGCATGCTCTGCCGGGTAGTGAATTTGCAGGTTAATCACCACATCCTGACGGTTGGCGATCTCTTCGTCTTTAATGCCGATAAACGTGCGCAGGCGCAGATTTTTAACCCGGATAATGGCGTCAGGTTGCGATGACATAGCTCTTGCTCCTTGTTATGTTTTCACCATCATACACAAGGGCGTGTCTGGTGCCAAAACCACGCGCATTCAGCCTGTTAGCTGGCGGGCCAGTTGTTGTCTTCCAGCTGTAGCGTGCGTTCAATGGTCATATTCAGCAGGCAGATCTCGCTCAGGGTTTTATCCCCGGAGCCGTTACCGGCAAAATTGTAGATGCTGCACTGCCGGTCGCGAAAGGTGATCCAGGTGCGCTGAGCCTGGCGCCAGGCGGGGGCGTTCTGGCGCGTTTTCAGCGCCGCCTGCCAGGCTTTATTCAGCCGGGCGTCCCATTTTTCATGCTCATCGCTTACACACATCAGGCTTGTCATTTCATTGGCGGCGTTCGCCACACATTTCTGGTATTGCGCAGAATAAGGATAGGCCGGGCGGGCCGGGCTCCCGGCCAGGGCGGGTAACGCATACAGGCCCAGCAGGCAGGAAAATAACCAGTAATGGCGCATAGTAGACCCTCTCTTTATGACTAAAATTAATAACGTAGTGGCATGATTAACAAGTATAACAGTGCCGGTGGCGGTGCCATACTTAGCCTGATTGCGAAATTAACGCCCTGTGCGCAGCGGTTTATAAATCCGTTTCCTGGCCGTTAGCCGCCCTTTCAGGGGCGTGAAATACGGCCATAAATTGGTTAAAATTCTGCGGTATGTTTTCAGCAAAGGTGCGGTCTATGAAACTGATGTTTGCGGCGGATATTCACGGTTCGCTGCCGGCCACTGAGCAGGTGCTGGATATTTTTTCCCGCAGCCAGGCTCACTGGCTTATCGTGCTGGGCGATGTTCTGAACCACGGGCCGCGTAATGCGCTGCCTCCGGGATATGCCCCGGCACAGGTGGCAGAGCGTCTTAACCAGGTGGCCGGGAAGATTATTGCCGTGCGGGGCAACTGCGACAGCGAGGTTGACCAGATGCTGCTGCATTTCCCGCTGATGGCCCCCTGGCAGCAGGTATTACTGGATACCCGGCGGCTGTTTCTGACCCACGGGCACCTGTATGGACCGGATAATTTACCGCCGCTGAACCCCGGAGATGTGCTGGTCTCGGGCCACACACATATTCCGCTGGCAGAGCGGCGCGGTGAGGTCATTGTTTTTAACCCGGGCTCAGTCAGTATCCCTAAAGGTGGCTTTGCGGCCAGCTACGGCATGCTGGATGACGATGTTCTGACCGTTTATGGCCTGGCGGATGGCAAGGTTATTGCAGATATCGCTATTACCCCGTAACGTATAGCGGTTAACGCGCCGTAAGAGCGCTCACAAAATAAGGTTTTCCCGATGGTGGAACAGCGTGAATTATCTGGCACGGAATGGGTTGATATTGTCAATGAAGACAATGAAGTAATTGCACAGGCAAGCCGGGAGCAGATGCGCGCCCAGCGGCTGCGTCATCGCGCCACATATATCGTTGTCCATGACGGTATGGGCAATATCCTGGTTCAGCGCCGCACTGAAACCAAAGATTTTCTACCCGGCATGCTGGATGCCACCGCGGGTGGCGTAGTGCAGGCAGAAGAGGTGATGCTGGAGTCTGCCCGCCGCGAAGCGGAAGAGGAGCTGGGAATAGCAGGGGTGCCGTTTGCTGAACACGGCGCTTTTTACTTTGAAGACGCCAACTGCCGGGTGTGGGGTGGGCTGTTTAGCTGCGTATCCCACGGGCCTTTTGCCCTTCAGGAAGAAGAGATCAGCGATGTTTGCTGGATGACCCCGGAAGAGATAACCGCCCGCTGTGACGAATTCACGCCAGATTCACTCAAGGCGCTCTCTTTGTGGCTGAAGCGCAATACCGGCGCAGATGCCCCCTCTGCACCGGAAGCCACCGCAAAAGCCAAAAGCTAGCAACTGCTCCGCAAGCGCAGCACAGGGGAGATAGCCCCTGTGCTCTGCCACGGCCTGCCGCTGAGCCGGGCCAGCAATGCTCTGGCCGCATCGATACCGATTTGCCGGTGAGGCACGGCGATTGTGGTGAGCGGTGGCTGACAAACCCGGCTGACATCACTGTCGCCAAAGCCGACAATAGCCAGATCGTCCGGCACTTTGATATACCGGCGCTGGCATTCATACAGAGCGCCGCAGGCCAGCTCATCAGAAACACACACCAGCGCGTCCATTTCAGGCCAGGCCAGTAACAGCTCCGGCAACTGGGCTGCTCCGGTAGAAAACAGCGGCGGGGCGGCCGCATTAACGACCCGGTGCGGAGACATATGGTGGCGCAGCATGGCTTTATGCCAGCCCTGCAAATGTTGCTGAAAGAGCCACTGCTCCTGGCTGGCACACAGCAGACCAATATTCTGATAGCCCCGGGACACCAGCAGGGTAGTCAGCTCAGACATCGCCGCGACATTGTCGATGCCAATATTCATATCAATGGGCTGATCCCGAATGGCGCCAATCTCCATCACCGGGATGGCGGCATTTTCCAGCCAGTGACGCACCGTTGCGCTGTGATCCACACTCAGCATCACGGCAGCAGCAATATTGGAGGCCAGCAGAGTTTCCAGCAGCGCCTCTTCCTGATCCAGCCGGTGGCAGGATTCTGCCAGCATTATCTGGTACCCGGCGGGCTGAAGGATGTGCTGGAGCCCGGCAAACATTTCGGCACAGCCTGCTTCTGCCAGATTTGGCACCACCATGGCGATGGTCCAGGATGAGGCTGATGCCAGAGCGCTGGCGGCCAGATTCGGCATATAACCCAGGGCGGCAACAGCGGCGTTAATTTTCTCCCGCAGTTTACCGGAGACCTGCTCCGGGGTACGCAGCGCCCGGGATACCGTCATGGTGCCGACCCCGGCCATTCTGGCAACATCTGCCAGAGTCACCTTACCTGTGCTGCGTCGCTTGCGGGTTACGGGCATAACAGTTCCTGTGTTCTCATAGACTTAGTTGTTAACTTATCGCGTAATAACCAGTATACCCCCTAACGGTGCATTTGGCTGCGGCTTGTCTGAGGATGTATTTGATAGCGCTATCACACTTTCTGATTATGCGTTTTGATAGCGCTATCTTTGGGAGGTTAATCACGGTTTGAACTATCTGCCTTGCCTACAGTTTGAGCATCTTACTGAGGAGGTAAACGGTGCTGAATCACTGGCTGAACGAGCAGACTATCTGTATCCGGGACCGGGTTGCTGACTGGCAACAGGCTCTGGTTATTGCGGCCAAACCGCTGCTGGCACAGGGGATTATTCACGCAGATTATGTCCCGGCGATTATTCACCAGCATCATAAATTAGGGCCGTATTATGTTCTGGCGCCTGGTCTGGCTATGCCCCATGCACGCCCGGAGGAGGGTGCTCACGGGCAGGGACTCGCGCTACTGAAGCTACATCAGGGGGTTGCTTTTGGTGCCGGGGAGTTTGATCCGGTCAGCCTGATTATTATGCTGGCCGCGCCGGATGCCGACAGCCATATTGTCATGATTTCTTCCCTGGCTGAGTTATTTTCCTGCCCGGAGGATCTGGCAGCGTTGCATCAGGCGCAGACTCTTGCACAGATTAATAATATTATTTCTCGCTACTAATCGTATTATTTCAGGGTAAATAACGTTCACACCGGATATCTGTAATTTGTGAGGTAGTAAATTTATTAACTGACTGTCTTAAAGGTGGCAATAATGAAAATTATGGCAATTTGTGGATCGGGTCTTGGCAGTAGTTTTTTAGTTGAAATGAATATTAAAAAAGTGCTTAAAAAAATGGGCGTTGAAGCCGAAGTGGAACATGCGGATCTTTCCTGTGCCATGCCGGGGGCGGCAGACTTGTTTGTGATGGCAAAAGATATTGCCACCAGCGCAAGTGTGGCGTCAGAACAGCTACTTGTTATTGATAATATTATTGATATCAATGAGCTTGAAGAGAAGCTGCGCGGCTATTTTTCTGCCCGCTAACCCTGAAAATCACCTGCCTGAGCAGGATCAGTAGCGAGGTAGATATGCTTATCCTTGATACACTTAATTTCGTGGTTGATATTCTTAAGGTGCCATCCGTACTGGTCGGGCTTATTGCGTTGATTGGCCTTGTTGCCCAGAAAAAGCCCTTTTCTGATGTAGTAAAAGGCACTATTAAAACTATTCTCGGGTTTATTGTTCTCGGTGGCGGGGCAAGTGTTCTTGTCGGATCACTGAACCCGCTTGGCGGTATGTTTGAACATGCATTTACTATTCAGGGAATTATTCCTAATAATGAAGCGATCGTTTCTATTGCGCTGGAGAAATATGGCGCGTCAACGGCGCTGATTATGGCATTCGGTATGGTGGCGAATATTATTGTCGCGCGCTTTACCCGGCTTAAATATATCTTTCTTACCGGGCACCATACGTTCTATATGGCCTGTATGATCGGGGTGATTCTGACCGTTGCTGGCTTTGACGGTGCCGGGCTGGTCTTTACCGGTTCGTTGATTCTCGGGCTGGTGATGGCTGCATTTCCGGCGCTGGCCCAGCGCTATATGAAAAAAATTACCGGCAGTGACGATATTGCCTTCGGCCACTTCGGAACACTAGGCTATATCCTGGCGGGCTGGCTTGGCAGCCTGTGTGGTAAAAACTCCCGCTCTACCGAGGAGATGAACCTGCCGAAAAATCTCAGCTTTCTGCGCGACAGCGCCATTTCGATTTCGCTGACCATGATGGTGATTTACCTGATTATGGCCGTTAGCGCGGGGCGCGAATATGTGGAAACTCAGCTAAGCGGGGAGCAGAACTTCCTGGTCTACGCCATTATTCAGGCCATCACATTTGCAGCCGGTGTTTTTATTATCCTCCAGGGGGTGCGCCTGATCCTTGCCGAGATTGTGCCTGCGTTTACCGGGTTTTCTGAAAAGCTGGTGCCCAGTGCCCGTCCGGCGCTGGACTGTCCGGTGGTCTACCCCTATGCGCCGAATGCGGTGTTGATCGGTTTTTTGTTCAGCTTCCTGGGCGGGATTGTGGGTCTGTTCCTGCTTGGTCAGATGAAGCTGGTGCTGATCCTCCCCGGGGTGGTGCCGCACTTTTTCACCGGTGCGACTGCGGGGGTCTTTGGTAATGCGACCGGCGGGCGACGCGGGGCGATGATCGGCGCTTTTGCTAACGGGTTATTGATAACCTTCCTGCCGGTGTTGCTGTTGCCAGTGCTCGGGGCGCTGGGGTTTGCTAACACCACTTTCTCTGATGCGGATTTTGGGGTTATCGGCATTCTTCTGGGGAACCTGGCCCGTTACCTTTCGCCCTGGGCTATCACGGCGCTGGTGGTGGGGGTTTTTGCTCTGCTGGTTGTGCGCAACGCGGCGGCTGCATCTAAAGCGACCACAGGAGCTAAACCATGAGCCTTGCACAGTTAACCGGCTTTGCCCGGGAGATCCGGATATCTACGCTGAAATCGCTGCTTCACCTCGGGTTCGGTCATTTCGGCGGCTGTATGTCGGTAGTGGAGACCCTGGCCGTCCTGTATGGTCAGGTGATGCGCATCGATCCCCGGGATCCACAGTGGCCCGGGCGCGATTATTTTGTCTTGTCTAAAGGCCATGCCGGGCCTGCGCTGTACAGCGCTCTGGCACTGAAGGGGTATTTCCCGCCCGCCATGCTAAATACGCTCAACCAGAACGGAACCCGGTTGCCCAGCCACCCGGACCGGTTGCTGACCCCCGGGGTGGATGCGACAACGGGCTCACTGGGCCAGGGTGTTTCCATTGCCGGAGGGCTGGCGCTGGCCCATAAGCTGGCCGGGCGGGCGAACCGGGTATTCTGTATTACCGGTGACGGCGAGCTTAATGAAGGCCAGTGCTGGGAGGCATTTCAGTTTATTGCCCACCACCGGCTGAATAATTTGCTGCTTTTTGTGGACTGGAACAAACAGCAACTGGACGGGGCGACTGAGCAGATTATCCGTCCGTTCTCTCTTGCTGAGAAATTCGCAGCGTTTGGTTTTGAGGCCACTACCGTAAAAGGTGACGATATCGCCGGGATCCTGGCGCTGGCATCACCACGCCAGGAAGGGGAGGACCGGCCGCGGGTGGTCATTCTCGATACGGTAAAAGGCCAGGGGGTGCCGTGGCTGGAACAACTGAGCAATTCCCACCATTTGCGGCTTGACGGGCAGATGAAGCAATGCCTCATGGCAAGCATCGAACAACTGGAGGCCCACCATGATTAAGACAGTCGCCCCCGGGGGCACCGATGCCATAGAGATGCGTAACGTGTATGCCGGGTTTATTGCCCGGCAAATTGAGGACGACCACCGTATTATCGCCCTTGAAGTGGATCTGATGAGTTCAATGGCCATGGATAGCGTGCAGCAGCGCTATCCGGAGCAGGTGATCAACTGTGGCATTATGGAGGCCAGTGTTATCGGTACTGCGGCAGGGCTGGCGCTGGCCGGTTACCGGCCATTTGTCCATACCTTCAGTGCGTTTGCCAGCCGGCGATGTTTTGATCAGTTGTTTATGTCGCTGGATTATCAGCGTAATAACGTCAAAGTTATCGCCTCTGATGCAGGAGTAACCGCCTGCCATAACGGCGGCACGCATATGTCATTTGAGGATATGGGCATTGTGCGCGGGCTGGCCCATGCGGTGGTGATGGAGATGACCGACGCGGTGATGTTTCGCGCCATCCTGCACCAGCTTGTGTCTCTTGAGGGGTTTTACTGGGTACGCACCATCCGCAAACAGGCGGCGTCTGTCTATGCCCCCGGTAGCGACTTTACCATCGGCAAGGGCAACGTGGTGCGGGATGGCGATAACATCACTCTGATTGCCTGCGGGATCATGGTAAAAGAGGCGCTGGAGGCCGCAGAGCAACTGGCCCGCGAGGGGATTAGTGCGGCAGTTATCGATATGTTTACCCTCAAGCCTGTCGACCAGGCGCTGATTGTGCAGTACGCACAAAAAACCGGCCGGATAGTCACCTGTGAAAACCACAGTATCTGTAACGGGCTGGGATCGGCGGTGGCTGAAGTGCTGGTGGAGCATTGCCCGGTACCGGTGCGCCGGGTTGGGGTGAAAGGTCGCTATGGTCAGGTGGGCACCCAGCCATTCCTGCAGGAGACGTATGGCCTCACCGCCCGGGATATTTACCAGGCTGCACGCAGCCTGCTTTAACCCCCACAGGTTAGCGGGCAAACTCCCGGCAGATCTGGCGGCTGTTTTCTGCTGTCAGCGGATCACCGGTAAGCCCGCAGTGGCGCTGACCATCCTGCTGCTGGTGAAACCGGCAGTAGCGACACTCACCGTAAATCCGCTCTCCCTGCTGTTGCTGAATGTCACGCAGCAGCAGCTGTAGCTGGTGCTCCAGCTCGGCACCGCCTGCGGGGAGCCGTGGCTGGGCCTGCGCCAGGGATGAGGCATCCAGCGCGCTGGCAAGCGCCTGACGCGCCTGCGGAGTTGGCACCAGGCGCACCAGGCGCTTGTCCCGGGGATCGCCATGTTTTTCCAGCCAGCCGTTACGCTCCAGGCGCCCCAGTGACTGGGATATAGTGCCTTTCGTCAGTCCCAGATACCCGGCAACAGCTCCCGGGGTGTTGGAATAGTCGTTGCAGCGGCTCAGATAGTAGAGGATCTGGATCTGAACGGCCGGTAATGCCTTAAGTTGCGGGTTGCGGTAGAAGGCCATCATTTGCAGATTTGCCAGCCGCTCCAGGGTATCAAACAGGGTCATATGCCACCTCCAGCACCAGATAGTATCGACTCGAAACAATATTGCCAAGTGGCGAAAGATCCTTTACGGTGATTTCGGTATCGATTCGATACCTTTTTCATGGAGAAAATATAATGAGTAAAGTGACTTTCTATCATGCAGGTTGTCCGGTTTGTGTCGGGGCGGAGCAGGCGCTGCTCGGGCTGATTGATCCCCGCCACCCGGTTGAGGTTGTCCACCTGGGGGAAAAACCGGACCAGGTCGCACAGGCGGCCGCTGCCGGTGTGAAAAGTGTTCCGGCGCTGGTGGTGGATGGCGAAGTGCTGCACGTTAACTTCGGGGCGAGCCTGGCGGATTTACAGTAAGGCGTTCTGGCTGTAGAGAGCCCTCGCTGAAAACAAAGGCCACCGCATGCGGTGGCCTTTTCTGTTTCTGTGGGGCAGGGCAATTACAGGGAGGCAATCACCCGGCGCAGCAGGCGGATACGCGGCTCAATGGAGGCAATCTCCAGGTATTCCGCCGGGCTGTGGAACCCGGCACCTACCGGGCCAAACCCGTCGAGGGTCGGGATCCCGAGTGCGGCGGTGTGGTTGGCGTCGCTGCCGCCACCCACGGCCTGCCAGGTGACCGGCACGCCTTCCTGCTGGCCCGCCTGCTCAACCAGTGCCATCAGCCCCTGAGTATCGGCGCTGGCCGCCATAGCCGGTTTGTGGTTAACGGGTTTCAGGGTAGTGGTGACCTCGTCAAGGAACCCCTGCTGGCACAGGGCGCTGAGCTGGCTATTGACGCGCTGGTATTCGTTATTATCCCAGAAGCGCACATCCAGCTCCGCCGTGGCGCTGTCCGGAACCACGTTCGCCGCACTGCCGCCGCTGACAACGCCAATATTCAGCGTGGTGCCCAGCTCCGGGTTGCCCAGCGCATTAATGGCGAGCACCGCCTGCGCCAGAGCGGTAATGGCCGAGCGGCCTTTTTCCGGCTCGTTGCCCGCGTGGGCCGCCACGCCGGAAAAGTGCAGATGGTAACCGGCCATTCCCTTACGGGCCTTGACCAGGGAGCCGTCTGCCCGGGCCGCTTCACACACCAGGACCACCCGGGAGCGCTTTGCCAGCTCGCCGATCCACTGGTGGGAGTGTACGGAGCCGGTCTCTTCATCAGGGTTCATGGCCACCGCAATGGACAACCGCTGCTGGTGCTCCGGGGCAAGGCCGCGAATGGCCCACAGAATATTCAGCAGGCCGCTTTTCATATCGGAAACGCCGGGCCCGTATGCCCGGGTGTCATCCTGGCTGAAAGGGCGCTGAGCCACGGTGCCTTCCGGGAACACCGTATCCAGGTGGCCGACGAGCAGCACATCATACTGGCTGGCCCCGGGTTTATTGGTGACCAGCAGCCCCGGGCCTGCCTGGGGGCCCAGATCGACCTTATCAACCTGCCAGCCCTGCTCGCGCCACAGCCCGGCCATGATCCCGGCAACTTCCGCGACCCCGGCAAGCGTATGGGTGCCACAGTCTACATTGACCAGCTGGCGCAGTTCGGCGAAATAGTGGTTCAGATCCATGAGTTGTTCCTTGTAATGTTCAGTGAGTCCGCGGTTCAGAGAATGATGCGCATCAGCAGCATGGCGAGAAATGCGTTAATAATCGAAATGACTATCATCAGCGGGATGCGTTTAGCTGGCGTGCCGACAACCCCCAGGATGCGCCCCAGGTACTGAACCTGAGAGCCCATCAGGTAGATGGCCGGGGCGAGGATGGCCAGATGTTCACCGGTAAGAATGCCCTTATCAAACAGGCCGATGGCAACGCCAATCGCCCCGCCCATGGACATCCATCCCCCCATCAGCACGGCGGCTGCCTCCCCGGGCAGGCCAAACAGCCCCATCACAGGGGCAAAAATCATCCCCATGATTTTCAGGGTGCCGGTAATTTCCAGCGCCTTGATAATAATAAAAGCCATGACCACGTTAGGCAGGGTGCTGGTGGTGGCAATATTCCACCCTTTGCGGGCACCGGCGACAAAGATATCGGTAACGACCGGGTTACTGGCAGGCTGGCTCATCAGGCTTCTCCTTCGGCAGATTCAGGGGCAGGGCTACGGCGGCGTTGCAGTTTCAGGACCAGGCGCAGGATATTGGCACCGACAATTTTCATCAGAAACATGACGCAAATACAGGCGCCGATGGAGGTGGGCACTGCGCTGGAGCCGTCTGCCAGCATCAGGGTGAACAGAATGGCCCCGGAGGAGAAAAAGTTGGTGATCATCGCCCCGGCGGAAAACTGGAACATGGCGAAAACGTCGCGCTCATCGGCGGTGATTTGCCCTTCATCCGCAAGGTTACGGGTGAGTGATGCGCCCACATCGGTACTTTGCAGGCTGCCTATCAGCGCAAGACCCGCAGTGCCGGAAATGCCCAGCAGCGGGCGCAGCAGTGGGGTAAGCAGGCGGCGGGCGGCGCGCAGTGCACCATAGTGCTCAAGCACGTTAATGGTGCCCAGCGCGAACATCACCCCGGGAATAAGCCCCAGCGCAAACAGAAAACCATCCATTGCGCCATTACCGCCCGCGCCGCGGAAGGTGCTGGTGGTGGTTGCCAGGGTATCACCGTTCAGTGAGGCGCTCCCCACCACCCGGCCAAAGGCGCCGTTCAGGGTGGTAAAGTCAAACACGCCGTACCAGTTGTTGCCACTGAGCAGGCCGGAAAAAAAGACCGCCGCAAAAATCAGCGTAAAGTAGGCTCCCGGCCCTGGCCGGTCTTCCTGTGGTAGTTTGTACTGATTATCCATAACATCTCCTTGTACGTGCCCCCGATGATTGAGGTGTTGCTATTGTGGCGTGGTGTTCAGATAAAATACTGATAAATGTCACTATTTACGGGTAGTAACCTATTGGGATAATTATATTTGTGATGCGATGCAACAATCGGGGAAAAGTTTTACCGGGAGGGGATAGGCCGAAAAAAGCCCGCGTGGTGTTTTTACGATGGTTGTGGCAGGCGAAAAAAAAGGGCCCCTCAGGGCCCTTAGCAGGATCAGCGCAACAAATTACATGGTTGCCTGAATCGCTGTCAGCGCGATGGTGTAGACGATATCGTCTACCAGTGCCCCGCGGGACAGGTCGTTAACCGGCTTACGCATACCCTGCAGCATCGGCCCGATGGAGATCAGGTCCGCAGAACGCTGTACGGCTTTGTAAGTGGTGTTACCGGTGTTCAGATCCGGGAAGATGAACACGGTAGCGCGACCGGCAACCGGTGAGTTCGGCGCTTTGGATTTTGCTACGTCAGCCATTACAGCCGCGTCGTACTGCAGCGGGCCGTCGATCATCAGGTCAGGACGTTTTTCCTGAGCCAGACGGGTCGCTTCGCGTACTTTTTCGACATCGCTACCGGCACCGGAATTACCGGTAGAGTAGGACATCATTGCCACGCGCGGCTCAATGCCGAAGGCTTTGGCAGAATCGGCAGACTGAATAGCGATCTCAGCCAGCTGTTCAGCAGTCGGATCCGGGTTGATGGCGCAGTCACCGTACACATAAACCTGTTCCGGCAGCAGCATAAAGAACACGGAAGAGACCAGGGAGCTGCCCGGCGCAGTTTTGATAAGCTGCAGCGGCGGGCGGATGGTATTCGCGGTGGTGTGAACCGCACCAGATACCAGACCGTCTACTTCGTCCTGCTCCAGCATCAGGGTGCCCAGAACCACGTTGTCTTCCAGCTGTTCGCGGGCAACGGCTTCGGTCATCCCTTTGTTTTTACGCAGTTCTACCAGGCGCGGTACATAGCTTTCGCGTACCACATCCGGATCAACGATTTCGATACCGGCACCCAGCTCTACGCCCTGAGACGCAGCTACGCGGTTAACTTCATCCGGGTTACCCAGCAGTACGCAGGTCGCGATACCGCGTTCGGCACAAATCGCAGCCGCTTTGATGGTGCGCGGCTCGTCGCCTTCCGGCAGTACAACGCGTTTACCGGCTTTACGGGCCAGTTCGGTCAGCTGGTAGCGGAACGCAGGCGGAGACAGACGGCGGCTGCCTTCAGAGTGAGCGCTCAGGGTGTTGATCCACTCGCTGCTGACGAAGCTGGCCACATATTCCTGTACTTTTTCGATACGGGCGTGGTCATCAACCGGTACTTCGAGGTTGAAGCTCTGCAGGCTCAGAGAGGTCTGCCAGGTGTTGGTGTTAACCATAAATACCGGCAGGCCGGTGGCGAACGCGCGTTCACACAGTTTGTTGATGCGCTCGTCCATTTCGTAGCCGCCGGTCAGCAGCAGGGCGCCAATTTCCACGCCGTTCATGGCGGCAAGGCAGGCGGCAACCAGCACGTCCGGACGGTCTGCGGAAGTTACCAGCAGGGAACCCGGGCGGAAATGCTCCAGCATGTGCGGGATGCTGCGGGCGCAGAAGGTCACGGATTTCACGCGACGGGTTTTGATGTCACCTTCGTTGATGATGGTGGCATTCAGGTGATGCGCCATATCGATAGCGCGGGTCGCGATCAGATCAAAGCTCCACGGAATGCAGCCGAGGATCGGCAGCGGGCTGGAGTCTTTCAGCTGCTGAGCGTCAATGTGGACCACTTTCGCTTTGCTGGAATCGTCGAAGATTTCAGACAGGTCAGGGCGGGTACGGCCCTGCTCGTCAACCGGGGCATTCAGCTTGTTGACGATAACACCGGTAATGCTGGTGTTTTTGCTGCCGCCAAAACTGTTGCGGGTCAGCTCGATACGCTCTTTCAGCTGTTCCTGAGTATCGGTGCCCTGGGACATCACGAATACGATTTCGGCGTTCAGGGTTTTGGCGATTTCATAGTTCAGAGACTGGGCGAACTGATGTTTACGGGTCGGCACCAGGCCTTCAACCAGTACCACTTCCGCGTCTTTGGTGTTCGCGTGGTAGTTGGCGATGATCTCTTCCATCAGCACATCTTTCTGGTTGCCGGACAGCAGAGATTCAACGTGGGACATCTGCAGCGGCTCAGCGGTCGGCAGTTTAGATGTCGCACGGATAATGGCAGTGGTCTGATCCAGACCTTCACTACCGCTACGTGGCTGAGCGATAGGTTTGAAAACGCTCAGACGAACGCCTTTGTGTTCCATAGCGCGGATCACGCCCAGGCTGACACTGGTCAGGCCTACGCTGGTTCCGGTAGGAATAAGCATAATAGTACGGGACACGATAAATCCTCTTGAAAACGTCAGACTGACTCTGGCGTGAAAAACAACACCGCCAGCAGGGCTGGCGGTGGGGAATCAGGCAGTCAGGCGGGAAGCATCCTGAGCGATAACCAGTTCTTCGTTGGTCGGGATAACCATCGCGAGGGTGGTGCCTTCTTTGTTGATGAAACCGGATTTGCCGAAACGGGCAGCCAGGTTACGTTCGTGATCAACTTCAAAGCCCAGCACGCCCAGGCGGCCCAGGGACAGTTCGCGAACCATGGCTGCGTTTTCACCGATACCACCGGTGAAGACCACGCCATCCAGGCGGCCATCCATCAGCGCGGTGTAAGCGCCGATGTATTTAGCCAGACGGTGGCAGTACACGTCCATGGCGCGTTTGGCGTCTTCTTTTTCGCGGTAGTTGTCTTCAACATAGCGGCAGTCGCTGGTGACTTCGGTCAGACCCAGCAGGCCAGACTCTTTGGTCAGCATTTTGTTGATCTGATCAACGCTCATGCCCAGAGTGTCGTGCAGGTGGAAGACGATAGCCGGATCGATATCACCAGAACGGGTACCCATCACCAGGCCTTCCAGCGGGGTCAGACCCATAGAGGTGTCAACGCACTTACCGTTGCGGATAGCGGAAACAGAACCACCGTTGCCCAGGTGGCAGGTGATGATGTTCAGCTCTTCAACCGGTTTGTTCAGCATTTTGGCCGCTTCCTGAGTCACGAAGAAGTGGCTGGTGCCGTGTGCGCCATAGCGACGGATGCTGTGCTCTTTGTACAGGCTGTACGGCAGCGCATACAGGTAAGATTCTTCCGGCATGGTCTGGTGGAACGCGGTATCGAATACAGCCACGTTTTTGTCTTTCAGATTCGGGAAAGATTTCATCGCTTCTGCGATACCGATCAGGTGAGCCGGGTTGTGCAGCGGTGCAAAAGAGGCTGCATCTTTGATACCCTGGATAACAGACTCGTCAATCACCACAGAGCTGGTGTATTTCTCACCACCGTGAACGATGCGGTGACCGATAGCGGTCAGCTGCGCAGACAGTTCAGGTTTCTGAGCCAGAATGGTGTTAACGATAAAGTTCAGTGCTTCACTGTGAGCGGCACCGCCACCCAGGGCAGCTTCGTGTTTGTTACCGTCTAATTTCCACTTGATGCGGGCTTCAGGAAGATGGAAACATTCAGCTAAACCAGACAGGTATTCGTCACCGTTTACAGCATCGATAATTGCGAATTTCAGTGAGGAGCTACCGCAGTTGAGAACCAGTACTAACTTACTCGACATGGAAGTACCTATTTTTGATACGTGGCTAAAAAAACATCAGACAGCTTACAGCGTAGCGTAAGTTAAGACTGACATTTATGATTAACGTCATGTCTGAAGCGTATTCTGACAGGACGAAAGAAACTATCTTGAGTTTATGCCATTTTGCGCGAATTTCCGGCGCTGGCATAATGTGCGATAATTGATCAGCACCTGACGCGATCAGGAGCCATTCAGAATGGCGCACAGGATACCTGATTGCACAAGGTCATGACAAAATATTTTGAACGTTGTAAACACGAGTTGTTATTTTGCATAAAAATTTTATTTTTTATCTGTGGAGTTGAGGTAACGCCATGTCGACACCCGAAAATGGCTCAGTGAGCTGGTTCAGCCTGTTTCGTCGGGGGCAGCACTATGCCGCGACCTGGCCGCTGGAGAAGCAGTTAGCACCGGTATTCGTTGAGAACCGACTGATTCGCGCTACCCGCTACGCGATCCGCTTTATGCCGCCGGTGGCGGTTTTTACGCTATGCTGGCAAATCGCCCTTGGCGGCCAGCTGGGCCCGGCAGTGGCCACGGCGCTGTTTGCCCTGAGCCTGCCCATGCAGGGGCTGTGGTGGCTGGGGAAACGCTCGGTTACCCCGCTGCCGCCGGCGATTCTGAACTGGTTTTATGATGTGCGTAGTAAACTGGAGCAGGCAGGGCAGGCGCTGGCGCCGCTGGAGCGCAAGCCAGACTACCAGGCCCTTGCTGATACCCTTAAGCGCGCATTTCGCCAGCTGGATAAAACGTTCCTGGACGATTTATAATTTTTTGATTTGGATAAGGAAACAGCGCACTTTTTCGCATTCTGTGTACCGGTTCCGGTAGCTGTAACGATTCAGTGGCTAAACTATTGCGGTTATCTTTTTCAGCAGGCACCGCCTGCCTACAGGAGTTAGAAATGGAAATGACCAATGCCCAGCGTCTGATTTTGTCGAATCAGTACAAAATGATGACCATGCTTGACCCCGATAACGCGGAGCGTTATCGCCGGCTGCAAACGATTATTGAGCGTGGATACGGGCTGCAAATGCGCGAACTGGATCGGGAATTTGGCGAGCTGAAAGAGGGCGTGTGCCGCCAGATCATCGACATTATGGAGATGTACCACGCGCTTCATGTCTCCTGGACCAATCTCAACTGCCAGTCTATCGACGAGCGCCGGGTCACCTTTATGGGGTTTGACGCGGCCACCGAAGCCCGCTACCTGAGCTATGTGCGTTTTATGGTCAATACCGAAGGGCGCTACACCCACTTTGATGCGGGCACCCACGGGTTTAACTCCCAGACGCCAATGTGGGACAAATACCTGCGGATGCTCAGCGCCTGGCACGCCTGCCCGCGTCAGTATCACCTGAGCGAAAACGAAATCAGCCAGATTCTTAATGCCTGACGGGGTGATTATGTTGAAGTGTAACGGGTTTTTGTTTGATCTCGACGGTACACTGGTGGATTCGCTGGCGGTGGTAGAGCGCTCCTGGTGCCAGTGGGGGGATCGTTTCGGTATCCCTCATCAGGAGATTTTGCAGTTTATCCACGGGAAACAGGCGATAACCTCCCTGCGCCATTTTATGCCCGGCCAGCCGGAGTCGGCGATTCAGGCCGAGTTTCTGGCGCTGGAAAAGCTCGAAGCCAGCGATACTGACGGCATTCACGCCCTGCCCGGGGCTCGCGAGCTGCTGGCGCGCCTGGACGATAACCAGATCCCCTGGGCGATAGTCACGTCGGGCTCGATTCCGGTGGCCTCTGCCCGGCGAGAAGCCAGCCAGTTACCGGCACCAAAAGTGCTGGTGACCGCAGAGCAGGTTCAGCACGGTAAACCCCGGCCGGATGCCTACCTGCTGGGGGCCGAGCGCCTGGGGCTGGAGCCTGCCGATTGCGTCGTCGTTGAAGACGCCCCGGCGGGGATTGCCGCAGGCCTTGCGGCCGGGTGTAAAGTTATCGCAGTTAACGCACCGGCCAGCACCCCGGATCTTGACCGGGTTGATATGGTGCTCGATAGCCTTGAGCAACTGATTGTTGAAGTGCTGCCCGGCGGGGAGATAGCCCTGAAAAAGCGCACCTGATTGCCGCCAGACACGCCAGCGCCCCGCATTCTGCGGGGCGTTTTTTAATGTTTATTGCGCAATGCGGTCTGGCGCTTTATCCCTTTGATATACACCAATATGCGCAGGGGCCATTTTATGGCATGCTGCGGTTACCTTTAGTTCAGACAAGGACCCGTCGTGACAAGTGAACTGTTGTGGGTAATCTCCTTACTGGCCGTTGCGGTCATTTTCTTTGCCACCGGCAAGCTGCGCATGGATGTAGTGGCGCTGCTGGTGATTGTAGCCTTCGTGCTGAGCGGCACGCTGACCATAAGCGAAGCCTTTGCCGGGTTCAGCGATCCCAATGTGATTCTTATTGCGGCGCTGTTTATTATCGGTGACGGGCTGGTGCGCACCGGTGTGGCAACCAATATGGGGGCCTGGCTTATCCAGGTGGCGGGCAGCAGCGAAACAAAAATGCTGGTGCTGCTGATGCTCACCGTGGCGGGGCTGGGGGCGTTTATGAGCTCAACCGGCGTGGTGGCGATATTTATCCCCGTGGTGCTGAGTGTCTGCGCGCGCATGAAAACCTCCCCCTCGCGCCTGATGATGCCCCTGAGCTTCGCCGGGCTGATAAGCGGCATGATGACCCTGGTCGCCACCCCCCCGAACCTGGTGGTAAACAGTGAGCTGATCCGCGAAGGGCTGCACGGCTTTTCATTTTTCAGCGTCACCCCCATAGGCCTGGTGGTGCTGGTGCTGGGCATTCTCTATATGCTGGTGATGCGCTTTACGCTGAATGACAAAAACAGCGATGACAATAAAGATGGCTGGAAGCGCAGCACGTTTCGCGACCTGATTAAAACCTATCGTCTGAGTGGCCGGGCGCGGCGTTTGTCTGTCCGGATTGGCTCACCCATGGTTGGGCATACGATTGATGAGCTGAAACTGCGCGAGCGCTATGGCGCTTATGTGATTGGCCTGGAGCGCTGGCGGCGTTTTCGCCGGGTGATGGTGAATGTTAACGGCCAGACCGAATTCCGCGCCCGCGACGTGCTGCTTATTGATATGTCCGCCTCTGAGGTGGATCTGCGTGAATTTTGCAGTGAAAACCTTCTGGAGCCGATGGTGCTGCGCGGGGAGTATTTCTCCGACCAGGCCATGGACGTGGGGATGGCGGAAATCTCGCTGATCCCGGATTCAGAAATGATCGGTAAAACCCTGCGCCAGATGGGCTTTCGCAGCCGCTACGGCCTTAACGTGGTGGGGCTGAAGCGCAATGGCGAGGCCATGGACGGGGTGCTGGTGGATGAGCCCCTGCAACTGGGCGACATTCTGCTGGTGGTGGGGGGCTGGAAGCTCATCAGCCTGCTGGGCACCCAGAACCGGGACTTTCTGGTGCTGAACCTGCCGGTCGAAGAGCTGGATGCCTCCCCGGCTCACAGCCAGGCGCCCCACGCCATTTTTTGCCTGGCGCTGATGGTCGCCCTGATGCTGACCGACGAGATCCCAAACCCCATTGCGGCCATTATCGCCTGCCTGTTGATGGGCAAATTTCGCTGTATCAGCGTGGAGAGCGCCTACAAGGCTATCCACTGGCCGAGCATTATTCTGATTGTCGGGATGATGCCCTTTGCCATGGCAATGCAAAAAACCGGCGGGGTGGACTTAATCGTTAAAGGGCTGATGGGGGTGGGCGGCGGTTACGGGCCGTACGTGATGCTTATCTGCCTGTTTGTGCTGACCGCCGGGATAGGGCTTTTTATCTCCAACACCGCAACGGCCGTGCTGATGGCGCCCATCGCACTGGCCACGGCGAAATCCATGGGCCTGTCGCCATACCCGTTTGCCATGATAGTGGCAATGGCGGCCTCTGCGGCGTTTATGACGCCGGTCTCCTCACCGGTCAATACCCTGGTGCTGGGGCCGGGTAACTATAAATTCGGGGATTTTGTTAAGCTCGGGGTGCCGTTCACGCTGCTGGTGATGGTGGTGTGTGTGCTGCTGGTGCCGGTGCTGTTCCCGTTCTGATGCACAACCGGGGCGGCGTGCCCCGGTTTTTTCACCGCCTTACAGGGGGGAGTTATCGTTCATTTCGTCCAGCGATAGCTCAAACCCCGGCACGAAGACCTGCATAAAGTAGTCCATTTCATCGCTGCGCCGCGCTTCAAGGGTTTTCTCCAGCCGGTTTTTCGCCAGCCGGAACTCGTTATTACCGGCGGCCAGCTCTTCAAGGCACTTCAGATAGGCGCACAGGGCATCGGCCTGTTTGACGATGGCTTTTTCTTCCTCACTGAACTGCTGCTCGTCAATCAGTGGCGCAAAGGCATCGCGCAGCGCTTCCGGCACCATGGTTATCAGCTTCTGGCGGGCTATCTCTTCGATGGCTTTATATTCGTGGGCAATCTGGCGGTTGAAGTATTTTACCGGGGTGGGCAGGTCGCCGGTCAGCACTTCACCGGCATCGTGGTACATGGCCAGCAGGGCGATACGCTCGGCATTGACATTTCCCTGGCAGATGCGGTTTTTGATGATAGCCAGCGCATGGGCCACCATGGCTACCTGCAGGCTGTGTTCAGCAACGTTTTCGGTGCGCACATTGCGCATCAGCGGCCAGCGGCCAATCAGTTTTAAACGGGATAAATAGGCGAAAAAGTGGCTCTGGTTCATAGACGGTCTCTGTTACAGCGAGGTAGAACCATTGTGCGGGCAGCGTGGGGAAGATGCAATTGCAATCCTCCCCACGGGGAGTGGCGTTTACTGATGGTAGCCGGAGAGGAAACGGCCAAATTTATGGATAGCCATATCCAGATCGTCAATACGCGGCAGGGTGACAATACGGACATGGTCCGGCCACGGCCAGTTAAAGGCGGTGCCCTGAACCAGCAGGACCTTCTCCTGGAGCAGGAAATCCAGCACCATTTTCTGGTCGTCGTGGATATTGAACTTTTTGGCATCAATACGCGGGAACATATACAGCGCCCCCTGGGGTTTGACACAGCTTACCCCGGGGATCTCATTGATAAGCTCCCAGGCCCGGTTGCGCTGCTCATAGAGCCGCCCGCCAGGGACAATAAATTCACTGATGCTCTGATACCCGCCCAGCGCCGTCTGGATAGCGTGCTGGGTGGGAACGTTGGCACACAGCCGCATTGACGAGAGCATATCCAGGCCCTCGATATAGCCTCTGGCGTGCTTCTTCGGCCCGCTGAGCACCATCCAGCCCTGGCGGAACCCGGCCACCCGGTAGGTTTTGGACAGGCCGTTAAAGGTCACGGTCAGCAGATCCGGCGCCAGTGCCGCAATGGACTGATGCTGCGCCGCATCGTAGAGGATCTTGTCGTAGATCTCGTCGGCAAAAATGATCAGGTTGTGCTGGCGGGCGATCTCAACAATCTCCTGCAGCAGCTCTTTTGAGTAGACCGCCCCGGTTGGGTTGTTCGGGTTAATTATCACGATCCCCCGGGTGCGCGGGGTGATTTTGGCGCGAATATCGTCCAGATCCGGGAACCAGCCGGCGGACTCATCGCACAGGTAGTGCACCGCTTTACCGCCAGAAAGGGAGACCGCCGCGGTCCACAGCGGGTAGTCCGGGGCGGGCACCAGCATTTCGTCACCGCTGTTAAGCAGCGCCTGCATGGCCTGAACAATCAGCTCAGAAACCCCGTTGCCGATGTAGATATCCTCGACGGTAACGTCGCGAATGCCCCGGGCCTGATAGTGCTGCATAATGGCTTTACGGGCAGAGTAGAGCCCTTTGGAATCACAATATCCCTGGGCTGTGGGCAGATTGCGCAGCACATCAACCACTATCTCATCCGGGGCTTCGAACCCGAAAGGGGCAGGGTTGCCGATGTTCAGTTTCAGAACTTTGTTGCCTTCTTCTTCAAGACGCTTTGCTTCTTTAAGAACCGGGCCGCGAATGTCGTAACAGACGTTGTCTAGTTTGCTGGATTTTTCGATAGGGGACATCAACCTTAACCTTTATTGTTGTTGCTCGCTTCCCGCCGTGGAAGGACGCCGCAAACAATGTACTACTGTGGTTCATGGTTTGAAAGGGCAAAGTCGTGCGGCACGGTGCAGTTAATGGCGGGTTTTTTATGTACGAACAGGTCAGGGGCGCTTATGAGTATTATGTAATAATTAATAGGCTATATTTAAATGCTCTTATTAATTATCGAAATAATGTTTCATTTTTTGCTGCGCATCGCATTTATTAATAATATTGTTAGCAATAGTTGCTTAGCGGTAATATTTTTTCATTAGTAAATCTTAAATATCCCGCAAAAAATGGTCGCGCGCAGTTTGCGAACATTGTTTTTATATGGCGTAAAATGTTAATGACTCTGAACTAATGGGCTGTTGTGTATTGTTATATGGCATGATATGTAAGCATTTTGGCTTAACCGGATGTCCGTTGTGTAAAAAATATCGTTTTAAAACAGGCACAATACAGAATTACACATATAAAAAGAGAAAGAGATCAGATTATTCGCAATAAAACTTAAACGAACAGTAAATTTGATATAAGATACTTTCATTAGCAGGGTAGCGATTTTGCCGCAGAGTGTGGGAAATCGCGCAATAACGCGCAAAAAGGAGCATTGTCTCACCGCGCTAATATGTGATCTGTATCACGCAGTGCCATTTTTTGTTGAGTGTTTTTGAACGTTATTCCCGCTAATTAATCCTTTCGTATAACCAGACTTAATTCACAAAGCGAAAGGGCAAAAATTAATTTCGCTATTGATTATCGCAGCGTAATTAATAACTCACTCTGGTGAAAATATTATTCTGAAGGCATGCCATAGCCATATTACATCTCACTGGGTTTTAGGGATCAGGCTAATTATATATGCCAGGAAGGCAGGCATAACCAGGGTAGATGACTGCTTCAAATGGAATTGCTTAACTTTTTTCAGCAATAAAACCGAAGGCCGCTCCGCAGAGCAACCGACGAGAACAGAACATTATGATCAACACAACTCGCCCGATTCTGAACCTGGATCTTGACCTGCTGCGCACGTTTGTTGCGGTCGCTGATCTGAATACCTTTGCCGCAGCGGCTGCTGCCGTTTGTCGCACCCAGTCTGCTGTCAGCCAGCAGATGCAGCGCCTGGAACAGTTAGTGGGAAAAGAACTGTTTGCCCGCCATGGTCGCAACAAGCTGCTGACCGAGCACGGGATCCAGCTGCTGGGTTATGCCCGTAAAATTCTGCGTTTCAATGATGAAGCCTGCGCATCCCTGATGTTTAACAACCTCCAGGGGGTCTTAAATATTGGTGCATCCGACGAGTCTGCAGACACCATCTTGCCGTTTGTGTTAAATCGGGTCAGCTCGGTATACCCCAAGCTGGCGCTGGATGTGCGGGTAAAGCGCAATCAGTATCTGGCGGAAATGCTCACCAGCCAGGAGGTGAACCTGGTGGTCTGCACCACGCAACCGCAAGGGGCGGAGTCCATTGTGCTGCGTACCTCACCAACCCTGTGGTATTGCGCTGCTGATTTTAACTACCAGAAAGGTGACGTAGTGCCGCTGGTGGTGATGGAAGAGCCCAGCGCGTATCGCAATATGATTATCGAGCATCTTAATGCCCGCAATATTCCGTGGCGTATTGCCTATGTGGCCTCCACTCTGGCAGCGGTGCGTGCGGCCGTGAAAGCGGGCCTTGGGATCACCGCCCGCCCGGCAGAGATGATGAGCCCGGATCTACGGGTGTTAAGCAAGAGCGACGATCTGCCCGTATTACCGGATACCCAGTATCTGCTGTGCCGCCTGCCGGAAGCGAACAACGAACTGGCAGACGCCATCTTCTACGCCATGCAAAACAGCGATGCACCGTACCCGGACGTTACGGCACTCTCCCGCAGTGATAACCAGGTGCTGGCCGACGAGTTCAAGTAAGGGATTTCCCTTTTCAATAGTTAACACATCTTAAACAAGAACGGGCGTCAGATGAAAAAACAACCATCTGATGCCCGTTTTTATGGTCTGAATCACATTACAGCGCCTGCGTTTCCAGCGTCAGGTTAAAACTGAGTATGCTAATCGTGCGTATTTTGTATGGTTATCTCGTCATTCCGCAATAAGCGCTCTCGTTGTTAAGAAGTGATATTTTTTGTTGATTATTTTTTATGTTAATTAACAAAGGCGTGTCACAAATCATGAAAATACCTCCTGTGGGGGGGAGGCTCGGAAGAGTTTTCCTGCCAGAATAAGCAGGCAGTTAACATTTGCGATGTTACGGACTCGATTCATCACCAGCAGATTGTCCTGATTGCTACCCTGTTAACTGTGCTTCGGCACGAGGTGTTAATAAATTCATCTCCATTGTAAGCTAACGTTAAGAAACTTTTGTTTAAGTTGACAAAAGGTTATAGAAAGGAGTAAAAACGCCAGCACTTTGCCATCCAGTCGGGATTTGGATGGTGCATCAGGTGTGTTATTCCTTCCCATAAATCGATGTGGCGTATATCTGCCGTGAAGAGCAGCGCTGTTGGGCCACTTTTGATGAGTAAGCAATGCGTATGTCAACAACTACTGAAGTCGTCGCCCACCACTGGGCATTTGCTGTCTTCCTGATTGTCGCCATTGGCCTGTGCTGCCTGATGCTGGCCGGTGCCTGGTTCCTGGGGGGCCGCGCCAGAGCCCGCCATAAAAACACCCCTTTCGAATCGGGCATTGATTCTGTTGGATCTGCCCGTCTGCGCTTGTCTGCCAAGTTCTACCTGGTGGCGATGTTTTTCGTCATCTTCGATGTGGAAGCGCTCTTTCTCTACGCCTGGGCAACCTCTATCCGCGAAAGCGGCTGGGTGGGCTTTGCCGAGGCCGCCATTTTTATTTTTGTGCTGCTGGCCGGTCTGGTTTATCTGGTGCGCATTGGTGCCCTTGACTGGACGCCGGTTCGTTCGCGCCGCGAACTGATGAACCCGGAAACCGACAGCCACATGAATCGTGATACGCACTAAAAAAATCAGTGAGGCAATAAGATGGACTATACGCTAACCCGCATAGATCCCGACGGTGAGAATGACCGTTATCCCCTGCAAAAACAGGAGATTGTAACCGATCCTCTTGAGCAGCAGGTTAACCGCAGCGTGTATATGGGCAAGCTCGAACACGCCCTGCATGACATAGTGAACTGGGGGCGTAAAAACTCGATCTGGCCTTATAACTTTGGTCTGTCCTGCTGTTACGTTGAGATGGTGACCTCGTTTACCGCGGTACACGATGTGGCGCGCTTTGGTGCCGAGGTACTGCGTGCTTCCCCGCGTCAGGCGGATCTGATGGTGGTGGCAGGAACCTGCTTTACCAAAATGGCCCCGGTTATTCAGCGCCTGTATGACCAGATGCTGGAGCCGAAATGGGTGATTTCGATGGGGGCCTGCGCCAATTCCGGCGGGATGTATGACATCTACTCCGTCGTGCAGGGTGTGGATAAATTCCTGCCGGTGGATGTGTATATCCCCGGTTGCCCGCCGCGCCCGGAAGCCTACATGCAGGCGCTGATGCTGCTGCAGGAATCGATTGGTAAAGAGCGCCGCCCGCTCTCCTGGGTGGTGGGTGATCAGGGCGTTTACCGGGCCAATATGCAGTCGGAAAAGGACCGGAAACGGGGCGAGCGTATTGCGGTGAAAAACCTGCGCACCCCTGACGAAATTTAATTTGCGCCTGACAGACGTGAGCCGACACTTCGCACCCTAATAACGATTAACGCGAAGTCACAGTCTGCAGTCACCACGGAATTTATTTGCAACGGTGAACACTATGACCGACTTAACTGCGCAAGACGCTGCACAACCCGCATGGCAGAACCGCGATCATCTTGATGACCCGGTGATAGGCGAACTGCGCAATCGCTTCGGGCCGGAGGCTTTCACTATCCAGTCTACCCGTACCGGTTTTCCGGTGGTCTGGGTAAAACGCGAGCAGCTGCTGGAAGTGGGCGATTTTCTGCGCAAGTTGCCAAAACCCTACTCAATGCTGTTTGACCTGCACGGCATGGACGAGCGCCTGCGCTCCCACCGTGAAGGGCTGCCCGCGGCAGATTTCTCGGTGTTCTATCACCTGATTTCTATTGAACGCAATCGCGACATTATGCTCAAGGTGGCATTGTCCGAAAACGACCTCCACGTGGCGACCTTCACCGGTCTCTACCCGAACGCCAACTGGTATGAGCGTGAAACCTGGGAGATGTTCGGTATCACCTTTACCGGGCACCCGCATCTGACCCGCATCATGATGCCGAAAACCTGGGAAGGGCACCCGCTGCGCAAAGATTACCCGGCGCGGGCCACCGAATTCGACCCCTTCGAGCTGACAAAGCAGAAAGAAGATCTCGAAATGGAAGCGCTGACCTTCAAACCCGAAGAGTGGGGCATGAAGCGCAGCAGCGACAACGAAGACTTCATGTTCCTCAACCTCGGCCCGAACCACCCGTCTGCCCACGGTGCGTTCCGTATTATCCTGCAACTGGATGGCGAAGAGATAGTCAACTGCGTGCCGGATATCGGTTACCACCACCGCGGCGCGGAAAAAATGGGCGAGCGCCAGTCCTGGCACAGCTACATTCCGTATACGGACCGTATCGAGTACCTCGGCGGCTGCGTAAACGAAATGCCCTACGTACTGGCGGTTGAAAAACTGGCCGGGATTGTGGTGCCGGAGCGGGTTGAGGTGATCCGCGTGATGCTCTCTGAGCTGTTCCGTATCAACAGCCACCTGCTGTACATCTCCACCTTTATTCAGGACGTCGGGGCCATGACGCCGGTGTTCTTCGCCTTTACCGATCGTCAGAAAATTTACGATCTGGTGGAAGCCATCACCGGTTTTCGTATGCACCCGGCCTGGTTCCGGATTGGCGGTGTGGCCCATGACCTGCCAAAAGGCTGGGAGCGCCTGCTGCGCGAATTCCTCGACTGGATGCCAAAACGGCTGGACTCCTACGAAAAAGCGGCCCTGCGTAACACCATCCTCAAGGGGCGTTCCCAGGGGGTTGCTGCCTATACCGCCCAGGACGCGCTGGCCTGGGGCACCACCGGTGCCGGTCTGCGTGCCGCCGGTATCGACTTCGATGTGCGCAAAGCGCGCCCGTACTCCGGTTACCAGAACTTCGATTTTGAAATCCCGGTGGGGGGTGGCGTCAGCGACTGCTACACCCGCGTGATGCTTAAAGTGGAAGAGCTGCGCCAGAGCCTGCGCATCCTTGAGCAGTGCTACAAAAATATGCCTGCCGGGCCGTTTAAGGCGGATCACCCGCTGACTACGCCGCCGCCCAAAGAGCGCACCCTGCAGCACATTGAAACCCTGATAACCCACTTCCTCCAGGTCTCCTGGGGGCCGGTGATGCCCGCCAACGAATCGTTCCAGATGGTTGAGGCCACCAAAGGGATCAACAGTTACTACCTGACCAGTGATGGCAGCACCATGAGCTACCGCACCCGTATCCGCACCCCGAGTTTTGCGCACCTGCAGCAAATCCCTTCGGCTATTCGCGGCAGCCTGGTGTCGGACCTGATTGTCTACCTGGGCAGTATCGATTTTGTTATGTCAGACGTGGACCGCTAACTATGCACGAAAACCAACAACCACAAACCGAGGCGTTTGAGCTGAGTGCGGCAGAGCGTGAGGCCATTGAGCACGAAAAACACCACTACGAGGATCCGCGCGCGGCATCCATCGAGGCGCTGAAAATTGTCCAGAAACAGCGCGGGTGGGTGCCTGATGGTGCCATCTATGCTATCGCAGAGGTGCTGGGGATCCCGGCAAGCGATGTGGAAGGGGTGGCCACGTTCTACAGCCAGATTTACCGCCAGCCGGTAGGGCGCCACGTGATCCGCTACTGCGACAGCGTGGTGTGCCATATCACCGGCTATCAGGGCATTGAATCTGCCCTGGAAAGCCAGCTGAAGATCAAACCCGGCCAGACCACAACAGACGGGCGCTTCACTCTGCTGCCCACCTGCTGCCTTGGCAACTGCGACAAAGGACCGGTAATGATGGTGGATGACGACACCCACTGCCATCTGACCCCGGAGGGGATCACTCAATTGCTGGAGCAGTACAAATGAAAACCATTATTCGTACTGCCGAAACCCATCCGCTGACCTGGCGTCTGCGTGACGATAAGCAACCGGTCTGGCTGGAAGAGTATCGCAGTAAAAACGGCTACGAAGGGGCGCGTAAAGCCCTGACCAGTATGACCCCGGACGAAATCGTCACCCAGGTCAAAGACGCCGGGCTCAAAGGCCGCGGCGGCGCGGGCTTTTCCACCGGTCTGAAGTGGAGCCTGATGCCTAAAGACGAGTCCATGAACATCCGCTACCTGCTGTGCAATGCGGATGAAATGGAACCCGGGACCTATAAAGACCGCCTGCTGATGGAGCAACTGCCCCACCTGCTGATTGAAGGCATGCTGATTGGCAGCGTGGCCCTGAAAGCCTGGCGCGGCTACATCTTCCTGCGCGGCGAATATGTTGAAGCGGCCGAAAACCTGCGGCGCGCCATTGCCGAGGCCACCGAAGCGGGGCTGCTGGGCAACAACATTCTTGGCACCGGGCACAATTTTGAGCTGTTTGTTCACACCGGCGCCGGGCGCTATATCTGCGGCGAAGAGACGGCGCTGATCAACTCCCTGGAAGGGCGCCGGGCTAACCCGCGCTCCAAACCACCGTTCCCGGCCACCTCCGGGGTATGGGGGAAACCGACCTGCGTCAATAACGTGGAAACCCTGTGCAACGTGCCGGCAATTATTGCCGACGGTGTGGCCTGGTATCAGGGCATTTCCGCCAGCAAAGATACCGGCACCAAGCTGATGGGCTTCTCCGGGCGGGTTAAGAACCCCGGCCTGTGGGAGCTGCCGTTCGGCATTACTGCCCGGGAGATCCTTGAGGATTACGCAGGCGGCATGCGCGACGGCCTTAAATTTAAAGCCTGGCAACCCGGCGGAGCAGGGACCGATTTCCTGACCGAGGCCCACCTCGATTTGCCGATGGATTTTGAAAATATCGGCAAGGCGGGCAGCCGCCTGGGCACCGCCCTGGCGATGGCGGTGGATCACGAGATCAATATGGTGTCGCTGGTGCGCAACCTGGAAGAGTTCTTCGCCCGTGAGTCCTGCGGCTGGTGTACTCCGTGTCGCGATGGCCTGCCCTGGAGCGTGAAAATCCTGCGCGCCCTGGAGCGCGGGGAAGGGCAGCCGGGTGACATTGAAACCCTGGAGCAGTTGTGCCGCTTCCTCGGGCCGGGGAAAACCTTCTGCGCCCACGCGCCGGGGGCCGTAGAGCCGCTGCAAAGTGCGATTAAGTATTTCCGTGAAGAGTTTGAAGCCGGCATAAAGCAGGACATTAATAACCTGCACATGATCAACGGTATTCAGCCTAACTTACTGAAATCGCGCTGGTAAAATACTGCCTCTGCCGTCGGGTTTCCTGTGGGGGAGGCAAAAAACTTATAATAAGGAAGCATGCTGACTATGGCTACAATACATGTAGACGGCAAAGAATATGAGGTCAACGGGGCGGACAACCTGCTACAGGCGTGTCTCTCCCTCGGCCTGGATATTCCTTACTTTTGCTGGCACCCGGCGCTGGGTAGCGTGGGGGCCTGCCGCCAGTGTGCGGTAAAGCAATATCAGAACGCGGAAGATACCCGTGGTCGCCTGGTGATGTCCTGCATGACCCCCGCGTCTGACGGCACCTTCATCTCCATTGACGACGGCGAAGCGAAGCAGTTCCGGGAAAGTGTGGTGGAGTGGCTGATGACCAACCACCCCCACGACTGCCCGGTCTGTGAAGAGGGGGGCAACTGCCACCTCCAGGATATGACCGTCATGACCGGCCATAACTTCCGCCGCTACCGCTTTACCAAGCGTACCCACCGTAACCAGGATCTCGGGCCGTTTATTTCCCATGAAATGAACCGCTGTATCGCCTGCTACCGCTGTGTCCGTTATTACAAAGACTATGCGGACGGCACCGATCTTGGCGTCTACGGTGCCCACGATAACGTCTACTTCGGGCGTACCGAAGACGGCACCCTGGAGAGTGAATTCTCCGGTAACCTGGTGGAAATTTGCCCCACCGGCGTATTTACCGATAAAACCCACTCCGAGCGCTACAACCGCAAATGGGACATGCAGTTTGCCCCCAGTATCTGCCAGCAGTGCTCCGTGGGCTGCAACACCAGCCCGGGGGAGCGCTACGGGGAACTGCGGCGCATTGAAAACCGCTACAACGGCAGCGTAAACCACTACTTCCTGTGTGACCGGGGGCGCTTTGGCTACGGTTATGTGAACCGTAAAGATCGTCCGCGCCAGCCTGTTCAGCGCCGGGGCGATGATCTGATAAGCCTCAATGCGGATCAGGCCATGCGCGGGGCGGCAGATATTCTGCGCCAGTCGAAAAAAATCATCGGGATTGGCTCCCCCCGGGCCAGCGTGGAGAGCAACTTCGCGTTGCGCGAACTGGTAGGGGCGGCAAACTTTTATACCGGTATCGCCGCCGGTGAGCAGCAGCGCCTGCAACTGATGCTCAGCGTGCTGCAAAATAGCGGGATCCACACGCCGACACTGCGGGATATCGAATCCTGTGACGCAGTGCTGGTACTGGGGGAAGATATCACCCAGACCGGTGCCCGGGTGGCGCTGGCTGTTCGCCAGGCCGCCAAAGGTAAGGCCCGGGAAATGGCCGCCGCCCAGAAAGTGGCGGACTGGCAGATTGCCGCCATTCTCAATATCGGCCAGCATGCGAAGCACCCGCTGTTTGTCACCAACGTGGACGATACCCGGCTGGACGATATCGCCGCCTGGACCTACCGGGCACCGGTAGAAGATCAGGCGCGGCTCGGTTTTGCCATAGCCCACGCCCTGGATAACAACGCCCCGGCGGTCGGGGACATTGACAGCGAGCTGCAGGGCAAGATCGATGTGATCGTTCAGGCCCTCAGCGGAGCGAAAAAACCGCTGATTATCTCCGGCACCAACGCCGGTAGCGAGGCGCTGATCCAGGCCGCCGCCAACGTGGCGAAAGCCCTGAAAGGGCGCGGCAGTGAGGTGGGGATCACCCTGGTTGCCCGCTCGGTGAACAGTGTCGGGCTCGGGATGATGGGCGGCGGATCGCTGGATGAGGCCCTGGGCGAGCTGGAAAGCGGCCAGGCTGATGGGGTTATCGTGCTGGAAAACGATCTTCACCGCCATGCCTCAGCGGCACGCGTGGATGCAGCCCTGTCTAAAGCACCGCTGGTCATGGTGATTGACCACCAGCGTACCGAAATTATGAATCATGCTCACCTGGTGCTTCCGGCGGCGAGTTTTGCCGAAAGCGACGGCACGGTTATCAATAACGAAGGCCGCGCCCAGCGCTTCTTCCAGGTGTACGATCCGGCCTACTACGACAGCAGCACCCTGATGCTGGAGAGCTGGCGCTGGCTGAATTCCCTGCGCAGCACCGTAGAAAGCCGCCAGCCAGACTGGACCACACTTGACCATGTGATTGACGCCTGTGTGGCGACGCTGCCGCAACTGGCCGGTATTAAAGATGCCGCGCCGGATGCCAGCTTCCGCATTCGTGGCCAGAAACTGGCCCGCGAACCGCACCGCTACAGCGGGCGTACCGCCATGCGCGCCAATATCAGCGTGCATGAACCGCGCCAGCCCCAGGACAAAGACACCATGTTTGCCTTCTCCATGGAGGGTAACAACCAGCCGGGCGCACCGCGCTCGCAGATCCCCTTTGCCTGGGCGCCGGGCTGGAACTCCCCGCAGGCGTGGAACAAATTCCAGGCGGAAGTGGGCGGGAGCCTGCGCTTTGGCGATCCGGGCGTGCGGCTGATTGAGGCCACAGAGGGCGCGCTGGACTACTTCACCGCCATCCCGGCTGCATTCCGGGCCGGGGAAGGGCAGTGGCGCGTTGCGCCCTATTACCACCTGTTCGGCAGTGATGAGCTCTCCCAGCGTTCACCGGTCTTCCAGAGCCGTATGCCTGCGCCGTATCTGAAGCTCAACCCGGCGGATGCCGCCCGGCTGGGTATCAATGCCGGGGCACCGGTGTCGTTCAGTTATGAAGGGCAGACCATTACCCTGCCGCTGGTGCTCTCCGAAGGGCTGACGCCAGGCCAGGTCGGGTTGCCGATGGGGATGCCGGGGATCGCCCCGGTGCTGGCCGGTGCCCGCCTTGACAACCTGAAGGAGGCTGCCCAATGAGCTGGTTAACCCCGGATGTTATCGACATTCTGATTGCCGTTCTCAAGGCGGTGGTGATCCTGCTGGTGGTGGTCACCTGCGGGGCGTTCATGAGTTTTGGTGAGCGCCGTCTGCTGGGGCTGTTCCAGAACCGCTACGGGCCGAACCGCGTAGGCTGGGGGGGATCCCTTCAGCTGGTGGCGGACATGATCAAAATGTTCTTTAAAGAGGACTGGATCCCGCGCTTTTCGGACAGGGTGATTTTCACCCTGGCGCCGATGATAGCCTTTACCTCGCTGCTGCTGGCGTTTGCCATTGTGCCGGTCAGCCCAGGCTGGGTGGTGGCGGATCTCAATATCGGGATTTTGTTTTTCCTGATGCTGGCGGGCCTGGCCGTCTATGCGGTGCTGTTTGCCGGCTGGTCCAGTAACAACAAATACTCCCTGCTGGGGGCGATGCGTGCCTCGGCCCAGACCCTGAGTTATGAGGTGTTCCTCGGCCTCTCCCTGATGGGGGTTGTGGCCCAGGCGGGCTCCTTCAATATGGGGGATATTGTCGATAATCAGGCCCACCTGTGGAACGTTATCCCGCAGTTCTTTGGCTTCCTGACTTTTGCCATTGCCGGTGTGGCCGTGTGTCACCGCCACCCCTTTGACCAGCCGGAAGCAGAGCAGGAGCTGGCAGACGGCTACCACATTGAATATTCCGGCATGAAGTTCGGCCTGTTCTTTGTGGGGGAATATATCGGCATTGTGACCATCTCCGCCATGATGGTGACCCTGTTCTTCGGTGGCTGGCACGGGCCTTTCCTGCCGCCGTTCATCTGGTTCGCGCTGAAAACCGCATTCTTCATGATGATGTTTATTCTGATTCGTGCGTCATTACCCCGTCCCCGTTACGACCAGGTGATGTCCTTCGGCTGGAAAGTGTGTCTGCCGTTGACGCTTATCAACTTACTGGTGACGGCTGCCGTGATCCTCTGGCAGGCGCAATAAGGTGAAAAAACCATGACATTAAAAGAGTTGGTTGTTGGTTTTGGCACCCAGGTACGCAGTATCTGGATGATAGGCTTGCACGCCTTCGCCAAACGCGAAACCCAGATGTACCCGGAAGAGCCGGTTTACCTGCCGCCCCGTTACCGCGGGCGTATTGTCCTGACCCGCGACCCGGACGGCGAAGAGCGCTGCGTGGCCTGTAACCTGTGCGCCGTTGCCTGCCCGGTGGGCTGTATCTCATTACAGAAAGCCGAAATGCAGGATGGCCGCTGGTATCCGGAGTTTTTCCGCATCAACTTTTCGCGCTGCATTTTCTGTGGTCTGTGTGAGGAAGCCTGCCCGACCACGGCAATTCAGCTGACCCCGGATTTTGAGCTGGGCGAATACAAGCGCCAGGACCTGGTGTATGAGAAAGAAGATCTGCTGATCTCCGGCCCGGGTAAATACCCGGAATATAACTTCTACCGGATGGCCGGTATGGCAATTGACGGCAAGGACAAAGGCGAGGCGGAAAACGAAGCCAAACCTGTCGACGTCAAAGGCCTGTTACCGTAAAGGAGAGGGGCAATGGAATTCGCATTTTATATTTGCGGCCTGGTGGCAGTCCTGGCAACGCTCAGGGTTATCACCCATACCAATCCGGTACATGCGCTGCTGTACCTGATTGTGTCGCTGCTGGCGATAGCCGGGGTGTTTTTCTCCCTCGGGGCTTATTTCGCCGGGGCGCTGGAGATAATCGTCTACGCCGGGGCCATTATGGTGCTGTTCGTGTTTGTGGTGATGATGCTTAACCTCGGGAATTCGGTGGTTGAACAGGAGCGCCAGTGGCTGAAACCGCAACTGTGGATAGGCCCGGGCGTGCTCTCGGCGCTGCTGCTGGTGGTGATGGTGTATGCCATCCTCGGCATTAACGACCAGGGGATCGACGGGGCCGCCATTGACGCAAAACAGGTGGGTATTGCCCTGTTCGGGCCCTATGTGCTGGCGGTGGAGCTGGCCTCTATGCTGCTGCTGGCGGGGCTGGTGGTGGCCTTTCACCTCGGGCGGGAAGAACGCCAGGGGGAGCTGCTCAGCAATCGTCCGAATGACAGTAAAAGAAAAACGGAGGAGCGCACATGATCCCGTTACAGCATGGATTGATCCTCGCTGCTATTTTGTTTGTCCTTGGGCTGACCGGGCTGGTGATTCGCCGCAACCTGCTGTTTATGCTGATAGGGCTGGAAATTATGATTAACGCTGCGGCGCTGGCCTTTGTGGTGGCGGGCAGTTACTGGGGGCAAACGGATGGCCAGGTGATGTATATCCTCGCCATTACGCTCGCGGCGGCGGAGGCCAGTATTGGCCTGGCGCTGCTGCTGCAGCTCCATCGTCGTCGTCAGAACCTGAATATCGATTCAGTAAGTGAGATGCGCGGATGAATTTTCTCTGGTTAACCGTAGCCTTCCCGCTGCTGGGATATCTGCTGCTGGCGTTCTCACGCGGGCGCTGGTCTGAAAACCTGTCGGCCACTATCGGTATCGGTGCCGTTGGCCTGGCGGCGCTGGTGACTGCCGTGGCCGGGGTGGAATACCTCGGCCAGGACGCCCGTGCGCCCTTCACCCAGCCCCTGTGGACCTGGATGTCGGTGGGGGATTTTAATATCGGTTTTAATCTGGTGCTGGACGGCCTCTCCCTGACTATGCTGTCTGTGGTGACCGGGGTGGGCTTCCTGATCCATATGTATGCCTCCTGGTATATGCGCGGGGAGGAGGGCTACTCCCGCTTCTTCGCCTATACCAACCTGTTTATTGCCAGCATGGTGATACTGGTCCTGGCCGACAACCTGCTGCTGATGTACCTCGGCTGGGAAGGGGTGGGGCTGTGCTCCTACCTGCTGATTGGCTTTTATTATACGGATCCGAAAAACGGCGCCGCAGCCATGAAGGCGTTTGTGGTGACCCGGGTGGGCGACGTGTTCCTCGCCTTCGGGTTGTTCATCCTCTATAACGAGCTGGGCACCCTGAACTTCCGTGAAATGGCCGAGCTGGCGCCGCAGCACTTTGCCGCAGGCAGCACCACGTTGCAGTGGGCTACCCTGATGTTGCTGGGTGGTGCGGTGGGTAAATCTGCCCAGTTGCCGTTACAAACCTGGCTTGCGGATGCCATGGCGGGCCCGACCCCGGTTTCTGCCCTGATCCACGCGGCGACCATGGTCACCGCCGGGGTGTACCTGATTGCCCGTACTCACGGCCTGTTCCTGCTGACCCCGGAGGTGCTGCATCTGGTGGCGATTGTCGGGGCGGTAACCCTGGTGCTGGCAGGCTTTGCCGCCCTGGTACAGACCGACATCAAACGGGTGCTGGCCTATTCCACCATGAGCCAGATTGGCTATATGTTCCTCGCCCTCGGGGTGCAGGCCTGGGATGCGGCTATCTTCCACCTGATGACCCACGCTTTCTTTAAGGCGCTGCTGTTCCTGGCCTCCGGCTCGGTTATCCTGGCCTGCCACCATGAGCAGAACATCTTCAAAATGGGCGGGCTGCGCAAGTCAATTCCGCTGGTGTATGCCTGCTTCCTGGTGGGGGGGGCGGCACTCTCTGCGCTGCCGCTGGTCACGGCGGGCTTCTTCAGTAAGGATGAGATCCTCGCCGGGGCAATGGCAAACGGCCACATCAACCTGATGATTGCCGGGCTGGTGGGGGCGTTTATGACTTCCCTGTATACCTTCCGGATGATTTTCATCGTCTTCCACGGTAAAGAACAGACTCACGCACACCCGGTAAAAGGGATAACCCACACGCTGCCGCTGGTGGTGTTGCTGGTGCTCTCGACCTTTGTGGGGGCGCTGATTGTGCCGCCGCTGCATGGGGTACTGCCGGCCAGCGCGGAACTGGCTCATGGCCAGGTGCTGACCCTGGAGATAACCTCCGGGATTGTGGCTATCGCCGGGATCCTGATTGCCGCCTGGCTGTGGCTCGGGAAACGCACGCTGGTGACCGCGGTAGCAAACAGCGGCCCGGGGCGCTTCTTCGCCACCTGGTGGTTCAACGCATGGGGCTTCGACTGGCTGTATGACAAGGTGTTTGTGAAGCCGTTCCTTGCGGTTGCCTGGCTGCTGAAACGCGATCCGCTCAACGGGCTGATGACGCTACCGGCGTATATTGCCCGCTTTGCCGGGCGCGGGCTGCTGCTCAGTGAAAACGGCTACCTGCGCTGGTATGTGGCCTCTATGAGTATCGGCGCTGTGGTGGTGCTGGCGCTGCTGATGGTGTTTCGTTGATCGGATATGAGGGAGTGCGCTTCTCCCTCAACGGTTTGTATTGCGTTACCTGTTCCCGTGGCGTTATCGGTGCAGGCATACGGAAGACGGCCAGCGCACAATAACCGGAGCGTACTGGAGTACGTGAGGATTGCGCACTGGCCGGACGCCGTGTGGCAAATAAGATAGCCACCGAATAGATTAATAAGGAATATAATTGCCATGCTACTACCCTGGCTAATACTCATACCCTTCATTGGCGGCTTCCTGTGCTGGCAATCGGAGCGCTTCGGCACCCGTACGCCGCGCTGGATTGCGCTGATCACCATGGGGCTGACCCTGGCGCTGTCTTTGCAGCTCTGGTTGCAGGGCGGCTACTCCCTGACCCAGTCCGCCGGGTTACCTCAGTGGCAGTCTGAATTTCTGCTGCCCTGGATCCCGCGCTTTGGCATTTCAGTGCATCTGGCGCTGGACGGTCTGTCCCTTTTGATGGTGGTGCTGACCGGGCTGCTCGGTGTGCTGGCGGTGCTCTGCTCCTGGAATGAGATCCAGAAGTATCAGGGCTTTTTCCACCTCAACCTGATGTGGATCCTCGGCGGTGTTATCGGGGTGTTCCTCGCCATCGACATGTTCCTGTTCTTCTTCTTCTGGGAAATGATGCTGGTGCCGATGTACTTCCTGATAGCGCTGTGGGGCCATAAAGCCTCCGACGGGAAGACCCGCATCAGTGCCGCGACCAAGTTCTTTATCTACACCCAGGCCAGTGGTCTGGTGATGCTGATTGCGATACTGGCGCTGGTCTTTGTGCACCACAGCGCCACCGGGGTGTGGACCTTCAGCTATGAAGCGCTGCTGAAAACCCCGATGGGCAGTAACGTTGAATATTTGCTGATGCTGGGCTTCTTTATCGCCTTCGCGGTGAAGATGCCGGTCGTGCCGCTGCACGGCTGGCTGCCGGATGCCCACTCCCAGGCGCCGACGGCGGGTTCCGTTGACCTGGCGGGGATTTTGCTGAAAACCGCAGCCTACGGGTTACTGCGCTTCTCGCTGCCCCTGTTCCCGAACGCATCTGCCCAGTTTGCGCCCGTTGCCATGTGGCTTGGGGTGATTGGGATTTTCTACGGCGCCTGGATGGCCTTCTCCCAGACGGATATCAAGCGCCTGATTGCCTATACCTCCGTTTCCCACATGGGGTTTGTGCTGATCGCCATCTACACCGGTAGCCAGCTGGCCTACCAGGGGGCGGTGATCCAGATGATCGCCCATGGCCTTTCTGCGGCGGGGCTGTTCATTCTGTGCGGCCAGCTCTATGAGCGCCTGCATACCCGTGATATGACGAAGATGGGGGGACTGTGGGGCAAGATTAAATGGCTCCCGGCCCTGTCGATGTTCTTTGCGGTGGCGACCCTGGGGATGCCGGGCACCGGGAACTTCGTTGGCGAGTTTATGATTCTGTTTGGCAGCTACCATGTGGTGCCGGTTATCACGGTCATCTCCACCTTCGGGCTGGTGTTTGCATCGGTGTACTCTCTGGCGATGCTGCATCGCGCTTACTTTGGTAAGGCAAAAACTGAGGCCGCGGCGCAACCGCTGCCCGGACTGTCAGCACGCGAATTGTTCATTATTCTGTTGCTGGTTGTACTGCTGGTGCTGCTGGGCTTTTACCCGCAGCCGATTCTGGATACCTCGCACGCGGCGATGGGTAATATCCAGCAGTGGTATACCGGTTCAATTTTAACTACAAGGCCGTAATTCGCTCATGACTCTAACAACTCAGCATTTGATCGCGTTACTGCCGCTGTTGATCGTCGGATTGACGGTGGTGGTGGTGATGTTGTCCATTGCGTGGCGACGCGACCATTTTGTTAATGCCACGCTCTCGGTTGTCGGGCTTAACCTGGCGCTGCTCTCTTTGTGGTTTGTGGGCCAGGCCGGGCCGATGGATGTGACCCCGCTGCTGCGGGTAGACGGCTACGCCATGCTGTATACCGGGCTGGTATTACTGGCAAGCCTTGCGACCTGTACCTTTGCTTACCCGTGGCTGCAAAACTACCCGGACAATAAAGAAGAGTTCTACCTGCTGGTGCTGATTGCCGCCCTCGGCGGGCTGCTTCTGGCCAGTGCTAACCACTTTGCGGCGCTGTTCCTCGGCATTGAGCTGATTTCCCTGCCGCTGTTTGGCCTGGTGGGCTATGCCTTCCGCCAGAAGCGCTCGCTGGAAGCCAGCATCAAATACACGCTGCTTTCTGCGGCCGCGTCCTCCTTCCTGCTGTTCGGTATTGCGCTGGTGTATGCCCAGACCGGGGATCTTTCCTTCGGGGCCCTGGGCCGCAGCCTGGCGGACAATATGCTGCACGAGCCTCTGCTGCTGGCGGGTGTGGGCATGATGATTGTCGGCCTCGGGTTTAAACTGTCCCTGGTGCCGTTTCATCTGTGGACGCCGGATGTCTACCAGGGGGCACCGGCACCGGTATCAACCTTCCTTGCCACCGCCAGTAAGATTGCCATCTTTGCGGTAGTGATGCGCCTGTTCCTGTATGCGCCCATTGGCCAGAGCGAGGCGGTGCGGATCGTACTGGGGATTATCGCCTTTGCGTCTATCCTGTTTGGTAACCTGATGGCCATCAGCCAGAGCAATATTAAGCGCCTGCTGGGTTACTCCTCCATTGCCCACCTCGGTTACCTGCTGGTGGCGCTGATTGCCCTGCAGCACGGGGATATGGCGATGGAGACGGTCGGGGTGTATCTGGCCGGTTATCTGTTCAGCAGCCTGGGGGCGTTTGGCGTAGTGAGCCTGATGTCCAGCCCCTACCGGGGGCCGGATGCGGATTCGCTGTTCTCTTATCGCGGCCTGTTCTGGCACCGCCCGCTGCTGTCTGCGGTGATGACGGTGATGATGCTCTCCCTTGCGGGGATCCCGATGACGCTGGGCTTTATCGGGAAATTCTACGTGCTGGCGGTGGGTGTGGATGCGCACCTGTGGTGGCTGACCGGTGCCGTGGTGGTGGGCTCGGCCATTGGTCTGTACTATTACCTGCGCGTTACCGTGAGCCTGTATCTCTCCGCGCCTCAGCAACTGAACCGCGATACGCCGTCTAACTGGGCGTTTACCGCCGGTGGGGTGGTGGTGCTGATAGCCGCGCTGCTGGTGCTGGTGCTGGGGGTGTACCCGCAGCCGTTAATCAGCATTGTGCAGCTGGCGGCCCCGCTGATGTAAGGCGGACGCCATTATCACGAAACCCGGCTGCGGCCGGGTTTTTTGTGCCTGTCGCCCGTGAATGACCTGAGTAACCTGCCCCTACGCTTCTGAATAAATGGAAGCCATCTTCTGAATCCGCCATAAAACCCCAGAAATCGAAAATCACCGGGTTGAAAAAACACCCCCAAACGGGAGATGAATACCATCCCGCGCTGCAGGGGGGGAGTAAGTGGTATTGCGTGTTGACAAGTGTCAACGAAAATAATAAGGTCATATACCCGGAGGCAAATGAAAAAACATCCGAACAAGCATATCCAGGCCGCCATTGAATATGCCCTGAGTCAGGGCTGGGTTTGGGTTCCACCAGGTGATTCCGCCCACTGTTTTTGCAAGTTACGTTGTGGTCATCCGGAAGGTGAGCATCGGGATCACCAGATGAGTATATGGTCGACGCCGAAAAGTGCTGAGAACCATGCCAGGCAAATCAGGCGCAAAACAAACCGCTGCTCTTGATTGTGTCTGGTCGGGGGGCGTTGACAATCTCCGTTTACTGAACGACCAAAGGCTAACCGAAGGGGGAACGATGGCGCTTTACCACTTTATACTGACGCTCTCAGGCGTAACCTATGACCGCGAAGGGCTGGAAGACGCGCTGTACGAAAGCGGCTGTGACGATGCACTGATTTGTGCATATGGAAACTCGGTCTATGTTGAGTTCGATCGTGAGGCTGACTCACTCGATGAGGCTATCGCATCTGCGGTTGAAAATATCGAATCCGCCGGGATTGGCGCTGTGGTTGAGTCTGTCGACTCTGCCCTTGTGGGGCTGAGCGATATTGCGGAAATGACAAATATGTCCCGTCAGGCGATTGCCATGCTGAAAGACGGCACCCGTGGCAGCGGCGATTTTCCTTGCCCCGTTCAGCGCATTAAAGGCCAGTCGCCGCTCTGGGACTGGGCGAATGTTGCACAATGGTTGTTAAAAAATGGCCGGTTGAAAGCGAACAGCGAGCTGGTCGTGAACGCGGGTGTATTAAGTAAATGGAATCTGGTGCTCAGAGCCAGCGCCTCACAAGATTTTAAAGAAGTGGAATCACTTGCGGCGTCACTGATCGAACGACGCCGCAAAACAGTCGCATAACGGGTCAGAGCCAGATCAAGTCGCGACTAATACAACTAATGCAGATTGCGCGTCGTTGCCATTTTATCAACGGGCTATCCTGGAAAAGATAAAATCGACACGCTCTTCTACAGAAGCACATGGTAATTCAATTAACTGATAGTCATACATACGGTATGTTTTTACCATTGCGTGATATGTCTCGACGGCAACATCGAAAGATTGCCTGCGCTCTGTATCCTGTACATAGATGTCACGCCAGGGTGGGGCAATGAATACGGTGCGATTATAGCGAAATTTCTCTATGGCATTTTCCAGATGCGCCGGAATAGTAAGTGCTGAAAGACGTAAATAGCCTGCAACATCAGGAACACCACGGTCGAAGAAGCATAGTTGTGTTTGCCCTTCCGCGTCGTGCCACGAACGCATTTCCCAGGATAGCATAAGCTCTGCAAATGCAGCCTGGTTGGCCCACGGTAACGCATTACCACCGATGCTAACCTGGTCTTGTATAACACCTCTTCCTGCTTCTTCAGAACACCAATACCCTCGTTTTGTAAGCGCATCAATTATCGTGCTTTTGCCCGACCCCGGGCCACCTGTAAGAATGAATCGATGTTGAAACGTGGATGACACTGAACCCCCCTGAACCTTTTTAGACGCGATGACGCGGCAATAGTGCTGGCGTCCTTTTTGCCCATCGCCATGTTACCTGTGGATGGCATGACTATCATAAGAAACCGGGATACAGCCGGGGTTTGCCGCCTGCCATCAACTTTATAGTAAGCACGGTTTTGTTGACTGTGGGCCATTTGCTGATTATCGGCCCGATCCAAATAGCCGCTTTATGACGCTGGTATTACGTGAGAATGATGAATTGCCATGAGACATTCCGTGGGAACACAACGCTATTTTCATCCAGCCCCTGTCACTCAGGAGCTGAGCGATGCGGCTACACCTCAAGCTGCATAAAATCCTCTGCCATCAGCGTGTCGGGGAAAATAGCCCGGCACTCGGCCAGCAGGCGCGGGAAGTCTGCCCGCCGGTAGCGGGAGCTGAAGTGGGTGATAACCAGCGTTTTCACCCCGGCCTCCCGGGCAAGGGTGGCGGCCTGCACCGTGGTGGCGTGGCCGCGGCTGTTGGCTTTCTGCGCAAGGCTTGCTTCCAGTGTGGCCTCGTGAACGAGCATATCGGCTTCGGCGGCCAGCAACCGGGCGCTGTCCAGCGGGGCCGTATCGCCAAAAATCGCCACCGATTTTCCCTTCACCGGCTGGCCGATATACTGGCGGCCATCTATCCAGCGGCCATCTTCCAGTTGCACCGTCTCGCCCCGTTTCAGCCGCTGGAACAGCGGGCCCGGGGGCACGCCACTGGCGGACAACGCCGCAGCATCCAGCGCCCCGGGCTTATCGTGGGCACTCACCCGGTAGCCGAAACAGACCACCGGGTGGTTAAGCGCCACGCAGCGTACTTCAAACTCCCCGTCATCGAAGATAACCCCCTCGCTGACCTCCACAATATCCAGCGGATAATCGGTCCAGGAGCCGCTCATGGTCAGCGACAGCTGAACATACTCCCGCAGTCCCGGCGGCCCGTAGAGGGTGAGGGGGCCACTACCGCCCGCCATGGAGCGGCTGCATAATAGCCCCGGAAGGCCAAAAATATGGTCCCCGTGCAGGTGGGTGATAAAAATTTTATCCAGCTTTCCGGGGTTAATCTGCGTGCGCAGCATCTGGTGCTGGGTGCCTTCACCGCAGTCAAACAGCCACCAGGTGGCGTGTTGCGCCCCCGGGTGCAGCGCCAGGGCACTGACATTGCGGCCCGGGGCCGGCACCCCGGCAGACGTGCCGAGAAACAATAATTCCATGGGTTATTCCCTGCCTGGTTACACTGAACTGGCAGTAGTATAACCATTTAACAATCAGCAGGCAGGAGCGTAACGATGATCAACTGGCAGGATTTACACCACAGCCAGATTTCCCCGGTACAACTGTATGCCGCACTGGCGTTACGCAGTGCGGTATTTGTGGTTGAGCAGCAGTGTGTCTATCAGGATGTGGACGGTCAGGATCTGTGTGGTGAGAATCGCCACCTGTTTGGCTGGCGCAACGGGGCGCTGATCGCTTACGCGCGCATTTTGCAGCCGGAAAGCGCCACCGGGCCGGTAGTGATCGGCCGGGTGATTGTCGCCCCCGGGGCCCGGGGCGAAAAACTGGGCTATGCTCTGATGGAGCACGCTTTGCGAAGCTGTCGCCAGAACTGGCCCGGCCGGGCCATCTACCTGGGGGCGCAGGCGCATCTGGCGGATTTTTACCGTCGCCTGGGGTTTACACCGGTCACAGATGTTTACGACGAAGACGGCATTCCCCATGTGGGCATGGTGCAGGCGTAACCGGGCTGCTGGTTTATTCGCCATTGCGGTAACTTTTATGCCGATTCGTGAGGGATAAACCACCTTTCTGAGATCTTACCTCCAGGGTGGGATTTTTTTTTGCCCGGGTGACCACGTATAATCAGGGGGTTTCCCTGAGAACTGAGGTGGATGTGAATTCTGTTGTTACTGCATTGTCCGAACTGCAACAAAAGTTAATCGCACCGCTTCCCGACAGCTCAGGCACCCTGGTATTCACCGTCCCGTTAACGCTCAGTGATGACAGCGACGCGTTGCAGTGGCTGGCGGCACAGTCTGTGTGGCCCCAGTTTTACTGGCAGCAGCGTAATGGCGAGCAGGAGCTCGCGGCCCTGGGGGCGGTGGCGCATTTCCCTTCGTTATCCGCAGGCGAGGCGTTCCTGGCGCAGTTTCCGGCCAGCGAGCGGCTGCTGATTTGCGGGCTGAACCAGTTTGATCCCGCCAGCGGCAGTCTGTTTTTACCGCGCCTGCTGTGGCAACGCCAGCGGGGGCAGGCGGCACTCACGCTTATTCTGCACAGTGAACACTCCCTGGCGCAGGATGGCCTTCAGGCGCAGGCGCTGCTGGCTGCCCTGTTACCTGCCCGGCCACTACCGGCATTGCAGCTTACGCTGCTGCGCGAACAGCAGACCCCCGCCTGGCCCCGCTGGCAGCAGCTTATTGAGCAGGCGCTGGCGGGTTTCTCCCGTGGCGAGATGGAAAAGGTCGTGCTGGCCCGGGCGTCGGATCTGTGGTTCAGCACCCCGGTTTCCGCCGCCGGTTTTCTGGCGGCCAGTCGCAGAGTCAATCTGAACTGCTACCATTTCTATATGGCGTTTAACGCACAGCAAGGATTTATCGGCTCCTCTCCTGAGCGGCTGTGGCGGCGGCGCGGGGTGGAGCTGCGCACTGAAGCGCTGGCGGGCACCGTTGCCAGCAGCGCAGATGACGCAAAAGCCGCCCGGCTGGGAGAGTGGCTGATGCATGATGATAAAAACCAGCGTGAAAACATGCTGGTGGTAGAAGATATTTGCCAGCGGCTGAACCCCATTGGCGAAACGCTGGAGGTGCTGCCACCCCAGATCATGCGCCTGCGCAAAGTGCAGCATTTGCGCCGCTGCATCTGGACCACGTTGCGCCAGCCGGATGATGCCAGCTGTTTACGGCAACTGCAGCCCACTGCCGCCGTTGCCGGGCTGCCCCGCCAGGCGGCCAGCGCATTTATTCAGCACAATGAGCCCTTTGAACGCCAGTGGTATGCGGGCTCAGCCGGGTATATTTCCCGCCAGCAGGCGGAGTTTTGTGTTTCGTTACGCAGCGCCCTGGTTGATGGTGACCGGGTGCGGCTGTATGCGGGCGCGGGGATTGTCCCCGGCTCAGACCCGGCAGAGGAATGGCGGGAAATCAACAATAAAGCGGCGGGATTACGCAGTTTACTGACTGAGAAAAGTGAATGAAAACAACAATCCCGACCCACATCAAAGTCTGTTTTTATGCGCCGCTTATAATGTGCGCGCACTCCTGAACCCGGACAATATTATGTCAACCTGCTCTTTTAACCGCCGCTGGGCGGCAGTCATTCTTGAAGCTCTGACGCGCCACGGCGTGCGCCATGTGTGTATCGCGCCAGGCTCCCGATCAACCCCGTTAACACTGGCCGCAGTACAGAACGGCGGATTTGTGTGCCACACCCATTTTGATGAGCGCGGCCTGGGCCATTTAGCCCTTGGTATCGCCAAGGCCAGCGCCGAGCCCGTCGCGGTGATTGTTACCTCCGGCACGGCGGTGGCGAATCTCTACCCGTCACTGATTGAAGCAGGGCTGACCGGGGAAAAACTGATCATGCTGACGGCGGATCGCCCGCCGGAGCTTATCGACTGCGGGGCCAACCAGGCCATCCGCCAGCAGGGGATATTTGGCTCCCACCCTACCGGGGTGCTGAACCTGCCGCGCCCCACCCGGGACATTTCAGCCCACTGGCTGGTCTCGGTGATTGATACACTGCTCAGCAACCAGGAAAACGGGCCGGTCCAGATCAACTGCCCGTTTGCCGAACCCCTGTACGGGGAGATGGACGACAGCGATCTCACCTGGCAGGAGAGCCTTGGCAGCTGGTTAACCAGCGAAAAGCCCTGGCTGGCCTATGGCCGCGTGCGCACCAGTGTGCAGCAGCGCGACTGGTTCTTCTGGCGCCAGAAAAAAGGGGTGATCGTTGCCGGGCGCATGAGTGCCGAACAGGGCAAACAGCTGGCGGCCTGGGCGGCGATGCTCGGCTGGCCGCTGATTAGCGATGTCCTGTCCCAGACCGGGCAGCCGCTGCCCTGTGCCGATCTCTGGCTGGCAAACCCGGACGCCACCCGCGAGCTGGATAACGCCCAACTGGTTATTCAGTTTGGCAGCAGCCTGACCGGCAAGCGCCTGCTTCAGTGGCAGGCCGCCTGCAACCCGGACGAATACTGGATTATTTCGCCCCTGGACGACCGGCTGGATCCGGCCCAGCACCGGGGCCGCCGCCTGGTGGCCGATATTGGCGCCTGGCTTGAGCAGCACCCGGCGGAAAATCACCCCTGCTGGGCACCGCGCCTGCGCGAATTATCACAGCAGGCGCTGGCGTGCGCCACCCAGGCCACGGCCCGGTTTGGCGAGGCACAACTGGCCCAGCGTATTGCATCGCTGCTGCCGGATCAGGGCCAGCTTTTTGTCGGTAACAGCCTGGTGGTCCGCCTGGTGGATGCCCTGTGCCAGCTGCCTGCCGGGTATCCGGTATACAGCAACCGTGGCGCCAGCGGCATTGACGGGCTTATCTCTACTGCCGCAGGGGTTCAGCGCGCCCGTCCGCGCCCGACCCTTGCGGTGGTGGGGGATCTCTCCGCGCTGTATGACATGAACAGCCTGGCGCTACTGCGCCACACCCCGGCACCCTTTGTGCTGATTGTGGTGAACAATAACGGCGGGCAGATCTTCTCCATGTTGCCCACCCCGGTAGAGGAGCGCGAGCGCTACTACTGTATGCCGCAGGATGTTGAGTTTGCCCCCGCCGCACAGATGTTCGGCCTGGGCTATTCCTGTCCGGATAACTGGGAAAGCCTGGCCCAAACCGTGGCCGAGGCCTGGCAGCGCCCCCGGGCCACGCTTATTGAGCTGCGGGTCGATGAGCATACCGGCGCCCGGACCCTGCAACAGCTGCTGGCGCAGGTGAGCCAGCTATGATCCTGCGCGGCGAGCTGCGCCCTGGTAACCAGCCCGGCTATCCGTGGCTGGTCTGGCTGCACGGTTTTTTAGGCAGCCGGGCAGAGTGGGCCCCCCTAAGCCCGGCATTTTCCGACTGGCCCCAGCTCCTGCTGGATTTACCCGGCCACGGTGAGTCGGTGGCGGAGCGGGTGGCGGACTTCCCGGATATGGAAGCCGCACTCCAGGCGACCCTTGACCACTACCAGATAGGCGATTACTGGCTGGTGGGCTACTCGCTGGGCGGGCGGATTGCCATGTACCACGCCTGCTACGGCCACACTGAAGGGCTGCGCGGGATGGTGGTTGAAGGGGGAAACCCGGGCCTGGCCCTGCTGGCGGAGCGTCGCCAGCGCCGTGCCCATGACGATAACTGGGCCCGCCGCCTGCGCCAGGAGCCCTTTACCCGGGTACTGGCAGACTGGTATCACCAGCCGGTATTTGCCTCGCTCAGTGAGCCCCAGCGCCAGGCGCTGGTTGAGCTTCGCAAGGATAACGATCCCCGCGCACTGGCCGATATGCTGGTGGCGACCTCTCTGGGTCGCCAGCCTGATCTGCTGGCGCGCCTGCAGGAAATGACCCTGCCGTTTTACTATTTATGTGGTGAACAGGACGCAAAATTCCGCGCCATTGCCGGAACCTTGCCCGCCACCACGCTGACTATCAGTGCTGCCGGACACAACGCCCACCGGGAAAATCCCGCCGGGTTTGTTCACAGCCTGTACACCCTATTGTGTCAACCCAACTCAAGGACTCCCCATGCTTTACCCTGATGAACACATGCTCTATGCGCCGGTGGAATGGCACGACTGCTCCGCAGGCTATACCGATATTCGCTATCAGAAATCCAGCGACGGGATCGCCAAAATCACCATTAACCGCCCGCAGGTGCGCAACGCGTTTCGCCCGCTGACCGTTAAAGAGATGATCGACGCCCTGGCCGACGCCCGCTACGACGACGGTATCGGGGTGATTATTCTGACCGGGGAAGGGGACAAAGCGTTCTGCTCCGGCGGCGATCAGAAAGTGCGCGGCGACTACGGCGGATACAAAGATGACTCCGGCGTTCACCACCTCAACGTGCTGGACTTCCAGCGCCAGATCCGCACCTGCCCGAAACCGGTAGTGGCGATGGTTGCCGGGTACTCCATTGGTGGCGGCCACGTATTGCATATGATGTGCGACCTGACCATTGCCGCAGAGAACGCCATTTTCGGCCAGACCGGGCCGAAGGTCGGCTCTTTTGACGGTGGCTGGGGTGCTTCTTACATGGCGCGGATTGTCGGCCAGAAGAAAGCCCGCGAAATCTGGTTCCTGTGCCGTCAGTATGATGCGCAACAGGCGCTGGATATGGGGCTGGTCAACACGGTGGTTCCCCTGGCGGATCTTGAAAAAGAGACCGTACGCTGGTGTCGCGAAATGCTGCAAAACAGCCCGATGGCGCTGCGCTGCCTGAAGGCCGCCCTCAACGCGGACTGCGACGGCCAGGCGGGCCTGCAGGAGCTGGCGGGCAACGCCACCATGCTGTTCTACATGACTGACGAAGGCCAGGAAGGGCGCAATGCGTTCAACCAGAAGCGTCAGCCGGACTTCAGCAAATTTAAACGGAATCCGTAATGCGGCGCGCACAGATCTGGCGCTATAACCTGCCCATGGACGCGGGGGTGATCCTCCGGGAGCGGCGCCTGAAAGTCCGGGAAGGGCTGATACTGTGTCTGACGGAAAACGGCCAGCAGGGGTGGGGCGAAATTGCCCCGCTCCCCGGGTTCAGCGCAGAAACCGCAGACGACGCCCAGGTTGAGCTGGTGGGCTGGGCGCAGCACTGGCAGGCCGGGGAGACGCTGGCCTGCCCCGCGCTACCGTCGGTGGCGTTTGGCACCAGCTGTGCGCTGGCAGAGCTGTCTGGCCAGCTCCCGGCGGCGGCGGACTATCGCGCCGCACCGCTGTGTACTGGCGATCCGGACGAGCTGTTCGCCCTGCTGGAGCAGATCCCCGGTGAAAAGGTCGCCAAGATCAAAGTGGGCCTCTGGGAAGCGGTGCGCGACGGTATGGTGGCGAACCTGCTGCTGGAGGCGTTGCCTGATCTGCGCCTGCGGCTGGACGCCAACCGCAGCTGGACACCGCTCAAAGCGGCGCAGTTTGCGAAATACGTTGACCCGGCCTACCGGGGGCGAATTGCGTTTATTGAAGAGCCGTGCCGCACCCGGGAAGACTCGCTGGCGTTCAGCCAGCAGACCGGGATCGCCATCGCCTGGGATGAGAGCGTGCGCGAGCCGGACTTCGTGTTTGAGAAGCAGCCCGGGGTAAGTGCGCTGGTGATTAAACCTACCCTTACCGGCAGCCTGGATAAAGTGCAGCAGCAAATCGCCGCCGCACACCGGCTGGGCATGCAGGCGGTGATAAGCTCGGCCATTGAGTCCAGCCTGGGGCTGACCCAGCTGGCCCGACTGGCCGCCTGGCTGACCCCTGGCACATTACCGGGCCTGGATACCCTGTCCCTGATGCAGGCGCAGGTGATCCGCCCCTGGCCGGGCAGCCCGCTGCCGGTCTGGCAAACGGAACAACTGGACATTGTATTATGAGTTTTACTGACTGGCCCTGGCGTGAATGGCGGCAGCAGCGCGGGGCGGCCATCGCCCTGCATCTGGAGGGCGAATCCCTGACCTGGCACCAGCTGTGCCAGCAGGTGGATGCGCTGGCCGCCGGTTTTTTTGCCCAGGGGGTCACCTGCGGGGCCGGGGTGGCGCTGCGGGGCAAAAACAGCCCGCAGACGCTGCTCTGCTGGCTGGCGCTATTGCAGTGCGGCGCCCGTATTCTGCCGCTGAACCCCCAGCTGCCTGACGGGCTGCTGGGCCAGCTGTTACCGGGGCTGACGCTTTCGTTTGGCCTGAGCTGTGGCGACAGTGGGCCGATCCCCGGGCTTCAGGCACTGCGCCCGCAGGCGGCTGAGGGGGAGTGCCATGCCCCCTGGCTCCCGGAGCGCTACCTCTCCATGACGCTGACCTCCGGCTCTACCGGGCTGCCAAAGGCAGCGGTGCACAGTGGTGCGGCGCATCTGGCCTGTGCGGTCGGGGTCACCGGGCTGATGAACTTTACCGCCCAGGACAGCTGGCTGCTTTCGCTGCCGCTGTTTCACGTTTCCGGCCAGGGCATTTTGTGGCGCTGGCTGCTGGTGGGGGCGGCACTGGTGGTGCGGCCCATGCATCCACTGGGGCAGGCTTTGCAAGGCTGTACCCACGCCTCGCTGGTGCCGACCCAGCTGTGGCGGCTGCTGGAGGGTGAGCCACAGTCACTGGTGCTGAAAGCGGTACTGCTTGGCGGGGCGGCGATCCCGGTTGAGCTGACTGATCAGGCCCAGTCCCGGGGGATCCGCTGTTTTTGTGGCTACGGTCTGACGGAGTTCGCCTCTACCGTATGCGCCAAACCGGCCGATGGTCACCCGGACGTTGGCCGTGCGCTGGCGGGCCGGGAAGTGCGCGTTGTGGACGGGGAGATCTGGCTGCGGGCGGCGAGCATGGCCGCCGGGTACTGGCGCGACGGCGCAGTCACACCGCTGACCAACGCTCAGGGCTGGTTTGCCACCCGGGATCGCGGCCACCTTGAAAACGGCGTGCTGACGGTGACCGGGCGGCTGGATAATCAGTTTTTCAGCGGCGGCGAAGGGATCCAGCCAGAAGAGCTGGAGCGGGTGATTGTTTGCCATCCGGCGGTCAGCCAGATCTTCGTGGTCCCGGTGGATGACCAGGAGTTCGGCCAGCGCCCGGTGGCAGTGGTGGAGTGCGCTGCGGATTTTGACCCGGCACAGCTGGCCTGCTGGGTGCGGGATAAACTGGCGCGCTTTCAGCAGCCGGTACACTGGCTGCGCCTGCCCGGGGAGCTGAAAAACGGCGGGATTAAAATCTCCCGCCAGGCCCTCAGGCTCTGGGTGGCGGGGCAGCTTTCTGCGGCCTGACCGGGACGCCGGTTTGCGGCGCTTCCCGGAGCAAAACAGACATTTTGCCGGCGAATGTGTTCTCGTTCAGGGGAACTGGCGATCATAATATTCCTGTTATCAGTGGTCGCCAGTAACAGTCAACTGACTAAGGACACATTATGCCCCGGTCCATTCCCCTCGAACGTTATCGCAATATCGGGATTTCCGCACATATTGATGCGGGTAAAACCACCACCACCGAACGCATCCTGTTTTACACCGGCATGAGCCACAAGCTGGGTGAAGTTCACGACGGCGCGGCAACCACCGACTGGATGGCACAGGAGCAGGAGCGCGGAATAACCATCACCTCGGCGGCGGTAAGCTGCTTCTGGTCCGGGATGGACAGAGATATGGAGCCGCACCGGATCAACATCATCGATACCCCCGGGCATGTGGATTTCACCATCGAGGTGGAGCGCTCCATGCGGGTGCTGGATGGCGCCGTGATGGTGTACGACTCCGTGGGGGGCGTACAGCCCCAGTCCGAAACCGTGTGGCGCCAGGCAAACAAATATCATGTTCCGCGCCTGGCGTTTGTGAACAAGATGGACCGCCCGGGGGCCGATTTTTTCCGGGTGGTGCAGATGATGATCGACCGTCTGAAGGCCAACCCGGTGCCGGTAGTTATCCCGATAGGCGCAGAGGAGCATTTCACCGGGGTGGTGGATCTGATTAAGATGCGCGCCATTATCTGGGACGACGCCACCCAGGGGATGACCTTCAGCTACCAGCCCGTACCGGACGCCCTGCTGGCAACCGCCCGCCAGTGGCGGGAAAAAATGGTTGCCGCCGCAGCCGAAGCCCGCGATGACCTGATGGACACCTATCTGGAAAGCGGCGATCTCGACGCCGCCGGTATCATTGCCGGGCTGCGCCAGCGCACCATTGCCGGTGAGATCCAGCCGGTGCTGTGCGGCAGCGCGTTTAAAAACAAAGGGGTGCAGCGCATGCTCGATGCGGTTATCGAGCTGATGCCCTCACCGCTGGATATTCCGGCCATCCAGGGGGTGGATGAAAAAGGCCAGCCCGCCGAGCGCCACGCCCGCGACGATGAGCCGTTCTCCGCCCTGGCGTTTAAACTGATGACTGACCCCTACGTGGGTCAGCTGACGTTTATCCGGGTCTATTCCGGGGTGCTGAAAAAGGGGGATGCGGTATATAACCCGGTAAAAACCCGTAAGGAGCGTATCGGGCGGATTGTGCTGATGCAGGCCAACGATCGCCATGAGGTGGACGAGCTGCGCGCCGGGGATATCGCCGCCTGCGTGGGGCTGAAAGATGTCTCCACCGGTGACACGCTGAGCGATCCTGATGCGGTGATCACCCTGGAGCGTATGGAGTTCCCCGAGCCGGTTATCTCACTGGCCATTGAGCCGAAAACCAAAGCGGATCAGGAGAAAATGGGCATCGCGCTCCAGCGTCTGGCCTCGGAAGATCCGTCGTTCCGCCTGCAAACCGATGAAGAGTCCGGCCAGACCATTATTTCCGGGATGGGGGAGCTGCACCTGGACATTATTGTTGACCGGATGAAACGCGAATTCGGGGTGGAGGCGAACATTGGCCGCCCGCAGGTCACCTACCGGGAGACCCTGCGTAAGACGGTCAAAGATGTGGAGGGCAAGTTTGTCCGCCAGTCCGGCGGTAAAGGCCAGTATGGTCATGTGGTGCTGACCCTGGAGCCTCTGCCCCCCGGCGGTGGTTTTATCTTTGAAGATGCCACCAAAGGCGGGGTGGTGCCCCGGGAGTATATCCCGTCGGTTGAAAAAGGGGTCCGCGAGGCGATGAACAGCGGTGTGCTGGCCGGGTATCCGGTGGTGGATGTGAAAGTGATTCTGACGTTCGGCTCCTACCACGATGTGGACTCCTCAGAAATGGCGTTCCGCATGGCGGCGATTTTCGGGTTTAAAGAAGGGGCGCGCCGGGCGGATCCGGCCATTCTTGAGCCGGTCATGCATGTGGAGGTGGAGACCCCCGAAGAGTACGCCGGGAATATAATGGGGGATTTGTCCTCCCGCCGGGGGATGGTGCAGGGGATGGAAGAGCGCTTCGGCAGCCAGATTATTCGCGCCGACGTGCCGCTGGCCGAGATGTTTGGCTACTCCACCACCCTGCGCTCCATGTCCCAGGGGCGGGCCACATACAGTATGGAGTTTCACCACTATGCGCAGGCCCCCGGGAATGTGGCCGACGGGATTATCGCCAGCCGCAGTAAGGGCTGAGTGCCCGGCCAGTTAACAAAAAACCGCCCCGGTTAGCGAACGGGGGCGGTTTTTTTACGGGCCGGTTTACGGGGCGCTAATCAGCGCTTCTAATGCCCGGGCGATACCGTCGCCGTAGTCAGGGTGTACCTGGCGGAACAGGTCAATCTGACGCTGGACAATATGCTCAGGCACGCAGGCCAGATCCGCCGCAATGCGCCGGAACATCCGCTGGTGCTCCTCTTCACTTAATAATTCGAACAGCGCCCGCGGCTGGCTGAAGTAGTCGCCGTCTTCCCGGTGGTTCCAGTGGTCGGCGGCCCCTTCCAGGGATAATGGCGGCTCGCTGAAATCCGGCTGCTCCTGGAAGATACCAAAGCTGTTGGGCTCGTAGGTCACCGTATTGCCGCTGTTGCCGTCTACCCGCATGGCCCCGTCCCGGTGGTAGTTATGGAACGGGCAGCGCGGGGTGTTCACCGGGATCTGGTGGTGGTTCACCCCCAGCCGGTAGCGGTGGGCATCCCCGTAGGAGAACAGCCGCCCCTGCAGCATTTTGTCCGGTGAGAAGCCGATCCCCGGCACCACATTGCCCGGGTTCATTGCCACTTGTTCCACCTCGGCAAAATAGTTATCCGGGTTGCGGTTAAGCTCCAGCACCCCGACCTCATGGAGCGGATAGTCCCCGTGGGGCCACACTTTGGTTAAATCGAAGGGGTTGTAGGGCAGGCGGCCTGCGTCGGCCTCCGGCATGACCTGCACGTACAGGGTCCAGCGCGGGAAGTTTTGCTGCTCAATGGCGGTAAACAGATCCCGCTGGGCGCTTTCGCGATCGGCGGCCACCAGGCGGGCGGCTTCGTCGTCCATCATGTTGTCGATACCCTGCTGGCTTTTGAAGTGGAACTTCACCCAGAAGCGCTGGTTATCGGCATTAATAAAGCTGAAGGCGTGGCTGCCAAAGCCGTGCATATGGCGGTAGCTGCGCGGCAGCCCCCGGTCGCTGAAGTCGATAGTTAACTGGTGGAGGGTTTCCGGCATCAGGGAGAAGAAATCCCACTTGTAGGTCGGGTTGCGCAGGTTAGTGCGCGGATCGCGTTTTACCACATGGTTGAGATCCGGGAACTTCAGCGGATCGCGCAGGTAGAAAATGGGCGTATTGTTGCCCACCAGATCCCAGTTTCCCTGCTCGGTATAAAACTTCACCGAAAAGCCGCGAATGTCGCGCTCTGCATCGGCCGCGCCCCGCTCACCGGCAACGGTGGAGAAGCGTAAAAACAGCGGGGTCTGCTTGCCCGGGTGGGCGAAAAGGGCGGCCCGGGTCCAGTGGCTGATATCCCGGGTAACGGTGAAGGTGCCATAAGCGCCGGAGCCTTTGGCGTGCATGCGGCGCTCGGGGATCACTTCCCGGTCAAAGTGGGCCAGCTTCTCCAGGAACCAGACATCCTGAAGCAGCATGGGCCCCCGGGGGCCCGCAGTGGCGACGTTATTGTTGTCGGGCACCGGGGCCCCGGCGGCGGTAGTCAGTCCTTTTTTACTCATCATTTACTCCGTATCGTTAAGGGATATGACATGCGACGCCGCGTTATCTGACTAACGCGGCGCAATAACCCGGCAAACGTGAAAATCGCCGCCAGCATCGGGGGCAAAGGTGCTGCTGGTTGCCGCAGTGCCGCTAAGGCCCACAGCAGTGCAACATAAAGTTTTGTATATAACTTTATGATAATTATTGGATTGTTTTATTTATCATAAGCGGATAACGCCAGGATGTAATCCCGGCGGCTTACTTTTCGATGATTTATGAATTGGTTGCGTTATAGTTTTGAAACTGTGCACCACGGAGTAGAAAAATGTTTAAAGTGGAGATGCTTTCAACCGGGGATGAAGTGCTCTCCGGGCAGATTGTGGACACCAATGCCGCCTGGCTGGCGGACTATTTCTTTCACCAGGGGCTGCCCCTGTGGCGGCGTAATACGGTGGGCGATAATGCAGACGACCTGGTCGCGGTGCTTACCGAGCGCAGCCTGGAGGCGGATATCCTGATCGTTAACGGCGGCCTGGGGCCTACCGGGGATGATCTGAGTGCGGAAGCTGCTGCCCGGGCTGCCGGTGTGGGGCTTGAAGAGCACCCGGAGTGGCTGGCGAAGATTGAGGCCTATTTCGCCCGGCGCGGGCGGCCTATGGCAGCCAGTAACCGCAAACAGGCGCTGATCCCGGCAGGCAGCGAAATGATTGATAACCCGGTGGGCACCGCCTGCGGGTTTGCGTTGCGCCTGAACCGCTGCTGGATGTTTTTTACCCCCGGGGTGCCGTCTGAATTCCGCCATATGGTGGAGCACGAAATTATGCCGCGCCTGCGCCGGCAGTTTACGCTGCCTGCGCCGCCGGTGTGCCTGCGCCTGACCACCTTCGGGCGTTCAGAGAGCGAGCTTGCCCAGCAGCTGGATGCGCTGCCCCTGCCGCAAGGGGTGGTGATGGGTTACCGCTCCGCCATGCCGGTGATTGAACTGAAGCTGACCGGGCCTGCGCTACAGGGCGACCAGATGGCCGCCCTCTGGCCCCGGGTGCGGGAGGCGGCGGGCGATAGCCTGATTTTTGAAGGCACCGATGGGCTCCCGGCGAAGGTTGCCGGGTTACTCAGGGCTCGGGGCACCGGGCTTGCGCTGGCAGAGCAGTTTACCGGCGGCTTGCTGTCTTTACAGCTTGGCCGGGCCGGGGCCGCCATTACACATGGCGAGATCCTGCCTGCACGCAGTGAGACGCTGGCGCAGACTCTGGTGCGGGCACAAAACCTGGCCCGCCAGAACCAGGTGCCGGGGCTGGTGGTGAGCAGCCAGCAGGCGGACGGCGTCAATATTGCGCTTGCCACCGGTGAGCACAGCGGCGCAATGCGCGTCGTGCTGGATAACCCGCGCCACAGCCCGGCGCTGTGCCAGGAGATAGCCGCAATGCTGGCGCTCAATATGTTGCGCCGCTGGCTGGAAGGGCAGCCGCTCACGGCCCAGGGGGGATGGGTGGCACCGCAGGCGGTGCTGAACGGGGAATAACCGCCCGTTACAGGCGGTATTCCCGGGTTAAGCGCGGGGCGTCAGAGGGCTTTTGCCAGCAGGCTCAGCGGGTGTTCGCAGGGCTTGCTGGTGGACATCTCAATCTGCCATTTGCAGGTTTCGCAGTCGGTTATTACCAGATCCACGCCGCTGTCTTCTATCTGGCGGAACAGGGGCGCACCGATAGCCTGGGAGGTGGGGTAGTTTTCACTCTTAAAGCCGTATGTTCCGGCAATACCGCAGCAGCGGGACTCCAGCTCAATTAACTGCAGCCCGGGGATCATCCGCAGCAGCTCAAGGGTGTAAATGGACCAGCCCATCTTTTCCATATGGCAGGGGGTGTGGTAGGCCACGCGCAGCGGGGTGTGCTTCAGGTTCAGCGGGGCGCCGTTCTCCAGCATGCGCCAGATATAACGGGTAGCCAGCTCAATATTGTCCCGCAGTGGTGTGGTGTCCACATCCAGCACGCCGGGGTATTCATCCCGCAGGGTGAAGGTACAGGTTGATGAGGTGGCAATCACCGGTAGCTGGCGCTGCACAATGGCCGTTTCCAGGGAGCGGGCGTTAACCCGGGCCTGTTTACGGGCTTTATCAGTAAAGCCGTTGGCAATCAGCGGTACGCCGCAGCATTTTTCTTTATCCAGCAACTGCACGCCGGTGCCCATGGCGTTCATCACTTTCAGCAGATCCCGCCCCAACTGGGGATTGTTGTAGTTCACGTAGCAGCCGTGGAAAAACGCCACCTGCTGGCTGAACTGCTGCTGCGCGGCGGCATGCTTGCGATACCACTGGCGGAACGTGCCGCCGGTGGCGTATTTGGGCAAGGTGCGGCGGTGGTCAATTTTCAGGGCCGCATCCAGCACTTTGCGCACCGGCTTCATGCCGGTGGTGGCGTTAACCAGCGGGGCAAAGGGGGTCGCCAGGGTGCCCATCAGATCGGTATGGCTGAGCACCGTATCGCGAATCGACACTTTGCGCGGGGCGTACTGGGCCCGGGCGCGCTGAATAAGATCGCCGATTTTGACATCCGAAGGGCAGGCCACTTCGCAGCGCTTGCAGTTGGTGCAGTATTTCAGCGCTTCATCATACAGGCCGGGATCTTTAAGCCGCAGGCGTTCGCCATCGGGCCCGGCCTGTTTTGGCCCCGGGTAGCGGGGGTTAACGCCGCTGACCGGGCAGACCGTGGTGCAGACTGTGCATTTGATGCAGTTTTCGAAGCCGCTATCATGCAGACTCATGGGATACCTCCTGACGGGCGAGGATCTGGTGGGCGGCGTGGAGTGCGGTCACCACAGAGACGCCGCCACCGCAGCCAAGGCGAATCGGGTCAAACCCGCCCAGCACACCACCAATGGCAAACATATCCGTTTGCAGCTCGCCTTTTTTATGCGGGTGCAGGTTGTGGTCGGTTATCACCCCAAACTGCTGCCAGGGCTGAGGACGGAAAAAGTCCTCGTCATACCACTGGCTGCGCGGGCCGGGCTCCAGAACATCGAGATCAAACAGCGGTTCGCGCACGCCGGTGCGGCTGGCAATCAGACCATTGCTGAAGAAGCTGCCGCTGGCGAGGACCAGATGGCGCGCCTGAATGGCAATATCGCCGTGGTTGCGGGTAGTCACGCGGTAACCGCCGCCGGGCTGTGGGGTGGCCTGTTGTACCGCGTCGCCGGTCATCATGGTGCCGCCGAGGGCACGGAAATAGCCGCTCAGCACCTGGTGCATGCGGATCCCGGGCACAGACGGGGGCAGGGTGGGCACGCAGGCTATCTGGCAGCCGGTGCTGGCCTGTAAATTGTCGATAATTTGCGGGTTTTCCAGCCCGAGACAGGCGGGCAGGATCAGTAAATCGCACTCCCGGGCCAGCTGGTGCAGCTCGTGGAGCAGGGCATTGTGCTGGGCGTCGTTATCCAGGATCCGGGCGATATTCACCGAGCGGAACTCGCTGGGGTTGGCGCGCAGCTGATCCAGCCCCGGCAAGGTCAGCTCTGCCTGGCGGCAGGCAATGCCCTGGCGCTGGAGGGTATCCACAATGCTGGCTGGTTCAAAGTCGAGGAACCCGCAGATCCCGACAACGGTCACCCGCTGCCCGGCGCGAATTGTCCGGCAGGCGTGGCGCGGGCTCAGCCAGGTGCGGCGCCATTTGCCGACCGGGGTCAGGCTGTGGTGGGCGTGGGCCAGATCCCCGTGCATCGCCAGGCCGCACTGGTCAAATAACTGTTCGGTTTCCCGGGCAAGGGCGGTCACGGTATCTGCCCCCAGCAGGCTGTAGGGGTGCTGGGGTGCCTGCTCTGCCAGGCGGGCCAGCGCATCGGGGAGCGCATTTACCGGGCTGTCGTCCGGCAGGGTGTTCAGCAGATCCAGCCCGCCGGAGGCAAAGTGCAGTGCGCTCTGGCCACGGCTGACTATCACGGTTTTATTCCCGCCCTGAGCCAGGCGAATACCGCATACCAGCCCCGCCAGGCCGCCGCCGGTAATCAGAGAATCAAATTTCATCAGCTGTTCCTTCCTGTTGATCCATGCCGCACAGCCCCATATAAACCCAGCGGGTGAACTCTGCTTCACGCAGGGCGTCGCCCCAGGCAATGGGCTGGATCCCTTTCCAGCGTTCGTTAAGAAACTCGCTGAGCTGGGTGATGGACTGGGTCGGTGTGGTGACCTGTAGCCGCTGTAGCAGCCCGGTTGCCCGGCAGGCGCACAGTTCGCCCTGGCAGGTGCCCATACCCACCCGGGTACGGCGGCGTAAATCCACCAGATTGGTGACCGTCAGTGACTCCACCGCATAGCGGACTTCTGCGGCGCTGACCGCTTCACACTCGCAGACCAGGCTGTTGCTCAGCCGGTCGTTTTGCAGCCATCCCGCGGCGCGATCCCCGTGGCGATACACCGCAGAGCCGCGCAGCGGAGCGGGCAGGGAGACCACTTTACGCAGGGTGCTTTCGCTGCTTTCCCGGGAGCCGGGCAGGGGAACGCTGTCGGTATCACAGGGGGTGGTATTACCCAGTTTGCGGCAGACTGCATCGGTGGCCCACTGGGCCATTAACCGGTAGGTCATCAGTTTGCCGCCGGTAATGGTGATAAAGCCTTCCAGACCGTCGCGGCTGGCGTGATCCAGCAGCACAATCCCCCGGCTGACATTGCGCCCGGTGGGGTCATCGTCACTGGCGACTAACGGGCGCACCCCGGCATAGGCACGCAAAATACGGGTTTGCGCCAGCACCGGTGAGAGTTTTGCCCCTTCGCGGATCAGCACGTCCACTTCTTCGGCGGTCACCCGGGTGTTGTCTATCTGATCGTCGTCAACATGGGTAGAGGTGGTGCCAATCAGCGAGATGGTATCGCCCGGCACCAGGATGTCCGCATCTGCCGGTTTGCGGCAGCGGTTGATAACCTGCTGGTTGATCCGGTGGCCGAGGATAAGCAGCGCGCCTTTGGCCGGGAACATGCGTACCTGCAGATCGGCATATTCGGCAATATGCTGGCCCCAGATCCCGGCGGCGTTAACCACCACCGGCGCGTGCAGCTGGCCGCGCTGGCCGGTGCGGCAGTCCAGATAATGTACCCCGGTTACCCGATCACCCTGGCGGATAAGCCCCGTGACCGCGTGCCAGGTCAGTACGGTTGCGCCGTGCTCCCGGGCATCGAGCATATTGGCCGTGGCAAGGCGAAAGGGATCGACGGTGCCGTCCGGCACCTGTACCGCCCCGATAAGCGCCGGGTTAACGGCGGGCTCCAGCAGGCGGGCCTGCTCCGGGGTGAGCTGGCGGGTGTCAATGTCTGCGGCAGCGCAGGCGTCAATAAACCGCTGCTGCCAGTCGAGGGAATCTTCCGGCAGGGTAATAAACAGGCCGCCGGTCGGTTCAATACAGTGGCGGGCAATGCGCTTGAGGATGCGGTTTTCCTGGATACATTCCCGGGCGGATTCCGGATCGTTTACCGCATAGCGGGCGCCGCTGTGCAGCAGGCCGTGGTTGCGGCCGGTAGCGCCGGTGGCGATATCCTGGCGCTCCAGCAGAATCGCGCGCAGGCCGCGCCTGGCGCAGTCACGCACAATACCTGCACCGGTGGCGCCGCCGCCAATAATGATTACATCTGCTTCCTGGTGTCCGGGGGTTGCCATAACTCCTCCTGGCAAATAATTCCTTAGTGTCAGTAAAGCATAATGGTGCACAAAAATGTTTGATAGCGAGCACAAACGAGCATTTTACGAAAACAAAATGGTTAATAAATTGCGTGTGTTGCAAATATGTGGGCGTTATTTAACATTGTGTGTGCTGTTTCACAGCATCAGGCGGCGGGTATCACTATCATCACGCTCGAAAAGGAAAGTTAATTTTCGTTTATCAGTAACTGAATGACACCGTAAGCCAGGAGGCATTACATGTTAAGTATTTTTAAACCGGCGGCTCACCGGGCCCGGTTACCCGCTGACCAGATAGATCCTCATTACCGCCGGTTGCGTTGGCAGATATTTCTGGGGATCTTTTTTGGCTATGCGGCCTATTATCTGGTGCGTAAGAACTTTACCCTCGCCATGCCTTACCTGATTGAACAGGGGTTTTCCCGGGGCGATCTGGGGTTTGCGCTGTCCGGTATTTCCATTGCTTACGGGTTCTCAAAATTTATTATGGGGTCGGTTTCTGACCGTTCTAACCCCAGGGTGTTTCTGCCCGCCGGTCTGATTCTGGCCGCGCTGGTGATGCTGATTATGGGGTTTGTGCCCTGGGCGACATCCGACATTATGACCATGTTTGTGCTGCTGTTTTTATGCGGCTGGTTCCAGGGGATGGGGTGGCCGCCCTGTGGCCGGACCATGGTGCACTGGTGGTCCCAGAAGGAGCGTGGCGGCATTGTGTCGGTGTGGAACTGCGCCCATAACGTGGGGGGCGGGTTGCCGCCGCTGCTGTTCCTGCTGGGGATGTACTGGTTTAATGACTGGCATGCGGCCCTGTATATGCCTGCCCTTGCGGCGATTATTGTGGCGCTGTTTGCCTTTGCGCTGATGCGCGATACTCCGCAGTCCTGCGGGCTGCCGCCGATTGAAGAGTACAAGAACGACTACCCGGAAGACTACAGCGAAAAAGATGAGCAGGAGCTGACTACCAAACAGATCTTTATGCAGTATGTCTTACCTAACCGTCTGTTGTGGTATATCGCCATCGCTAACGTATTTGTTTATTTACTGCGCTACGGGATCCTCGACTGGTCGCCGACCTATCTGAAAGAGGTAAAACATTTCGCCATTGATAAATCCTCCTGGGCCTATTTCCTGTACGAGTATGCGGGCATTCCCGGTACGCTGCTCTGTGGCTGGATGTCTGACCGGGTATTTAAAGGTAACCGCGGGGCAACCGGGGTGTTCTTTATGACGCTGGTGACCATCGCCACGGTGGTCTACTGGCTTAACCCGCCGGGAAATCCGGGCATTGATATGACCTGTATGATTGTCATCGGCTTCCTGATTTACGGGCCGGTGATGCTGATTGGTCTGCATGCGCTGGAGCTGGCGCCTAAAAAAGCGGCCGGGACAGCCGCCGGGTTTACCGGGCTGTTTGGTTACCTGGGGGGCTCGGTGGCGGCCAGCGCCATTGTGGGCTACACCGTGGATATCTTCGGCTGGGACGGGGGCTTTATGGTGATGATCGGCGGCAGTGTACTGGCTGTATTACTGCTGCTGGTGGTCATGATGGGCGAGCGCCGTCATCAGCGGCAGCTTGATAGCCAGCACAGCTAAGTTTTCTGCTGGTATTAACCGGACCCCGCGGCCTTTACCGGCTGCGGGGTTTTTTTGTTGGTATCCCTGCCCGGAGAGCGTTTCAGGAGCCTGATGAGCGCGCTGTGAATTTTTTACAACTCTGTAATGTATATAGGGGTTATTGCTATTTTTTGATAGTATTTCGCCATCATTTATGCGTGGTTGCGCGCGTTAACTATCAAATAGGGTGAATTATGACCTCTGCAACAGAGCTTGAAGAGTTCGGGCGCTGGTGGGCCACGGAAGGGGACTGGGTTGAAGAGCCGAATCAGCGTCGCGGCGGAATGAGTGGCGTGCAGCGCACGCAGTATCAGGGCAAGACCGTGTATGTGAAACGTATGACGCACCACCTGTTTCACTCCCTGCGCTATCCCTTCGGGCGCCCGACTATCGTGCGTGAAATTGACGTTATCCGCGATCTGGAAAAAGCCGGTGTGATCGTGCCGAAAATTGTCTACGGCAAGGCGATGAAAATCGACGGTGAATGGCGCGCACTGCTGGTCACCGAGGATATGGACGGGTTTATCAGCATTGCCGACTGGTATGAACAGCACGCCAGAACCCCGTTTCCGGAGCCGATCCGCGAAAGTATGCTGCGGGCGGTGGCCGTGGCGTTTAAAGGTATGCACAGCGTCAACCGCCAGCACGGTTGCTGCTATGTCCGCCATATCTATGTGCGTACCGACGGTAAAGAGCAGGCCGGGTTCCTTGATCTCGAAAAAAGCCGCCGCCGCCTGTGCCGCGAGAAAGCCATCAGCCACGATTTCCGCCAGCTGGAAAAATACCTTGATCCCATCCCGCGCGAGGACTGGGAAAAGGTAAAAGCCTACTACCGCACCCTGTGATCCCGGGCGGCCCGGCGCGTTAAGGCAGCGGGCCCTGGTGGATTACGGGCGGGCGAGTGCCTGCGCTATGTGCTGTAGTGACTGGCGCTGGCGGCCTTCACCATCGAAATTATCCGGGCTCAGCCAGGCCATAAATGCCTGGTTGCGCCCGGGCCATTCCTTGTCGATTATCGAAAACCAGCTGGTGTCCCGGGTGCGGCCTTTGTAGACCAGCGCCTGGCGAAACAGCCCCTCAGCGTGAAAGCCCAGCCGGGTGGCCGCATGGCGGGAGGGCTGGTTGAGGCTGTCACATTTCCATTCGTAACGCCGGTAGCCGAGCGTGTCGAAAACGTAGCGCATCAGCAGCCAGTGCGCTTCGGTTGCCATGCGGGTGCGTTGCAGGGCCGGTGAAAAATGAACGTGGCCCACTTCGACAATGCCGTTTTGCTGGTCGATGCGCATTAACGAAAATGTCCCCACCGGCTGCCCTGTATCCCGGGCGATAATCGTATAAAAGACCGGATCATGGCTGGTGGCCATCTGCCCGGCCAGGGTCTGGTACTCCGCTTCTGAGGCCGGTGGCTGCTGGAAAAGCCACGTCCAGCTGCGGGGATCGGCCGCCTGCTGGTAGGCCCGGTACAGGGCACTGGCGTGCCCGGTGCTGAACGGCACCACCCGGCAATAGCGGCCTTCAAGGGTGACAGCCCCCGGGCGCGGGCGCGGCTGCCAGTCCGGCAGGGGATCGCCAACCGGCTGTCCCCACTGGTTTAACTGTGGCATGAAGAACTCCTTACGTCATAATGAGGCCCCCAGACTAGCCAGATTGCTGGCCGGTAAAAAGTGCCATATAGTGCCAGTATGATGGTGCCACGAGCCTGCAGTTATGAACCTTCCTGAACAGCAATTGATCCAGTTATTAGACCAGCCGCCACTGCGCGGGAGTGATGATACGCTCCACCGCACGCTCTACCTGCGCCTCAAGCAGGCGATCGTCGCCGGGCAACTGAAGGCCCACAGTAGCCTGCCCGGGGCGCGGCGCCTGGCGGCGGCCCTCGGGGTGTCGCGCAATACGCTGGAAACCGCACTGGAGCAACTGGTGGTGGAGGGGTATTTATGCCGGGACCGCCAGGGCTCCCGGGTGCTGGCACTGCCCCGGGCCGCACCGCCTGCGCCGGACAGCCGCGTGACCCTTGCCCGGCTGGCCGGGCGGATGCAGGCCCTGGCGGGATACCCGGCCCGGGGGGAGACGCCGCTGCTTTTGCAGCCCGGTTGCCCGTCGCTCCATGATTTTCCGCTTAACCACTGGCAGCGCTGCCGCCGTCACGCCCTGCAAAAGCAGGGTATGGAGGCGCTGGCCTACGGGCCGCCACTCGGGGAGCGGGTGCTGCGGGCGGCGGTGGCGCGCCATTTGTCGTTGTCCCGGGCGGTGCCCTGTGCGCCGGAGCAGGTGGTTATCACCCAGGGGAGCCGCCAGGCGCTGGATATCTGCGTGCAGCTGCTGACAAACCCGGGGGATATCGCCTGGGTTGAAAACCCCGGCTACCTCAGTGCCCAGGTGGCGTTCCGGACGGGCAACCTGACGCTGGTGCCGGTGGCGGTGGATGAAGAGGGCATTCTCCCGACACCGGGCCAGTGGCGCGATACCCCGCCCCGGCTTATCTATACTACGCCGTCTCACCAGTATCCGCTGGGCTGCGTGATGAGCGCCGCCCGGCGCCTGGCGCTGCTGGATAACGCCAGCCGCAACCAGAGCTGGATCATTGAGGATGACTACGACAGCGAGTTTCGCCACAGCGGGGATCCGGTGGCGGCCATGCAGGGCATGATGGCGCAGCCGCCGGTGATTTACATGGGCACGTTCAGCAAAACCCTGTTTCCGTCGCTGGGGATCGGGTTTATGGTGCTGCCGCCACAGCTGATGCCGGCGGTGGCGTGGTTAAAGCCGCTGCTGCGCGGCGGGGACCGGCTGGCACAGCTGACGCTGGCTGAGTTTATTGAACGGGGGTACTACAGCCGCCATCTCGGTGCCATGCGTCGCCAGTACAGTGAGCGCCAGCAGCAACTGCGCCAGCTGCTGGCGGCGGAGATCCCGGTGGCACACCGCATCTCCGGGGGGAGCGGGGGGATGCATCTGACGCTGCTCCTGCCCCAGGGGTGTGATGACGTTGCGCTGGTGCAACAACTGCACGCGGTGGGGGCTGGCCCGGCGGCGCTTTCGCGCTTTTACCTGCCGGGGAGCGCGGTGCAGCCGGGCCTGGTGATAGGTTATGGTAACGGGCCGTTTTCCCGGCTGGAGGGGGCTGTCCGCCAGCTGGCGCGCCTGCTCCGGGCCGGTTAAGGCTCAGATCCCGATTTCGATATCGCCCCGTGCCCGGCAGCAGCAGGGCAGGATCTCGCCGGGCTGAATAAACGCCAGCGGCTCGGTGAGCCACTCGACCTCGCCAGAGACCAGGCGGGTGCGGCAGGCGCCACAGTAGCCGGAGCGGCACTGATACTCCACCTGCACATTGCGCGACTCAAGCGCTGCCAGCAGAGAAGGGTGCTCCTCTGGCTGGCAGATAAGCTCTGCGCCGCTAAGACATAATGTGATGCGATGTTTCATTGGCTTACAGCTGGAAGTTACTCAGATCGTCAGTGTCGATTTCCGCATCGATCTGGCCTACCAGGTAGGAGCTCACTTCCACTTCCTGCGGTGCAACCTGGACGTTGTCCGACACCAGCCAGGCGTTGATCCAGGGGATCGGGTTGGAGCGGGTCTGGAACGGCAGATCAAGCCCCACCGCCTGCATGCGGATATTGGTGATGTACTCCACATACTGGCAGAGAATATCTTTGTTCAGGCCAATCATGGAGCCGTCGCGGAACAGGTAGTCTGCCCACTCTTTTTCCTGCTGGGCCGCCATCACGAACAGGTCATAGCACTGCTGCTGGCATTCGGCGGCAATTTCGGCCATTTCCGGATCGTCCTGGCCGGAGCGCATTAAATTCAGCATATGCTGGGTGCCGGTCAGGTGCAGGGCTTCGTCGCGGGCGATAAGTTTGATGATTTTGGCGTTGCCCTCCATCAGTTCGCGCTCGGCAAAGGCAAAAGAGCAGGCGAAGCTGACATAAAAGCGGATGGCTTCCAGGGCGTTAACGCTCATCAGGCACAGGTAGAGCTGCTTTTTCAGGGCGCGCAGGCTGACGGTCACGGTTTTGCCGTTTACCGTGTGGGTGCCTTCCCCCAGTAAGTGCCAGTAGCTGGTCATTTCGATAAGCGAATCATAGTAGGTCGAAATGTCTTTGGCGCGCTTGAGGATCTCTTCGTTGGTGACGATATCGTCAAACACGATGGCCGGATCATTAACGATATTGCGAATGATATGGGTGTAAGAGCGGGAGTGGATAGTTTCTGAGAATGCCCAGGTCTCGACCCAGGTTTCCAGCTCAGGGATGGAGATCAGCGGTAACAGCGCCACGTTCGGGCTGCGCCCCTGAATGGAGTCCAGCAGGGTCTGGTATTTCAGGTTGCTGAGGAAAATGTGTTTTTCGTGCTCAGGCAGCGCCTGGAAATCGATACGGTCCCGGGAGACATCCACTTCTTCCGGACGCCAGAAGAAGGAGAGCTGCTTTTCAATCAGCTTTTCGAAAATGTCATATTTCTGCTGGTCGTAACGGGCCACGTTAACCGGCTGACCAAAGAACATAGGTTCCTGTAGCGGGTCATTTTTCGTCTGTGAAAAGGTGGTGTAAGACATGAATTAAGATCCTGTTCGCCAGGGGGCTTCCCCTGGCCGAATAAAGCGGCCGCCAGGGGCGGCCCGGTTAATCAGATTTTGCATGCGCCGCTTTCGCAGCCGTCGTCCTGGATGGAGGGCACCAGGTCATCCTGGTTATCTTCGGCCCCATCACGCGTGTTCTGATAGTAAAGGGTTTTGACCCCGAATTTATAGGCGGTGAGCAAATCTTTGAGCAGTTGCTGCATCGGCACCTTGCCGGACGGGAAACGTGCCGGATCGTAGTTGGTGTTAGCCGAAATAGCCTGGTCGATAAACTTCTGCATAATGCCCACCAGCTGCAGGTAGCCGTCGTTGCTACCCATATCCCACAGCAGTTCATACTGGTCTTTGAGCTGCTCGTAGTCCGGCACCACCTGGCGCAGGATCCCGTCTTTTGAGGCTTTAATACTGATATGGCCGCGCGGTGGTTCAATACCGTTAGTGGCGTTTGAGATCTGGGATGAGGTCTCAGACGGCATCAGGGCGGAGAGGGTAGAGTTGCGCAGACCATGGGTTTTAATGGATTCACGCAGGGCTTCCCAGTCGTAATGCAGCGGCTCCTGGCAGATGTTATCGAGATCTTTTTTGTAGCTGTCGATGGGCAGCACGCCTTTGGCGTAGGTGGTTTCGTTAAACCACGGGCAGGCCCCTTGCTCTTTCGCCAGCTCGTTAGAGGCTTTCAGCAGGTAATACTGAATGGCTTCAAAGGCTTTGTGGGTCAGATTATTGGCGCTGCCGTCTGAGTAGCGCACCCCGTGTTTTGCCAGGTAGTAGGCGAAGTTAATCACCCCTATCCCCAGGGTACGGCGGCCCATGGCACCGCGTCGGGCGGCCGGGATCGGGTAGTCCTGGTAGTCCAGCAGGGCATCCAGGGCGCGTACTGCCAGGGTGGCCAGCTCTTCCAGCTCATCAAGGCTGCTGATGGCGCCAAGGTTGAACGCAGACAGCGTACACAGGGCGATTTCGCCGCTCTCGTCGTTGACATCTTCCAGCGGTTTGGTGGGCAGGGCGATTTCCAGGCACAGGTTGGACTGGCGCACCGGGGCGATGGCCGGGTCAAACGGGCTGTGGGTATTGCAGTGATCCACGTTCTGGATGTAGATACGCCCGGTCGAGGCGCGCTCCTGCATCATCAGTGAAAACAGCTCAGCGGCTTTAACGCGCTGTTTGCGGATGCTGTCGTCCTGCTCATAGCGGGTATACAGGCGCTCAAACTCATCCTGATCGGCAAAGAACGCATCATACAGCCCCGGAACGTCTGACGGGCTGAACAGGGTAATATCGCCGCCTTTCAGCAGCCGGGTATACATCAGTTTGTTGATCTGCACCCCGTAGTCCATATGGCGCACGCGGTTGCCTTCAACACCCCGGTTGTTCTTCAGCACCAGCAGGCTTTCCACTTCCAGGTGCCACATCGGGTAGAACAGCGTTGCGGCCCCACCGCGTACCCCCCCCTGAGAGCAGGATTTTACTGCCGTCTGGAAGTGTTTGTAGAACGGAATACACCCGGTGTGGAAGGCTTCCCCGCCGCGAATCGGGCTGCCCAGGGCACGGATACGCCCGGCGTTAATACCGATACCGGCACGCTGGGAGACATATTTCACAATGGCGCTGGAGGTGGCGTTAATGGAGTCCAGACTGTCGCCGCACTCAATCAGCACGCAGGAGCTGAACTGACGGGTTGGCGTGCGCACCCCGGACATGATCGGCGTGGGCAGCGAAATCTTAAAGGTGGAGACCGCGTCATAGAAGCGTTTTACGTAATCAAGACGGGTTTCGCGCGGGTAGCCGGAGAACAGGCACGCGGCCACCAGCATATACAGGAACTGGGCGCTTTCGTAGATTTCACCGGTGACCCGGTTCTGGGCCAGGTATTTACCTTCCAGCTGTTTTACCGCCGCGTAAGAGAAGTTCATATCGCGCCAGTGGTCGATAAAACTGTCCATCTGCTGGAACTCTTCTTCCGTGTAGTCCTCCAGCAGATGTTTGTCATATTTCCCCATTTCAACCATTTTGACGACATGATCGAACAGTTTCGGGGGTTCAAACTGACCATAGGCTTTTTTACGCAGGTGGAAGATGGCCAGGCGCGCCGCCATGTACTGGTAGTCCGGCGCCTCGCGGGAGATAAGATCCGCCGCGGCTTTGATAATCGTCTCGTGAATGTCAGACGTTCTGATACCGTCATAAAACTGAATATGTGAACGCAGCTCAACCTGAGAGACGGAAACGTTGTGTAAACCTTCCGCTGCCCAGTCCAGTACGCGGTGGATCTTATCCAGATTGATGCGCTCGGTGGCTCCGTTGCGCTTAGTCACCATCAGACTCTGATTCATACCAATTATACCTGTCCGTGAATTACCGGTGAAAATGAAATACCCGCCGTATCCTCCAAACCGATGTTGTGGATAAGGCTGGGGATAAATACTATATATAGGGGGTGTGCTTTACGATTAACGCTATATGGTGAGTTATTCTAGTCGGGATTCTTTTCAGTACAAGGCTTGCATTCGGGGTTAATTTAAGGTTGCGGCAGGTAAAAAAAGAGTAAGTCCGCATCCCGTAAGGGCTGGAGGAAAGTCAATAAGAGGGAATTTTTTTATGAAAATTGATCGAGTGCTGATTTCTTCAACGACATGGTGAAAAGCGCGACTTGATGTCGCGCAATTTTCAGGACAGAGGTCGTACCTCACGCGGGCATTTTGTGCTGTGTGTGCAACATATAGTTAACGTCCACCCCGGGGCCGAGGCTGAAATGGTCGGTCAGCGGGTTGTAATGCAGGCCGGTGATGTGGCGCTCCTGCAACTGGCCGGTGGCGTCTACCCAGCCCAGCAGCTCGGCTGGTTTAATAAACTTTTTAATATCGTGGGTGCCTTTGGGCACCATGCGCAGCACATACTCCGCGCCGACCACGGCCATCAGCCAGGCTTTGCCGTTGCGGTTAATGGTCGAGAAAAAGACATGGCCGCCGGGTTTTACCAGCCTGGCGCAGGCGCGGACCACCGAGGCGGGATCGGGCACATGCTCCAGCATCTCCATACAGGTCACCACGTCATACTCGCCGCTGTGCTGTGCGGCGTGCTCTTCGACTGTCTGCTGGATATATTCAACCGCCATGCCGCTTTCCAGCGCGTGCAGGCGGGCGACCAGCAGCGGCTCCGCCCCCATATCCAGCCCGGTCACATTCGCCCCTTCCCGGGCCATGCTCTCAGCCAGGATGCCCCCGCCGCAGCCCACATCGAGGACTTTTTTGCCGAATAACCCGCCGCTGCGGCTGTTGATATAGCCCAGGCGCAAAGGGTTGATACGGTGTAACGGTTTGAATTCACCTTCCATATCCCACCAGCGCGATGCCACGGCTTCAAATTTGGCAATTTCGGCCTGGTCAACGTTTTGCGGGGTCTGCGGATGCTCGGTGTTCATTCGGGATAGTGCTCCTTGATTCATGGCCGTGGGACGGACACTGTTGCTGATGGGTATACCGGCACTATGTTGCAACATTGTGGGCGCGATTGCACCTGCCGCGCGCGGGTTATCGCCCGTTGTGGACAACACCGGGAAAAAGCGCGGAGAAAGGGGCCGGGAAACGCTATCAGGTTTACCGCTCCTTTGGCGGTTGTGTTATAATTTGCGACCTTTGAATCCGGGACACTATAGAGGGATAGCGGTTACATGAGCGACCTTGCCAGAGAAATAACACCGGTCAACATTGAGGAAGAGCTGAAAAGCTCGTATCTGGATTATGCTATGTCGGTTATTGTCGGCCGTGCATTGCCAGATGTCCGAGATGGACTGAAACCGGTACACCGTCGCGTATTATACGCCATGAACGTGTTGGGCAACGACTGGAACAAAGCCTACAAAAAATCCGCCCGTGTCGTTGGCGACGTCATCGGTAAATACCACCCCCATGGTGATTCCGCCGTTTACGATACCATTGTGCGTATGGCGCAGCCTTTTTCTCTGCGCTACATGCTGGTAGATGGCCAGGGTAACTTTGGTTCCATTGACGGTGACTCCGCGGCAGCAATGCGTTATACGGAAATCCGTATGGCGAAGATTGCCCATGAGCTGATGGCCGATCTGGAAAAAGAGACCGTAGACTTCGTTGACAACTACGACGGCACGGAAAAAATCCCCGACGTTATGCCAACCAAGATCCCTAACCTGCTGGTTAACGGCTCTTCCGGTATCGCGGTGGGTATGGCGACCAATATTCCGCCCCACAACCTGAGCGAAGTGATCAACGGGTGCCTGGCCTATATCGATGATGAGTCCATCAGCATCGAAGGGCTGATGGAGCACATCCCGGGGCCAGACTTCCCGACCGCCGCCATTATTAATGGCCGCCGTGGTATTGAAGAGGCTTACCGGACTGGTCGCGGCAAAATCTATATCCGCGCCCGCGCGGAAGTGGAAACCGACGCCAAAACCGGCCGCGAAACGATCATCGTGCATGAAATTCCGTATCAGGTGAACAAAGCGCGCCTGATCGAAAAAATCGCCGAGCTGGTGAAAGACAAGCGCGTTGAGGGCATCAGCGCCCTGCGCGATGAGTCTGACAAAGACGGGATGCGCATTGTTATTGAGATTAAACGCGACGCAGTAGGCGAAGTGGTGCTCAATAACCTGTACTCCCAGACCCAGATGCAGGTTTCCTTCGGTATCAATATGGTGGCCCTGTATCACGGCCAGCCGAAGATCCTCAATCTTAAAGAAATTATCGAAGCGTTCGTGCGCCACCGCCGTGAAGTGGTGACCCGCCGTACTATCTTCGAACTGCGCAAAGCCCGGGACCGGGCGCACATCCTTGAAGCCCTGGCCGTTGCGCTGGCCAATATCGACCCGATTATCGAGCTTATCCGCAACGCGCCGACCCCGGCAGAAGCCAAAGCCGGGCTGGTTGCCCGCCCGTGGGATCTGGGTAATGTGGCGGCCATGCTGGAAAGCGCCGGTGACGACGCGGCCCGCCCGGAATGGCTGGAGCCCCAGTACGGTATCCGCGACGGTCAGTATTATCTGACCGAGCAGCAGGCTCAGGCTATCCTTGATCTGCGCCTGCAGAAGCTGACCGGCCTTGAGCATGAAAAGCTGCTTGATGAATACAAAGAGCTGCTGCTCCAGATTGCGGAACTGCTGCATATCCTCGGCAGCGCTGAGCGCCTGATGGAAGTTATCCGCGAAGAGCTGGTGCTGATTCGCGATCAGTTCGGCGATGTGCGCCGCACCGAAATTACAGCCAACAGCGCCGATATTAATATCGAAGATCTGATTAATCAGGAAGATGTGGTGGTGACCCTGTCTCACCAGGGGTATGTCAAATACCAGCCGCTGTCTGATTATGAAGCCCAGCGCCGTGGTGGTAAGGGTAAATCGGCTGCCCGCATTAAAGAAGAAGACTTTATCGACCGTCTGCTGGTGGCAAACACCCACGATACGATCCTGTGCTTCTCCAGCCGCGGGCGTCTGTACTGGATGAAAGTTTACCAGCTGCCGGAAGCCAGCCGTGGCGCCCGTGGGCGTCCGATTGTCAACCTGCTGCCGCTGGAGCAGGACGAACGCATTACCGCCATTCTGCCGGTACGCGAATACGAAGAAGGCGTGAACGTCTTTATGGCGACCGCCAGCGGCACCGTGAAGAAAACCGCGCTTACCGAGTTCAGCCGTCCGCGCTCTGCGGGGATTATCGCGGTTAACCTGAACGAGGGCGATGAGCTTATCGGCGTGGATCTGACCTGTGGCTCTGACGAGGTCATGCTGTTCTCTGCCGCCGGTAAAGTGGTGCGCTTTAAAGAGGACGCCGTGCGTGCCATGGGTCGTACCGCCACCGGGGTGCGCGGTATTAAGCTGGCCGATGGCGACAGCGTGGTATCGCTGATTATTCCGCGTGGTGAAGGCTCAATTCTGACGGTGACCCAGAACGGTTACGGTAAACGTACTGCGGCCCAGGAATACCCCACCAAATCCCGCGCCACCCAGGGGGTTATCTCCATTAAGGTGACCGAGCGCAACGGGAATGTTGTCGGGGCGGTACAGGTTGATGACGCCGACCAGATAATGATGATTACCGACGCGGGCACGCTGGTGCGCACCCGGGTTTCTGAGGTGAGCATTGTGGGCCGTAACACCCAGGGTGTGATTCTTATCCGTACTGCGGAAGATGAGCACGTGGTGGGTCTGCAGCGCGTGGCCGAGCCGGTAGACGACGAAGAGCTGGACAGCATCGACGGTAGCGTTGCCGAAGGGGAGGAGGATATCGCCCCGGAAGTGGACGGCGACGACGATGTTGCGGACGAAACGGACGAATAATCCGATTTACGCTGTATACAGAGGGCCGGTTATCCGGCCCTTTTTTTGGCTTGTGGTCTGGCGTACAGGCCAGAGCCCGGCGCGATGAGCGTTCTTTTGCCATTGCGACAGGGGCCATTTACCGTTACCTTATCGCTATTGCGCTAAATTCCTCACTGCCTGCGGTACTACCTTGAAATATTTCGTCTCTTTCCGCTCCACCCTCAAAGTCTCCCGCTATTTATTCCGGGCGCTGGCGCTGACGATCTGGTTACTGATTGCCATCTTCACCGCGCTGTTTATTACCCGGGCGCTGCATGAGAAAGAAGCCGGGATACACCAGGCATTTAACCTGAATTTTGACCAGGCCCAGCGCTATATCCAGCGCACAACCGATGTGCTCAAAGAGCTGCAGTATGTGGCGGATAACCGTAATGAGGCCACAGGCAACACCCTGGCCCTGAACGGCAGCCAGCTGGACCTGCCGGATTTTAACCCGCTACTTAACGATGCGGATTGCTCAACCGCCGCAGAAAAATGGCAGACACCGCTACAGTCGCTGGCCCTGTTTTTGCGCTACTGGCGGGATAATTACGCCGCCAGTTATGATCTGAACCGGGTCTTTATGATAGGGGATGATAACCGGTGTATTGCGGATTTCGGGCTGCGTAACCTGCCCCTGGACCGGGAAAAAGCCATCAAAGCGCTGTATGAGCGTATTGCCCGGGGGGGCAGTTCGGCGCCGGATCTTAACAACAATATTTACTGGATAAGCCCCGGCCCGCGCCCGGGTGTGGGCTATTTTTACTCCCTGGCGCCTGTTTACCAGAGTGATCAGCGCCAGGGATTCCTCGGCGTGGAGCAGACCCTGCGGCTGGAAAGCCTCTACACCCCGGGTGTATTACCGGTTCAGGTCACCCTGCTGGATGAAAATGGCCGTCCGCTGCTCTCTACCGAAAAGAACGCCGAATCGCTGCGCCAGGAGACCCTGTGGGAGAGTGACAGCCTGCGCTTTGGCTATACGGACGGTTACCGCAATCTGGTGCTGCACAAAAACCTGCCGCCGTCATCGCTGACGGTGGTCTATTCAGTGCCGGTCAGCGTACTGCTGGAGCAGCTGCGGGTGCTGATTATCAACGGCCTGCTGCTGAATATTCTCGCCGCCGGGGTGCTGTTCACCCTGTGCCGGATGTATGAAAAGCGGATTTTCCTGCCCGCCGAAAATGACGCCCAGCGCCTGGAAGAGCATGAGCAGTTCAACCGTAAAATTGTGGCGTCTGCCCCGGTGGGGATCTGCATTTTACGCACCCAGGACGGCACCAATATCCTCAGTAATGAGCTGGCCCACAACTACTTAAGTATGCTGACCCATGAGGATCGCCAGCGCCTGACCCAGATAATCAGCGGCCAGCAGGTGAATTTTGTGGATGTGCTGACCAGCAACAACACCAACCTGCAAATCAGCTTTGTCCACTCCCGCTACCGTAATGAGAACGTGGCGATTTGCGTGCTGGTGGATGTCAGCGCCCGCGTCAAAATGGAAGAGTCCCTCCAGGATATGGCCCAGGCGGCAGAGCAGGCCAGCCAGTCCAAATCCATGTTCCTGGCAACCGTCAGCCATGAGCTGCGCACGCCGCTGTACGGTATTATCGGCAACCTTGATCTGCTACAGACAAAAGCGCTGCCCAAAGGGGTGGATCGCCTGGTCACGGCGATGAATAACTCGTCGAGCCTGCTGCTGAAAATTATCAGCGATATTCTCGACTTCTCGAAAATAGAGTCCGAGCAGTTAAAAATCGAGCCGCGGCCGTTCTCCCCCCGGGAGGTCATGAACCATATTGTGGCGAACTACCACCCGCTGGTGGTGCGCAAACAGCTGGCCATGTACTGCTTTATTGATCCGGAGGTCCCGCTGCAGCTGGAAGGGGACCCGATGCGCTTACAGCAGGTTATCTCCAACCTGCTGAGCAACGCGATTAAATTTACCGACGTAGGCTGTATTATCCTGCGGGTGTCCGTGGTCGACGGCTATCTGACATTCGGGGTGCGGGATACGGGGGTCGGGATCCCGGACAAAGAAGTGCTGCGCCTGTTTGATCCGTTCTTCCAGGTGGGGACCGGTGTGCAGCGTAATTTCCAGGGCACCGGGCTGGGGCTGGCTATCTGCGAGAAACTTATCAATATGATGGACGGCGATATTGCCGTGGAGAGCGAGCCCGGCATGGGCAGCCAGTTTACCATCCGTATTCCGCTGTGGCAGGCCCAACTCTCTGCGGCCGAGCCTATTGCCGGGTTGCAGGGCAAACACTGCTGGCTGGATATCCACAATGGCGCCCTGCGCGAGGCACTGGGGCGGCTGCTGACCCTGAGCGGGATGCGCTATAGCCAGGTGACTGAGGAGGCGGCACCGCAGCCGGGCAATGACGAGGTGCTGATAACCGATCGCCAGGCGCCTGAGGCGTGGGGCGGTCTGGGGGTGATTGTTTTCTGCCGTCGCCACATTGGTGCCCCGGTGGCGCAGTCCCCGGGTGTGTGGCTGCACAGCCTGGCGCTGGCGCATGATGTGATGAGCCTGCTGGGGCGGATGTACCGGGTGGATGTGCCCTCCACCAGCGGGGAGGCGGAGCTACCGGCGGTGGTGAACGCGCCGGAGTGCAACGACGATATGATGATTCTGGTGGTGGATGACCACCCGATCAACCGCCGTTTGCTGGCGGATCAGCTGGGCTCTCTCGGGTATCAGTGTAAGACTGCCCAGGACGGGGTTGATGCCCTGAATGTGCTGAGTAAAAACCATATCGATATTGTGCTTAGCGATGTCAACATGCCGAATATGGACGGCTATCGCCTGACCCAGCGCATCCGCCAGCTGGGGCTGACCCTGCCGGTTATCGGGGTGACCGCCAACGCGCTGGCAGAAGAGCGCCAGCGTTGTCTGGCCTCGGGGATGGACAGTTGCCTGTCGAAGCCGGTAACCCTGGATGTTATCAAAAAGACCCTGAGCGCGTTTGCCGCACAGGTGCGTAAGGGGCGGGAAAGCTAGTGCGCAGGTGCCCCGGGTGGGGCACCTGGTGAGGATTACTCTTTGTCGGAGGCCGGAAGGCTGACCGAGGAGAGGTAGTTCAGCAGGGCGATGTCGTTATCCACACCCAGCTTCATCATGGCCGATTTTTTCTGGCTACTGATGGTCTTAATACTGCGGTTCAGTTTGCGGGCAATCTCGGTGACCAGGAAGCCTTCGGCAAACAGGCGCAGCACTTCGCTCTCTTTTGGTGACAGGCGCTTGTCGCCATAGCCACCGGCGCTGATTTTCTCCAGCAGGCGCGAAACGCTTTCCGGGGTGAACTTTTTCCCTTTTTGCAGTGCCGCCAGCGCTTTAGGCAGATCGGTCGGCGCCCCCTGTTTCAGAACGATCCCTTCGATGTCCAGCTCCAGCACCGCGCTGAGGATGGCCGGGTTATTGTTCATGGTCAGAACAATGATTGAGATATCCGGGAAGTGGCGCTTGATGTATTTGATAAGCGTAATACCGTCGCCGTATTTGTCCCCTGGCATGGAGAGATCGGTAATCAGTACATGGGCGTCAAGTTTGGGAAGGTTATTGATGAGCGCAGTGGAATCTTCGAACTCACCGACGACGTTAACCCACTCGATTTGTTCTAGTGATTTACGAATGCCGAATAAAACAATCGGATGATCATCGGCAATAATTACGTTCATATTGTTCATGTTATAGGCTACCTTGCTATAGCAAGCGTTTGACATAACCGTCAATGTCGCTGATGTATTTTTCTATGGCCGGAGCATCTTTCTCGCGGATGTGCTGCTCCAGCGTTTCACATAACTGTTTACCAGGGTGCAGGTTTAACATTGCAAATACCCCTTTCAGACGATGTGCGGTTTGTGCCAGGGCAGCATGATCGCTACTCGCTGCTTCATTATACAGCCTCCCGACATCCTCCGGTACCGTATCGGCAAACAGAGCGTAATACCCGCTGGCATGAAGTTGTGTACTTTCGTCGCTACCGGATACCGTTTCTACCTGAATATCCTCAGAGAGTTGCGCTTCAATCAGCTGCAACACTGCTTCCTGAACGGCAGAACTTATATTAAAGTTTGCGCAGAATTTCCCTTCACCTATTTTGCGCATTCCGGGCTCATCATCGCTTAAAAGCACACCGCTGGCTGTAAGATTAGACGGATTATCTGTTAAAAAAACATCAAATTCTTGACTTGCCAGCCGTTCATCCGGCGTGATGCAGCTCGCCCCCCAGCTTTCCAGCAGGCGGGTGACAATATGGCGCACTTCGTTTGCCGTCACATCCACCATGGCGATAACATCGTCCAGCAGTTTTTCCTGCTCATCGCCGGTCTCTTCTTCGGCCTGTGGCGCCTCTACGGGCATGTTTACGTGCAGGGTGTAGCGGGTGCCCAGCTGATCCCGGGATTTAATATTCAGATGCCCCCCCAGTTTACGTGCCAGCTGGTTGCACAGGTAGAATGTCAGGCCGTTCGCCTGCTGCTGCTCGTCGCTTGAGGTGGGGCTGAAGAACGGAAAGTGCAGGTTATCTATTTCGTCGTTATTGATACCGTTGCCGGTGTCGATAATGCGGAATGTCAGGCGCTCGGGGGATGAGGCATCCTGGTCGATCTCCAGAGTGATTTTCCCAATCCGGGTGGTGACCAGCGCGTAGTGGATAAGCATCAGCAGGATGGTGCGCAGCGCCTCGCGATCGCCGTGGCGCGCAGCCCCCGCCGCCAGATGGTTATTCACCAGCAACTGCAACCCTTTGCGGCGAATCGCCGGTAATACCTCCGGAACCACTTCATCAACCAGCGCCTGCAGGGTAAAGCGCTGAACTTCGCCTTCCCAGGCGTCGGCTTCCAGCGCGTTGAGCAACTGGATCTCCTGAACCAGGCGGATGATATTTTCCGCCGTGCTGACCAGTGCGCTGCCGCTTTCGCCAGACAGCTGGCTGGCCTGGTTGGCAAGACGCAGGGTCGGGGCTTTTAGCGCCTCGCCAATGTGCTCCATAAACGAGGCGCGCCCGGCCTGGTTTTTCTCATACAGGCGCTGGGCCTGCTTCAGTTTTTTATTCACCAGAACTTCTTTGTCCTGATCGCGAATAACAAAAATTTGCGTGCGCGGCGCTATCTGGCTGCGGTACTGGCGAATCTCATAGAGCTCATTATTGATGGTGGCCTGAATCACCCCCTGGTGCTGATCCGCAAGGCTTGCGATATTTTGCAGGTTCAGGTGGGGCAGCAGGTGATCGGCAATCTTATTACTGATAACGGTGCGGTTGGCGTCCAGATCGTGAACCAGCAGCCCGAGGGGCAACTGGGCGACTATCTCTTCATTCAGCGCCCGCAGGGTCTGAAGCTCGCCCTGGCCGGGGGCCACCGGGGTTGCCACCGGTCGGGCCTGGGGATGACGAAAACGGATATAACCGTACATGGCCATCATCAGCAGCAGAATATTCAGCAGCAGGGGCAGGGCAATGCTCTGGAGCGACTGGCTCAGCAACATGCCGGTGGGCACCTGCCAGACCAGGCGCAGCTGGCTGTTGTTCACCGGCGAGGCGATATCTATCCGGGTGCCATTAAAGCTGACGGTCACGCTCCCGGTGCTTTTCCGCTCGCCGCTGGCCACCGGATCAAGGCGGATGCTGTTAAGGGGCATATCCGGGGCTATCAGGTCGTTGACTGGCAGATCAAAGGCGACCACGGTGGCCAGGTGGCCGGGCTGGTTGAAAGTGGTGCGCAGGGTAAAGTAATAGCTGTTCTGCCAGCTGGACTGGCGCAGGGCAGAGAAACTCTCCCGTTCATCCAGCACGTTTGCCTGCTGCAGCATTTCGGCCCGCCGTAAATCCACCATATTCTCAACGCCGGACTCTTTAAACCCGGCGGTCAGGTCTTTTAGCGGCAGGGTGGAGATCATGATCATGCTGTTATCCTGGCCGTTCAGGTAGTACATCGACCAGGGGATGTTTTCCGCCCCCCACAGGGCGTCCAGATACCCTGAAATGCGCTGGGCCATTTCCAGGGTGTCACTATCGTGGGAGCCAAAAATCAGCGCTTCTGTTTTGCGACGCGGTTTTTCCAGGTAGTAGACATCCTGGCGCAGGCGGGTCTCCTGTAGCCCGTTATTCTGGTCACTTCCCTGGGCTGCGGCGATATTGTCGTAAATCTGCCAGGTGGTGTAGCGCCAGGTTTCGATACGTTTTTCCAGCAGATGGCTGATGTCTGCCACCTGATAGCTTTTATTCTTCAGCCACCCGGTCACCGCGCTTTGTACCAGAACCCCCATGGCGATCAGCAGCATGATCACCAGCAACAGGAAAAAGCGGGTGATACTCCCCGGCATAAGAGAAAACTTGCTGAAAAAGCTGCTGTCTGCCTTGCTCATGATGGCTGTGTAACCTGTTTAATGGCGGTCCTGGACACACTGTGGACCGCTAAGCATACCGGTAAATAGCCTTCCCGTCATCGTTCCCGGCCCGGATAACCCCGCAGCGTACCGGTAATTAATTCCGTGAGATAAAGATCACACGGCGAAACAAAAATAGTTGCCATCGGAAAATAAATTTTTCTTATATTTAGCGCGAAATGAACATCGCTCAAAAAATATACCCTGAAACGATTAAAATTTAATCTTGATAATAACGCGAGGAGGCTGAATATTAACCATTCCCGGGTGATGGCCTGTGAAAATAGATAATATAACTCTTTGGATTTTATTGTTTTTGTAATTTATCAGGCGGGGTTGTTGCGTGGCGAATATCAGGCTAATAATCATTTAGTGTGGTTATCACGTAATGAAATCACCAGAATCAACCAGGATAATGATGACAGGGATCGCATAAACGGCTAAAAACCCAACGGGGTTTTACCATTTGGTGCGATTGGCTTGATTTTTGTTAATACTATGAAAGTTATAGAAAATGATTTTTTTATTGACGCATAGTGCTGTTATGTTTGGCAAAGCGTGCGGCTAAAAGTTCCCTGAAATACATATTTTGTTACATTTGCGGCGCTGCATGAAACAACTAAAAAGTTTTAGTATCCTAATCCAGTTGGATTGCACTGATGTTGTTTTACACAATAAATCCGCCGGCTGGTTATAGGGTGTAACCAGTACGCAGTGGCATATATAAAAAAGGCATATAACAGAGGGTATAACATGAAAGTTAAAGTCCTGTCCCTGTTGGTACCGGCTCTGCTGGTTGCTGGCACCGCGAATGCGGCAGAAATCTATAATAAAGACGGAAATAAATTAGATCTCTACGGTAAAGTTGTTGGTCTGCACTACTTCTCTGATGATGACGGTGCTGATGGCGACCAGTCTTATGTCCGCCTCGGGTTTAAAGGTGAAACTCAGATCAGCGATCAGCTGACCGGTTACGGCCAGTGGGAATACAACCTCCAGGCAAACAACACTGAAGATACCTCTGACCAGGCATGGACCCGTCTGGGCTTCGCCGGTCTGAAATTTGGTGACGCGGGCTCTTTTGACTACGGCCGTAACTACGGTGTGGTTTATGACGTGACCTCCTGGACCGACGTTCTGCCGGAATTCGGCGGCGACACTTACGGTTCTGACAACTTCCTGCAGCAGCGTGGTAATGGTCTGGCGACCTACCGCGTGACTGACTTCTTCGGCCTGGTTGACGGCCTGAACGTTGCCCTGCAGTACCAGGGTAAAAACGGCAGCGTAAGTGGCGAAGGCGCGACTAACAACGGCCGTAAGTGGAGCAAGCAGAATGGCGACGGCTTTGGCGGCGCTATCACTTATGACATCATCGACGGCTTCTCCGCCGGTGCTGCGGTTGCCAGCTCCAAACGTACTGACGATCAGAACGTTGATCGCCTGATGGGTAATGGCGACAAAGCCACCACCTATACCGGCGGCCTGAAATATGACGCGTACAACGTCTACCTGGCAGCACAGTACACCCAGACTTATAACGCAACCCGCATCGGCAGCCTGGGCTTTGCGAACAAAGCACAGAACTTCGAAGTGGTTGCTCAGTACCAGTTCGACTTCGGTCTGCGTCCGTCTGTGGCTTACCTGCAGTCTAAAGGTAAGGACCTGGGTCACGGCTGGAACGACGAAGATATCCTGAAATATGTTGATGTGGGCGCGACCTACTACTTCAACAAAAACATGTCCACCTATGTTGATTACAAAATCAACCTGCTGGACAAAAACAGCTTCACCCGCGCAGCCGGTATCTCTACCGACGATATCGTAGCACTGGGCCTGGTTTACCAGTTCTGATTTGCTGCTACAGCGTAAAGAAGGGGCCTGAAAGGGCCCCTTTTTTATCTGTTTTTCCGCAATAACCTGATAATCCCCCCGGCCTGGCAGACAATTTTCGTATATGCTTGCCCGGCTGTTTTTTGAGGATAATACAACATGGAACTGACGCTGATACGGGCCGGTCTGGTTGCCGGGTTACTGCTCCTGACCGGTTGCGATACAAAAAATGCCCCGCCAGAGGAAAAGACCACCTCAGTGGTGCTGGAGGGGAAAACCATGGGCACCTACTGGCGGGCGAGCCTTGCCGGGGTAGACAGTGCCCGGGCAGAGACGCTGCGCCATAAGATCCAGTCTCAGCTGGACGGGGATGACCAGCTGATGTCCACCTGGAAGCCGGACTCCGCCCTGTCGCGCTTTAACCAGTCGCGCAGTACCGCGCCCTGGCCGGTAGATGAAGCCTTAAGCGATATTGTGACCGAAGCCCTGCGCGTGGGGGCGAAAACCTACGGCGCAATGGACATTACCGTGGGGCCACTGGTGAATCTGTGGGGGTTCGGGCCGGATAAACAGCCGGTAAAAACGCCGGATGCCAGCCAGATAGCCCGGGCGAAAGCGCAAACCGGCCTGAAACATTTAACGGTGATCAATAAAGCCGGGCAGCAGTGGCTGCAAAAAGATATTCCCGGGCTGTATGTGGATCTCTCGACCGTCGGGGAAGGGTATGCCGCCGATCATCTGGCGCGCCTGATGGAGCGGGAAGGGGTCAGCCGCTATCTGGTATCGGTTGGCGGGGCGGTGGTCACCCGGGGAACCAACGGGGAGGGCAACCCCTGGCGGGTGGCTATTCAGAAGCCGACCGACCAGGAAAATGCCGTACAGGCGGTGGTTGATCTTAATGGTCACGGCATCAGCACCTCCGGCAGCTATCGCAACTATTATGAGCTGGATGGCAAACGTATTTCGCACGTTATCGATCCGGTGAGCGGGGCGCCCATTCAGCATAAACTGGTGTCGGTCACGGTGATTGCACCCAGCGCGCTGGAGGCAGACGCCTGGGATACTGGTCTGATGGTGCTTGGTACCGAAAAAGCGCAGCAGGTCGCCCGGGAGCAGCAACTGGCCGTCTATATGATAACCCGCCAGGAGCAGGGGTTCGCGGTCTGGATGTCGCCGCAGTTTAAAACCTTTTTACTGAGCGGACAGAATTAAAAAGCAGGATCACGGGCGTTTTCACCAGCCGGTTGTGGCACCGTGTTCCTGAACTTCTCAGGAGCACAGCGATGAACGCCACTTTATACAGCACTGAACAGGCCCGCCGGGAGGCGGTGATGCAGCGGGACAGCAAGGCGGATGGCCAGTTTGTTTTTGCGGTCATCACCACCGGTATTTTCTGCCGCCCGTCGTGCCGCTCCCGCCACCCGCTGCCACACAATATGCGCTTTTTTGCCGATGCCGCATCCGCACTGGCTGCGGGTTTTCGCCCCTGTAAGCGCTGCAACCCCGCAGGGGAGAGCCGCCAGCAGCAACAGGCGGCCCAGATAGCCCGGGCCTGTGAGCGGCTGGACCACAGCGAGCAGCCCCTGACGGTTGCCGCCCTGGCGGCGGAATGCGCCATGAGCCAGGCACACTTTCAGCGCCTGTTTAAACAGATAACCGGGCTGACCCCCCACGGCTGGTATCGCGCCCGGCGCGCCGGGCGCCTGCGGGAAGCGCTCCGCCAGGGGGAGCCGGTGACCCGGGCAATCTACCAGGCGGGGTTTGGTTCGGCCAGCGGCTACTACCAGCAGGCAAACAGCGCCCTGGGGATGACCGGCCGTCACTACCGGCAGCAGGGGGCCGCACAACAGATTGAGTATGCCTTCGGCCACTCAGTGCTTGGGGAGATTCTGGTGGCCGCCACAAAACGGGGCGTGTGCGCGCTTTTCCCGGGAGAAGACCAGACACAGCTGTACCAGCAACTGGTGGCCCAGTTCCCCCGGGCGGTGCTGCAACCGGCGGATCCGCAGGGGCCGCTGGCAACCCGGCTGGCAGAGATCCTGGCGTTTACGGCGCGCCAGCGCGCGGATTTCCCGCTGCCCCTTGATGTGCAGGGCAGCGCATTTCAGCTACAGGTCTGGCAGGCATTGCAGACGATCCCGGCAGGCGAGACCGCCAGTTATCAGGACATTGCCCGAAAAATTGGCCGCCCCCGTGCGGTGCGGGCAGTGGCTGGCGCCTGTGCGGCAAACCGGCTGGCGCTGGTTATTCCCTGCCACCGGGTGGTGCGCGCTAACGGTGCGCTCTCGGGGTATCGCTGGGGAAGCGAGCTAAAACACCAGCTACTGGCGCGTGAGGCACAGGAAAGTCGTCAAAAAAATGCGCCGTAAAAGCGGCGCACAATAAGACATCCAGCAGTCAGGTAAAGAGCACTTCGGGTAAGATCAGCGGGCGGGCAGAACCGTGGCAATGGCCTGCAGGGCACATTTTTCATCAAACTCCGGCCCGCCCATACCGGCAACGCCGAGGGCACCAATCACCTGCTGCTGGTAGCTGACCGGCACACCGCCGCCGAGCAGCAGCAGATCCCCGACCGTGTTCAGGTTAGTGGTGTCCGGGGTGGCCCGGGCATTTTTTGCCAGTTGCAGGGTGGCGGTTTTGGTTGAGAGCGCCGTATAGGCTTTGCGCTGGGCGGCCTGGGTATTGTGGGGGCCAACATTGTCGCCACGCAGAATAACCACCGGGTTGCCGCCGCGATCAACCACCGCGACCACCCCGTTTTTACCCAGTTTGCGGCACTGCTCCAGGGTCTCTTTCGCAAGGCTTGTTGCCAGCTCAATATTCATATCGTGTGTTGTGGAGGGGGTTACCGCCGTCGCGATACCCGGTAACAGGCATAAAAATAATAATGAGAGCGGATATTTCATTGTATTTTCCATCAGGCTGCGAGCCATAAGTATTTAGCATGCCGGAGTGGACCAAATATGAGCCGCGCCCCGGCACGCTAAATGTATTACAGGATCCCGAAATTAACTTCCCCGGTAAGTGGCATAGCCATACTGGCTCAGTAATAACGGAACATGGTAGTGTTCATCTGGTTTATTAATATGGAACTCCACCGGAATTTCCGGGAAGAAGCTGTCCAGCTTTTGGGCGCTGAAGTAACTGCCGGTTTTAAACACGACCCGGTAGTCGCCCACGGTCACCGCCGGTTTTTCCGGCCATAAAGCTTTGATTCTGCCGTCATCGTCGGTTGTGGCGGTATTGATCTTTTCCCAGCTATCACCCTGTTTTTTCTCAAGAACAACGCTCACGCCCGCCGCCGGGGTGCCGGTTTGCTGGTTGAGAATATGCACGCTGAGCGGGTTCTGCCCGGCGGCAAAGGCGCCCGCCGATGCGGTCATTACCAGTGCGAATAACGAAGGGGCTAAATACTTTGTCATGTCCATTTCTCCTGTGTTGTTAACGGCTGTGTTATATCTCATTACCGTGATATTTCACCTGACAAAATCATTACAAATTTGTCAGGTAAGCAACGACACTGACGAAATAAGATAATTTCAGAGGCCGGTGTGAACATGAAAATATTGGTTATTGAAGATAATAAGAGAAATTGCGACTGGATAAGTAAAGGCTTAACCGAAGCGGGATATATTGTCGATATTGCCCGGGATGGTCGCGACGGTTTATATCTGGCCCTTGAACACAACTACGGTCTTATTATCCTGGATATTATGCTACCGGGCATGGACGGCTGGCAGGTGCTGGAGGCATTACGCCCGCTGCGCGATACGCCGGTCATTTGCCTGACCGCCAGAGACGCGGTTGCCGACCGGGTGCGCGGGCTGGAATCCGGGGCCAATGATTATCTGGTTAAGCCGTTTGCTTTTGCGGAGCTGCTGGCCCGGGTGCGTAACCAGCTACGCCAGCACCCCCAGGCCGGCCCCTGCATTATGCTGGCGGATCTGACCATCAACTCGCTCCACCAGACGGTACTACGCCAGGGCCAGCCCATCGCGCTGACCCGCCGGGAGTTTGCGCTACTGTGGCTGCTGGCCTGCCGGGCAGATGAAATCGTCCCCCGGACGCTGATCGCCAGTGAGGTGTGGGGGATTAATTTTGACAGCGACACCAACACCGTGGATGTGGCAATCCGCCGCCTGCGTCGCAAAGTTGACGATCCCTTCAGCCAGAAACTGATCACCACCGTGCGCGGCATGGGATACCGGCTGGCGGTCTCCTGACCATGTCACTGGTTCAGCGGATTACGCTCAGCATGGTGGTGCTGATGGCGCTGACCTGCGGCGCTGTGGTCGCCACGCTGTATCACGGGCTGCAGCGGGCGCTGATCCTGCGTGATGAGCAGACCCTGAGCAACCGGGCAGAGCAAATCGACCAGCTGCTGCGCGACGGGGCACCGGCACAAACCCTGCCGCGCTATTTTGACCGGATGATGGACACCGCCCAGGATATTCTGGTGATTCAGCCCGCCCGGGGAGAGGCGATTGTAATGAACCGTACCGGGGTGGTGCTGCCGGAGTCGTTCTCCCGCCGGGCGTTTGATGCCGGGAAAATCAACCACCTGACAGACCGCGACGGTGTTGATATCAGCCTGCTGCGTATTGCCAGCCGCGCCGGGGAGATGCCAGTGCTGCTGACCGTGGCGCGGGTGGCCCGCACCCGGGGAGAGATGCTGGCCAGCTATCACCGCCTGAGCCTGGTAGTGTGCGCCGGGGCAATCGTGCTGTGCCTGGTGATAAGCCCGCTGTTGATCCGCCGCGGGTTGCGGGCCATCCGGGTACTGAGCCGGATGACCGAAACCATCAGCAGCGCGCAGCTCGGGCAGCCGCTGGCGGCAGAGCGTCTACCCGAGGAGCTACTGCCGCTGGCGGCGGCGCTGAACCGGATGCGCGCAAGGCTTGCGGAAGATTTCACCCGCCTGACCCAGTTTTGTGATGATTTAGCCCACGAAATGCGCACCCCGGTGAGTGTGCTGCTGGGGCAGAATCAGGTGATGCTCAGCAAGCCGCGTACAGTGGCGGATTACCAGCGCCTGATCGAAGATAATATAGAAGAGCTGGAAGGGCTGACCCGGCTGACAGACAGCCTGCTGTTTCTTGCCCGGGCAGAGCACCGGAATGTCGGCCTGGAGCGCCAGACCTTTGCGCCCGGCGAGCTGCTGGCAGATATCTGCGCCTTTCTGGCCCCGCTGGCGGAAGAAAAACAGCTGGCGCTCAGGGTGCAGGCCGGGGGGCAGCTGAATGCCGATAAACTGCTGTTTCAGCGGGCGGTTATCAATTTACTGACCAACGGCATACGCCACGCCCCGGCGGGCAGCGCGGTTCATATTACGGCACTTGCCCGGCCCGGCTCGCTGACCATTGAGGTGGCAAACCCCGGGCCGCCGCTGGCCCGGCCAGACCGGCTGTTTCAGCGCTTCTGGCGCGGGGAGGATGCCCGCCACACACCGGGGAGCGGGCTGGGTCTGGCGCTGGTGAGTGCGATTGCCGCGCTGCACGGGGGCGAGGCCGGTTACCGGCACCAGCGGGGGAGCAACATCTTTTTTATCCGTTTCAGCCAGCCATAGCGGGAGGCAGTATGACCGATCTCTTTCCTGACGATGAGCCCTGGGTTGAGCCAGTCACCCCCGGGGCGGTGATTTTGCGGCGTTTTGCCAGGGGCTGTGCCCGGGAGCTGCTGGCCGGTATTGACGCGGTTGCCGCCCGGGCACCGTTTCGCCAGATGCAGACCCCGGGGGGCTTTACCATGTCCGTGGCGATGACCAGCTGTGGCGCCCTGGGGTGGGTGACCGATCGCCAGGGTTACCGCTACCAGCCCCGGGATCCGCAGGATCTGCAACCCTGGCCCCTCATGCCGCCTGCCTTTTTAACCCTCGGGCAGCAGGCGGCGGAGTCAGCCGGGTTCCCCGGGTTTATGCCGGACAGCTGCCTGATTAACCGCTACCTGCCCGGTGCCAGAATGGCGCTGCACCAGGATAAAGACGAGCGGGATCTCCGCGCGCCGATTGTGTCGGTCTCTTTAGGGCTGACGGCGCGCTTTTTATTCGGCGGGCTCAGCCGCCGGGATCCGGTGCGCCAGATCCCGCTGGAGCACTGCGATGTGGTGGTGTGGGGCGGCCCGGCGCGCCTGGCATACCACGGGATCATGCCGGTCAGGCCCGGGGAGCACCCGCTGGTGGGGGGCGTGCGCTATAACCTGACCCTGCGCCAGAGTGGAAAAAACGAATAAAAATAATAATTATTCTTGCTGATGTTTCTCAGGCCATTAAACTGCCGGGTAATTTTTCTGTGCGGGTTTAAAGGTGAATGGAGCTTTTACGTGTAGTGTTTCGCCAGTATCGCTGGCCGTTTCTGATGGTGATGGGGCTGAGCCTGGCCAGCGCCGGGCTGGGGATCGGGCTGATTGCCTTTATTAACCGCCGCCTGATTGCGGCGCAGGATATTTCACTGAGCGTGCTGCCTGAGTTTCTCGGCCTGCTGCTGGTGCTGATGGCCGTAACCCTCGGTTCGCAACTGGCGCTGACCACCCTGGGCCACCATTTTGTTTACCGGCTGCGCGGTGAGTTTATTAAGCGCATTCTGGATACTCAGGTCGGGCGTATTGAACAACTGGGCAGCGCGGCGCTGCTGGCGGGGCTGACCAGTGATATCCGCAACATCACCATTGCCTTTGTGCGCCTGCCGGAGCTGGTACAGGGGGGGATCCTGACCCTCGGCTGTGCGGTCTATCTGGGGTGGCTGTCACCAAACATGCTGATGGTGACCGCCGCCTGGGTCGCGGTCACCATCTGGGGCGGGTTTATTCTGGTCAAGCGGGTGTACCGCCATATGGCGACCCTGCGTGAAACGGAAGAGCGGTTATACCAGGACTACCAGACCGTGCTGGAAGGGCGCAAAGAGCTGATGCTCAACCGGGAGCGGGCGGAGTACATTTACCGCCAGGTGTACCAGCCAGATGCCGCCGCCTACCGGCACAATATTATCCGCGCCGACACATACCACCTGAGCGCGGTGAACTGGTCCAATATTATGATGCTGGGCGCCATTGGCCTGGTGTTCTGGATGGCAAACGGCCTTAACTGGGCCGATACCACCATTGCCGCCACCTATTCATTAACCCTGCTATTCCTGCGCACCCCGTTACTGTCTGCGGTGGGGGCGTTGCCGACACTGCTCAGCGCGCAGGTGGCCTTCAATAAGCTCAACCAGTTCCGGCTTGCCCCCTGGCAGGCGGCCTTTCCGGTGAGCGCGCAACACAACCAGTGGCAGACCCTTGAACTGCGGGACGTGACGTTCCGCTATGGTGACGATGCGTTCAGCGTCGGGCCCCTGAACCTGACTATCCGCCGCGGGGAGCTGCTGTTTCTGATAGGCGGCAACGGCAGCGGGAAATCCACTCTGGCGATGCTGCTGACCGGGCTGTATCCGCCCGCCAGCGGCACCATATTGCTGGATGGCAAACCGGTAGACAGCCACAATATTGACCATTACCGGCAGCACTTTTCGGCCGTGTTTACCGATGTCTGCCTGTTTGACCAGCTGCTGGGGCCGGGGGCTGAGCCTGCGGATCCGCAACTGGTCAGCCAGTGGCTGACCCGCCTGCAGATGGACTCGAAACTCACCCTGAACGGCACTCAAATCCTGAATCTTAAACTGTCCAAAGGCCAGAAAAAGCGCGTGGCGCTGCTGCTGGCGATGGCAGAGCAGCGGGACATTATCTTGCTTGATGAGTGGGCCGCCGATCAGGATCCCCACTTCCGGCGCGAGTTTTACCAGGTGCTGCTGCCGCTGATGCAGCAGATGGGGAAAACGATTTTCGCCATCAGCCATGACGATCACTATTTTATCCACGCCGACCGGCTGCTGGAGATGCGCCAGGGGCAGCTCTCTGAGCTGACCGGCCACGAGCGGGAGCTGGCCTCCCGGGATGCGGTCGCCCGGACCGGTAGCTGATGCCATCCCCGGGGCGGATGAGTCTTATCGATCCGTGCCCGGGGTAAATTCTTCATTTTACAGCCTGTTATTTTTACCAGGGGTCACGTTATAGTGAGCAGCATACTCACGGGCCCGCCAGCGGCAGCCCGGATCACGCGAGCATGGATAGAAACCGGATGTCTGTTATCTCAAAAAATAGTGCCCGGCAGCGTGCGGATCAGCGCGCCCGCCTGCTGTATTTGTTGTCTGCCGACCGGGCGGTAACCTCTGCGCTGCTGGGAGAGCTGACAGCGCCTGAACGCCAGGCGCCGGATCAGCTGTTACGCGATATTGACGAAGTGGGGGTGCTGGCAAGCCATCTGCCTGCGGCCGATCTGGCCGATACCCTGGAATCCCTTCCCCCGGAGGAGCGCCACGCCCTGTGGAGCCTGATAGGCGACGATAAGCGCGGTAAAGTGCTGGTGGAGGCCTCCGAAAACGTCTGGGAAGATTTGATCGACGAAATGAGCGACAAGGCGTTGCTCCATGTGCTCTCCACCCTGGACATTGACGAGCAGCTCTACCTGGCCCAGCATCTGCCCCGCAACCTGCTCGGGCGTCTGATGGCAACGCTGCCCGCCAGAGAGCGGGCGCGGGTACGCCAGGTTATCCATTACGACCGGCACAGCGTTGGCTCGCTGATGGAGTTTGAGGTAATAACCGTGCGCCCGGATGTCACCCTGTCGGTGGTGCAGCGCTATCTGCGCCGCCTGGGGAAGATGCCGGTTAACACCGATAAACTGTTTGTTACCACTCGTGACAAAGTTCTCCACGGGGAGCTGCGGCTCAGCACCATTTTGCTTAACGACAGCCAGCACCTGGTCAGTGAGGTGATGGAATCCTCGCCGGTGACCTTCTCCCCGCAAGACAGCGACGAGCAGGCGGCCCGTACCTTTGAGCGCGACAACCTGCTGAGTGCCGCCGTGGTTGATCAGGCCGGTAAGCTGATGGGGCGCCTGACGGTAGATGAGATTGTGGATGTGGTCTTTGAAGAGACAGAAAACGATCTGCGCCGCATGGGGGGGCTGAGTGCCGAAGAGGATGTCTTCGCCCCGGTCACCCGGGCGGTCAAAACCCGCTGGGCGTGGCTGGCGATTAATCTGTGTACTGCGTTTATCGCCTCCCGGGTGATAGATGGCTTTGAACATACCATTTCACAGCTGGTGGCGCTGGCCTCGCTGATGCCGATTGTCGCCGGGATTGGCGGTAATACCGGTAATCAGACCATTACCATGATTGTGCGCGCGATGGCGCTGCACCAGATCCAGCCGGGGAACTTTCGCTTTCTGATCCTGCGTGAAATGGGGGTGGCGCTGGTTAATGGCCTGGTCTGGGGCGGGATCATGGGCTGTGTGACCTGGTTACTGTATCAGGATCCGGATCTCGGCGCGGTGATGACGCTGGCCATGGTGCTTAATCTGCTGGTGGCGGCGGTCATGGGGGTGATTATCCCTATGGGGATGGTGAAATTTGGCCGTGATCCGGCGGTGGGCTCCAGCGTGATGATCACTGCGATCACCGACACCGGCGGGTTCTTTATCTTCCTTGGTCTGGCGACGATTTTTTTGCTGTAGCCTTGTTTTTCCTGCGATATATTCCGCACCGGATCACCCGGCGCGGAATATATTTTTAATCAGCTAACCTGTTTAAAGAAATAATGATTCTGGTGTTTTTCTACCAGTTTAAATTTCTTACTGCGGCTCCAGGAAGGCGGGTTTTTTACCACGGCCGGCGCGTAAAAATAGGTGGCGTCGGTGACGGGTTTTTCCTGAAACAGCGTGGCATAAAGGGCGGTGGATACGGCGTTGCGATATTCCGGCGTAATGTTCCGTTTTGCCCGCTTAAATGTCTGGCGGCCGCTTTTATGGGCCGTCCAGGAAAACTGGCTGGGCTGGTGCACAACACCGCAAATGGTTGATGGCCAGTTATCGTGCTTTACGCGGTTCATAACCACATTCGCCACCAGCAGCTTACCGTGGTTATCTTCACCACGCGCTTCCATAAAGACGTTTTCAATCATGCAGTTAATGTTTTTTTCTTCCTGGTCTGACAGGCCAAGCTGCTGGGGTTCTGTCAGATAAAGATCCGTTGCCACCTGGGCAAGGTGCTTTGTGATTTCACTTTCTGTTGTCGGACTGCTGGTTTGACTCCATGCGGTAGAGGTCGCAAACAGTGAAATCACAACGCACATTAATAATGGTGTGATTTTTCTCATTTTCTCTTCAGGGCATATCAGGGCCGTTGCGTTTAAATTAAACATGGAGCGCTAGTGTAAAGGCCAGAATGTTATTTTGTGTATTTACAGGTAAGGAAAAGTAATTAACGGTAATGATCCGTTGATACGGCACGTTTATTGATAAGGGGGATAGTTTTCAGGGGGAATTAATAACGCGATAAAGTCAGAATATTCTAGTAATAAATCCAGAAAAATAAAACAGCTATTAGCCGGTAACGCTATGTTTTTTTATCTCCTTTGGTGAATTTTTGTCCCCCGGTGACAGGAGGCGCCAGCGGGGCTTGCATTTCCCTGGTCAGCGGCGGTATAGTGCGCAATTGTTATGGTATAACATAACAAGCACCCGGTAACTGAAAACAGGATATAGCGTTATGAAAGAGGGCATCCACCCGCACTACCGCACAGTGGTGTTTCACGACACCAGTGCCAATGAGTATTTCAAAGTCGGTTCTACCATCATTACTGAGCGTGAAATCACCCTCGACGGTGAAACATACCCCTACGTGACGCTGGATGTCTCTTCTGCGTCACACCCGTTTTATACCGGCGCGCAGAAGATCCGTAAAACAGAGGGGAGCTCCGCCCGGTTTATGCAGCGCTACGGGCGCTTTTTTGATGCAAAGGAGAGTGAATAATGCAGGTACTTAATTCCCTGAAAAGTGCAAAGCAGCGCCACCGTGACTGCCAGCTGGTAAGGCGCAAAGGGCGCTTATATGTGATTTGTAAATCCAACCCCCGTTTTAAGGCGGTTCAGGGGCGCAAGAAGAAGCGCTAAGAACCGGGCGCATATCGCCGGCAGCGGCTGTGTTACACTCAGGCTCTGTTTCAGCGATATATTACGCCACCCATGAAAACCATAACCTCGTGTTTCTCTCTGCTGCTGGCGCTGGGCCTGGCGCCAGCAGCCTGTGCGGCCGCACCGGCACTCTCTGCACCACAGCTTACCCGTCTGGTGAATGACACCATCGAACCTTTGCGCCAGTCTCAGGCTATTCCCGGCATGGCGGTGGCGGTGATTTACCAGGGAAAAACGCAGCTGTTCACCTGGGGTTACGCCACCCTGGCGACCCGGCAGCCCGTTACCCCGGATACCCTTTTTGAGCTGGGCTCGGTCAGCAAAACATTTACCGGCGTTCTTGGCGGGCAGAGTGTGGCGCGTGGCGACATTTCCCTGGACGATTGTGCCGGAAAATACTGGACCGCCCTGAATGGCCCCCGGTGGCGGGGGATTACGCTGCTGCACCTGGCAACCTATACGGCAGGGGGTCTGCCGCTCCAGGTGCCGGATGCGGTGACCACCCGGGCGCAGCTGGCGGCGTTTTATCGCCAGTGGCAGCCACAGTGGGCGCCGGGAACGACCCGGCTGTACGCTAACAGCAGCATTGGCCTGTTTGGCATGCTGCTGGCGCGGCCATCCGGCATGTCATTTGCAGCACTGCTGGACCAGCGGGTGTTACGCCCGCTGGGGCTAAAACACAGCCGGGTGAGTGTGCCGGCACAGGAGGCCGCCCGGTATGCCTGGGGGTATAAAGATGGCCGGCCGCTGCGGGTTTCGCCCGGCATGCTGGATGCAGAAAGCTACGGTGTTAAATCGTCGGTTGCTGATATGGCGCGCTGGGTTGAGGCGAATATGGCCCCTGAGCAGGTTCAGGATGCCACCCTGCAACAGGGGATCCGCCTGGCGCAGAGCCGTTACTGGCGGGCAGGGGAGATGTACCAGGGGCTGGGCTGGGAGATGCTCAACTGGCCGGTCGCTGAAGATGTGCTGGTGAAAGGCAGTGAAAACCGCGTGGCGCTGGCGCCGCAGCCGGTACAGCAAATAACGCCGCCGCAACCCCCGGTAAGTGCATCCTGGGTCCATAAAACCGGCTCAACAAATGGCTTTGGCACATATGTGGCGTTTATTCCCCGTGAGCAGGTGGGGGTGGTTATCCTTGCAAATAAAAACTACCCCAATCCGCTACGGATTCAGGCGGCCTGGCAGATTATCCGGGGGGTGCTGGATGGGGCGCCGTCGCCGTCGCGCTGAGCTGTTTTATTCGCATATATCATGACTTTTGAATGAAAATTAGCACAGTCTGAAATTGACGTATATCAACGGTGGTCGCGATTTATACACGGGCCAGAATAATTAATTCGCGTCTAAAAATAATCCTGAGGTAAGTTAATTACGGTTAGAAACTTATCTGTTTTGAATAGTTTCTCTGTATTAATAATTTTATGGTGATGATAGATGAATGTTAAATACTTAGTGATTGTGGCGGTTCTTGGCTCCGCCCTGCTGGCGGGTTGTGCTTCACCGGCTCAGCGCATGACTGAGTGCGAGGCTCAGGGCGTATCCCGGGATGCCTGCTATATCGCTGAACAAAACCGCCAGTCTGCGATAAATACCGCGGCGGAAAAGCAGGCCATGGAGAATGCGCAGGCGCTGTATCCGGCGCAAAAAGCCCAGGCAGCAAAGAAGGTTAAGCAGTGGGAAGGGATGAAACTGGTGATGACCTCTACCGGGTTAACCGTAGACGGAAAACCGGCGGCGGTAATAGAGAAAACCAAAGACGCCACTGTATATCAGCAGGGATTATTTAATTATATCGTATACCGTAACGGCAAAATCGCCGTGACGGATGCCAGCAACGTTTTTAAAGGCTATGCAAAATGAAAATAATATTTCCAGCCTGTGTTGTTGTGGCTTGTTCTTTTTCTGTTAACGCGATGGATGTGTCACAGGCGCGGGAGGCAGTCGCCCATGCGGAGCGAAACTATTCGGCCGCAGAAGGAAGCTATAAAAATGAAGCGCACTGGTCGGGCTCCGGTGTGGTGGGCTCAGCGGCAGAAGCACAGATGAATAGTGCGGCGGCGGCCCGCGCGCAGGCCTATGCCGATCTGCGCAGCGCTGAGCAGCAGGCACAGGCGCCGTCGCTGTCGGCGAAAACCCCGGTGACCGGTAGCATGGCGGCCATTACGCCGGGGGTGAAAACCCACCCGGCAGAGACCATCAATGTGGCGGCCGCTACGCTTGCGCCGTCGGCGAAAGTGCAAACGGCGCAGGGGATCGTCAGCGCAGGCTCCCTGCCTGCCGACACTCAGGTGGCGGTGGCGTTTAACAGCGCGTTTCATACTCCGGTGAAGGGGGGAAGTGCTCAGGCCCGGGACGGTGGACACGCGGAACACGGGACCGGCAACGGCGCGAATAACGCCGCCAGTAGCCGCAGCGCTCACGGCTTAGGGGGCGGGGAGCATGTTGGCGGTGGCCGTTCCGGCGGAGGTTTTCATTACTGAATAACGCCACACTGAACCACAGATAACAAAAAACCCGCAGACTCAGAGAGAATGCGGGTTTTTTGTGGAATGATTTGGTCGGCACGAGAGGATTTGAACCTCCGACCCCTGACACCCCATGACAGTGCGCTACCAGGCTGCGCTACGTGCCGACGCGATGCAGGCAATATACCGTTTTCCCGAATGAATGCAAGAGCCCCGCTGACTGATTGCGCTATAAATAATCAATCAGTTAGCAATAAAGCGTTTTTCATCGGTCAGCACCTGGAGCAGCAGCCCCAGATGCGGACGGGTTTCGTGAATACGCTGCCCCTGCAGGTCATACATCCGGTAATTACCGCTGTTATCCAGCACAACCGTCATCGTGGGGGTAGTCACCGCCAGAGTATTGCTGTCTGCGCTGACTACCCAGTTGTTCTTACGCACCGGTGCGAACAGATCTTCCCCCTGGGAGTATTCACCCGCCGCGGTCTGCACATGGAGCAGGCGCTGCATCAGGGTGGTCATTACATCCTGGTGGTCCGTAAGTTTACTGATCAGCTGCGCCCCGGCCCCCGGCCAGTGAATAACCAGCGGTACCTGGATACGGGCGCGATCCCAGCCAAAGCTCTCTTCGGCCTGGGCCCGGGTGGGCAGGCCATGCCCGGCGGTAATAATCACCACGGTGTTATTCATCCGGCCGCTCTCTTCAAGCCGGGTGAGCAGACGCTGGATCTGGCTATCCACGCCGCGTGCCGCCGCTGCGTAGGCGTTATCATAAGCCTGCGGGCTGGGGCTGATATTGGTGCCATTTAGCGCCACCCAGGAGAACCAGCGGTTATCGTCACCGGAGTAGCGGTTAAACCAGTTGAGCCAGCGGCTGGTGGTCTCGCTGTCTGACTGGCTGCGGGGCCCCGGAAGCGAGAAGTCCGACAACAGCGCCTGGCGGTACAGGGGGCTGCTGAAACCGTCAGAGGCAAACAGCCCCAGCTGGTAGCCCTGCTCATTCAGGCCGGTTATCAGCGCAGCCGGTGTCCGGGTGGCCAGAATGCCGTCCATATAAGAGGGCGAGATACCGTAAAACAGGCCAAAGATGCCGTTATCGGTATTGTTACCGGCGCTCATATGCTGAGTAAAACTGGCGTTCTGGCTGGCAAACCGGGCCAGGGCCGGCATGGTCTCGGTAAAGCGTGAATAATTGAGCCCGTCGACGGTAATCAGCAGCACGTTGTACCCGGCGCCGAGATCCCGGAAGCTGAGCTCACTCAGCGGATACTGGACGGAGACCGCATCCGGATTGCCCTGTTCGACCAGGCGACGCTGGTAAATGTCCGCATTCAGCAGGCCGTGTTTCTCCAGGAAACGGCGGGCCGTCATCGGGTAGGAGAGGGGCAGGTTGGCGCGCTGCATGGTTATCGGGCGGTAGAAGTTGGCATCCGCCATGATGTACATCATGTGGCTGGCGAAGAACGACAGGATAAAGAGCGCCACCACCGGGCGGGCGTAATTGCGCCGCCGGGTCAGGCTGCGGAGTTTTTGCCAGCTCCAGCTCGCCACCAGCAACTGCACCAGCATAATCACCGGCACGCAGATAAACATGAGCTGCCAGTCCCGGGCCATTTCGCCCTTGTCCGGGTTGATGACCAGCTCCCAGACCACCGGGTTCAGGTGGAGGTGAAAACGGGTAAATACTTCGCTGTCGATAATCAGTAAGGTCTGCCCGGTTGTGGCAAATATCACTGACAAAAAGCGCATCAGCCGCTGGGATCTCACCACAAAGGTGAGGGGGAACAGCACCAGTATGTAGGCAGCAAAGACCAGAAAACTGAAATGACCCGCCAGGGTCAGCCACGAGTAAATCCGGCCTGCCAGGGTGGTGGGCCAGTCTGCAATCAGCAGGTAGCGGCTTCCCAGAGCGATAGCAAGCAGAATATTAAACAGCGCAAACCAGTGCCCCCAGCTGATCATCTGGGAGACTTTTTCACGATAGTGCTGGCGGTTGGTCACCATAACGTCTTTACGCTATTCCTTAATGAGCTTTGTCTTCGTGAACAGAAGACTGCAGGGCTTCAGCAAAGGAGCGGGCCAGAGCACGGCGCTGCGCCGGTGCGATACTGGAATTGATCAAGTTAGTCACCATATTGCCCAGAACCATCAATGACAGATCAACCGGGGTTTTGTGTTTTTCCAGCACGCTGGCCAGTTCGCTTAACAGCGCTTCAACGCGCTCGTCGCTGTAACGGGATGTTTGTGGCATAAATCGATTATCAACTCATTTTAATAAAGGCCAATATCTTACCGTAGCAGTGCATATTTTTCTGCATTTTTATCAGGTGTTGCACACAGCCGCCGGTGGTGGTTGAATACCGCCCCGCCCTGAAGGAGAGTTTATCATGAGTCTGGATATCGACCAGATTGCTTTGCATCAATTAGTAAAACGCGGTGAGCAAGAGCTGGAGCTGGTTCTGCGTGAGTCATTACTGCCGGTAAACGGCACGGTCACTGAAATGATGGCTGAGCTGCACCGGGTATACAGCGCCAAAAACAAAGCCTATGGCGTGTTCAGCGAAGAGAGCGAACTGTCCCAGGCACTGCGGGCATGCCGCAGTGGTGAGGATGACTTTCTGGCCTTCAGCCGGGCGGCCACCGGGCGGCTACGGGATGAGCTGGCAAAATACCCCTTTGCCGACGGCGGGATAGTGCTGTTCTGCCAGTACCGCTATCTGGCGGTGGAGTATCTGCTGGTGGCGGTGCTGAATAATCTGAGCAGTATGCGGGTGAATGATGAGCTGGATATCAGCGCAACCCACTATCTGGATATCAACCATGCGGATATTGTGGCGCGCATCGATCTGACTGAATGGGAAACCAACCCGGAGTCGCGCCGGTATCTGACCTTCCTGAAAGGCCGGGTAGGGCGCAAAGTGGCCGATTTCTTTATGGATTTTCTCGGCGCCAGCGAAGGGCTGGATACCAAAGCCCAGAACCGGGGGCTGCTGCAGGCAGTGGATGACTTCACCGCAGAGGCGCAACTGGACAAAAACGAGCGCCAGAACGTACGCCAGCAGGTTTACAGCTACTGTAATGAGCAACTCCAGGCCGGGGAAGAGATCGCGCTGGAAGAGTTATCCGGTGAGCTGCCAACGTTTGGTGAGCAGAGTTTCAGTGAGTTTACCAGCGCACAGGGCTATGAGCTGGAAGAGACCTTCCCGGCGGACCGCAGCACCCTGCGCCAGCTGACCAAATATGCCGGAAGCGGCGGCGGGCTGACCATTAATTTTGATGCGCTATTGCTGGGCGAGCGTATTTTCTGGGATCCGGCAACCGATACGCTGACCATCAAAGGCACACCGCCTAACCTGCGCGATCAGCTACAGCGGCGCAGTAAATAATCTCAGACGGGCGCAGGCCCGTTTTTACTGCCATAAAAAAACGCCGCATAAGCGGCGTTCTTCTGACAGTGTCACATGCGATTAAGCACGTACGAAGTCGATGTGCTGCAGTTTCGGCTTGTACGGGTGACGCTGGATAGCCTGAGGCTTAACTTTAACTTCTTTACCTTCGATAACCAGAGTCAGCGGCTCATTGTAGAACTCAGGTTTTGCCTGCATGTTCATTACCTGATCGTGATCCAGTTCGATAGCTACAGGTGCCTCAGTACCGCCATAAACGATAGCCGGGAACTTGTTAGCTGCACGCAGGCGGCGGCTCGCACCCTTACCCTGCGCTTTACGTACTTCTGCATTGATAGTAAACATTGATAACTCTCTATAAATAGTGCCTGTCACAGGCGACCCAGCAACAGGTAAGTTTTCTGCCTTGCGGATGCAAGAGCGGGCGGCATTATAGCGGCAATGTGCTGGCGGGGCAACGAAAAGCGCCACCGGGGGCGGATTTCTGCATCCTCCCGGTTAACCGCGTAACTCGTTAGCGCGCCGGTAGCGGCCCTGATAGTCAAATATTTTTTCCCGCACCTGCCAGAAATGCCCTTTCTTACGGGCAACGACAAAATCCGGGTGGCGCAGCAGCTCCGGGCGGGCGGCAATATCCCGGGCCGAATGCCAGACCAGAGGCACCCCGGGGGCCTTACTGTGGGGGCGCAAAAACAGCAGCTCAAAGGCGGTGCGCTGGGCCGGTGACTGCAGGCGAAAACGCTCGCTGACATCGGCGCCGTCTTCATCATAGTAGGTCACATTCAGCCACGGGCCTTTACTGTCCTCTCCGGGCTGTAGCGTCATGCCGCTACAGCGCAGTACCAGGGCATCTTTGAGTTTCAGGGCTGCTTTTAGCATATCGTCCGGATCCACCAGCACCTGGTCACACTGGTGGCAGCGGCGGGCGGCTATGTCGTTTTCGGCGTTACAGGCCGGGCAGTTTTTAAACCGGAAGCGGTAATCGCACTGCTCGCGGGTGCCATCATCGTCTTCAAACCAGCCCTGGCAGCGGCGGCCAAAATGTTCGGTGATGGTGCCATCGGCGGTGGTTTTCCCCCAGAAAGTATTGGCAAAGCCGCAGGCCGGGCAAAACACCTGGACCGGCACGTTGTCACTTTTGCCCTTCGGGCTGCCCACTTCCGGGGTATAGAGATCGTGGGGGTTACCCGCGTAGTCGAGGATAAGACAATCCGTTTTCCCGGGGGAGAGGCGCAACCCGCGCCCGACAATCTGCTGATACAGGCTCACGGATTCGGTAGGGCGCAGAATGGCTATCAGATCCACATGGGGGGCGTCGAACCCGGTGGTCAGCACCGCCACATTAACCAGGTAGCGGTAATCGCGGTTTTTAAAGGCGGTGATCAGCCGGTCGCGCTCAGGCCCTGGCGTGTCGCCGGTTATCAGCGCGGCGCTGGCGGCGGGCAGCAGGCCGGTCACTTCCCGGGCGTGCTCCACGGTGGCGGCGAAGATCATCACCCCCTGGCGCGTTTGGGCAAACTCCACAATCTGGCTGATGATATGCGGGGTAATACGCTGCTGCTGGCGCAGCTCGCGGTTGAGATCCGCCTCACTGAACAGGCCGTTTTCCCGGGCCTGCAGGCGGCTGAAATCATACTGCACGACCGGCATATCCAGGCGCTCTGGCGGGGTCAGATACCCGTGCTTAATCATATAGCGCAGGGGCAGCTCGTAGATGCAGTCCCGGAACAGGGCGCGCTCGTCGCCGCGCACCATACCGTGGTAGTGATACTGGTAAATCCAGCCTTTACCCAGCCGGAACGGGGTGGCGGTGAGCCCCAGCAGCCGCAGGCGGGGGTTGTGCTGGCGCAGATGGCTGAGGATCTGCTGGTACTGGCTGTCGCTATCGTCGCTGATGCGGTGGCACTCATCAACAATCAGCAACGAGAAGGCACCGGCGAAGTGCTGCGGATTGCGCGCCACTGACTGCACGCTGCCGAACACCACTTTCCCCTGGCTCTCTTTGCGCCCCAGCCCGGCGGCATAAATATCCGCCTCCAGCCCCAGCGCCAGGTATTTGGCGTGGTTTTGCTCTACCAGCTCTTTAACGTGGGCCAGCACCAGCACGCGCCCCCGGGCCAGGCGGGCCAGCTCGGCAATCACCAGGCTTTTACCGGCCCCGGTGGGAAGAACAATAACGGCGGGGGTCTCGTGGGTGCGAAAATAACCCACGGTAGCATCTACCGCTTCCTGCTGGTAAGGGCGTAGGGTGAAGGACATGGCTTCCGGTATGTGGTGGACTCAGCGGCGTATTATGCCAGAAGCCGCCGGAAAGATCGGCCTTTCTCCCGTGCGGGGGGGAAGCTATACTGTGCCGCTGTCTTCTTCTGTATTCTTCAGCCGATACCGGCTACTTTTGCGCAAAACAGGCAATATCCCAATGCGACTTGATAAGTTTCTGTCCCACCAGCTCGGCATCAGCCGTGCTATCGCCAACCGTGAAATCCGCGCCAGACTGGTTACTGTCGACGGTGAAATTGTCCGCGATGCCGGTTTTAAATTACTGCCGGAACACCAGGTTGAATATGACGGCAACGCGCTGACCCAGCACCAGGGGCCGCGTTATTTTATGCTGAACAAGCCCCAGGGCTATGTGTGCTCAACGGACGATCCGGAAAATCCCACGGTGCTGTTTTTCCTTGATGAGCCCGCCGCCCATAAGCTGCACGCCGCCGGGCGTCTGGATATGGACACCACCGGCCTGGTGCTGATGACCGACGATGGTCAGTGGTCACACCGGATCACCTCACCCCGTCACCACTGTGAAAAAACCTATCTGGTTACCCTGGATCAGCCCCTGGCAGACGGGGTGGCAGAGCAGTTTGCCCGGGGCGTGATGCTGCATAACGAAAAAGAACCGACCAAACCGGCACAGCTGGAGGTTATCACCCCGACCGAGGTACGGCTGACTATCAGCGAGGGCCGTTACCACCAGGTGAAACGGATGTTCGCCGCTGTTGGCAACCACGTTGTGGCGCTGCACCGCGAACGGATTGGCCAGATAGCACTGGATGTGGAACCGGGTGAGTACCGCCCACTGACCAGCGAAGAGATTGCCAGTGTCTGGCCCCGTTAATTAACCGCACAGGAGAGGTTCGTGACTACCAGTAAGCAATCGTCACTGGGTATTATTTTTATTCTCGGGCTGCTGGCAATGCTGATGCCGCTGTCCATCGATATGTATCTGCCTGCGCTGCCGGTGATTGCCAGCCAGTTTAATGTCTCTGCCGGTAGCGCGCAGATGACGCTGAGCTCGTATATCTTTGGTTTCGCTGTTGGCCAGCTCTTTTATGGCCCCCTGGCAGACAGCCTGGGCCGCAAGCCGGTGATCCTTGGCGGGATCCTTATCTTTGCGGTGGCGGCGGTGGCCTGTGCGCTGGCCAATTCTATTGATCAGCTGATCACTATGCGCCTGCTGCATGGTCTGGCAGCGGCGGCAGCCAGCGTGGTGATTAATGCCCTGATGCGCGATATCTATCCGAAGGAGGAGTTTTCGCGCATGATGTCGTTTGTGATGCTGGTGACAACGATTGCCCCGTTACTGGCCCCGATGATTGGCGGGGCGCTACTGGTCTGGGCCTCCTGGCATGTGATTTTCTGGATCCTCGCGGCGGCAGCGCTGGCGGCGGCGGGCCTTATCTACTTTTTTATTGATGAGACCCTCCCCCCGGAGCGGCGCCAGCCGTTTCATCTGTACACTACGCTTACAAACTTCGCCACCCTGTTTCGCCATAAACGGGTGCTGAGCTATATGCTGGCCAGTGGTTTCAGCTTCGCCGGGATGTTTTCGTTTCTCAGCGCCGGGCCGTTTGTTTACATCGAACTCAACCATGTGGCTCCCCAGCATTTTGGCTACTACTTTGCCCTGAATATCGCCTTTTTATTCCTGGTGACGGTGTTTAACAGCCGCTTTGTGCGCCGGATTGGGCCGCTGCGGATGTTCAGCGCCGGGCTGCTTATTCAGCTGGGTATGGCGCTGTGGCTGGTGGTGAGCCTGCTGCTCGGGCTGGGGTTCTGGTCAATGGTGCTGGGTGTGGCGGCGTTTGTGGGCTGCGTGTCGATGGTCTCCTCTAACGCGATGGCGGTGATCCTTGATGAGTTCCCCCACATGGCGGGGACTGCATCGTCACTGGCCGGGACGTTCCGCTTCGGTATTGGCGCCCTGACCGGGGCGCTGCTCTCGCTGGCGGATTTCCGCTCCGCCTGGCCGATGGTGTGCTCGATTGCGATTTGCGCCAGCTGCTCGGTCTGGTTCTGGCTTGCGGCCCGCCGGGCCTGAGTGCGCAAAAACCTGCCTGAAGGGCGAGATCTCGCCCTTTTCATTAATCCATATCAAGAAAAAAACCGCCAGGAAGACTACAATTGTTTCGAATTTGTAACTCTGTTCATAACAAAAAGCTAAATAATGTAGTGAAAAAAGTTGAGATAGATCTCGAAAAAAGGTACATATAGCGCCAGTAACGAGTTGGTTGCATAAAAATCATTATATTGTTAATGATATGTATGTTTACGAGGTCGCCGCTAAATGGACTGGCAAACCAGAAAATAAAGTCTGCATACAATGTGTTAACGCCAGGCGTAGGGACATTGATGATTTTTTGCGTCACGCTTCCGGGGAATCTGCTGTGAATACTTTACAACTTTCAATTATCCACCGCCTGCCTCAGAGCTATCGCTGGCTGGCGGGTTTTACTGGTTCAAAAGTTGAACCGATTCCGCAACCGGCGTCAGGTTGTGAAGGGTGCCTGGTGGGCCTTAAGCTGCTCAGCCCCAGTGACGAAAACGCCTGGCCGGTAATGTACAGCCTGAGCCAGGCGCTTACGGATATTGCCGTGGACAGCTCCGTGCTTGAGTGTGAAGGGGAGCCCTGCCTGTTTGTAAACAGCCAGGACGAATGCACCGCCACCTGTCGGCTGAAAAATTTTGGCGTGGCCATTGCGGAGTCTTTTTCCGCCACTAACCCGTTCTGAGACTCAGAGCGGGTTGAGTAACCGCCGGGTATATTCCGCCTGGGGGGCGGCGAACACACGCGCACACTCTCCCTGTTCCACCACTTCGCCCTTGCGCAGGACCACCACCTGGTGGCACAAAGAGCGGACCACCTGCAGATCGTGACTGATAAAAATATAAGCCAGCCGGTGTGTACGCTGGAGCGATTTCAGCAGTTGCAGGATCTGCGCCTGCACTGAGCGATCCAGTGACGATGTGGGCTCATCCAGAATAATCAGCTGAGGCTCTAAAATCAGCGCTCTGGCAATGGCGATACGCTGGCGCTGGCCCCCGGAAAACTCCGCCGGGTAGCGGTGGCGGGTTTGTGGATCCAGCCCCACCTCATTCATGGCGCTAATGACCCGCGCCTCCCGCTGTGCGGCACTCAGCGCCGGCTGATGCACCCGTAACCCTTCTTCAATAATCTGTAAGACATCAAGCCGCGGGTTGAGTGATGAGTTCGGATCCTGAAACACCACCTGGATGCGCGGGCGTACCGGCAGCATCTGCTTGCGCCCCCAGTCGCTGATCGGCATACCGTCGAAGGTCATTTTCCCGAGAGACGGAATTAAGCGCAGCAGCGCAAGGCCGGTGGTGCTCTTACCGGATCCGGATTCCCCCACCAGACCCAGCGACTCTCCCGGGCGCAGCGTAAAACTCAGCTGCCGGAGGCCGTAGTGGTAACCCTGAATACGTTTAAGTAATCCCCGCCGGACGGCAAAGCGCACCTGGAGATCTGCCACTTCCAGTAGCGGCGGCGTACCGGCAGGCAGCGGATTGGGCTCGCCGGTGGGCTCGGCGGCGATCAGCTTGCGGGTCCAGGGGTGCTGCGGGGCGCTGAATAACTGCGCGCAGCTGTTGTGCTCAATACAGCGGCCCTGGCGCATCACGGCCACATTGTCCGCCAGGCGTTTTACCAGGTTCAGGTTGTGGGTAATAAACAGCAGCCCCATATTGAGCTCCTGTTTCAGCTCCGCCAGCAGGCGCAGGATCTGGGCCTGTACCGCCACATCCAGAGCGGTGGTGGGCTCGTCGGCAATCAGCAGCTCCGGGCGGGTGAGCAGCGCCATGGCGATCATCACCCGCTGGCGCTCACCGCCGGATAACTGGTGCGGGTAATCCGCCAGCCGCTGGCGGGCGTTGTGGATCCCCACCCGATCCAGGCAGTCGAGGATCTCGCCCCGGGCCGCCTCTTTACGCATGCCCCGGTGCAGGGACAGCACCTCATAAAGCTGCTTTTCCAGGGTGTGCAGCGGGTTGAGCGAGACCATCGGCTCCTGGAAGATCATGGCGATTTTATTCCCGCGGATCTGGCGCAGGATCTTCTCCGGCGCCCGCAGCAGCGGCTGGTCGCGGTAGTAAATCTCCCCGCCCGGGTAGCAGGCGGGCGGCTCCGGTAACAGGCGCAAAACGGACAAGGCGGTAACGCTTTTCCCGGAGCCGGATTCGCCCACCAGCGCCAGGGTCTCCCCGGCATCGACCTGGAGCGACACCTCATTCACCACCTGGTGCAGCTGCCCGGCCTGGCGAAAAGCGACAGATAACTGATCGATACGTAGCAGGGGGGCGGTCATCTTAACGGCTCCTTGACGGGTCGAAGGCATCGCGCACCGCCTCAAAAATAAAAATCAGCAGCGAGAGCAAAATCGCCAGGGTAAAGAAGGCGGCGATCCCAAGCCAGGGGGCCTGCAGGTTGTTTTTCCCCTGTAGCAGCAGCTCCCCGAGAGAGGGCGAGCCCAGCGGCATCCCGAAGCCGAGAAAATCCAGCGAGGTCAGCGTAGAGATAGATCCGCATAAAATAAACGGCAAAAAGGTGAGGGTGGCGACCATGGCGTTAGGCAGCATATGGCGCAGAATAATCACCCGGTCACTGACCCCCATAGCCTGTGCCGCGCGGATATAGTCAAAGTTACGGGTGCGCAGAAATTCCGCGCGTACCACACCGACCAGCGACATCCAGCCAAACAGGGCGGTGATCCCCAGCAGCCACCAGAAACCGGGCTGAACAACGCTTGAGAGCAGAATAATCAGAAACAGTGTCGGCATGCCGGACCAGACCTCAATAAAGCGCTGCCCCCAGAGATCCAGCCTTCCCCCGTAGTAGCCCTGTACCGCCCCGGCCATAACGCCCAGGACACTGGTGCATAATGTCAGCATCAGCCCGAACAGAATGGAGATGCGGGTGCCGTACAGAATGCGGGCCAGCACATCGCTGCCGTTTGCGTCGGTCCCCAGCCAGTTGGTGGCCGAAGGGGGGGAGGGGAACGGGCTCCGGGTGGCAAAATTGATGGTGTTATAGCTAAAGCGCACCGGCGCCCAGAGCACCCAGCCGTGCTGCTCCAGGCGCTGGCGCAGCCAGGGATCCTGGTAGTCTGCCCGGGTGGTGAGCGGGCCGCCGAAATCGCTCTCTGCGTACTGGGTGAATGCCGGGAAGTACCAGCGATCCTGGTAGTGCACCGCCAGGGGCCGGTCGTTGGCGATAAGCTCAGAAAACAGGCTCAGCACAAACAGGGTGGCAAAAATCCACAGGGACCAGTACCCCCGGCGGTTATGGCGAAATCTGGCCCAGCGGGCCTGGTTTACCGGGCTCATCCGCGCCTCTCAAAGTCAATACGGGGATCAACCAGGGTGTAGGTGAGATCGCTGAGAATATTCATCAGTAAGCCAATCAGGGTGAAAATATACAGGGTGCCGAAGATAACCGGGTAGTCCCGGGAGATGGTCGCCTCATAGCCCAGCAGCCCCAGGCCATTAAGGGAGAACATCACCTCAATCAGCAGCGAGCCGGTAAAAAACATGCTGATAAAGGTGGCGGGAAACCCGGCGATAACCAGCAGCATGGCGTTGCGAAACACGTGGCGCCAGAGGATCTGCTGTTCATCCAGCCCTTTGGCCCGGGCGGTGACCACATACTGCTTGCGAATCTCATCCATAAAGGCGTTTTTCGTCAGCATGGTCAGGGTCGCGAAACCGCTAATCACCGTTGCCAGCACCGGCAGGGTAATGTGCCACAGATAATCGGTGATTTTCTGATACCAGGGCAGGGTGTCAA